>NZ_CP041091.1:630000-1260000 GCF_006494815.1 Nocardioides sambongensis
GCGGTCGGCGTACGACGGTCCGCCGCCGCCACCGCCACCGTCGCCGCCCTCGCTGGAGGAGGAGCTCGCCGCGGCGAAGGCGGGCCCCGAGCCGACTCCGAGCATCGAGACGGTCAACGAGTCGCTGCGCGACGGCCTGAACCGTTGCCCGAAGTGCGGCTCGACCGACGTCCAGCTGCGGGCGTCGACGGGCCAGCTGGTCTGCCTCTTCTGCCGGCACGAGTGGCAGGAGGAGCGGGTCGAGGAGGACTTCGGCCTCGGCCACGGGATCGAGGAGCTCGAGGGCACGGTCATCGCGAGCGGTGCCGCCGACATCCGAGCCGACGTCTCCGACGTGGTCACCTTCAAGTGCGGCGGATGCGGTGCCGAGGTGTCGGTCGACACCTCGAGCGCGATGAACGCCCGGTGCCACTGGTGCCGGCACACGCTGAACGTGAACGAGCAGATCCCCAACGGGGCGGTGCCCGACGCCGTGCTGCCGTTCAAGCTGACCAAGGACGAGGCGATCGCCCGCATCCGCGACTTCGCCGGCAAGCGACGGCTCTTCGCCCTGGGCCGGTTCAAGCAGGAGTTCGTGCCCGACAACGTGCTCGGCGTGTACCTGCCCTACCTGGTCATCGACGCTCACGCCGAGTCGGAGTACCGGGGGGTCGGCGAGGTGCAGACCCGACGCTGGACGGAGAAGCAGGGGGACAACAACGTCACCTACTACGCGGCGGACGTCTACCAGGTCGAGCGGCAGGTGAAGTACACCGTGGACGACCTGACCATGGAGGGCTCCGCGGACCGCGCCAACATCGCCAAGGAGAACACCAACAACATCATCAACACGATCCTGCCGTTCGACACGAAGAACGCGGTCCGGTGGAACGCCAGCTACCTCGTCGGGTTCAACAGCGAGAAGCGTGACCTCAACGTGGCCGAGCTGAAGCCGAAGCTGGAGGACCAGCTGCTCTCCATCGGCCGGTCGCAGGTCTCCGGGTCGCTGCGGAAGTTCGACCGTGGCGTGCGCTGGGAGCAGGAGTCGATCGCCGTGGGCGGCTCACGCTGGGTCGCGATGTACCTGCCGGTGTGGCTCTACTCCTACCAGCAGCAGAGCAACGGACTGCTGCACTACATCGCGGTCAACGCGCGCACCGGGGAGACCATGGGCAGTGTCCCGGTCTCGCACCCCAAGCTGCTCCTCGCCTCGATCACCGTCGGCACCGTCCTCGAGGGCATCGCCGCCGCACTCCTGGTGGCCTCGGCATGATCGATCTCGCGCAGACACTCCCGCAGGTCCTGGCCCAGCTGGCTCCCGTCCTCGTGCCGTTCGCGGCGGAGGACTCGCCGGTCTGGCTGCTGCTCGCCGGCCCGCTGGGCGGGGGAGCGACGTACTGGCTGATCTACCGCTACTACCGGAACACCGACAAGTCGCACGAGTTCGAGCGCGACACGCTGATCAGTGCGAAGCCGGTGCAGGGCGGCGAGACGCGGGTGGACCACATCTCGCGCACCCGGGACAAGGACATCGACGGCGACAACAGCTCCCGGCACCGCCAGCGGGTACGGCGGATCCACTGAGCCCCGTGGGACCCGGGACGGTCCGGGTGTGACGGTCGTCGCGAGCGGTCGCGGCGCCGTCGCCGATGTTGTCCCCGGTCCGTGGCGCGGCGGTAGGCTCTGATGCTGGCTGACCCGCCCGTCCGCGCTCGCGGACGTGGCAGAAACAACGAAAGGTGCCTGGTGCCCGGTTACAAGCGCGTACTGCTCAAGCTCTCCGGTGAGGTGTTCGGAGGCGGCAAGCTCGGGGTCGACCCCGATGTCGTCCAGTCGATCGCCAAGGAGATCGCTGCGGTGGCGCAGTCGGGCACGCAGATCGCGGTGGTCACCGGCGGCGGCAACTTCTTCCGCGGCGCCGAGCTCCAGCAGCGCGGGATGGACCGGGTGCGCGCCGACTACATGGGCATGCTCGGCATCGTGATGAACTGCCTGGCGCTGCAGGACTTCCTCGAGAAGCTCGGCGTCGAGACGCGGGTGCAGACCGCGATCACCATGGGCCAGGTCGCCGAGCCCTACATCCCGCGACGGGCGATCCGGCACATGGAGAAGGGCCGTGTGGTCATCTTCGGCGCCGGCATGGGCATGCCCTACTTCTCCACCGACACGGTGGCCGTGCAGCGCGCGCTGGAGAGCAAGTGCGACGTGGTGCTGGTCGCCAAGTCCGGCGTGGACGGTGTCTACAGCGCCGACCCCAAGCTCGACCCGACGGCGACCAAGTACGACGACCTCAGCTATGACGAGGCCATCGCCGAGGGCCTGCGGATCATGGACCAGACCGCCTTCGCGCTGTGCGGCGAGAACAAGCTGCCCATGGTGGTGTTCGGGATGGAACCCGAGGGCAACATCCTGCGCGTGGTGCAGGGTGAGAGGATCGGCACGCTGGTCAGCGCGGGCTGATCCACCAGCGCGACCGAACAGTCCGAGCCAGACCAGCACAGCCAGAACTGACGAAGGAGCACCGGTGATCAACGACATCCTCAACGAGGCCGACGGCAAGATGGCGAAGTCGGTCGACGCCACCCGCGAGGAGTTCGCGACGATCCGGGCCGGGCGTGCCCAGCCGAGCATGTTCAACAAGATCCTCGTCGACTACTACGGCACCCCGACGCCGATCCAGCAGCTGGCCTCCTTCACCGCGCCCGAGGCCCGGATCATCCTGGTGCAGCCGTTCGACATGGGCGCGATCGCCAACGTGGAGAAGGCGATCCGCGACTCCGACCTCGGCGTCAACCCGGCCAACGACGGCAAGGTGCTGCGCTGCGTCTTCCCCGAGCTGACCGAGGAGCGCCGCAAGGAGTTCATCAAGCTCGCGAAGGAGAAGGCGGAGGCCGGCCGGGTCGCGGTCCGTCAGGTGCGCCAGAAGGCGAAGCAGAACCTGGAGAAGCTCGAGAAGGACGGCGAGGTCGGCAAGGACGACGTCACCGGCGCCGAGAAGAAGCTCGACGGCAAGACCAAGCAGCACACCGACGCCATCGACGAGCTGCTGAAGTCCAAGGAAGCCGAGCTGCTCGAGATCTGAGGATCTCAGCCACCACGATGACGACGCCTCCCTCGCCCGGTCCTGCCCCGGCGACGCCGCCGGCCAAGGACCACGGTCGGGCAGGTCGCGACCTGAAGGCCGCGGTCGGCTCCGCTGTGGTGCTGCTCGGTGCCATCGCCGGCTCGCTGTGGTTCTGGAAGCCGGCGTTCATGGTGATCGTGGCGGTCGCGGTGGTCGTCGCGGTCTGGGAGCTGCGCAAGGGGCTGCTCGCCAAGGAGATCGACATCCCGGAGCAGCCGCTGATGGTCGGCGGCGTCGTGATGGTCGTGGTCGCCTACCTGTTCGGCAGCGAGGCACTGGTGACCGCCACCGCCGTCACCGCGCTCACCACGATGCTGTGGCTGCTGCGCCGCGGCGTCGACGGCTACGTGAAGAACGCCAGCGCGTCGGTGTTCACCCTGGTCTACGTGCCGTTCCTCGGCTCGTTCGTGGCGCTGATGCTGGCGGAGGGCGGCACCACCGGCGGCGGTCTCGACGACGACGGCGTCGCGGGCGTGATCACCTTCATCCTGGTCACCATCGCCTCCGACATCGGCGGGTACGTCGCCGGCGTGCTCTTCGGCAAGCACCCGATGGCGCCGGTGATCTCACCCAAGAAGTCCTGGGAGGGGTTCGCCGGATCGGCGATCGCCACCACGGCCGCCGGTTGGGCGCTGGTCGTCTTCCTGCTCGACGGCGACTGGTGGGTCGGCGTCTGCCTCGGCCTGATCGCCGTGGTGATGGCGACCCTGGGTGACCTGTGCGAATCGGTGATGAAGCGGGACCTCGGGATCAAGGACATGAGCCAGGTGATCCCGGGCCACGGCGGGCTGATGGACCGGCTGGACTCCCTGCTCGCCACCATCGCGCCGATCTGGCTCCTGCTGCACTACGCGGTCTTCACGTGAGCGTGGAACCGGCCCCGGCGGCCGAGCAGACCGATCCGGCCGAGGAGAAGCGAACGATCCGGCCGGACTGGTGGCACCGTGACCACCCGGTCTTCGGACCGCTGTCCGGCTTCTTCACCGGCATGGTGTTCATCATCGTCGTGCCCGGCCTGTACGCGACGATCCTCAAGTCACTGGTCGGCTACGCCCGGGCGGAGGAGCTGTTCCCGTTCGTGGTGCTCACCTTCGCCGTGCCGATCGGCCTCCTGGTCCCCCGGCGCACCCGGCAGTTCGCGCGCTACATGCTGCTCGGCACCGTCGCCACCGCGGTGGTGGTCCTCGGCGTCGCGGCAGCTGTCCTGTGGCTCCTGATCAAGCGCGACTCCTGACCCTCACGCCGAGGAGTTCGTCCTCGGCACTCCGCGGTGGGACAATCGGTGCATCATGTCCGACCAGTCAGACGCGCCCCCCGTCCCGCAGCCCGAGGAGCCGGCCAAGGCCCTCCCGCTGGTGCTCAAGGAGCCGCGCGGCCGCAAGAAGCCGCCGCAGCATCTCGCCGACCTGACGCCGGCCGAGCGCAAGGACCGTGCCGTCGAGCTGGGTCTGCCCGGGTTCCGCGCGCGTCAGCTCGCCAACCACTACTTCTCCCGGCTCGTCGACGACCCGGAGCAGATGACCGATCTCCCGGCCGGCCAGCGTGCCGAGCTGGTCGAGGGTCTGCTGCCGTCGCTGATGACGCCGCTGCGCACCATGGAGGCCGACCGGGGCACCACCCGCAAGACGCTGTGGAAGCTCTTCGACGGTGCCCTCGTGGAGTCGGTCCTGATGCGCTACCCCGGGCGGGTCACCATGTGTGTCTCCAGCCAGGCCGGCTGCGGGATGGCCTGCCCGTTCTGTGCCACCGGCCAGGGCGGCCTGCAGCGCAACATGTCCACGGCCGAGATCGTCGAGCAGGTGATGGCCGGCGCCCGGGCGCTGGCCCGTGGCGAGGTGCCGGGCGGCACCGGCCGGGTCAACAACATCGTCTTCATGGGGATGGGCGAGCCGATGGCCAACTACCGGGCCGTGATCGGTGCGGTACGACGCCTCACCGACGAGGCCCCCGACGGCTACGGCATGTCGGCGCGGGGCATCACCGTCTCCACCGTCGGCCTGGTGCCCCGGATGCGTCAGCTGGCCGACGAGGGCATCCCGGTCACCCTGGCGCTGAGCCTGCACGCGCCCGACGACGAGCTGCGCAACGAGCTGGTGCCGATCAACACCCGCTTCTCGGTGGCCGAGACCGTCCGGGCCGCCTGGGAGTATGCGGAGAAGACCAAGCGCCGGGTCTCCATCGAGTACGCGATGATGCGCGGCATCAACGACCAGGCGTGGCGCGCCGACCTGCTCGGCGAGGTGTTGAACTCCTACGGCGACTGGGGCTGGGTCCACGTCAACCTGATCCCGCTCAACCCCACGCCGGGGTCGAAGTGGACCGCCTCGGACCCGGCCGACGAGCGGGAGTTCGTCCGGCGGCTGGAGGCGGCCGGCATCCCCACGACGGTCCGCGACACCCGCGGCTCGGACATCGACGGTGCCTGCGGGCAGCTGGCCGCCGCGCCCTGATCCGGTTCCGGACGACCGTCCCCGACGACCACCAGCCGTGCACCTGATGCCCGCCGAGCGCCGATGATCCCGCCGGACATCGCGCGCGCCTGCGGTGCGTGGTACTTTATCCCGCCCACCGCCCGCCGGGTGGAGACCGACGAGTACCTGCTGCTGCGCTACCCCACCTACTACGAGCATCCGCTCCAGCTCTTCGGCATCCTGCCCCGGCGGCCGCTCGCGGAGACGCTGGACGAGGCGTTGGCCGCCGCCCGCGACCTGGCCGGCGCCGCACCTGCGGAGGTCCTGTGCTGGGTCCGGCTCACCGCACCGGACGGCCTCGACGAGGCCCTCCTCGAGCGCGGCGCCACCCTGGACGAGCGGCTCGACGTCCTGGCCCGCACCGTCGGTGACGACGCGGTCGCCGACCTCCCCGGGCCGCCGCCGGGGGTCGAGCTGCGCTGGTCCGACTCGCTGCCGACCTTCGTGGACGCGGTGCGGCTGGGCACCGAGGTGTTCGGCGGCACGCTCCCGCCCGACGAGGCCCTCGAGCGGCTCTTCGCCGACGAGCGCGAGAAGGTGGTCGCCGGTGGTGGTGGGTCGGTGGTGGCTTACCTCGACGGGGTCGCGGTCGGCACCGCCGGGGTCACCGTCGCCGGCCCGGACGCGCGGCTGTGGGGCGGGTGCGTCCTGCCCCGGGCGCGGCGCCGCGGCGTCTACGCCGCCCTGCTGCACGCCCGGCTCCGGTACGGCGTCGCCCACGGGACCCGGCTGGCCCTGGTCAAGGGTCGCGTGGACAGCTCGGCTCCGCTGCTGCGGCGTACCGGGTTCGAGACGTTCGGCCAGGAGCGCTCCTACCTGCTGCCGCTGTAGCGGCCCGGGGTCGGCCGATCGTTCATCGAGTGGTCACCTGACACTCGCGTCGCCGCGACGGCGAGTTCCGGGGCCGTGCCTAGCGTCACCGGCATGAGCGGTCCCACGACCTCCGTGCTCCGACCCGCCGTGCCCACCGCAACGACCCGGCGCCCACCCCGCGTCGGGCGTGCCGGGTCGCGCCTGCGCGTGCTGGTGGTCACCGAGTCGTTCCTGCCGCAGGTCAACGGCGTCACCAACTCGGTACGGCGCGTGCTGGACCACCTGGCCGCCGCCGGGCACGCCGCGGAGCTGGTCGCGCCCACCGGCCCCGGCAGCTACGCCGGCTTCCCGGTGACCCGGGCCCGCGGCACCAGCCTGCCCTTCTACCGCGACTTCCGGCTCGGCCTGGAGACCCGTCGTCGGCTCCGGGCGGTGATGCTCCGCTTCCGGCCCGACGTGGTCCACCTCGCCTCGCCCGCGACGCTCGGCTACCAGGCGGCCCGTGCCGCCGCGGAGCTCGGCCTGCCCACCGTGGCGATCTACCAGACCGACCTGATCGGCTTCGCCGAGCGCTACGACCTCCCCGCCGGTGTCCGTGCGATGGGGGCGCTGACCCGAACCATCCACCTCCAGGTGGACCGCACGCTGGCGCCGTCGACGGCGAGCATCGAGCAGCTGCGCGGACTCGGCGTACCGGCGGTGCACCGGTGGGGCCGGGGGGTCGACCTGGAGGCGTTCCACCCGCGTCACCGGGACCCTCGGCTGCGGGCCGAGCTGCTCGGGGAGGGCGCGGCGGATCGCCTGCTGGTCGGCTACGTCGGCCGTCTCGCCGCGGAGAAGGAGCTCGACCTGCTCGCTCCGCTGGCGCGCGACCCGCGCTACCGGCTGGTGCTGGTCGGGGCCGGCCCCGAGGAGGAGCACCTGCGCCGGGTGCTCGGGCCCGAGGCTCGCTTCCTCGGACTGTGCCACGGGGACCGGCTCAGTCGCGCCTACGCCTCCCTCGACCTGTTCGTCCACACCGGCCGTCACGAGACGTTCTGCCAGTCGGCGCAGGAGGCGCTCGCCTCCGGGGTGCCGGTGGTGGCGCCGGCCGCCGGAGGTCCGGTGGACGTGGTCGCCGACGGGGCCACCGGTCTGCTCTACCGGCCCGGGGACCAGGCAGACCTTCTGCGCTGCGTGGACCGCCTGGCCGCCGACCCGTCCCGGCGCGGCCGGATGGGTGCCGCGGCGGTCCGCAGCGTCCAGGAGCGCTCCTGGGCCGCGATCACCGAACAGCTCCTCGGCCACTACCGGGCGGTGGTCACCGAGCGGGTCCGTCACCTCGCAGGTTGAATCGTTCGTTCGGGACCCTCGAGTTGTTCGTTCGGGACCTCGGGGTGAGCCGAACGAACAACTCGACGGTTCCCGACGTACAACTCGACGGGGTGGGACGGACGACTCAACGGTGGAGGAGGTCGGCGGCCGCATCGACGGAGTCGACCAGGTGGACGTGCGGCTCCATCGGCCGGCCGCGGGCGAGGGCCCGGAGCAGCGGCCAGGCCGGCAGCGTGTGCGTCCAGTACTCCCGGCCGACCAGCACCATCGGCGCGACCGAGTGCGGCTCCGCGTAGTAGTTCTCGCAGGCGTCCTGGAAGATCTCCTGCACGGTGCCGCCGGCGCCGGGGAGGAAGACGATCCCGGCATCGCAGACCTCCAGCAGGATCGCCTCGCGCAGCGCGTTGCGGAAGTACTTCGCGATCGCGGTCGCGAAGACGTTCGGCGGCTCGTGGCCGTAGTGCCAGGTCGGCACCCCCAGGCTCACCCCCGGCTCCGGTACGACGCCCGCCACCCGCCGCGCCACCGCGACCCACGCCTCCACCGACGGCCGGAACGAGGGCACCGCGGCCAGCTCGGTCACCGCGTCGCTCACCGTCTCCGCCGACTCTCCGGCCAGCCGCGCACCGAGGTTGGCGGCCTCCATCGCCCCGGGGCCGCCCCCGGTGGCCACCACGTGGTCCTGCGCCAGCAACCGACCGAGCCGCGCGGCATCACGGTAGTCCGGCTCTCCCCGCCGGGCGGCGTGCCCGCCCATCACGCCGACCAGGCTGCGTCCGGTGCGCCAGGTGCCCAGCGCGTCGTCGACCGCCCGGTCGTGCAGCACCCGTGCCAGCGCGGCTTCTGCGCCGTGCTCGGTCTGCAACCACGCGTAGGCACGGGCGTCGAGGGAGCGGGCGTAGTCCGCGGTGTCGTAGAGCTCGTCGGCGGTGTAGAGCGTCCGGCGGTGCGGATCGACCGGGACCGCTCCCACGCCCGGGAGGACCAGGGCTCCGTGGGCGGCGAGGTCCTCGGCCTGGCCGGGAGCGAAGGAGCAGCCGACGAAGGTCGACCGTGAGGTGTCGCAGACCCGCAGCGCCTCGCCGTGCCCGCTGAGGTCGAGGCCGGTCAACCGCCACCCGGTCAGGCGGCGCGCGCCCAGCGCCAGTCGGCGGTCCAGCTCGGTGAGGCTCTCGATCACGACGACACGTCCACGGGTGCGCAGCACGGGGAGAGGATGTCACGCCGGCGACCGGGCCGGGGTGATCTAGGTTGGTCCGGTGAAGACTCGTCGCCTCGCAGGTCCCGCGGTCGCCGCCGCCCTCGCCGGTGTGCTGGCTGCCGGACTGGTGCTGCCCGCCGCGCTCGCGGCGCCGGCCCACGCCCCGCAGCCCGGCCCGTCGGGCATCGGTGACTTCTACTTCCCCTCGACGGCAACGGTGGCATCGACGTGGTGCACTACGACATCGCGGACCGCTACACCTTCCAGACCGGGCAGAGCCCGGCGCGGCTGAGCGGCACCACCACCCTCACGGTGGAGGCGACGCAGCCGCTGAGCTCGTTCAACCTCGACCTCCTGCTCGCCGTCGACGCGGTGCAGGTCGACGGCGCTCCCGCCGCGTTCGCCAAGCCCGACCGCCACGAGCTGGTGATCACGCCGGACTCGCCGCTGGAGGACGGACAGACCGTCGAGGTCACCGTCGACTACCACGGCAGGCCCGGGGAGATCGGTTGGCAGGGCGAGCGGAACTGGCTGGCCGACCGGCGCGAGGTGGTCACCATGAACGAGCCGCACATGGCCGCCTGGTGGTTCCCGAGCAACGACCACCCGCGGGACAAGGCCACCTTCGACATCGCGATCACCACCGACGCCGGCAAGGAGGTGGTGAGCAACGGCGAGCTCGTCGGTCGCACCCCGGAGGGCGGAGGGCTGGCCACCACCCGCTGGTCCTCGGCCGAGCCGATGACGACCTACCTGGCGTTCTTCGCCGCGGGCGACTTCGAGGTCTGGTCGGGTGTCTCGCCGGCGGGGACGCCGTACACCAATGCGGTCTCGCTGCAGTTCACCCGCAGTGAGCGGACCCGGATCCGTCGGGTGCTCGACCGTGCCGGCGGGGTGACCGACTGGCTGGAGCGGGAGCTCGGCGACTATCCGTTCGGCAGCACCGGCGGGCTGGTGACCAACCTCTACTCCGGGTTCGCGCTGGAGAACCAGACCCGGCCCACCTACGGCGGCTTCGTGGGCCGGAGCGTGCAGGTCCACGAGCTGGCCCACCAGTGGTTCGGCGACAGCGTCGCGGTGGCGCGCTGGCGCGACATCTGGCTCAACGAGGGCTTCGCCTCGTACTTCGAGGCGCGCTACCGGGAGGCGCACGGCGGCCCGACCACGGGTGCCTGGCTGCAGCGCAACTACCGGGCGACCAAGGACCAGGCCCGCTTCTGGCGGACCAAGGTGGCCAACCCCGGGCCGGACCGGATCTTCGACTGGTCGGTCTACCAGCGCGGGCGATGGCGGTCGCCGCTCTCCGGGAGCGGATCGGGCGCGCGCCGATGCGCACCCTGCTGCGCCGCTGGGTGGCCGAGCGGGCCGACGGCAACGGCCGGGTCGGCGACTTCACCCGGCTCGCCGAGGAGGTGTATGGCAAGGACCTGGACGGGTTCTTCGACGCCTGGCTGCGCGACCGGAAGGCGCCGGCGCCCACCCGGGCCAACGGCCTGCGCTGACCGGGCGGGCCCGGGCCTCTCAGAACGCCGAGGCCATCAGCTCGGCGAAGAGCTCCTCGGGGTCGACGTCGAGCCCGCGACGGCGGAACCAGGCGCACATGTTGCTGCAGTCGCGGTGGAGGAAGTCGAACCCGGCGGCGTTGCCGACCAGGTCCAGCACCTGCGGCAGGTCGATCACCACCAGCCGATCGCCGGCGGCGAGCACGTTGTAGGGGGAGAGGTCCCCGTGCACCAGCCCGGCGCCGACCAGCGTGTGCAGCGCCTGCCGGGTCTGCTCGTAGTAGGAGCCGAGCAGCTCGGGGTCCGGCCGGGTCTGGGCCAGGCGCGGCGCGGTGTGCCGCTCGCCGGCCTCCTCGACGTGGATCCACTCCTGCAGGATCTCGGTGCCGTCGATCTGCACCGGGTAGGGCACCGGGACGCCCAGCTCCCAGCAGCGCACCAGGGCGTTCCACTCCGCGACCGCCCACTCGCCGGCCGCGACCTGGCGGCCGAAGGTGCTCTTGCGGTTGAGGGCTCGCTCGTCACGCGAGCGCCGGGTGCTGCGCCCCTCGGTGTACGCGGCCGCCCGGTGGAACGTGCGGTGCTCGGCGCTGCGGTAGCGCTTGGCGGCCATCACCACGGACTGCTCCGGGTCGTGCGGGTCGGCACGCTCGAGCAGGTGGACGTCGGCCTCCTTGCCGGTCTTCAGGACGCCGAGGTCGGTGTCGATCGCGCCCTGGGAGGTGACCACCCAGGACGGTCGGGGCTCCGGCCCGCGGCACAGCGGCTCGACCTGGAGCCAGGTGGACCAGCGTTGGCCGTCGGCGACGTCGTCGTAGGCGGCGAAGTCGATCACGAACCGCCGGTCGGGGCCGGGGTCGTCGGTCGGTGCGTCCGTCTGCGGGTCGGTGGGGTGGGCGTCGCTGGGGTGGGCGTGCGCGCGGCCGGGGGTGAGATCAGGGGTGGAGGTCTGCTCCGGTGTCACGGTGGATGCTCCGTCGGGTCGAGAGTGGCTGGTCTGCGGTCAGGCGGACGACAGTCGTGGTCATCTCGTGCCTCCTCTCGACGGGGCCGCGGGCTCGTTCCCGGGCGCTCGGTCGAGCCTGCGGGACCCCACCCGTCGGGTGCAACGCATTTTCGATCCACAGCGCGCCTCCGCTGCGGCGGATCGCGATCCTGGTACCAATGGTGCGAACTGTGGCTTGACGGTGCTCGGGCCGGCAATGACCTCGACGCGAGATGGAGTGGACCGGATGGACGCCAAGAAGTTGATCGGTGTCGTGGTCGTCGTCTTCCTCGGCTTCTGGATGTTCACCGACCCCGACGGGCTCGCGGAGACCGCGAAGAGCGCCGGCGCCGGTGCCTGGGCGCTGACCACGCAGCTGTTCAGCGGCGTGATCGACTTCGTCGGCGAGATGGACTGATCGGTCCGGCCGATGGGCTTCATCGCGTGGCTCGGTGACCCCAAGGTGGGTCGGCACCTGCTCCGCGAAGAGGGGAGGTGGTGGTCGACGAGGTCCAGCACCACTGGTTCGCCTACGTCCGGCCCCTGTGCGAGGCGACGGCGGCCCTGCTGCTGCTGGTGGCGGCCACGTTCGTCCCGGTCGGCGGCGCCTGGCTCTTCCTGATCCTGGCCTTCGCGCTGATGGTCCACTCGGCCTGGCTCGCGGTGCGCGAGCACCGAGACCGGTTCGTCATCACCAACATGCGGGTGTTCCGCGTGCACGGCGTGCTCGCCCAGCACCTGGCGACCATGCCGCTGACCAGGATCCTGGACATCTCGGTGAAGAAGCCGCTGCACGGGCGGATCCTCGGGTTCGGACACTTCTGCTTCGAATCGGCCGCCCAGGACCAGGGGCTGCGCGACATCCGGTTCGTCGGGCGGCCCGACGAGCGGGACCTGGCCATCCAGCGAGTGGTGCAGCGCTCCGGCCTGCGCGGGCCGCGCGTTCCCAACTGACCGCGGTCCCAAGCCGCCGGGGGCCGGACCCGCGGGTGCCACGGGCTGCCTAGGATGGTGCCCATGACGCAGCAGCCGTTCTCCCGCCCGGGTGCGATCGACCTGTCCTCGCTCCAGCGGCCCGCGACACCCCCGCCCTCGGGCGCCGCGGCACCTGCCGGATCCGATGCCGCCGCCGGCGCCACCGGCGGGGCGACCTCGGCCTACGCCGTGAGCGTCACCGAGGCGAACTTCCAGACGGTCCTGGAGTCGTCGATGACCGCGCCGGTGGTGCTGGTCTTCACCTCACCGTCGCAGTCGCCGGAGAGCGTCCGCTTCGCCGAGGACGTGGCCACCGTCGCCGCCGAGCACGAGGGCCGCTTCCTGGCCGCCACCATCGACGTCGACGTCTCGCCCCAGATCGCTCAGGCGATGCAGATCCAGCAGGTCCCGCTGATGCTGGTGCTCCTCGACGGCCGTCCGGCCACGCAGCCGATCCCCGGCGCCGCCCCGATCGACGACCTGCGCGCGATGTTCACCCAGCTCGCGCAGCAGCTGACGGCGCAGGGCTTCGCCGGCCGTCACCAGCCCCAGTCGACGGTGCCCGCCGGGGACGAGGGTGAGGACGAGCAGGCCGTCGACCCGCGCTACGCGCCGGCCCAGGACGCCCTGGCCGCGGGCGACATCGACGGCGCGGTGGGGGAGTACCAGAAGCTGGTCGAGGCCAACCCCGCCGACCACGAGGCCGCGGCCGGACTCGCCATGGCCAAGGTGCTGCAGCGCACGCAGGGCGTGGACCTCCACGCGGCGCGGGCGGCCGCGGCCGCGGACCCGGACGACCTGGACGCGCAGATCATGGTCGCCGACCTGGACCTGCTGGGCGGCCACGTCGAGGACTCGTTCGCACGTCTGGTGGAGGCGGTGCGTCGTAGCGTCGACAAGGACCGGGACCGGGCCCGGGAGCACCTGATCGGGCTGTTCGCCGCTGTCGGCAACGACGACGCCCGCGTCCTCAAGGCACGTCAGGCGTTGGCCTCGGCGCTGTACTGACCGACGTTCCGCGATGTCCGCGACCCGCGCGTCGGCCACGCTCCGACGCGGTCCGCTCGGCGGTGCCGGGTATCTGGGCCGCGGCTTCGCGCTCTGGCGGCACCGACCGGGCCTGATGCTGCTGGGCATGGTGCCCGCGCTGCTGGTGGCCCAGCTGATGGCGGTGCTCCTGGTCGGGCTGGTCCTGGTCGCCGACGACGTGGTCGCGTGGGCCACGCCGTTCGCCGACGGGTGGGACGACACGGTGCGCGACCTGGTCCGGTTGGCGCTCTACCTGCTGGTGCTCGCCGGGAGCGGCTTCCTGGTGATGATCACCTTCACCGGCCTCACCCTGGCGGTCGGGGACCCGTTCTACGAACGGATCTGGGCCGAGGTGGAGCGGATGCTCGGCGGCGACGCCCCGACCCACGGGGTCGGCTGGTGGCGCGGCATCAAGGACGGCGGCGTGCTCATCGGCTTCGGCTTCCTGACCGCCGGGTTCGTCTTCCTGGTGGGCCTCCTCCCGGTGGTGGGATCGATCGTCGGTGCGGTGCTCGGCCTGGTCATGGCGGGCCGGCTCCTCGCCGGTGAACTGATCTCGCGGCCGCTGGAGGCGCGCGGGATGGATCGTGCGGCCCAGGCGGCGCTGCTGCGCGGGCACCGCGGCGCCGTGCTCGGCTTCGGGGTGGCGGTCCAGGCCTGCTTCCTGGTCCCGCTGGGCGGCGTGCTGGTGATGCCGGCGGCCGTCGCCGGAGCCACCATGCTGGCTCGGGACGTGCTGGACGCGCAGCCCCGCTGACCCGGCTCACCCGCCGGGAGTCGCCCCGAAGGCGTCCAGCACGGCGACCACCGCCGGCGACTCGCTCATGGTGCGCCGGTGCAACGCGTCCACCAGACGGGTCGGCACCGGCTCCGTCACCGGTACGGCGACCAGCCGGTCGCCCAGTGCGGCCCGGCCCAACCGGGGGACGAGTGCGACCCCGAGGCCCGCGGCCACCATGGCCAGGTGCGACTCGAACTCGCCGGACTCGTGCGCGACGCGGGGCGGCCGGCCGGTCCCGTCGTACATCCGGTGCAGCCACTGGCGGCAGATGGTGTCGGGGGGCGTCGCGATCCACGGCACCTCGAGCAGGTCGTGCGGAGTGACCGAGGCGCGGGCGGCCAGGGGATGGTCGACCGGGACGATCAGGTCGGCGATGTCCTGGGCCAGCGGCGTGGCCACCAGGTGGTCCGGGACGTCCAACGGGACGCCGCCCCAGCGGTGGACGATGCCCAGCTCGACCTGGCCGGAGGCGACCAGGTCGATGGTGTCCCACGGCTCACGCTCGGTGAGGAAGAGGCTGAGGTCCGGGTGCGCGTCGCGCAGCGCCGAGACGACCGGTGCGACCACGCCACGGATGGCGGTGGAGAACGCCGCCAGTCGGAACCGTCCGGCGACGACACCGGCCCGGCGCTGGAGCCCCGCCTCCAGCTCCTCCAGGTCGGCCAACACCCGGGCGCCGGCGGCGACGAGGTGGACGCCGTGACCGGTGAGCATCACGCCGCGCCCGACCCGCTCCAGGAGGGGGACCCCGGTCTGCCGCTCGAGCCGCTTGATCTGCTGGGACACGGCGCTCGGTGTGAACCCGGTGGCCCGGGCCGCGGCGTTGACCGACCCCTCGTCGGCGACAGCGCGGAGGGCAGCCAGGGCATCCAGGTCGATCATGAAGCGATGCTACATCGTTGAGTGCGCGATGATTCGCTGGTGCTTCACGGTCTCGGCTGTCAGGCTGGTCCGCGTGAACCGCCGTGACAGCCTCCTCGCCGGGTTGGTCGCCCTGATCTGGGGACTCAACTTCGTGGTCATCGACGTCGGCATGGGGGAGGTGCCGCCCCTGGTGTTCCTCGCTGTCCGCTTCCTGGTGGTCCTGGTCCCGGCGGTCTTCCTGCTGCCCCGTCCACCGGTGCCGTGGCGCACCGTCCTCGCCGTCGGAGCGTTCATGTCGCTCGGCCAGTTCGGCTTCCTCTACGTCGCGATGCACGCCGGGATGCCGGCCGGCCTGGCCGGTCTGGTGCTCCAGGCGCAGGTGGTGCTCACCATCGTGCTGGCCGCCGTGGTGCTGCGGGAACGACCCACCCGCGGTCAGGTGGTCGGGGTGGGCCTCGGCGCGCTGGGGCTGCTCGTGGTCGCCTTCGGCCGCGGCGGGCACGTGCCGCTGGTGGCGCTGCTGCTCTGCCTGACCGCCGCGTTGATGTGGGCGATCGGCAACGTCGTCTCCCGCGCCTCCGGGGCCACCGGAGGCCTCGCACTCACCGTCTGGTCGGCCCTGGTGGTGCCGGGTCCGCTGCTGGTGCTCGCCGTGCTGCTCGACGGACCGGGCGTGCTGGCCGAGGCGGCGGCCGCGTTCGACCTGGCGGCGCTGCTGTCCACCCTCTACACCGCGGTGCTGGCCTCGCTGGTCGGCTACGGCATCTTCAACGGCCTGCTCGCACGCAACCCGTCGGCCGCGGTGGTGCCGTGGATCCTGCTGGTGCCGCCGGTCTCGATCGGCTCGGCCTGGGTGCTGCTCGACGAGGTTCCCTCCGCGGGGGAGCTGCTGGGCGGGGTGGTCCTGGTGCTCGGCGTCCTGGTCGCGCTGCGGCCCGCCCGGAAGACCGAACCCGCGCCCGGAACCTCAGCGCCCGGACTCGGTGTAGCGCGGACCACCGTCCAGGGCGGCCAGGGCGGCCGCCACCCGACGCGCGGTGAAGTCGGCGGCGCGGGCCTCGACCTCGGCCGCCGTGCAGAAGGCGACCGCGCGGATCTCGCGGGGCTCGAGCACCGCGCGGTCCAGGGTGGACCCGGGGAGCACCCCGCCGTCGAAGACCAGGCCGACGGCGTCGTCCCAGCCGCCCCACGGCGGCAGCCAGTCGGTGAGCAGCAGGGGGCCCGCCGGGACGGTGAGGCCGAGCTCCTCCTCGATCTCCCGGGTCACTGCGAGACGCGGTGACTCGTTGACCTCCACCACGCCGCCGGGCAGGTCCCAGTCCGACTTGTAGGTGAGCTGGCACAGCAGGACCCGCGGCTCGGTGGCGTCGGCGTCGCGGATCAGCATCTGACCGATCGCGCGCTTGCGCGGCAGGAAGGAGTTGAGCAACGCCCGGAACCCGCCGGGCTGGTCGAGGGGCGGGTCGTCGGCCAGTCGTGCGTAGACCACCCGGTCGCCCGTCCGACCACGCTCGACGCCCTCGCGGCGCAGGCCGGACCAGGTGGCCAGCCGCTGGCCGTCGGCGTCCTCGACGTCCACCTTCGCCTCGACCCGGTGGTGCGCGCGCAGGGCCTCCTCGACCAGCGAGCGGACGCCGGCGATCTCCTGCTGCCAGCGGGACGGCAGGTCGGCGGACCAGACGATCCGGGCCACTCCGTCCTCGACCGTGATGATGCGAGGGAGGTCGGGCACCGGGTCAGCCTAGTGGTGGCACCCCAGGGGCCGGCTCAGGTCCACAGGTCCCACACCTCGACCTGGTCCCCGGCCGAGACGGAGACCAGGTCCTCGGGCAGGTCGATCAGGCAGTCCGCACCGGCGAACCAGGTGAGGAACCCGGACCCGGCGGGGCCCCAGGGCCGCACCACGCCGGAGTCCCGGTCCAGCCGGCCGCGGCGCAGCTGCCGCTTGCCGGCCGGCGAGGTCAGGTCCTCGCCGAGTCGCGCGGTCACCCGGCGGCGCTCGGCGAACGGGAGGCCGGCGATCCGGCGCAGCGCCGGCCGCAGGAACACCTCGAAGGAGGTCAGCGTGCTGACCGGGTTGCCCGGCAGGCAGATCACCGGCACGCCCGCATAGCTGCCGGCCCCCTGCGGCATCCCGGGCTGCATCGCCACCTTGGTGAACTCCACCCCGCGCGAGGCGAGGGCGTCCTTGACCACCTCGTAGGCGCCGGCGCTGACCCCGCCGGAGGTGATCACCAGGTCGATCCGCTCGGCGGCGAGGGTGTCGTCGACCAGGCCGAGGAACTCGGGGACGTCGTCGGCGACCCAGCGGCGTCGTACCACCTCGCAGCCGGCCTGCTCGACGGCCGCGGCGAGCATCGGCGAGTTCGAGTCGCGGATCTTGCCCGACCCGGGCGCAGGGTCGTCGTGGAGCTCCGAGCCGGTCGAGCAGACCAGGACGCGGGGCCGGCGGCGGACCGTGACCCGGTCGATCCCCAGCGCGGCCAGCGCGCCGACCTGGGCGGCGCCGATCGGCGTGCCGACGTCCAGCACCTCGGCGCCGGCCGCGAGGTCGGAGCCGGCCGGGCGGATGAAGCTGCCGGGCTCCCGGGCGGCCCGGATCCGCACCGTGTCGGTGCCGGCGTCGGTGACCTCCACCTCCACCACCGCGTCGGCGCCGGCCGGGACGGGCGCGCCGGTCATGATCCGCGCCGCGGAGCCCGGTGCCAGGGTGCCCCGGGCGGCGCCGGCCGGGATGTCCGCCGACACCGGCAGGGTGACCGGGGTGTGGTCGTCGGCGGCGGCGATCTCGGCGGCGCGCACGGCGTAGCCGTCCATCGCGGAGTTGTCGAACACCGGCAGGTCCTCGGGCGAGACGACCGGGGCGGCCACCACTCGACCCAGCGCGTCGTCGCGGCGGACCGTCTCGGTCCAGTCGGCGGCCAGCGGCTCGACGAGCAGGGACGCGGGGTCGGGCAGCAGACCGGCCACCAGGGCCGCATGGACGTCGACCGGGATCAGCGCAGGGGTGGAAGCCACGCGCCCAGCCTAGAGAACCCGACCGACCCGCCGGCGGACGTCGATCACGGGCGAGGAAGCCCCCATGACTCCGCCTCGCCCGTGACCACTGGTGTAACGCCGGAGGCGGTGGCGTCGTTACGGTTCCCGACGGGTGCTCGGACGGACGCGTGCTGCAGTGTCGCCGCAGAACGGGCACAATGCCACCGCAGGCCGGGCGTCCGGTGGACTGGCCACCTCCGACGCGGAAAGTGATCGATGAGCGAGAAGACCAGCAAGAACGACGTATCCAGCGAGAGCCCCTCCGGCGGCTCCCGGAGGCTCGGCACCGCCCGGGTGCGCGGCATCGCGGCGAGGGTGGTGTGGGCACTCTTCCTGGCGGCCGCCCTGGTGATGGCGGCCGCGGCGTTCAGCTTCGCGCTGGACGCCAACGGGGGGAACGCCCTGGTGCGCGCGGTGCGCGACCTCGCCGACGTCCTCGACCTGGGGCTGTTCGACCTGGACAACCCGGTCTGGGAGCCCGGCGCCGACGCGAAGAACGCGCTGGTGAAGACGGCGCTCGCCAACTACGGCGCCGCCGCGGTGGCCTACCTGGTGGTCGGCCGGGTCGTCGAGCGCATCATCAGGCCGTGAGGTGCGGAGCGGATGTGAGTTAGCCAACTCACGTTCGGTTTCCAGTGAGTAACGGCGGGCGGTAGCCTGCCCAACGCCGTCCATCCCGGGACACATCTCCCCGCTGGTGGGACCCAAAGTGCACAGGAAGGGGCCGTTGCGGCCACAACCATGAACATTGTCGTCTGTGTGAAGTACGTGCCCGACGCCACCGCCGACCGGCGGTTCGAGTCGGACAACACTGTTGATCGTGAAGGCGTCGACGGTCTGCTGTCGGAGCTCGACGAGTACGCCGTCGAGCAGGCGCTCCAGATGAAGGAGAAGCGCGCCGACGAGGAGGTCACCGTGACCGCGGTGACGATCGGCCCCGAGAAGGCCGTCGACGCGGTCCGCAAGGCGCTGCAGATGGGTGCCGACGCCGGCGTCCACGTCTCGGACGAGGCCATCGCGGGCTCCGACGCCATCGCCACCTCGCTGGTGCTGGCCAAGGCGATCGAGAAGATCGGCCAGCCCGACGTGGTGATGTGCGGCATGGCCTCGACCGATGCCGGGATGAGCGTGGTCCCGGCCATGCTGGCCGAGCGCCTGGGCCTGCCGCAGGTGACCATGGCCGCGGTCGTGGAGTCGCAGGGCGACCAGGTCCGGATCAAGCGCGACGGTGACACCGCGACCGAGGTGATCGGTGGCCGGATGCCGATGGTGCTCTCGGTCACCGACCAGTCCGGTGAGGCGCGCTACCCCTCCTTCAAGGGCATCATGGCCGCGAAGAAGAAGCCGCTGGAGACCTACTCGCTGGGCGACCTCGGTGTCGACGCGGGCCAGGTCGGCCAGGACGCGGCGTGGACCGCCGTGGAGGAGACCGCCGCTCGTCCGCCGCGGACCGCCGGTGAGATCGTGAAGGACGAGGACGGCTCGGGCGCGGGCGCGCTGGTCGAGTTCCTCGCCTCGAAGAAGTTCATCTGAGGACGAGGGAGTAGCTATGTCTGAAGTTCTGGTTCTCGTCGACCACGTCGACGGTGCGGTCCGCAAGCCCTCCTACGAGCTGCTGGCCATCGCCAAGCGGCTCGGTGAGCCCTCGGCCGTCTTCATCGGCGGCGCCGACAAGGCCTCGGCCGCGGCAGAGGCGCTGAAGGGCTACGGCGCGGAGAAGGTGTACGTCGTCGACGACACCGAGATCAAGGGCTACCTGGTGGCTCCGAAGGCCGAGGTGCTGCAGCAGATCGCCGAGAAGGCCTCGCCGTCCGCGATCCTGATCCCGTCGTCCGCGGAGGGCAAGGAGATCGCGGCGCGCCTGGCGATCAAGCTCTCCTCGGGCCTGATCACCGACGCCGTCGACGTCGTCGCCGGTGCCGACGGCGGTGCGGTGACGACCCAGTCGGTCTTCGCGGGCAACTTCACCGTGACCGCCAAGGTCACCCAGGGCATCCCGATCATCACCGTGAAGCCGAACGCGGCCTCTCCGGAGGAGGGTGCCGGTGCCGGTGCGGTGGAGGAGTTCGCCGCCACCGTCTCCGATGCCGCCAAGGGCGCCCAGATCGTCGCCGCGCAGCCGCGTCAGTCCACCGGTCGTCCGGAGCTGACCGAGGCCGCGATCGTGGTCTCCGGCGGTCGTGGCACCGGTGGTGACTTCGAGGCCGTCGAGGGTCTGGCCGACGCGCTGGGCGCGGCGGTCGGTGCCTCGCGTGCCGCCGTGGACTCCGGTTGGAAGCCGCACACCTTCCAGGTCGGTCAGACCGGCAAGGTGGTCTCCCCGCAGCTCTACGTCGCCAACGGGATCTCCGGCGCGATCCAGCACCGTGCCGGCATGCAGACCTCGAAGACGATCGTCGCGGTCAACAAGGACGAGGAGGCGCCGATCTTCGAGCTCGTCGACTTCGGCGTCGTCGGCGACCTGCACACCGTCCTCCCGGCGGTGACCGCGGAGGTCGAGAAGCGCAAGGGCTGATCGACCGCGGACGCCCACAGCGGGCGGCCCACCGACAGCACGAGACGCCCCGCCCGGTCCGACCGGGCGGGGCGTCTCGCGTCCCCGGGCGTCGCGTCAGCGGCGGAAGTAGCCGCCGGTGTCGTTCTCGTCGATGTCGCCGATCGGCTGCAGGTGCCGGATCGTCCGGGCGCCCGGCCTGCCCCCGATGCACACCCGCCGCTTGGCGGTGTTGTTGGAGTAGTCGGACTCGACCAGCGTGCGGGCGTCGGTGTCGTGGTCGAGGATCGGGTTGCCCTCCACCCACACGTTGTAGCAACCGTTGGGCAGGCCCTTGAGGTTGAACGACTGGCCGGCACGGAACTGGGCGTAGGTGTCACCCCACCCGGCCGCCAGCACTTCGCGGATGGACAGCGAGCCCTCGTCGCCGCAGGCGGTGGCGAGGTCGCTGTTGTCCACGTTCCACTGGGCTCCGTCGCCGGTCAGGTCGACCGCGTCGGTGTTGGCCAGGCAGAACGCCTCCTTGCGCGACTGCACGCCGTGGTGGTCGTCGTGACCGTCCGGTGCCTCGGGCGTGTGGCCGACGGGCAGCAGGGAGTAGGCGGCGAAGGAGCGGAAGTGCCAGTGCAGGTGGGTGGGCTTCGGGTCCCACTCGAACTCGCCGACCTGCGCGTAGTCGGGCAGCTGCTCGCCATCGGCGTCGAAGAAGTACTGGTACCCGTCCATCACGCCCTTGCCGCCCCGGCGGAACCCGTCCACCACCAGCGGTGAGTTCCCCCCGTTCCACACGGTGGCGGAGAACTGCAGGAAGTCGCCGTTGCGCGAGATCCGCAGCCCCCAGGCGGGGAGCGCCCGCAGGTCCGGCTTGGGGTAGTCCGCCGGCACCTCGGCCGGGTCGATCGCGCGCTGGGCGTCGGGCCGCTGGGCTCTCGGGCGCGGCGCCACCGACCGCGGCTGCGGAGCCGTACGACGACACCCGCGGTCGCAGTCGTCGTAGTGGCGCACGCGCAGCGTGCTGGTGCGCAGCCGGTCGGTAGCGCTGATGCCCAGTGCGTCCGCCCACGGCGCGGAGACTCGGATCTCGACCCGGTAGCGGCCCGCCGGAACGCTCTTCATCGGGCCGTAGGGGACCAGGACGGAGGCGGCGTACCCGTCGGCGATGCCCTGGACCGCGCCCAGGCTGTAGGGGTTGTAGCGGCAGTAGGTCGGGTACGGCGAGCGCGGGTCGGCGTCGGGGCGGATCCGCTCGCTGATCGAGCCGAGGCAGGCACCGGCGACCCGGGTGAAGGGGCGCTTCGCCTTCGCCCCCAGGGGCGTGAACCGCATCCGGAGGAACCCGTCGAGCTGGTTGAAGGAGCTGGTGAGGTCCGACCCGAGGACGGTGCTGCCGGTCGCGTCGCGACGGGAGACCACGATCGGGGAGGAGTAGTCCGCCCGGGTCAGGTCGAGCCGGAGGTCGGCGCCCTCCGCGACCATCCGGACGCCGAGGTCGCTGTAGAGGTACCTGCCCTCGGCGTAGGCGGTCTGTCGGCGCGGAGCGGTGAGGTGCAGCCGGGGCGCGTCCGCCGCGGCGGCCTGTGGGTCGTCGGGCTCGCCGGCGACCGACGGTGCGCCGGAGACGGCGAGCAGCAGCGGGGCGCACAGCGCGGCGCTCGCCAGCAGGATCCGTGCCGTGCGGGCGCGGTGCGGGCGGCGGTGCCCGCGGGGATGGGGTTCACAGGTGGTCCTCTCCGGGTCGGTGAACCTAAGACGCTCCAGGGTGGAGGAAAGTTGCCTCGCCGCGCCGGGTTTCTGTGATCTTCCTGTGGCGCCGGTCGGGTGAGACGCCGAGCCGACCGCGCCCGCGCGCTCACTAGGCTGGTGCGGTGAGCACGATCGCCGACCCCGGCCGCCCCGAGAGCACCGACGCCACCGACATCACGGCCGCGGTGACCGCGACCGCGCGGCGCGCCCGGACCGCGTCACGGGCACTGGCGATCACCACCCGCGCCACCAAGGACGCAGCGCTGCAGGCGATGGCCGATGCGCTGGACGAGCGGGTCGAGGAGGTGCTCGAGGCCAACGGCCGTGACGTCGCGGCGGCCGAGGCGAACGGGACCCCGGCCAACATCATCGACCGGCTCCGGCTGACCGGTGCCCGGGTGGCGGCGATGGCCCAGGGCCTGCGGGACGTCGCCGGGCTGGCCGACCCGGTGGGCGAGGTGGTCCGCGGCAACGTGCTCGCCAACGGCCTCGAGCTGCGTCAGGTGCGCGTGCCGTTCGGCGTGGTCGGGATGATCTACGAGGCCCGCCCGAACGTGACCGCCGACGCCGCCGGCATCTGCCTGAAGTCGGGCAACGCGGTGCTGCTGCGCGGCAGCTCCTCGGCCCGGCACAGCAACCGGGCGGTGGTCGATGTGCTGCGTGACGCGGTCGGTGGTGCCGGGCTCCCCGAGGACGCGATCCAGCTGGTCCCCGGCGACACCCACGACAGCGTGAAGGCGCTGATGCGGGCACGTGGGGACGTCGACGTGCTGATCCCACGCGGCGGCGCCGGCCTGATCCGGTCGGTGGTCGAGGAGAGCACCGTGCCGGTCATCGAGACCGGCGTCGGCAACTGCCACGTCTATGTGGACGCGGGCGCCGACCTGGACAAGGCGCTGGCGATCGTGGTGAACGCCAAGACCCACCGCACGTCGGTCTGCAACGCCGCCGAGTCGCTGCTGGTCCACGCCGCCGTCGCCGAGCGGTTCCTGCCCCGGGTGGTCACCGCGCTCCAGGAGGCCGGCGTCACGATCCACGGCGACGCCGCCTTCCGCGCCTATGACGACGTGGTGGCAGCGACCGACGAGGACTGGGCCACCGAGTACCTCTCGCTCGACCTGGCCGCCGGGGTGG
Organism: Nocardioides sambongensis; assembly: GCF_006494815.1. Lineage (NCBI taxonomy): Bacteria > Bacillati > Actinomycetota > Actinomycetes > Propionibacteriales > Nocardioidaceae > Nocardioides > Nocardioides sambongensis. Next base: position 653,449 of record NZ_CP041091.1, read on the forward strand.
TGCCGGACCTGGACGCCGCGCTGGACCACATCCGCACCTGGTCCAGCCAGCACTCCGACGCGATCGTGACCGAGGACCAGGCCGCCGCGCGTCGGTTCGTCGCCGAGGTCGACTCCGCCGCGGTGCTGGTCAACGCCTCAACGCGGTTCACCGACGGGGGAGAGTTCGGGTTCGGCGCCGAGATCGGGATCAGCACCCAGAAGCTGCACGCCCGCGGCCCGATGGGCCTGCCCGAGATGACCTCCACCAAGTACGTCGTGATCGGCGACGGCCACATCCGCTGAGCCGGACCTGGCGCCGGGTCCGTCGGGCCCGCTGCGCGCACCGGCGGAGCGTCCCAACACCCACAGGCCACGCAGTACCACGGCCAGTGCCACCGCACCGATCGCCAACGAGAACGGCGAGGTGCTCCACCGTTCGCCGAGCACGAGCACCCCGAACGCCAGGGTGACCACGCAGTTGACCACGTTGAGCAGCGGCATCGACGCCGCCAGCCCGGCCGCGCGGTAGGCGAACTGGTTCACCACCAGGCCGCCGCACCCCGCGACACACAGCACGTACGGCGGCCAGCTCGCCGCCACCGCCATCACACCGCCCGCGGGGCTCGCGGCGTCCGCCACCGCCCCGACCACCACCTCGACCAGCACCGCCATCAGGCCGAACAGCAGGCCCGAGGCGCTGCCCAGCCAGCCGGCGCGTGCGCCACGGCGTCGTACCGAGGCGGCCAGGCAGCCGAGGGCGGCCAGGAGGGTCGCCGCGGTGGCCGGCGCCAGGCGGGTCGGGTCGGCGCCGCCACCGGGTGCGTCGCTCGGCGAGGTCACCAGGAGGAACAGCGCCAGGGCGGCCACCGTGGCGAGGGCAGCGCGCAGCCCGGCCGGGGTGGTCCGGCTGCCGGCGAGGGCGGTGCTCAGCGGCAGCGCTGCGACGATCCCGACGATGACGATCGGCTGCACCAGCGAGATCGGACCGTGCTGGAGGGCCAGGGCGTGCCAGGTGAAGCCCAGCGGGCCGAGTGCCAGCGCCGCGAGCCACACCGGACGGCGCGCCAGGCGGCGCAGCAGACCGGTGTCGCCGAGGACGACGGTGCTGGCCGCGTGGTGCTGCAGCGCGGTGGACGCCGCCGTGGTCAGCGCGCTGGCCGAGGCGAACAGCACGGCGAGCGTGACGGCGAGCACGGGCACCTCGGCACCGTAGGGGGAGCAGATGTCGACCCGGTGAACCGTTGCCGACGGGTGCGCCACGAGTCGCGGCCGGTGCACGGTCGGCGGGGTGAGCAGGGGTAGGTTTCGCACCATGGCAGGAACCCCGGAGCGGATCATGGCTGATCCGGCGACCGAACGGCTTCTCACCGGGGCCACCGTGATCACCCTGATCCGGACCTTCGCCACGCTGGTGCTCTCGTTGTGGGCGGCCCACGAGGGCAGTCTGACGCTGCTCGTGGCCGGACTGGTCGTCTACTGGGTGGGCGACAGCCTCGACGGCGAGTGGGCCCGCTGGTTCGACTGCGAGACGCGGATCGGTGCCGTGGTCGACATGATGTGCGACCGGCTCAGCTGCGCCGCGTTCTACCTCGGCCTGGTCTGGCTGCAGCCGTCGGGCTTCTTCAGCGACGAGCCGATGACCTGGATCGCCCTGCCGGTCGGGGTCTACCTGTTCGAGTTCATGGTCATCGACATGTATCTCTCGCTGGCCTTCCTGGCCTGGCCGATCCGCAGTCCCAACTACTTCCACGTGGTCGATCGCCGGATCTACCTGTGGAACTGGTCCCGTCTGGGGAAGGCGGCGAACTCGGGTCTCTTCGCGGTGCTGCTGCTGGTCACCGGCTGGGTGTGGCTCGGCCTGGCGATCGCGATCGCCCTGCTGGTGCTCAAGTGCGTCTCGCTGGGCTGGCTGCTCCGGCTGGGGATCCCGATCCCGACGGCCACCCCGCAGGCCACCGAGCGGGGCCGGGGGGCGGAGCAGAGGGAATCACCGGCGTGATCCTGTGGCTGACGACGTTCGCGTTCTCCATCGCGTCCGCTCTTCTGCCGTTCCTGCCGATCGAGGTCTACATCCTGGGCGCCGGGGCCGCCGCTCCGGGCCCGGTGCAGGCGGTCTCGCTGGGCATCGCCGCCGGCGCCGGGGCGACCGTCGGCAAGGTGATCTGGTACGAGGTCGCCCGCCGGGGGATCGACTCGAAATGGGCGCAGCGCAAGCTCTCCTCCCGAAGATCCGCAGCGGCTACGAACGCTGGGTCGAGCGCACCCAGGGGCGCCCGGTCTACGCGGCGACGATCATGTTCGTCGCCGCCTCCGTGGGCATCCCGCCGCTGCTGGTGATGGCCGCCGTCGGCGGCATCCTCAAGATGCCGATGTGGATCTTCGTGCCCACCGTCTTCCTGGGCCGGTCACTACGGTTCAGCCTGCTCTTCCTGGGCGTCGACTTCGCCCTGCACTGACCCCGCGGTCCGACCGGCGGGCGACGGGGCGGCGAGGACGGGAGAGGCCTCGGATCGGCCCCCGGGGCCCGCGGCGGCTAGGATTCGCTCATGCTGATCAACCAGACCGCCCTCGCTGTCGTCACCGCGGCCGAAGGGCACGGTGAAGGTGGCATCAACCCGTGGGTAGTCGGTGGCGGTGTCTTCGCCCTCCTCCTGCTGCTGCTGATCGGTCTCGTCGCCTTCGGCGGCGGTCGCGAGCACAGCTGATCCCGCAGCCGGAGCACGACGTGGGAGCGGTGCGGTGACCGCGCCGGCACGACGTGCCAGGATCGGGGTGATGGGCGGCACCTTCGACCCGATCCACCACGGCCACCTGGTCGCCGCCTCCGAGGTCCAGGGATGGTTCGACCTGGACGAGGTCGTCTTCGTCCCCACCGGCCGTCCGTGGCAGAAGGCCGACCGCGAGGTCTCGCCGGCCGAGCACCGCTACCTGATGACCGTGATCGCCACGGCGGCCAACCCGCGGTTCACCGTCAGCCGGGTCGACATCGACCGCGACGGGCCGACGTACACCACCGACACCCTGCGCGATCTGCGTGCCGAGCGTCCGGACGCCGACCTCTTCTTCATCACCGGCGCCGACGCACTGACCGACATCTTCAGCTGGCGCGACGCGGACGAACTGTTCCGGCTCGCGCACTTCGTCGGCTGCACCCGGCCGGGTGCGGAGATGGACCCCGGCACCCTCTCGGCGCTGCCCTCGGACCGGGTCACCATGCTCGAGGTGCCTGCGCTCGCCATCTCGTCCACCGACTGCCGCACCCGGCAGGCCCAGGGACAGCCCGTCTGGTACCTCGTGCCCGACGGCGTCGTCCAGTACATCACCAAGCACCGGCTCTATAGCCGTGGCTGAGTCAGGAGAAGCATGACCGCCACCGACCACGCCGTCGGCCTCATCCGGATCGCCGCCCGGGCGGCGTCCGACAAGCTGGCCACCGACCTGGTGGCCTTCGACGTCAGCGAGCAGCTCGCGATCACCGACGCGTTCCTCCTCGCCACCGGCGCCAACGACCGACAGGTCCGGGCGATCGTGGAGGAGATCGAGGACAAGCTCCGCGAGGCCGACGCCAAGCCGATCCGGCGCGAGGGCCGCACCGACGGTCGCTGGGTGCTGCTCGACTACGGCGACATCGTGGTGCACGTCCAGCACTCCGAGGAGCGGGAGTACTACGCGCTCGAGCGGCTGTGGCGCGACTGCCCGGCCATCGAGCTGCCGGCCGAGGTGCACGGCCCGCCCGCGCCGGGGACCGGCACCACCGACGACGTCTGAGCCGGCGACCATGACGCGCCGGATCGTCCTGCTCCGCCACGGTCAGACCGCCTGGAACGCCGAGCGGCGGATCCAGGGTCAGCTCGACTCCGAGCTCGACGCGACCGGGCTGCTCCAGGCCAAGACGGTCGCGCCGGTGGTGGCGGCGATGGAGCCGACGCTGCTGGTCTCCTCGGACCTGAAGCGGGCTCGAGCCACCGCGGAGGCGGTCGCCGAGGCGACCGGGCTCTCCGCGTCGTACGACGTGCGGGTGCGGGAGTTCCACCTGGGGGACCGTCAGGGGCTGACCCACGACGAGTACGCCGCGCTCGCACCCGCGGAGTTCGCCCGGTTCCGTGCCGGGGAGTGGCGCGGCATCCCCGGCGCCGAGTCGCCCGAGGAGGTGGCGTCGCGCTACCGGGCCGCCCTGGTCGACGTCGCCGACGCGTTGGGGGAGCACGGCACCGCCGTCGTGGTCTCCCACGGGGCTGCCATCAAGATCGGCACCGCGGTCCGGCTGGGCTGGCCGCTCTCGGCCACTGCCGACCTCAAGGGGCTCGGCAACTGCGGCCGCGTGGTGCTCGAGGAGGCCGACGGGCGCTGGCGGCTGGCCGGCTACGACCTGCCGTTCTGAGCGTCGCCGCGAGCCCCGAGCGACGGGGTGGACCCCCGATTTCGGTCTCGTGGAGGTGTTGGCTAGTATTCACGTCGTTGTCCGAGAGGACGGCACAGAGTTTGGGGCTGTGGCGCAGCTGGTAGCGCATCTGCATGGCATGCAGAGGGTCAGGGGTTCGAGTCCCCTCAGCTCCACCAAACGGGTCCGCAGGACGGAAGTGAAAATCGCTTCTGGCCTGCGGATTCTGTCGTTCGACCAGGAGACGTGCTGGGTCCTCACCGAGAGGACACCCATGCAGTGGGACCAGAAAAGCACCAGAAACTCACGCACTTTCGCACCGGCTCCGAGTCATCTCGCTGGGTCTCGTCGCTGTTCGGCGCTCTTCGCGCACCTGGTCGGTATGAACGCTCACGCCACATCTCGCACAGCGACTCGGACAATCCTTGAGAGCGCTGATGACCCGGACGACGTCCAGCTCCACGACCGCTTCGAGCCGACCTTCTCGCTGAAGGAGCTCGCCGAGCTCCTCGGCGTCGGCATCCAAACGCTCTACGACCTGCGCAGCCAGGACCGTGGCCCGGTTGGCTTCCGCGTCGGCCGGCACCTCCGGTTCCGCCACTCAGAGATCGAGGCCTGGCTGCATCGACTCGAGGAGGAGGACCTCGAGCGCCATCCGGGAAGCGGTAGACGATGAGTGGGCGGCCCCGCACCGCGATCGGAACCTTCGGGTCGATCAGCGTCCGACGGTCGCGCCGCGGGCGTTACATGGCGCGGACGCGCTTCCGCGACACCGACGGACAGCTTCGCCAGGTCAAGGCCACCGGCACCACTTCAAGCCGCGCGGTCTCCGAGCTCAAGCGAAGGCTTCTGGCGCGGCCCGGCTACGGCCAAGGAGGGCTGCTCGGCCTGCAGAGTCCCTTCGTCGACCTGGCCCAGCTGTGGCTGTCCGACCTCGAAGGGCGCGACATCTCAGAGAGCACCAAGGACAACTACCGCGACGACCTGCGTCTGCACGTGCAGCCGTTCTTCGAGCACTACACGCTCGGCGAGATCACCACCGGTCGCGTCGAGGTCTTCCTCCAGCGCGAGGCCGAGGTCTCGTACTCACGTGCCAAACACTCGCGCACCCTGCTCAACCAGCTCTTCGGCTTCGCGCTGCGGCACGACGCGATCGGACGGAACCCAGTCGAGGGGACTTCGCCGCTGCGGAAGCCCAAGGGAACACCTCAGGCCCTGACGCTGGAACAGATCGCTGCGATCCGATCGGCCGCCGCTCGCTGGCGCACGGGTCCGGACGCCAAGGGCCCCAAGCCCGACGACAAGGTCCGAGACGCCATCGAGATCCTGCTCGGCACCGGCATGCGGCCTGGCGAGGTCCTCGCCCTGCGTCCACTGGACGTCGACGACGGCAGAAACGGAATGGTTGCGCACGTGCGGGGCACCGTCGTGCTCCGGAAAGGCGAGGGCACCTTCCGCCAGGATCGGCCGAAGACCGATGCCTCGGTCCGCCAGATCCCGGTTCCGGAGTTCGCGGCTCAAGTGATCCGGCGTCGCCTCAGCCTGATGACGCCGGAACAGCGGGAGTGGACCATCTTCCACAACCGCCATGGTGGGCCGCTGACGATGGCCAACTTCCGCCGCACGTTTCGCGCCTTCTTGGAGCTGGCCGGACTCGAGCAGACGGGCATCTCACCACGCTGGTATCGCCGCACCGGCGCCACCGTCATTGCCCGTGGTCTCGGCGTCGACGCCGCAGCTGCTCACCTGGGCCACACCTCGACCGCGATCACCGAAGGCCACTACATCGAACCCGACCAGACGATCGACTTCGGTCCCGCGAACGTCCTCGAGCGCACACTGCGCTCGGTCAACCCGGACGGTGCCCTGCTCAAGCAGCCGGCGGACGACGCCGAGGAGGACCTCCTCGACCTGCTCGACTCCGCCGAGTCTGACGACGAGGTTGCCTAGTGCGTGTCCACCAGGCGTAGTCAGCGTGCCTATCAGACGTAGTCGGAGTGCGCCTCGCTCCGCGCCCTACTGATGGAGTGTCGGCGGTGACTCCTCACGGGCTCGGTAACTGAGCGCGGTGTGGAGGGCCGGTCGGCTGGGGTCTTGGTTGGCGGTTGTTCGTGGCACTGGGTGCTCGGGCCGGATCCGGTTGCGGACGATGGTGATGGCCTCGACTTGGGTTGGTTCGGTGATGGGGTGTAGCGCTCGCGCAGGCGTAGGACAGGAGCGCCGGTGTCGGCGAGCTCGGGGAGAGTGGTGCGTTGGAGGTAGGTGCCGCCGGCGATGGCGTGTTCGACGATGTCGGCGATGCGGTTGTCGACGCGGGTGAAGAGGTTGTGGAAGGCGGCGAGTTGGCGGGGTTCGACGATCTCGTTGCCGGTGAGTTTGGTGGTTCGTGTGGCGAGGGTGGCGGCTTGGGCGACCGCGGCCTTGCCGTGGCCGAGTAGGCCTCCGATGTCACGGAGCGCGCGGTGGAGGTCGGCGTAGCTCTGGGCGCGGCGGGTGAAGGCGTCGTGGAGGCGTTGGTCGACCGGTGCGGCGAGGACCGCGAGGGTGGTGGTGACGCGGCGTTGGGAATCGACGATGAGGCGTAGGTCGCGGGCGGTGGGGAGTCCTTTGAGGGCGTGGAGCAGGTTGTGTTCGGCCTGGAGGACACCGAGGACGCCTGGTTTGGCTGCGCCGCGCATGGAGCGGACGAGGGGCTGCCAGCCGAGTTTGTCGATGGTGTAGTCGGGTTGTCCGAGGCCGGTGTCGAGCGCGGCGGCGAGGGTTGCCCACCCGAGTCGTTGGGGGTGGGCGAGGGGCTGCCAGCCGGGGAGTAGGTGGTAGCGGCGGTCGAGTACGACGAGGGCTTGGGTGATCGCGGCGACGTCGCCGACCAGTGCTTGGGCTTGGGGCGTGGTGAGGATGCCGTGGGTGTCGGTGCCGCCGATGTCGTGCTCGGCGAGGGCGGCTGCTTTGGCGGCGGCGCGCCAGTGCTCGACCAGCGGGACCGTGTGGGGCGTGGTGAGTTCGGCGAGGGTGGGCAGGTTCGTGTCCTGCTGTTCGCGGTTGTCGCGGAGCAGTTTGAGGAGCGGGTGGACGACGCCACCAGCGCCGGGGTTTGGGTGGAACGGGTTGGACTTGGCGGGTGGTTGGTTGCTGAACGCCAGGGGTTGGGCGGCGGTGCAGGCTTGGATGCACCAGGTCAGCACCGAGAGGCGGTACTGCAGGAGCAGGCCGCTTGCCCGCTCGACTCCTGCGCTGGTCTCGCTGGTCTCGCGGGACGCGGTGGACTGTTCAGCCTGTTCAGCCTGTTGGAGGTAGTGCCGGACGCGGTGTTGGTGCAGCAGGGCGGTGAGTTCGGTGCGGAGCATCTGCCCGGTCTCGCCGTACATCAGGACTCGCCCTGCGGATGGTCTGGATTCTGCTTGTCTGGAGGCTGCCGGTCTTGGGTGCGGGCGTCGTCGAGCATCGCGTGGAGGAGCTCGACCTGGAGCGGGTCGAGTCCGTGGGAGGCCAGCGTGCTGATCGCGGCGGCCGCGATGGCGTGCAGCGCGGCAGTGTCGGGTGGGTGGAAGGTGTTGTCGAGGGCGGGTACGTCGTCGGCGTAGGCGGTGTCGAGGCTGAGCAGTGTCAGCTCGTAGGCGAGTGATCCGTCGAGGGTGGTGGCGGTGTCGGCGAGAGCGGCGAGGTAGGTCCTGGCTTCGGCGATCGCGATGGCGTCGGCGAGCAGCATGAGCGGCCTCCTGACGAGCACGGGGTGGGACGAGTCCGGGTGGAGTGGTGGTTCGGCCAGCGTCGGTGCCGCGTACGGCACTGCTGGTTGTTGGGCACGGGTGCTGTGGATGCCGACCGCGCCTCGGCGGGTTGAGGCCGGGTTACGGCCAGGTATGGGTGCGGGCGAGGCGTTGGGCGTGGTCTTCGGCGAGGAAGGCCCGGAAGTCGGCGGCGCGGTCGGTGATGGCGACCTCGGTCGTGGCCGGTGGGGTGGGTTCGCCGGGCCAGGTGGTGGTCCGGGTGGGGCGGTCGTGGTCGAGGCGTGTGCCGTTGAGGGCGACCCAGTCGCGCAGCCGGGCGCGGGCGAGGGTGAAGTCGTGGTGCCAGTTGATCGGCGCGGACAGTGGCGCGTCGGGGGCGTAGCTGTTGAGCCAGTGCAGGTGGAGTGCGGACAGCTCCCAGATCAGTTCGTCGTGGCGGTGCCAGTAGGGCGGCAGGATCGTGGGCGGCAGTCCGTAGGTGATGCGGAGGAAGTCGACCCAGCGGTCGAGGTCGATGAGCTCGTTGCGGGCCTCGTCCGGGGTGAGGGTGAGCCAGTTGACCGGACTGATCGGGATCGCGGACTCATCCGGGCGATAGTCCGACTGATGGTCCGGCTGATGGTCCGCACCCATCGCCGGCGGCGGCACCGTCATAGTCAGTGCCCTACGGCCGGAGCTTGCTCGGACACGGCCTGCTGTGCTGTGGGTGCCGGGGGATCGAGGCGGCGGCGTTGTACGTCGTACCGGGTGCGGTTGGTGTCGTGTCCGATCCGGCGGGCGACGAACTGTTCCTTGATCCGGGTGGTGTCGCCGGCGGGACTTCGTATTCGTGGATGTAGCCGGAGGCGAGGAACGCATCGCCCTTGCGGAATCGCTCGTAGGCCTTCAGGGCGGTGTCGCCGAAGACGACGAGGTCGTGGAAGGTCGGGTCGAGCTTGGTGAACGACCCATCGACTTCTTTGCGGTAGTGCTCGCACCCGATGCGGGCGTGCATCCGGGCGGTACCGGATTCGGAGAAGTGGATCTCGGGCGGGCTGGCGATGAACCCGGTCAGGCTCATCTGGGTGGGGATCGACATCGGCAGGCTCCCAAGGGGTTCGCGGCAGCTGGGCGCTGGCCGCTTCGTGCCTTGCAGGTGTCGAATCGCCACCGGGGTGTCACATGCTTCTGCAAGGCGCTGCGAGGTGCCGGGGTGGGTGGGGTGACTGCTCAGAAGCCAGTTATGTCGCGTCTTGGGACACGCCAGATTTCGGACAGAAGGGAGCCCGGCGAAGGCCTATCTCCAGCGTAGGAGGCACGCCGACAACTACTAGTCACCTACCCGGAGTGGGGTCAATACGAAACCTTCCGCCGATTTCTGCCCGCAGTTCTTTTGTCAGTTTCGACCGACGCCGCTCTTTCTCTGCGATCCATTCGTCGCGATCGGGGTCCCATCTCGGTGGGGTCGCATTGGCATTGAAGGTCCCGTGCCAGGCGGCGATCTTATCGAAGAGTTCTTTCGAGATTCCGATCCATGCAGACAACTCGTCGTAGTGGGATGATATGTGGACGCCGTCCTCCCAGAACGGTCCGGCGTATGGGTCGTCCGATATTCGAACGGACCTAATCTGCGGCAGGTCGTCAGACTGCGGCGTGGTGCGGTTGTCTTCCATGCCAAACAGTCTATCGGCTCGACGGGTTCGCGTTATCAGCGCGCGTCTGGATCATTCTTGGTCATAGCCGATTCTGGGCCCTTGCATGGGCCTTTTCCACTTGCGTTTGTTGGAGCGAGACTCATGATTCTGACACCTGTTTTGCCGAGCCACATTACGACCCGAACTCGGTAGGGATCGTCTGCCCCATACATCAAGAAGAATCTACGCTGATAGCAGAAGCGGGTAGCGTTGGGGACCGTCGCTTTGTCGGGGTCCGACAGTGCCCACTTCATCATCCATCCCGCGAGATCCTGCCATTGTCGACCTATCATCCACGACCATTTCGAGAACTGCCCTGCGTGACGATCTTTAATGTGACGGTAGCCAAACAGGCTCAGATCGGGCTCTGGTTCATAGATCCCGCAGTAAAGGCGAGCGTAGTATCGCTCCATTCGAGAGTGCCAGGCATAGCGGGTGTAGTCCTTTACGACTTTGTACTTGCCGTCGAACGCGCCACATGCAGCCCAGCCTGAGTACGGAATGTCTGGCCCAGGGTCGCTCGGGTGATCGAATTGTGTCGCAGTGGACGCCCCAGGGCCTCAGTAGCGGGAGGAGTCGCGGTTTCCGCGAGGATCGAAGCTGCATCACCTGCGGGCATCACCTGATAGGGCGCCACATCCAAGGGAGCTTCAGCGACGCCATTCGGATCTATCTCAGCGTCAGTCAGTGCGCCTTGCGGGTCCACGTCGCCCGCAGGTGGCGGAGACGTCTCTACCCCGAACTCCACCGGCTCCGACCAGCCCGAATTGTAGGCGGTCTGCGCTTGAGCTCGGAGAAAGTAATAGTCACCATTACTGATCAGCCCGGCGGGAAGAGTCCAGGTCCCAAGGGAGCCAGTCGCTGGCGTGCTCGTGTGGGTGAGGATCTGCTCTCCCTCAGCCGAGAGTAACTCCCAGGCGAAGGTGATTGACGCGCCGCTCGGTGCCTCGGACTGGACAGTAAAGGTCGGAGTGAGCGAAGACACGAAAAGTTCGGGCGTAGCACAATCGCCCGTGCATGGGGTAGCAGCTAGATCGTGTGGTACAGATGGCAACGGCGCGGCAACGAACGGCTGGCTCGAGGACCATGACGAGTTCAGCGATCCGTCGCTCCCGCGAGCCTTGACTGTGTAGGCGCCCCCTGCCGTCAGGGTCCCGCTCGGAACGACAACCTCGATGGCTGTGCCTGAGGGAGACGTAGGCGTCTGGTATGTCCATACCGGCGTGCCTCCCTGGTAGATGGCAATCTCAGCTGCCGTGTCGTCCTCGTCAGGATCGGACACATACGTACGCAGGGTCGGCGTCAGGGAAGCGTACTGTCCGCTGGACGGTGACAAGTCGACCCGAAGTGGCGCGTCGGGCGCGTTGTTGATCAACTCGTAGGTGACCTTGAGGCGGGGTTGGTTGGTGGCGTTGTCGACGGATCGGAACCAGATGACGCGGTCGGATGCCTCGTTCTGTCGGATGAGGATTCCGTGGTTGTCGATCCCGTTGTTGACCCAGCTCTTGACGATGCCGTCGACCTCGAAGGACCGGTAGCCGCTGGTGCCGCCGTTCATGTTCACCACCGGGCTCGAGCTGTTCCACACGCCACCGGGCGTGGTCCACGTCTGCGCGGCGGTCCTCTTGTTCCACGTGACGGCCGAGTCGATCCACGCCTCGCTCACTCGACGGGCGGTGAAGTCGTGGTTTCCGGACCCGGTGGTCTGGGTGGAGTCGACGTAGAGGTCGAGGCTCGCGCTGTAGATGGTTGCCGTGGCGGGCAGGTTGGAGACATCGAACTTCAGCAGCGCTCGTCGTTGCCGGCCGGCGATGCCGCCGACCCGCATGTGGGCCCCTGAGTCGTGCCACCGGGGTGTGTCACTCGGCAGCGGTGTCCAGGGCGTGAAGGATGGCGGCGGCGCCGGGTGTGAGCGGGTCGTTCGCGAGGTGCTCGTGGCCGGCGATCCGGACGGTGACCTGCTGTAGCGGACGCAGGGTCTGCACGATCTTGCGGATGGTAAGCCCGGTGGCGTCTTGAAGGTGACGCGCGATGGCGAGTGCAGCGAACACGATGGTCAGGTGCGCCTCGATCGCATCGCGGGTGTGGTGGAACATCGGCCGGGCCTTCAGGTCGGTCTTGGACATCCGAAACGACTGCTCGACTCGCCACAGGTCGTGATAGCTGGCGATGATCTCCCCGGGACCCATCACGGTGGCGGGGATGTTGGTGACGTAGCCCTTCAACCCGACCAGCCGCCGGGCTCTGGCCAGCGACGCCTCGTCCAGGCTCCGGTTGCCGTTGCTGGTCTTCACGAACCGCGGGGTCCGCGCGGTCTTCTCCCCGTTCACGACGGCACGGGCCTTGTTCTCCTGCAGCGTGAGCGTCTTGTTGTCGCGCACTGCTCGTTTCGCGGAGTAGGCCCACACCGCGCGCCAGGACCGCTGATGGATCTCGGGGTCCCACACCGGCTCGGCGCGCACGTTCGGGTCACTCGCCGCCGGACCGGTGCTGGAAGTCGACTTGGTGGCGCGTTGGTCGCGTGGGGTGAGGGTGTCGATGATCTGGGCGTCGGTGAACGCATCCCCGTGCCAGCGGAAGTGGGACTCCAGATCCTTGGGCGCCTTGGTGACGCGTGATCCGACGATGAACCGCAGCCCCGCTTCGTCGAGTTCACGCAGGTTGGTCGCGGACAGCATCCCGGCGTCAGCAACCACGACCATGTCCGTCAGGCCGTGGCGGGTCTGGAACTGCTCGATGATCGGCAAGATCGTCAACGTCTCCGCTTTGTTGCCCTCGAAGCAGCCGATCTCAAGGGGGAACCCGGTCCGGTCGACCAGCAGCCCGACCACGATCTGCGGGTCGACCCTGCGTTCCTTGGAGTAGCCGACCTTGCGCAGCCCGGGCTTGCCGCCCGCGTCGAGATCTTCCTTCTCGGCCTCGAAGTAGAGGGTGGTCACGTCGTAGAGGCACAGGCTGACGTCGCCGTGGCTGAGCGCGTGGCGGAAGCACGCTGCCGCGATCGTCGATCGGTAGTCCCGCTCCTGGGCACGGGCCAGCGAGCGGAACATCGTGCGTAGCGAGGCGTGCGGGACACCGAGCTCGTCCAGAACACGAAGTGAGTCGGCCTTGCTGGTCGGCTCCACGATCCGCGCCAGGACGAGCTGGGCGAACGCCTCGTCGCCGATGGTGTCGAACCCGAGCCGGTCGTAGCCGGCGCGCAGGGCCTGCCACAACACCGCGTTCGACTTGCTGGTGATGACCGCCGTTCCCGGTCGAGGATCTGCTGCCGTGCTGGTGATGCCGTCCAGCGGCAGCTCGCCCTGGCCGGGGTAGAGCTTCTTGCGGGCTACCGCTATCAGCGCCGCCAACTCGGCCTCGTCGTGGGCGGTCCCGACGTGCTCAAGCACGACGTCACGGCCGTCGCGGCGCTCGGCGATCTGGACCTTGGTCGCTCCCGACCGGCCCGCAGCCTTCCGCACGAACACCATGAACCCCGACCGTAGTGCCCCGCGGGGTGTGTCGATCAGCCCGCCCGCAGGCCGCTGACCAGCACAGATATCAACGCGAACTGCGAATCCGGCTCAAGTGGCACGAGTCAGGTCGAACTTCAGCAGCGCTCGTCGTTGCCGGCCGGCGATGCCGCCGACCCGCATGTGGGCCCCGGTCGAGGAGTTCGTGGTGGGCTCCTCCTCCCTGATCCACGCATCGCTGGTGGGGCTGGTGTTCAGCGTCGGATCGACGACAACCGGGTAGGAGCGGTCGGTGCTCTGGAGCCACGCGAGGTCTGGGGTGACGCTCAACGTCCACCCGCCCTCGGTGCCCTGATCGAGTTCGTAGGTGACCTCGGTCGACAGGGCCTCGTTTGCATCGGTCATGAACGGCGCCGGCATCGTGAAGGCAACCCGGTTGTTGGAGTCGAGGATCTCGATCTCACCGTTCGCCCGGAGTTCTGGGCTCAGCTCCGCACTCATCTCGAGTCCGAACTCATAGACCACGGGCTCGGCGGGTGCCTGGTCGAGGATGATGGACTCCTTGACGCCCTGGCCGGTGGCTTCATATGTCACCTCGGCGGCGATGGCCTGGGTGTCGTCGCTGACCTCGTAGGTGGCGATCGCACCGTCGACCGACGGGTCACCTTCCAGACCGGCCATCGAGAACGACACCGAATGGCCGCCGTCAACAATCTTGACCGGGTCCGCGGAGGCGTCTTCTGGGAGCTTGACGGTGTAGCTGTTCGCCGCATTCTCCACAGCAAAGGTCTGCCCGGCCGCGTCGACCAGGTTGTTGTCGATCGGCTGCCACACACCATCGGCATCCCGGTAGTTCACCGGCGCGGCGTACCCGACGTACTCATAGGAACCATCCGGCTGCACGAACACATCAGAGGTCGCCGTCGACAACTCCACTACCCGACCCGTAGCCGCACCGGACGGCGAAGCGGGAGCCGCTGGCGCCGCCTTCGCAGACTCGCCCGCCACCGCACTCAAACAGGCGGCTGTCATCGTGGCCAACGCCACCACCGCCAAGCCGGTTTGCTTGCGCCGACCATCCGTTGATCGCCACGTCGCCATGGACCGCCCCCTTGTTCTGTCCAACCGAGTCGACGGAGTCTGACAGGACTTCAAGCCGCCCGTCTCCGGAATGCCAAAACGGTTTCGAGATTGTCCGTTGCTGGTGAGAAACGGTAGCGACGGTCGTGCCTTGGATCTTGTGGATCCTGTGCTCATGGGGCTCTCGCCCTGCTGGCTCGGGCGCCTGTTGTTCGTCCCGAAACGTGGCTGTTCTGTGCAGGTCTCGCTGCTGCGTGTCGTGTGGTCCAGGGTCGCAGTGTGGTGATGATCGGCGGCGCGCTGCGCAGCAGAGTGAGGCCTGTGCCGAAGGGCAGGGTGCGGATGGTTTCGGGGGTCATGATCGGTACTCGTCGGATGGAGCGTTGGTGGGTGTGGCTGCCGTGGCCGTCGGTCGAGGTGCTGTGGGTGGGTTCGTCGCGTTCGCCGATGAGGGTGGTGAGGTCTTGGAGGTCGCGGGTGGCGGTGGAGCCGCCGAGGATGATCTTGACGATGGCGGCGTCCCAGATGGCGTTGGCGGCGTGGTTGCCCCACTTGTCGCGTGCCTGGGCCAGTGACTGGAGGACGGGCATGGTGGTGATGCCGGTGCCGCCTCCTTCGGCCATGAGGACAGGGAGTGAGGGGAGTGGGGCGAGGTTGCCGATCTCGTCGAGCGCCATGAGCAGGGGTGGGTCCAGTCGTGCGCCGGGGGATGCGGCGGCGAGGTGGCGGGCGGTTTCGACGAGGTCTTCGATGAGTGCGGCGACCAGGGACCAGGACGCGCCGGCGCCGGCGCCGGTGGCGAGGAGGTAGAGGGTGCCGTTGTTGGTGAGGAACTCGGTGGGGTCGAAGGCTTCGTCGGGTCCGGGGCTGACGGCGGTGAGGATGCGTGGGTCGGCGAGGCTGGCCAGGGCGAGGGAGACGCCCATCCAGATAGAGTCGCGGGTGCGGGGGTCGGCGTGGACCATCGATTCCAGGGCGTCGCTCCAGCCGGGTGCGGCGTGGGGGTGGCTGGCGAGGATGGCGACGGCGTCGACGGCGGCGGTGGGGTTGAGGGTCCAGTCGAGGAGTTCGCGGGGGCTGCGGTGGTCGAGGGCTGCGGCGTGGAGGAGTGCTTGGAGGGCGGTGCGGGTCTTGCCTTCCCAGAAGTTGCCGGACTCGACGCCGCCTTTGCCGAGTCCGGTGGCGGAGGCGAGTCCGGTGGCTCGGATCATCGCGGTGAGGGGTTCTTGGCAGCCGCGGATGGGGGACCAACGGAGACCGGCGGGGGTGTTGCCGGCGAGGCGTTGGGGGTCGAAGACCGCGACGGGGCCGCGTTGTTGTCGTGCAGTGAGGGTGGCGGTGAGGTTGTCGGGTCGGGTGGAGGTCGTGATGACAGGTCCGGGGGCGTCGAGGATGGCGTTGATGACCAGGTGCAGTCCTTTGCCGGACCTGGGTGGGCCGATGATCAGGGTGGAGTCCTCGACCGAGGACCAGACCTCGATGCCGTGGGCGTGCCCGAGCTGGTAGCCCACATCGGCAGGGCGCGGATGCTCGAGGCTCGGCCGCAGCGTGCGGGCGTGTGCGAGCAGGGCCTTCTTGGAGGCGGTGTGTATGACGTCGCGGTGGGTCGCGGTCCCGGGGATGCGCCGCGGGTCGCGTGCGTGGAGGTGGCGGCTTCGGTCGATAGCCCGCCACGCTCCGTAGGCGCCGCCGGCGACGAGCGCGAACGCCGTGAGCACGATGAGCCAGTAGGCGATGGCAGGGAGGTCGGGTGTGCCGAGAGCCGTGCCGGGGTCGGTTGGTTCGAGCAGTACGCGGACGGTGCTGTCGGGTCCTCGGGCTGGTTGGGGGTGGCCGGTGATCCAGGCGGTGACTCGGCCGGCGGCGTGCAGCAGCATCGCGAGCGTTCCGAGGGCGCCGATGGTGGCGAGTGCGAGGTTGGTGAGGTGGTCGTCGACCGACGCCCTGCGCGACTTCATGCGCGAGCACTCGGGCGGACACAGACCGTGGTGTGGCCAGAGGTCGCACCGACCAGCAGGAGCTGCGCGTCGGTCCGGGTGAGGACAGCGGCCGGCAGACGCACCTGGACCGCGCCGTCGCGGTCGGCGGTGTCGGTTGCGATGACCAGGGCGAGGTGGACGTCCTCCTCAGGCAGTAGTCCGGTCCCGGTGATCCCGGTAGCCATCGTTCGGGCAGTCGGTGGCGTTCGTCCCGGCGCGTGGTCCTCCTCATCCAGGTCCTTCGTGTCGGGGTTCTTGCCCGCGGCGTCGGGGTGGTGGGGGAGGGCGATGTCGGTGAACTCTGTGCCGTCGTGCTCGGTGACGTGGACTCGCATCGGACCGCGGGCGGCGGTGATGTCGTCCACCACCTGCTGGATACCGCTGCGATCGAGGTCAGCGGTGTCGCCGTACGGCTGACCATCGAGGGTGATGGTGATCTGCCCTTCGTCGCCGATGGTGACGTCGAGGAGGGGAAGGGCGACGGGGACGTGAACGTCGGTGGCGCTCATAGGTTGACCAGGTCGGGTGCCGCGACTTCGGCTGTTCGCGAGGCGACCTGGCCCGTGCGGGGAGACTCGCGGTGGAGTCCGGGTGGGTCGCCGCCACCGGCTTGGAGAGTGTCGAGGCCGTCAAGGATCTGCACCGCAGTCGACCGGACTCGCTCAGCGGTGGCTTGGACGACCTCGGTGGGGGCCTTGTCGGGAACGCTGTGAGCCCAGGCCGAGACGTAGGGGACGGTGTAGTCGGTGGTGTCCATGCCGTGCGCCGCGCCGACCATGAGGGCAACACTCTCTGCCTCAACCTCCGCGATGCCGCGATGCAGACGTCCATCGCCGAGGTCGTTGCCGCTGCCGTTGTCGTCGCTGGTTGCTGCGTTGGCGGGGTCGTGCATCAGGGCGTGGGCAAGTTCGTGCGCGAGGGTCTTGGCCTGAGCGGCTGGATCCATGTCGGTGCGGACAGAGACCACACGCTGGGCGTGGTCGGTGAGCCCGTTGGCACCACCGATCGCCCGCGCGTCGGAGACGCGGTGCAGCTGGAACCCGGCCGTCGAGATCTGCGCCGCCAGCCCGTCGATCAGGCAGTCGGGGGCGGCGCCGCTCAGCACGCGGGGTAGCGGTCGCTTCGGGATCGGCTCACCGGATGTCTGCGAGACGTCCCACACGTACGCCGGCCGCAGCCCGACCAGCCTCGACCTGACAGTCTCACCCGGGCCCGGTCGCTCACCCCGACTGAGCCGACGCCACGAGCCCTTGATGCCTGGCTGGACCGACGCGTACCGGGCGGTGACCGGGGCGAGGATCTGGTAGCCAGACTGCCCCTTGTCCACGCTCCGGCCGAGGGTCTTCCACTGCCTGAACCCGGCGACGTACGACGGTACGGGGTCAGGCACTCGGCCGGCTTCGTAGGCGGCCGCGTGCTGGACGTAGATCAGCAGCGTGTTGTTGAACGACCGACTGCGAAACCGTGCCGCGAACTCGAGGGCGCGCCTCCAGTCCTCGCCGCCTACGAGGTCTGTGACAGCAGCGGCAAGCCGCTCCTGCAGCGCGTCCAACTTTGCTGCCCGGTCGGTCGGCGTGGTGTGCGGATTGCGCATGCGACTTCGCCTCCTCCATCGCCACGAAGGTGCGCCAGCACGCCCAGTGCTCTACGGGTGCGACCGGGTTGTCTGGGATCGAGTCCCGTCCTCGGGCGTTCGGCTGCGCAAGGATGGCGACCGGTTGCAGGATGCGGTGAGCAGATCGAGCGAGGAACTGGGGGCGGAACGTGCAGCGCAGGCGTACACGGATGGCATTGATGAGCGGGGTGGCTTTGGTGATGGCGGCTATCGCCCCGTGGGCGGCCGCGTCGGCTGCGCCGAACTCGCACCAGGTAGCCCGTGCCGCGGCCGGTGAGCTGGTCTTGGCCGAGCGGTCTGCGCCGCCGCTCGCGGCACGGGTGCTGACCGTGTCCAGGCCGGTTCTGCGGTCGACCGGCCACGTTGAGGAGGGTGATCGGTTCACCGTCACGGCCACGATCGCCGTGCCCAAACGAGCTCGCCGGGTCGTGCTGCAGAAGTGGTACGTGCCGACCTACTACGGCACACCGAGTTGGCAGACGGTGAAGACCCTCAAAGTCCGCGGTCATCGCAAGATCAACTTCAACCGGACCGCCATCGAGGAGAACCGCGAGCGCTACCGCCTCCTCGTCAACTATCGGGGCTTCAAGAAGCCGGTAGCGTCCCGCGCCATCGGAGTCACGGTGTGGCGGTGGATTCCGCTCTCGGAGTACGCCCCCTACTACGAGGTCGGCGGAGCGATCTTCGGCACAGCCAGTGTCAACGGTCGCGTCTACGAGGGATGGGGCGCCGCCTACTCCTCCCACACGGGAAGCTGGGAGGGCCGCTTCACCCCGGGGCGGCACTGCAAGTCCTTCAAGGCAGTCCTGGGCGTCGCCGACATCTCGGCCGATGACTCATCGGCGACGATCGCCTTCACCACCGACGACGCACCCATCTACACCTCTCCGTCCCTCACGCCCGGGAAGAGCCTGCCAATCATCCTCAAGCTCAAGAAGCCCTACCGGTTCGGCATCCAACTCCGCGACACCACCCCTGGAGGAACCACCGGACGAGACGCGACCGAGTCCTGGCCCTTCCTCGCTGACCCGGCATTCCTCTGCACCGGGACATGACGGCCGCGTCGTCTGGCTGAAATTGACGACCCCAGCGACGGCTTGGGGCGCCGCAGTCCAGGCGAGCGCATCTATCGCGGCGCATTGACGCACTTGATTGCTCCACGAGGGAAACAGGTCGCAGCGCGCGGTGCCGGCCGGTACCGCCTACACGTCTTGGGTCTCGAGGAGGTCGCCCGGCGTGCACGACAGTGCATCGCACACAGCCGTAAGGGTTGAGAACCTGATCGCGCGGGCGCGGTTGTTCTTCAGCACACTCAGGTTGGCGACGGTCACTCCGGTCGCCTCGGCGAGTGCAGCGAGAGTCATCCCGCGATCTGCAAGGAGCTCACCAAGGTTGCATGTGATCCGGTGGTGATCGGTCGCCGGCATCAGATGAGACCGTCCGCATCCTCAGCCAGACGTCGCCCGGCACCGAAAGCGGCAGCGAACACACTGAGCAGCGCGGCGACCAGCCACCACGCCGAGGTGTCGAACAGGTGCCGTGCGGCGTAGGCAAGGAACCCCTCACCGTGTCGGCCGACCTCGGCGAGCAGGGCGGTATCGGCCCACGCGGACAACAGGGCGTGTCCGATGACGCCAACGACAACGACGTACGACGCCCACCGAAGTCGACGGGGCGCGTGGCTCTCGAACGGCATACCGCGTTGGATGTCGACGACGACCACGAGCAGCAACCATCCAGTGACGAGCGTGACTGTCCCGAGCAGGACGTCCGGGGCAGCATTGATCAGCAGCAGCGACTCGCTCGCGTCCACGACTCCGACGTCACGGCTCCGGTTGGCGATCTCGCGGAACACCGGATCGGAAGACATGACAGAAGCAACGACGCTGACGATCAGGAGCGCGCCGCTCAGGACGCTCACACCCAGCAATACGCGGGCGAAGAAGAAGCCAGGCGGCCGGCGAACGGAAAGGTGCACCCAGGAACCATATCGATCATCGATCGCATCGACTGTCGATACCTCCGATGACACGGGTCGAGCGCGACAACGACGCAGCTCTCAACCGAGCGTCCATGGTTGGCGTGTCGCTAGCCCGTGCACAGCCGCGACCCCGGGCGGGGACCGTGTAACACGTTGGGTGCATCCCGTCCGTAATCCCCCAGGCCCGCACGCGGCCGTATGCCGCGGTCGGCCGGACTGCGCTCGGATGCGCAGTCAGTGCGCTTCTGGCGGTGCTGGCCTGGTACCCGACCTACGGCAGTTTGGACGTGGCAGCGCAGTCCAGGCTCGAGTGGATCGGGCCGGCAATGATCGCCGTCGCAGCCGGCGGCACGGTCGCCTCTCTGTTGATGCTCTGGGTTGCCAATGCAAACCAAGGTGACCTCACGATCGCCGTGGACCAGCATCTCGAGCAGATGGACCAGAGGCCATTCGTCGCCTCGCAGTCGCTCGCCTCCTGACCGCCCGCTGGCGAGGTCCGGCCCGGCATCGATGTCGCGTTCCCGCGCAACCGTCGTTGAGGGTGATGCCGATGGCTCACTCATCGGCTCGTGACGCGTGTAGCGCACGGAAGTTGCGGACGGGCGCATCCGATGCACGCCCGTATCTCGGCGTGAGCGGGCGTCACAGCAAAGCCAGGCGCCACCGCCTGCTCAACCGGTCACTAACCGAAAACGACGAGGACCGCGCTGACCGCGATGAAAGCGGAGGCAGCGATCATCAACGCTCGACCGCGCGAGGTGAGGCGGATCGGTTGTGGCCGCTCCCTTGCGGTTCGCTCGCGACGGTCTCGGTCGCGGAAGCTGTCGATCTGTGCGATCAAGAAAAGGACGAGACCCGCCGATAGCATCAGAGGACTGAGCGACTTCGCATCATCCGGCCACATGGGCACACCCTAGGAGGGCGAGCCCGGTATACGTCGGTCATCGCGGCGACCGAGTTGGTCGAGAGGTCCGTCCAGAGGTCAGTTCGTGCCCGCGCCGAGGCCGTCGTGTCTGATGGGGGTCTCCCGCACCCGACGCCAGATAGCCCTGGTCGTTGCGCCGC
Source organism: Nocardioides sambongensis (assembly GCF_006494815.1). NCBI lineage: Bacteria > Bacillati > Actinomycetota > Actinomycetes > Propionibacteriales > Nocardioidaceae > Nocardioides > Nocardioides sambongensis. Next base: position 674,387 of record NZ_CP041091.1, read on the forward strand.
GTACGTGTCGTTCTTCACCGATATAACAGTTGACTCAGGAAGGTTCGTCTGAATCGCGATAGGATCCGACGATGGAACAGAGCCGGCGCCAACTCGTCAGGGTGTTCTCCGAGAGTGGCAGCTTTCCGCTCTGGGTGCGCGGAGGTTATCTCGGCGAAGAGGGGGCCCGAGATAAACTCGGCATATCCGATGAGTTGATCTCGGCGCTTGAACAATGGGGCCTCGAGGATAGCTTTGTCATCGAGCCGGAAGGACACCGGGAGGCCGGTTTAGAGCTTACTGCCCGGCTCCAGCGCGAGTTGGGCGACGAGTACGAAGTGGTCTATCGACGCGACTGAGCAGTTGGCGGCAGCGTCCTGGGGTGTTTCCGCGTTCGCCCTGGGCCTTGGCAGCACGCCGTTCGGGTGCTGTCGGGGCCGTGGATCTGGTGTGATCGCGCCCCAACGAGGTCGCGCCGCGAAGTCGTCCAGTTCACAAATGAGCCTATGGCGTGGCCGAACAGAGCGGCCGCCCCAAGATGCTGGGGCCAACGCGATGCCGTCGCATAGACTGTCCGGAATCGGCCTGCAAGGGCCGCCATTGCCGTAGCTGCCATCGTCCGGTAACGGCGGAGAAGGGGTATCGGCAGCTGCCGACGACATCGTCGAGTAGGTAGCTTCACTAGACCGAGACGTGCAGGTGGTCCCAATGGCCACCGATGACGTCGGCTGGGTTGTACCGGCCGCCGCCGTCGTAGGGTCGCCATCCTTCGTCGGCTCGGGCGACCGACCAGATCTTTCCTTGCCAGATGAGGTAGGCGACGCCGAGGGTGCGGGCGTTGGTTTGGAGCCAGTTCGTGACGCGCCAGCCGAGGTCGAGGGCGGGGCCGGTGGCGCGGGTGCCGATGGGGTTGCCGAAGGTACCGTCGCAGGCCCGGCCGTGGGGGTGGTCGGAGACGGGGTTGTCGGAGCGCCAGCATGACCACTGCGAGGTCGGGAACTGACGTCGGGCCTGGCCGAGGACGTAGGCCATGCGGGCGGTGATCCGACCGCCGGTAGTGGGGTCGTCGACGAGGCGGTTGGGGTTGCCGCCGGGGAAAGGTAGTGCAGGGCGTGCGGGGGAGTCGGGGGCGCACTCTGCCGTGTCGCCAGATGACGCGGGTGGTCCTTCGGCGGCGTCGTGGTGGGCGAGCCAGGGCTCCGGATTGATGGTCGAACCGTTGGGGCCGCCGACCCGGATCTCGAAGTGGAGATGAGGGCCGGTGGCCTTGCCGTCTGCGCCGACGACGCCGATCCGTTGACCTGCGGTGATGGTCTGGCCTTTCCGTACGTCGATGCCGTCGGCGTACATGTGGGCGTAGCCAGAGACCAGCTGACGCCCGCCGATCCGGTGTTGGATCAGGATCAGGTGTGCGTAGCCGGAGGAGACGGCGCCGGCGAAGAGCACGGTGCCGTCGGCGATGGCGAGGATGGGTGTGCCGGCGGGCGCGGCGTAGTCGACGCCGGTGTGGACGGAGCGGTCGCCGGTGATCGGGTCGATCCGTGGGCCGTAGGTGGATGTCTTGTGCCAGGTGCCTTGGGGGAGTGGGAAGACGACGCGTGAGGTGGGCGGCAGGTTGGTGGCCCGTGGTGATGTGGATGTCAGCCGGTCGAGGATCGCGACGGCGAGGGGCATCGTGTTCGTGTAGCGGTCGGGGTACGCCGAGACCTCGACTGCCTGCGCTGCCGCGCCCTTGGACATTGCTCGCCATCCGGGGATATCGAGGAGGCCGCGCGGAGAGCCGTGGTTCGGGCCGTTGGCTCCGCCGTAGAAGGCGCGTGCCTGGTAGGTCGGGTCCATCAGTTCCGGAACGGTGCCCCATCCGGCAGTGGGGCGCATCTGGAAGATGCCGAGCGAGTCGCTGTCGGCGCCGCTGCCGTCGTTGGGATAGCGCGTGGACTCGGGGTACGCCGTGGGGTTGGCGAGCATCCTGAGCCAGGACTCGGTCAGCCCGGCCATCAGCGCGACGGTGATGCCGTCGGAACCGACGCCGGCAGTCTGGCTGCCGATAGCGATGATGATGGCCGCGTGCCGTAGCTGTTGGCGGCCGAGCGTGACGCGGGTGCCGTCGGCGAGGCGGCCGGTGAACTGGTTGGGTACCGGGCCGATCGAGACATTGCCGACCGGAGTGGGGCAGGTGGCCTGCGCAGCGGGGTTGAGGAGCACCCCGATCCCGATCAGGACTGCCGCCGGCCCCAACAGCAGCCCGGTCAGGCTGAGCCCGACCACGACCTTGATCACCGCTCACTCCAGCGGCTCGTCGAGTCGAGACAGCCGCAGCAGGTGACACTCGGGATAGCTGGGTCCGCAGACGACGAAGACGGTGAAGGCCACCGAATGCTCACTGCTCACTGCTGCGCCCTCCCAGACGCCGCTGCGGTGGCGGATGCCCTGGATCGTGTAGGCGACGGTGCCCGGTGCCAGCCCGCTCGGGCCGGCCTCCTCGAGCGCCTGCGCCCATAGCGAGGGGACCTCGGAGGAGGTGATCTCGAGCCATTGCCGCGTCGCGTAGGCGCGCAGCATCGCCCACGCCTCGTCGGTCGGCAAGTACGCCGCCACGTCGGCCACCAGACCGGGTGCAGACTCACCGGTGGGGTCGGCCACCCCAACCAGCCGCCCCGCGTACCTCGCCGGGGCACCTGCGAGGTGGTGTCCCACGAGAACAACGCTTCGGCCACGGAGCGCGCAAAGACTTCCGGGTCACTGGTCGAGTCCAACGGCGGAAGCTCATCAGCCGTCGCGTGCGGTGGCCCCTCCCCGTGGTTGTCGCCAACCTCCGGCGCGGACGCTGTCGGTTGACTGCCCACCTGGCCCGGCGGGTTCGACCCACCCCCGTGTGTGGGGGTGAGGAAGATCCACGCACCGATAGCCACCAGCAAGAGGAGTCCGCTGACCACGGCGATGACCAGGCGCCGGCGTACGAGCGACTCCGGGCGTTGCACGAGCATGACGATCTCTCAGCTCGCCGCGACGGTACTCGTCACCCGCGCCGACCGCGCGTCCGCGGCCGCACGGTGAAACGCAGCGGTCTCGTCGACAACGCGCTCGAACAGCGCCCACTGTTCGTCATCGAGCAGGACGCCGATCTCCTCGGCGTCGTACCTGGCAGACCATCCGTTCATGTCGGTCCAGGTGTGAACGAAACCCCGGACCGATCGCTTGCGCTGGGCCACCTCCTTGGAGACCTTGCGACGAGACCGCGGCTGTTTGACCCGTTCGAGCGCCTCCCGCGCGAGCCGGTCGAGCTCGGCCTCGTCCTCCTCCCGCTTCAACGCCATGACGTGTTCGTAGATCGGGGCGACGGGCTTGCCGGCATCGATCTCGTCCAGCCCGGCCTGGGCCACCTCTCGGATCTTGAGCGCCACGGCGGTGTCGCTGGCGAGGTCGGCGAGGTCGTTGATGCGCTCCAGCCGCTGATGGGAATCCACTCCGGTGACCGCCCGAGCCGCCTGGGAGCGTGTCTTCCCGGCCAGCGACGACGGTGGTGTTGACTCAACACCACCGTCACCTCTGCCGCTTTCAGTTTCACCTTCGGAGGTCGCATCGGTCCGGTCTTCGGTGTCCATGGAGCCTTTGAACTGGGTGGCTTCCTGGCGGCGCTGGCTGTCCTCCTTCATGGCCGCGTTGAGCTCTCGGAAGAGTCGAGCTGCTTCGAGCTCGGTCAGCGGCTTGTGCAGGGTGTTCTCGTCCTGCCACGCCAGCAGGCTGTGCAGCCGGTCGGAGAGCCCGGTGCGCACCCAGACCTTCACCGTCGTCCATCCGAGTTCGCGGATGGCTTCGAGGCGTCGTCGACCGCAGATGAGCGTGCCGTCGGGCGCGATGGTGATGGGCTGGAGGAGGCCCAGTCGCTCGATCGACGCCTTCAGCGGCTCGAGGTCTCCGATGTCGGTGCGGTGCACGACCCCGACAACGATCGAGGCCACCGCGCGTTGAAGCTCGATGTGACCCTTGTCAGGCATGGGAGCTCCGGGCCCGACCGGGGATGGCTCTGATGATCGCGAGCACGAGGTCGTCATCGCGCAGGAGCTCTGCCTGCCGCTCGTCGCACAGGATTCGCTGCAGTACGCCGTGCCCGACGCGGGTGTGAGCGAGGTGGGGCTCGGGGCTGCCGAGGACCACCCGCAGGAGCGCGGCCCATCCGCGGCGGTCGAGGTCGAGCTGTGCCAGCGCGTGGTAGTCGCGGCGGAGGTACTCGTGCGCAGTGGAGCGGCTGCCCGCCAGCACCAGGCGGGTGCAGATGTACTCCAGCGCGAAGCGAGCGGTCTGCGGGGGCCACCCGAGACGGACGAACAGAGCGACTGCGATGTCGATCGCCTGGAAGGCGTTGGTCGGCTCGTCTGCCGTGCTTGCAGGTGTGTCGTCGGGGTCGAGTTCGGCCTCGTCTTCGGCGGCAGGCAGCTGGAAGACGGGGTGGTAGTTGCACAGCAGGTCGTCGCGGTCGAAGATCCGTCGGGCGTCGTGGCAGTCGTGATGGACCAGGTGGCGCGCGGCCGCGGTGGAGCACACCAGTCCAGCGGCGCGTTCGTCCGCGATCAGCGTCACCTGCACCGCACGGGTGACCACGGCCCACGGGTCCTCGGCCCGTCGGACGGCCGGAGTGCGCAATACCTCGAACGCTGCATAGGCGGCGTCCTCGGCCTCCATGCCGTGGCGGTGCGCCAGGGCGCCGTACTTCTCCATTGCGAAGCACATCAGGTCGCGTGCCTCCCGGTCGTCGCGCCACGCGTCCGCGCCGTCGGCGTCGAGGCGCATTAGCAGCGCTCGGAGGCCTTCAGAGGTTCGGTAGTCGGTGCTCAACGTTCCAGACCTTCCTGTCGTGGGGTGGTATGACGACGCGCGATCGCGGCGCGGGCGATGTGTGAGGGAGCGCGGCGCACTCCACGGATGGCCGCCTCCTCGACGGCTGCGCCGCGTGCCACCGCCGGCGAGCCCACAGCGGTCGCCAGGTCGCTCGGTCGGACCCAGGCGATCGACCGCCCGCCCGGGGACGACTGGGTGGGCTGGGTGGGCTGGCTAGGTGAGAGATGCCATGACGAATCGCGGTGTCGCGCCAGGCGATCGGCGTCGGTGTCGAGAGCAATCGACTCAGCAGAGTCGGACGCGGGCGTCGCGCGCATGCGCTCGTAGTGGGCGTCGGTGTTCACATCGTCACCGCCGCCGACTGGGGCGTGACGGTGCGACTCGTGGAACCTGGTTGGGCGATCCGGTACGCCGACCGAATCGTCGACTCTGTCTCGCGCTCGGGCAGCCCCGCAGAGCGCGCGGCGTCACCGAGGATCGAGCGGGTCGTGTCGATCCGGTGTCCCTCCTCGACCATCCTGCATGCCGCCCAGAACAGGCCTCGGTTGCGTTCGCCCTCCGGACGCGAGGCGACGTAGTTCGCCAGACCCTCCGGACTACCCAGCGCCCGGGTCGGCGCTGGTGGGGGAGCCGGTCGTGGCGGTTCGAGAAGATCCCGCAGACGCTGAGCGTCGAGCGGACGGGGCTCGTGGGTCGCGGTCGCGATCACCGCGTACGTGGCCTGGGCGCCGTCGATACTCAGTCGCGATGGCGGGACGACGACATACCCACCATCACCGCGGAAGTCGACATGAGCCGACGGCGCCTGCCACGACCTCTGCTCGCCGCGATCAGCGGCGTCCGTCACTGCGGTGCGCGGATAGTAGGCGTGCAATCCGCCCGAAGGAGTGCGAACGAGCCAGGCCCATCCGTCAGCGATGCCCGCCGCACGAGCGCCCTCGAACGCCGGATACCCACTGCCGGAGCCATGGACATCAACGTCCACCACATCCAACCCCGACCGCCATCCCGTCGGGATGCCGATGTTCGCCTCGGGCGTACGATGCCACCACTCCGTCACCGTTCGTGCAGATGTGGTGGCGTTGTGGAATCCGTTCTTCGTCAGCGGCCGCTTGCCGCGTGGCACGCACGGGAACACCGGGATGCCGAGGTGCACATATCGCCGCGTTGCCGAGGCGAGATCCGCCGTTGACTCGGACTCTGCCATGCTGGCCCACAACCGAAGGCGTGACGTATCCATGCCGTTGAGGCTGGCCGGAGGACGTGTCCGAGATCGTTCCCCTACTCCGCGTCAAGGTGGCGGATCGCGGTATTTGCCCAGGTCAAAGGCGCTCCCTATCCTCAACCGGCAGTCGCGATGGTGGTGTGCAGACTCCATTGGACAGTCCTGGGCGTGGTCGAATGGCATCGATAATCCAGGCGCATGGCTGGGACTCGCCTTGCGCCGCTTGGTGTGCTCGCGCGTGCTGGAGCAAGTCTTCCGATCGCGAGCCTGATGCGTCGAGCCTGGTGATCGTGGTCGGTCTGCTGGTCGACAGGCGTGGGTTCGAGCTCAAGATCGGCTGCCTCGAGGGGCAACCAGGCCAAGACGTTGACGACGACCCCGATCATCAAGCAGCTCCAAGCCTGACACGACACCCACGACATCGCCGACATGGTCGTAGTGGGGGATCTCGGGATGCTCTAGTCCAACTTGAGCGAGGTCCACGAGGCGGGGCTGCGGATCATCGTCCGCTCTCGCGTCACCAAGGCGCCCGTGGACCTGGAGCCCCACTTCCGCTGGCACGGCGACGCGTCCACCGACGGCCAGGCCATCGAGCCAGGCCGAGTGCCAGACGGTGCCGGTGATCGAGGCGTTCAAGACCGCCAGGGGCTGGAGGACGCGACCGTGGTCGCCGATGCCGGGATGGTCTCCACAGGCAACCAGCAGGCGCTGGAGGACACGCGGTTGTCGTTCATCCTCCACGCGAAGATCCCCGACATCCCTTACCAGTTGAAGGAGTGGCACGAGGGCCATCCCGATGATCCGACCCCCGTCCGGTTGGTGTTGACCCAGCCGTGGCCCGCAACGCAACTGGAGAAGGCTCGCGGGAAGCAGGATCGGGTCATCAACTACCGGTACCGCGCCGACCGTGCCCGCAGGCCTGACTCGTGCCACTTGAGCCGGATTCGCAGTTCGCGTTGATATCTGTGCTGGTCAGCGGCCTGCGGGCGGGCTGATCGACACACCCCGCGGGGCACTACGGTCGGGGTTCATGGTGTTCGTGCGGAAGGCTGCGGGCCGGTCGGGAGCGACCAAGGTCCAGATCGCCGAGCGCCGCGACGGCCGTGACGTCGTGCTTGAGCACGTCGGGACCGCCCACGACGAGGCCGAGTTGGCGGCGCTGATAGCGGTAGCCCGCAAGAAGCTCTACCCCGGCCAGGGCGAGCTGCCGCTGGACGGCATCACCAGCACGGCAGCAGATCCTCGACCGGGAACGGCGGTCATCACCAGCAAGTCGAACGCGGTGTTGTGGCAGGCCCTGCGCGCCGGCTACGACCGGCTCGGGTTCGACACCATCGGCGACGAGGCGTTCGCCCAGCTCGTCCTGGCGCGGATCGTGGAGCCGACCAGCAAGGCCGACTCACTTCGTGTTCTGGACGAGCTCGGTGTCCCGCACGCCTCGCTACGCACGATGTTCCGCTCGCTGGCCCGTGCCCAGGAGCGGGACTACCGATCGACGATCGCGGCAGCGTGCTTCCGCCACGCGCTCAGCCACGGCGACGTCAGCCTGTGCCTCTACGACGTGACCACCCTCTACTTCGAGGCCGAGAAGGAAGATCTCGACGCGGGCGGCAAGCCCGGGCTGCGCAAGGTCGGCTACTCCAAGGAACGCAGGGTCGACCCGCAGATCGTGGTCGGGCTGCTGGTCGACCGGACCGGGTTCCCCTTGAGATCGGCTGCTTCGAGGGCAACAAAGCGGAGACGTTGACGATCTTGCCGATCATCGAGCAGTTCCAGACCCGCCACGGCCTGACGGACATGGTCGTGGTTGCTGACGCCGGGATGCTGTCCGCGACCAACCTGCGTGAACTCGACGAAGCGGGGCTGCGGTTCATCGTCGGATCACGCGTCACCAAGGCGCCCAAGGATCTGGAGTCCCACTTCCGCTGGCACGGGGATGCGTTCACCGACGCCCAGATCATCGACACCCTCACCCCACGCGACCAACGCGCCACCAAGTCGACTTCCAGCACCGGTCCGGCGGCGAGTGACCCGAACGTGCGCGCCGAGCCGGTGTGGGACCCCGAGATCCATCAGCGGTCCTGGCGCGCGGTGTGGGCCTACTCCGCGAAACGAGCAGTGCGCGACAACAAGACGCTCACGCTGCAGGAGAACAAGGCCCGTGCCGTCGTGAACGGGGAGAAGACCGCGCGGACCCCGCGGTTCGTGAAGACCAGCAACGGCAACCGGAGCCTGGACGAGGCGTCGCTGGCCAGAGCCCGGCGGCTGGTCGGGTTGAAGGGCTACGTCACCAACATCCCCGCCACCGTGATGGGTCCCGGGGAGATCATCGCCAGCTATCACGACCTGTGGCGAGTCGAGCAGTCGTTTCGGATGTCCAAGACCGACCTGAAGGCCCGGCCGATGTTCCACCACACCCGCGATGCGATCGAGGCGCACCTGACCATCGTGTTCGCTGCACTCGCCATCGCGCGTCACCTTCAAGACGCCACCGGGCTTACCATCCGCAAGATCGTGCAGACCCTGCGTCCGCTACAGCAGGTCACCGTCCGGATCGCCGGCCACGAGCACCTCGCGAACGACCCGCTCACACCCGGCGCCGCCGCCATCCTTCACGCCCTGGACACCGCTGCCGAGTGACACACCCCGGTGGCACGACTCAGGAGGATCGGGTCATCAACTACCGGTACCGCGCCGACCGTGCCCGCAGGACGCTGCGCGGGATCGATGAGCAGGTCGGCAAGGCCGAGAAGGCAGTCGCCGGGAAGATCGCGGTCAAGCGGAACCGCTACCTCCAGCTCGCCGGCGGCACCAGATCGGTGAACCGGGAACTCGAAGCCAAGCCCGGATGCTGGCTGGCTGGACGAGCTACACCACCAGCCTGGTCGACGCCGAACCGGAGTTCGTGATTGGCGCCCATCACCAGCTGTGGCACATCGACAAGAGCTTCCGGATGTCCAAACACGATCTCAAGGCACGGTCGATCTACCACTACAAGCGCGAATCGATCCAGGCACACATGAACATCGTGTTCGCCGCGCTCGCCGTTACCCGGCTCGTCGAGTCCGCGACCGACTGGTCGATCAAGCACTTCGCCCGCACCGCACGCCGCGATCCCACCGTCCAGATCAAGGTCGGCGAACACACGATCACCGCCGAGGATCCGCTGCCCGTCGATCTACGCGACGCGCTCGCACAGATCAACTGGGGCACTAACTTGGCTCGAGTCAGGTCAAACGGCGAGAACATCGCCAAGGCACCACGGTTCGTGATGATCATCAACGGCACCAGAACCCTCGATGGAGAATCTCGGGCACATCGGCTGGTCGGGCTGAAGGGCTACGCCACCAACATCCCCGCCGCCGTGATGCCCGCCGTCGAGGTCACCGCCTGCTACCACGACCTATGGAGGGTCGAGCAGTCTTTCCGGATGGGCAATACCGATTTACGGGCGCGGCCGATGTTCCACCACACCCCCCGACGCGATCGAGAGGCCACCTGAGCATCGTGTTCGCCGCGCGCCCGCTGTCGCGCGTCGCCTACAAGACGTGACCGGGCTCAGCATCCGCAAGGTCGTCCAGATCCCGCGGCCGTTTCCCGCAGATCAGCTTCCGCGTCGCCGGTCACGAAAACATTGCATACGACCCGCTCCCCCCTCGCAATCCCGGGAACTCATTCACGCGCTGGGCATCGAGTCCAACTGACGCCCCACGGTGGCACGATCCAGGTGATAGACCACGTGTGACGATCCTGGGATCTGCGCGGGGAGGTCCCGACCTCCAACCATCGAATATCGGGAAGCCGAAATTCAGTCGTCGCCCCTAGCGCGTCGGTTCCGGAACGAGTGGAGAAGCACAAGAGTGCCGGTCAGCACCAAGGTGCCAGCGAGAGTTAACTCGAACCATCCTACAGCGAATCCCGAAACTGCGAGGACGGCAACTCCAAGAATCGCCATGACGGCGCCTATGAGAGGTGCCCTACTTTTCCTGTCAGTCATTCGTCCACCAGGTCCAAGTGCCGTTTGAGTGTGCGCGAATTGTGTTCTCGGGATACGAGTGCCCAAAAGTGACTCCGCCGAACTCGTTCTTGAGGTGGCCCTTCTTGTAGTAATAGTGCCCGCTAATGTCAGAGCCGTCTGACCACTCATAGAAGTACTTCTTGGTCTTCACATTGCCCTCCCAGGACACCGTGCCCCATTCTACGTCAATGTCCCAACCGGTTTTCACAGTGTTCACCGTGATCCAGCGTTGTGTTCGGAACCAGCACCACTTGGTCCACGTAATGTACTTGTACAGAACCTGAGTATGGGAGATGTTGTGCTTCCTGTTGGTCAGAGTGACCTTGCGACACCCGGCCTCTTTGGAGGTGCCCCCAGAGCCACTTTCGACCCGCCCGATGATGTCACGATCGTTGATGGCCCTCCCGCCTCCGCCATTTTCGGCGCCGACATCGTCGTCGGAGGCCACCAACGACGACGACCTCGGCATCGAGTGGGAGTTGCGGCAGAGGGGGCCGGATCGGAACCCGCGGTGGGAGATCACCGGCGTGACCGATGACCTGATCACGGAGTTCTCCAGCCGAACGCGCGAGATCGAGGTGAAAAAGGACGAGCTCATCGCCGACTACCTCACCCGCCACGGACGCCGACCCTCAGCCAAAACCATTGTGGAGTTGCGGGCGCAAGCCACGCTGGCTACGCGTCCGGCGAAGGAGGTCCGGTCCCTCGCCGACCTGACCACCGAGTGGCGTCAGCGGGCTGCCGAACGGTTGGGCACCGACCCCACGAGGTGGGCACAGACCCTGGTCGGGCGCGACCCCGATGCGTTGACGGTGGACGACGTCCCACCGACCGCGATCCAGACGATCGCCGATGACGTGGTCGCGGCGGTGTCGGTGAAGCGGGCGGTGTGGACGCATTGGAATCTGGTGGCCGAGGCGGCGAAGCAGACCATGGACCTACGGTTCGCCACCACCACCGACCGCGAGGCCGTCGCCGGCCTCATCGTGGACGCGGCCCAGGCACGCTCAGTAGTCCTCACGCCGCCGGAGCTCGCGAGCACCCCGACAAGGCTCCAGCGCGAGGACGGCACGAGCCGGTTCCGACCCCGGCATGGCGAGAAGTACTCCTCGACCGCAGCGCTTGAGGCCGAGGCGCGATTGTTGGCACGCGCCGAGAAGGTGACTGCGCCAACGGTGGCAGCCAGGGCCGCGGGGCGAGCAGGTGGTGGTGGCACGGTCCCGCTGACTGACGAGCAGCGGCGTGCGGCTGAGAGCATCTGTCGCTCAGGGCGCCAAGTGGACGTGTTGGTCGGGCCCGCTGGGGCTGGGAAGACCACCACGATGAGGGCGCTCCGCGCGGCCTGGGTCAGCGAGCACGGGCGGGGGAGTGTGGTCGGCCTGGCGCCGTCTGCCGCCGCAGCCCAGGCGCTGGCCGATGACCTCGGCGTCGCCTGCGAGAACACCTCGAAGTGGCTTCACGAGTACGACCACGGCCGAACCGAACTGCGCCGCGGTCAGCTGGTGATCGTCGACGAGGCGACTCTGGCTGACACGGTGACGATCGATCGGCTCACGGGAATCGCCGCTGGCGCGGGCGCCAAGGTCCTGCTGGTCGGTGACCCTCACCAGCTTCAGTCCGTCGATGTCGGCGGAGCCTTCGCACTCCTGGTCGATCGGCGTACGGACGCTCCGCGGTTGAACGAGATCCACCGGTTCGCCAACGAGTGGGAGAAGGAAGCCTCACTCGCGCTGAGCCGCGGAGACGTCCAGGTCATCTCGACTTACGGCCGCCACCAGCGGATCCGCGAAGGGCTCACTGAGGAGATGGTCGACGCCGCATACGGCGCCTGGCGCTCCGACTGCGCCGCCGGGCGCGCCAGCATCCTCGTGACGGAGTCGGCTCGCGACGTCCGCTTGCTCAACGAACGCGCCCGGGCCGAGCGGCTGCTCTTGGAGGGTGCGGTCGACCACCGCGAGGTCGACCTGATCGACGGCTGCCGAGCCTCGGTCGGCGACGTCGTCATCACGCGCCAGAACGACCGCCGGATCCGGACCACGCGAGGCGGGTGGGTGAAGAACGGCGACCGGTGGCTGATCACCGACATACGGCGGGACAGCTCTGTCGTCGTCAAGCGCCTCGGAGGCGACGGCCGGCGAACAGTCCTGCCGCCGCAGTATGTTGCCGAACACCTCGACCTCGGGTTCGCCGTCACCGCGCATAGAGCCCAGGGCGTCACCGTCGACACCGCGCACGTCGTCGTGACCGCATCCACGACCCGCGAGAACCTCTACGTCTCGATGACCCGCGGCCGCGAGTCCAACATCGCGTACGTCGCCCTCGATCAGCCCGACGACAGCCACTCCACCCCCGGGGCGGATGACGTCACTGCCAGGACGGTTCTGTATGGCGTCCTGCAGCACAGTGGCGCCGACCTGTCGGCCACCCAAACGATCGAGGCCGAGTACGAGCTCCACGGGGGCATCGACCGTCTCGCGGCCGAACTCGAGACGATTGCCGCCGAAGCTCAGCACGACCGCTTCGCCGACCTGCTCAGCCGCTCCGGGCTGACCGCCGGGCAGCACGCCGCGGTCGTCGAGTCGACAGCCTTCGGCCCCCTCGCTGCGGCACTTCGTCGCGCCGAGGCATACCACCACGACCTTGAGCGTCTTCTGCCTCGAGTCGTCGGGCGGCACGGTCTCGAGGACGCCGACGACATCGCCGCGGTGCTCCGCTACCGAGTCGACAAGCTTGCAGCGACTCCGCCGCGCGGCTGCCGGCTCCGTCCACGACTGATCGCCGGCCTGATCCCCGAGCCGCTCGGCCCGATGTCAGCTGAGGACCGGGAGGCGATCGACGAACGGAAGGAGCTGATCGAGTCGCGTGCTCGCGCCCTCGCCAACGACGCAGTCTCCAGCAATGAGGCGTGGACGCGGCGGCTCGGATCTCGTCCGCGTGGCCCGGGTCCTGACGAAGCCTGGCTCAATGCGGTGTCGACGGTCGCGGCATACCGGGACCGCTACAAGATCATCGCTGATCCGCCGGTGGGCGGCAGCACCAAAAATGACGCCCAACGGGCGGATCGTCAGCGTGTGTTGGCCGCCCTCCGTCGGGCTGGGTCGGCGTTCGAGCGCCCCGCTGCGTCGCCGTCGATGGAGTCTCGAGCCATTCCGGTTCCATAGGCGGCCGCGGGGTGTTGTTGTCCACAAGGGACATGGGACGTCCTCCGCGCAATGGGTGGCGCGGCGTATCGAGAAGGTCTCGACCACCTGGAGGGACCTGTGCTGATCTTGATCGCGTTGCCCGTCCTCGTCGCCGTCGCGGCGGTCCATCGCTACCTGCAGTTCTACGCGCCCACGAACGTGCTCGCGCGTCGAGTCCGCACGGCGTTCCCGACGTTTCGCATGGTCTTGGCGCTGTTGGCGTTCGCCGCCGTGCTGCTGGTGCTGATGCACGTCATCGCTGGGTCCATCGCGGCCGGTGCCCCTGGTTGGCTCAACCTGGTCGTGCTCGTTCTCGCATGGGACACGCTCAAGGTCGGATGCCTTGCCCTGGCCGTCGGTCTCCGTAGGATCTCCGTCGCTGCGCGGCGGGCCGCGGGCGCACGTCACCGGGTCGCGCTGCCCGCTTCGTAGGATTGCCCCGTGTCTGACGATCTCTCCCTCTTCGGCGATGACCCAGCGCCGACGCCCGCTGCGTGCGGGTGGGGCACGTCGCCGTCGCGACTCGCTCGGTGCCGACTGCCGTGGCTGGTTGGCCGCAGTCGGTGACGACCGTAGCGACTTTTCTTGCGGACTGTGTGCGGACTACACTCAACAGAAAAGTGAGAACCCGCAGGTCAGAAGTGGTTTTGTGGACGGGCTGGCCTGTAAGCCGGGTTCTGTCCCTGTTGCCAGGGGGCGACCATCCATCTACGACCAGCGTTGCCGGTGGCCTCCAGCGCCCTACCCGTGCACTCGGGCGAGCAGCCCTCCCGACCGAGGTCGTCGTGCACTGTCTGGACTTGCTCCGGGTGGGGTTTGCCGAGCTGCCCCGGTCACCCGGGGCACTGGTGGGCTCTTACTCCACCGTTTCACCCTTGCCGACCCACGAGGAGTCGGCGGTCTGTTCTCTGTGGCACTGTCCCGCGAGTCACCTCGGGTGGGTGTTACCCACCACCCTGCTCTGTGGAGCCCGGACTTTCCTCGGGACCCCCGAAGGGATCACGCGGTCGCCCGGCCAGCCCGTCCGCAGGTCAGCCTAGGCCATCGACCGGGAACAACCGTGTCCCCGGGACAGTTCAGGTGGACATGAACAGCATGCCCTTCGACCCCGAGCAGATGCTCGCCGCCCCGGCGATCGTGTTCCCCGGGCAATCGGCCGGGCACGCCGCGGCATTCCGCAACGCCTGGGACCTGTTGTCCCGCCGGGCCCCGCGCGAGGCGCTGGAGCTGATTGAGCCCGCGCTCGAGGCCGACCCGGACAACCACGGCCTGCGCGGCCTGCAGGCGTGGGCCTTCCTGATGCGCGCGCAGCTCGGTCCCGCCGAGAAGGTGCTGCGTGGACTCGTCGAGGACGACCCCTCCGACGTGTGGTCCCGCCACGCCCTCGGTCGCGCCCTCGAGCGCCAGAGCAGGTACGACGACGCGCTGCCGCACCTGCGCCTGGCAGCCGTGATGAGCGGCGATGTCGAGCACGAGCTCGACGTACTCCGCGTCGAGCGGCTGGCCGGGAAGGTCTGACCGGAGCGCGCGCACGAGCTCTCCGGGCAGGGCCCACGAAGCGGGGCTCGAGGGGCCAGGTCCAGGGCCGGGGCTCAGGGGGCGAGCGAGGCCCAGAAGGCGCAGTTCGACGCCGCGGCGACGTCCTCGCGCCTGATCCCTCCGGCGGAGCCGATGTCGAGGGCCAGCACGTCACGTGGGCTCCGGTACTCCGGCCAACGGGGGAGGCCCCGACCGAAGGGCACGCCGTAGGTGGCGAAGTTGGTCCAGTACTCGACCATCGCGTCCGACAGCGACTCCTGCTCGGCGCTCAGCCCGTCGCCGAAGAGCCCGGGGAAGAGGAACGGCAGCTCGGTCGCGTGGGCGGCGCCGTTCTGGTCGCCGAGGAGTTCGATGAGCGGGTCGGCCGTGCGGTCCTGGAACTGGTAGGCGTAGACCCGCGTGCCGCGGACCCGGTCGGTGACCTGGTAGGCGTCCACGTGCTCGCAGGTGGACAGCGGACTGTTGGCGTCGCTGAACACGGTGGACAGGGCGATGATCGGCGAGGGGTAGGCCGCCACGGGGTAGCGGTCCAGCACCGTGGGGGCGGCCGCTGCGAAGGTCCGGGTGAGGATCGCGACGTACTGCTCGGCGGTCAGGGAGGTGCCGTAGTCGAGCGGGACGAAGAGCCGGTTCTCGTCCAGCGTGTTCCCGTGGATCAGGTCCACCCGGTTGGCGGTGCCATCCACGAAGGCGGCTCGCGCCTGCTGCGGGAGCGCGGCGCCGCCGGCCACCATCCGGCCACCGGGCCAGGCCTCCAGCAGGGTCTGCGTGTCGACCGCCCGGAGACAGGCCGCCACGTCCCCGGCCTCCGCGCAGCCGACCTCCTCGACGACACCGGCGCCGACCGTCTCGGCCTGCGGCAGTGTCTCGACGTCGGTGGTGCACGAATAGCTCTGCGCGATCGCACGGTCGAAGAGGTCGCGGGCCGTCGGTGAGACGACGTTGGCGCACACCGAGGACGCGCCCGCGGACTCACCGACGATGGTCACCCGGTCCGGACTGCCGCCGAACGCCCGGATGTTGCGCTGGACCCACCGCAGCGCCGCCTGCTGGTCGAGCAGCGCGTAGGAGCCCGACCCGAGACGGGGGGCCTCGGCCGTCAGGTCCGACTGCGCCAGGAAGCCGAGCGGCCCGAGCCGGTAGTTGATCGTCACCACGACCACGTCGCCCTGAGTGGCCAGCTTGGCGGCGTCGTAGCTGCCGCCGGTGCCGGTGAGGAAGGAGCCACCGTGGATCCACACCATCACCGGACGGCCACCCGGGCGGGGGTGGCGCGAGGTCGGCGTGGTGACGTTCAGGTAGAGGCAGTCCTCCTCCACCGTCGTCGCGTTTCCGGTCCCGTTGGAGAGCTGGGCGCACTGGCTGCGCGGTGCGGACGCGTCCAGGGTGCCGCGCCACGCACGCACCGGCCGCGGCGGACGGAACCGGAGATCCCCGACCGGGGGAGCGGCGTACGGGATGCCCTCGAAGGTGCGGTGGTCGCCCCGGTCCACGCCGCGCACCGCCCCCTCCTGGGTGCGGACGACCGGCTCGCCCCCGAGCCTGTCGGGGCGCGCGGAGGCCGGTGACGTCGCCGTGCCGAGGCCGGCGGCGAGGAGCGTGAGACCCAGCACGACGGCAACTCCGGCACGGGCCGGTCGGGAACGGTGGGTCGGACCCAGGCGCAGACCAGAGTGCAGACGACGGCGCATGAGAGCTCCTCCGAGACGGGTGGCGGGCCTCGCCCGCCGCTGGTCGCGATGCTAGGGAGCACCGGCGCCCCGTCGATAGGTGCGACCTGCACAGAGCTCGTGGGAACCTCAGGCGAGCCGGGTCATCTCCACCGAGACCGACATCTCCGAGCTGTCGGTGCCGGAGTAGATCCCGCGCAGCGGCGGGACGTCCTCGTAGTCACGACCGAAGCCGACGGCCACGTAGCGGTCGTCGGGCGCCGTGTCGGTGCTCGGGTCCAGTGCGTGCCAGCCGTCGTCCCACCACTCCACCCAGGCCCGGGAGTCGCCGGCGACCGTCTCGCCGATCACCGGCTCGGGGACCGGGTGCACGTAGCCGGAGACGTAGCGTGCGGGGATCCCGATCGCGCGCAGCGCGCCGATCGTCAGGTGCACCATGTCCTGCACCGCCCCGGTCCGCTGCTCCCACGCCTGCCGCGCGGTGCTGGCCGCGTCGGTCGCGCCGGGGACGTAGCGGATCTCGTCGTGCACCAGCCGTACGACGGCCCGCGCCGCCTCACCGGGCAGCGCGGCGGACGCCGCGATCTCCCGCACCCGGGCGACCAGGTCCTCGGGCGGCGCGACCAGCTCGGGCCGCACCAGGTACTCGGTCCAGCGATCGGCGATGGCGCGGTCGTCGTACGCGTCCCAGGGGGTGCTGGGAGCCGGCGGCGCCGGACGGTTCACCTGCACCGTCGAGGTGGCGACCACCGTCATCTCCTCGTGCGGGTCGGCGATCTCGAAGGCGATCACCTGGGTGCCGAAGTAGTCGGTGTAGGGGTAGGTCCACGGCGACGGCGTCACGTCGAGCCGCTCGTGGATGACGATCTGCTCGGGCGTGGTGCTCGGCGTCATCCTCGCCTGGTTGTAGGAGGCCGAGGCGCGGTCGTCGTAGTCGAACTCCGTGCGGTGCACGATGCGCAGCTGCATCACAGCTGGACCCCCTTCCAGGAGACCGCCTCGGCGCCCGCGAAGTAGCGCCGGGTGATCGCGTCGGTGGCTGCCGCGCAGGTGCGTTGCAGCCGTTCCATCTCGTCGGGCAGGTCGGCGACCAGGTCGGCCAGCGAACCGTACTCCAGCTCGGCGCGGGTGCGGCCGATCAGCCGGTGCGCCTCGTCCTGGAAGCCGGCCCTGCGCGGGTCGTCACCGAGGTTGTCCAGGCACTGCTCGGCGCGGCCGAGTGAGAAGACCACGGACCGCGGGAAGAGCCGGTCCAGCATCAGGAACTCCGCTGCCGCCCGCTCGGTCTCCACGCCGCGGTAGGTGCGCAGGAACGTCTCGTAGGCGCCCGAGGAGCGCAGGGTCGAGGTCCACTGCTCGCCGGTGCCGCCGGTCAACGTGGTCGAGGCGATCAGTCGCGAGGTCATGTCGGCCCGTTCGATGCTGCGACCCAGCATCAGGAACTGCCATCCCTCGTCCCGGGTCATCGTCGCGTCGGCGGTGCCGTTGATCAGCGCCGCTCGCTCGCGCACCCACTGGAAGACGTACGGCGGCCGCAGCGCCTCGAAGCGCCGTGCCGGGATCGAGCGGTAGGTGGTGTTGATGACCTCCCACAGCGGCACCGGCAGGGTCTCCCGGGCGCCGCGTGCTGCCTCGCGGGCATTGGCGAGCGCGGTGGCGATCGACCAGGCGGACGCGGGGGAGTAGGCCAGCACCGCGAGCACGTGGTCGATGTCGAGCGCTGCGGGGAAGTCCTCGGGCTCGATCCCCATGCTGGCCAGCAGGTCCCGGCAGGTCTGCTCCTCGTCCACCCCGGCGTCCTCGAGCAGCACCTGCGTCTGAACGTCGAGGATCCGGGCGGTGTCCTCGGCCCGCTCGACGTAGCGGCCGATCCAGAACATCGACTCGGCGATCCGGCTCAGCATCAGGCAACACCCTCCGGGCTCGTGGTGACTGCTCCGACCTGTTGTTGCTGCTGTTGCTGTTCCTGCTGCCGGGCGTCACCGTGGCCGGCGAGGACCCAGGTGTCCTTCGATCCACCGCCGCGCGAGGAGTTCACGATCAGCTCGCCCTTGGCCAGCGCCACCCGGGTCAGCCCACCGGGCAGCACCCAGGTGCGGTCGCCGTCGTTGACCGCGAAGGGTCGCAGGTCCACGTGTCGCGGGCCGAGCTCGCCGTCGACGAAGGTCGGCACCGTGGACAGCTGGACCACCGGCTGCGCGATCCAGGAGCGGGGGTCCTCCAGCACCTTGCCGCGCAGCTCGTCGAGCTCTTCCTTCGACGCCCGCGGCCCGATCACGATGCCCTTGCCGCCCGACCCGTCGACCGGCTTCAGGACCAGCTCGTCCAGCCGGTCGAGCACCTCCTCGCGGGCGTCCGCGTCGCCGCAGCGCCAGGTGTCGACGTTGCGCAGCACCGGCTCCTCGCCCAGGTAGTAGCGGATGATGTCGGGGAGGTAGGTGTAGACGAGCTTGTCGTCGGCCACGCCGTTGCCGACCGCGTTGGCCAGGGTCACGTTGCCGGCGCGGGCCGCGTCGATCATGCCGGGGCAGCCGAGCACCGAGTCCGGCCGGAAGTGGACCGGGTCGAGGAACTCGTCGTCGATCCGGCGGTAGACCACGTGCACCGGGGCCAGACCCTTGGTGGTGCGCATCATCACCTCGCCGCGGTGGCAGACCAGGTCGCGACCCTCCACCAGCTCCACGCCCATGGTGCGGGCCAGCAGCGCGTGCTCGAAGTAGGCGCCGTTGTAGACGCCCGGTGTGAGCACCACCACCGTCGGGTCGGCGACTCCGGCCGGGGCCGCGGCACGCAGCGCGGCCAGCAGCCGCTGCGGGTAGCCGGCCACCGGTCGGATCCGGTGCTGGGCGATGGTCTCGGGCAGCGCCGCGGCGATCGCCCGGCGGTTCGTCATCACGTACGAGACCCCCGACGGCACCCGCACGTTGTCCTCCAGCACCCGGAACTCGCCGGCGTTGTCGCGGATCAGGTCGATCCCCGACACGTGCACCCGCACACCGTTGGCGGGGCGGATCGTGGCGGCCGCCCGGTGGAAGTGCGAGGAGGTGGTGATCACCCGGCGGGGGATGACGCCGTCCTCGAAGACGGTGCCGGCGTCGTACACGTCGGCGAGGAACATCTCCAGCGCCTTCACCCGCTGCTGGACGCCGCTCTCGATCGTGGACCAGGTGTCCATCTCGATCACCCGCGGCAGGATGTCGAGCGGGAAGGCCCGCTCCTCCCCGCCGATGTCGAACGTCACGCCCTGGTCGAGATAGCTCGCCTGCAACGCCTCGACCCGACTGATCAGCTCGGGCGTCGTCATCCTCCCCAGCGAGTCGCGCAGTCGCAGGTACGGCGAGCGCAGGGCATCCCCGTCGAACATCTCGTCGTAGGCCGGGCTGGCCGGCTCTACCGTCCCGTACCCCTCGAACATGCTGCTCATGTTCGGACCCTACTCATGTCGGGTAACGCGCACGTTGCGCCCGAGTGGCCCGGCGCGCCGCCCCACCGCTCGTGACGGGGTAGAGGGGTAGGTTCGGGCGCATGGCCTTCTGGTTCTGCATCAAGCACCACACCGTCGAGGGCGACGAGGGCTGCCGGGCCAAGGACCGGCTCGGCCCCTACGACACCGAGGCGGAGGCGTCCCGGGCGCTGGAGACGGCTGCCGAGCGGACCGAGGAGTGGGACAACGACCCCCAGTGGAACGACGACGTCGAGGCGCGGGACGGCGCGGACGGACGAGACTGATCGTGTGGCGCCGGCGACGCCGGGTCCGCCCGCTCGCCGTCGACCCGGCGAGCGGCGAGGTGGTCTCGCCGTTGCCGTTCGTGGCCCTGGTGCTGCTGGCGTCCTCGTTCTTCCTCAACGCCGCCAGCGGAGTGATCGCACCCTGGTGGGTGGTCGTGCTACTGCTGGTGGTGTGGGCGGGGCTCCTGCTGTCCTGCCTGCGCGCCTGGACCGAGGACCCGCCGCGGACCGTGCGGATCGGCATCGCCTCGATCGTGGTCTGGGCCGTCGTGGTGATCGGCGGCGGCATCGCGTTCGGCTGGTCCGGCTGACTGCGGCCGACCGGCCCTCCCGAGCGGGGCTCAGGCCAGGGCGAGGAAGAGCTTCTCCATCTTCTTCGCGTCGACGCCGTCGAGTCCCTCCTCGCCCTCGGCGAGGCAGTGCTGCAGTCCGGTCGCGACGATCGCGTAGCCGGCACGGGAGAGCGCCTTGTTGACCGCGGCCAGCTGGGTCAGCACGGACTCGCAGTCCGACCCTTCCTCCATCATCCGGATCACGCTGGCGAGGTGTCCGTTGGCGCGCTTCATCCGCGTGATGATCGCCTTGATCTCGGTGGGTTCGAGGTCCATCCCTGCTCCTTCGTCCTTCGCGTCCCGTCCCGGCTCCGTCGGCGGCGCCGGTCGCTGCCCCATCCTACAACCCCCAGGGGGGTTCAACTGGCGGGTGCTCGCCGGCGCTGCTCCTCAGCGGCGCGTCGGACCCGGTCGCAGCGGTGCGGGATACTCGGCGCATGGCGATCCACATCACCGGCGATGACGCCGCCGACCAGCTGCTGACCGACTCCCCGTTCGCCCTGCTGGTGGGGATGATGCTCGACCAGCAGTATCCGATGGAGCACGCGTTCGCCGGCCCGCACAAGGTCAACGGCCGTCTGGGTGGCTTCGACCCCGCGCAGATCGCCGCGGCCGACCCCGAGGAGTTCGCGGCGCTGTGCGCCACCACGCCGGCGATCCACCGTTTCCCCGGTTCGATGGCCGGGCGCCTGCAGGAGCTGGCCCGGATCGTCGTCGACGAGTACGACGGCCACGCCGAGCGGATCTGGACCGAGGCGTCCGACGGCAGGGACCTCGCCAAGCGGCTCACCGCACTGCCGGGCTTCGGCGCCCAGAAGGTGAAGATCTTCGTCGCGCTGCTCGCCAAGCAGCTCGGCGTCGTGCCGGCCGGGTGGGAGAAGGTCGCCGGTGACTATGCGCTGGAGGGATACCGCTCGGTGGCCGACGTGGTCGATCCGGCCTCGCTGCAGAAGGTGCGGGACCACAAGAAGGCCGCCAAGGCGGCCGCGAAGGCGGCCAAGGCCGCAGGCTGACCAGGCGTGTGGTTTCCTGAGTGTTGCCTGAGGGCCGCCTGAGTCATGACTGAGGTGGGATCGAACGGTCGGTGAACGGCCGACGACTCCGGGGAGTACGCGAAGTCGTGCAGTGCCTCTGCAGTGGGAGGTTCGAATCGGCACGGGGGATGCGGAGGGCTCACCGGGGCCGTGGCACAATGAGTGTCAGCGCTCTTGACGCCTGCGGGCTTCGCTGCGCCCTGACCGCTTGTACGCTTCGCTGCCACTATCGAGAGGTGTTCGTGTCCTCGAACGCACGCAAGGTCCCGACCGAGGTGCTCGCGCACCCCTCCATCGTCGCCCTCGTCGAGCGAGCTGCCCCCACCGGCAGTGTCACGCCCGAGGACGTGCGTCAGGCGTTCACCGACGCTGACGTGGCGCCGGCGCAGCTGAAGCCGCTGATGGCGCACATCGCCGGGCTCGGGATCTCGGTCGCGATGCCGGCCGACACCCGTGCCGTCGCCGCCTCCTCGCGCACCGCGACCCAGAAGGCCGCGACCAAGAAGCCTGCCGCGAAGAAGGCTCCGGCCGCGAAGCCCGAGCCCGCCGCCGAGGACACCTCGACGCCGGCGAAGAAGACGGCCGCGAAGAAGGCGCCCGCCAAGAAGGTCGCCGCGAAGCAGGCCGACGCGGCCGTCGTGGAGGCGCCCGCCGTGGAGGCGCCCGTGGTCGGCCCCGACGGCAAGAAGGTCCTGCCCGACATCCCCGACGACCAGTTCGAGAAGGACGTCGCTGCCGACCCCTCCATCAAGGAGGACGAGAAGGAGGCCGAGAAGCAGAGCTTCGTGGTCTCCGCGGCGGACGACACCGACGAGCCCGAGCAGCAGGTCATGGTCGCCGGCGCGACCGCCGACCCGGTCAAGGACTACCTCAAGCAGATCGGCAAGGTCCCGCTGCTCAACGCCGAGATGGAGGTCGAGCTCGCCAAGCGGATCGAGGCCGGTCTCTTCGCCGAGGAGAAGCTCGCCAAGGGCGGCAAGATCACCCCGAAGGCCTTCGAGGAGCTCGAGTGGATCGCCGAGGACGGTCGGCGCGCCAAGAACCACCTGCTCGAGGCCAACCTCCGCCTGGTCGTCTCGCTCGCCAAGCGCTACACCGGCCGCGGCATGCTCTTCCTGGACCTGATCCAGGAAGGCAACCTTGGTCTGATCCGCGCGGTCGAGAAGTTCGACTACACCAAGGGCTACAAGTTCTCCACCTACGCCACGTGGTGGATCCGCCAGGCGATCACCCGGGCCATGGCCGACCAGGCCCGCACCATCCGGATCCCGGTGCACATGGTCGAGGTGATCAACAAGCTCGCCCGGGTCCAGCGGCAGATGCTGCAGGACCTCGGCCGCGAGCCCACTCCGGAGGAGCTCGCCAAGGAGCTCGACATGACCCCGGAGAAGGTCGTCGAGGTCCAGAAGTACGGTCGCGAGCCGATCTCGCTGCACACCCCGCTGGGCGAGGACGGCGACTCCGAGTTCGGTGACCTGATCGAGGACTCCGAGGCGATCGTCCCGGCCGACGCGGTCAGCTTCACCCTGCTCCAGGAGCAGCTGCACGCGGTGCTGGACACCCTCTCCGAGCGTGAGGCGGGCGTGGTCTCGATGCGCTTCGGCCTGACCGACGGCCAGCCGAAGACGCTGGACGAGATCGGCAAGGTCTACGGCGTGACCCGCGAGCGGATCCGGCAGATCGAGTCCAAGACGATGTCCAAGCTGCGTCACCCCTCGCGCTCGCAGGTCCTGCGCGACTACCTGGACTGACACTCCCACCGCCCAGCTGTCTGGGCGCCGCAGGCACGGATCCCGACCGCCTGTGGATGACGTTCACGCGCTCCCCCGAGAAGCGGCACAGTGATGCCCGCAACCGATCTCGGGAGGATGCAGCAGTGGCGACGAACGATGAGATCGCGCGTGCCGCGATCAAGGCCGACATGGAGCACCGGGGCTACCGGGAGACCGGGCCGGGGGAGTTCCACCGCTCCGTCGCGGCCGGCGCGATGGGCCACGTCAAGATCGAGCACTGGGTCTGGGCGGCGGACGGGCGGGTCCACACCCGGATCGAGGAGAGCCCGCCCTACCGCGCCACCGACTTCGCGGCCGAGGAGGCGGCGCTCGCGAACGCGCTGCAGCTCTCGGTCTTCGGATACTGGCCCTCTGCGATCGACGGGCTCTTCGCGGACTGGGAGCCGGGGGTGCTGCCGTGCCCGATGCCGTTCGAGATCGCGGCGAGCCTGGCCCGCGCGGCGGTGAGCGAGATCAGCGCCGGCGTCGTGGAGGAGGACCCCGCCGCCGGCTACGCACCCGGCAACCCGCGCCTCGCCAGCGATCTCAGCAACCTCGAGGAGCGCACCAAGCAGCTGAGCGGCCGATACGCCGCGACGTTCGCCGACACCTACGTGACCCCGCTGCCGGCGGTGATCGAGCGTCAGCGTTCGATGGTCGGGGTGCTGGCGGTGGCCGCGGCCGCCGAGGGTGAGGTGTGGGCCCGTGCCGCCGACGACGTCGCCGAGGTGAGACGACTCGGCCTCGCCGCGATGCAGGGCTCCGGCACTGCCTCCGAGGGCGACATCGACTGGAGCGTGGTGCTGACCGTGGTCGGCGCGGTCGCGGCCGGCGTCACCGCCTTCGCCACCGTCGGCAGCACCGCTGCCGTGGCCGCCGCCCTGCTGTCAGCGGGCGCCGGCGGCGCCGGCGACCTGATCGCCAGTCCGTCGGACGACAGCGCTCCGGAGCTGCCGCTCGGTGCCGGTGACCCGCACGCGGTGCTGGCCAACCTGCGCGCGGCACTGAGCGGCAGTGGCAACTCGCTCAGCGCGTCGATCCGGTCCCAGGAGCGCTCGATCCGACAGATGCTGGCCGCGGTCTCAGGGGCCGCGCGCGGAGCCCGACGCGGCATGTTCGACCTGCCGGAGCCGGAGGTGGCCGACGTCGGTGCCGGCGACCTGCTCGACCGGACCCAGTCCGTCATCGTCACACCGGAGATCATCGCCCGGATCACCGCGCTGTGGATCCCCACGATCAGCGCGGACCTGCGCACCGCTCGACGCCTGCTCGTCTGGGAGTCGGCCGGCGCCTGGCAACGACCGGCCGGGATCGGGTTGGGCGTCGCGGGACCGATGGCGGCCTACCAGGAGCTCCAGGAGACCGCACTCCGGCTGCTCGGCAACACTGCGGGGGAGTTGGACGACGCGGGCGTTGCCCTGGGCGACGCGGCTCGGATGATCGGACTCGTCGACGCGCAGGTCGAGCGTTCCTACGCGCGGCAGGCGCGACGGATCATCGACCTCAACCTGAACCATGTGGCGTGACCGGGGGCCGGCGATGCGGGTCGCCGGAGCCGTCCTCGTGGTGGTCGTCGTGTCGCTGGTGGTCGCGGGCCTGGCCGGTCAACGCCCCGAGTCGCCGGCGACGTCCACGGTCGCCGGGGCCAGCCCGGGGTCGGTCCGCGGGACCACACTGTGGGTGCGAGTGCCGACCGGGAAGGTCGAGGTCGTGGTGGGTGACCCGGTCGCGACGATCCCGGCCGGCCGCACCGAGTCCGGCGAGTCCATCGCGGCGGCGCCGGGGATGCGTTTCCTGCCGGTGGGGGTGAGTGTCGGCGCCGGCCTCGGCCTGCGGGGCCTCGGGGTCGACTTCTCCGAGGCGCCGCGGGCGGCGCTGACGCTGCGGCTCGCCGGGGAGGGCTTCGACCTCCCCGCCGTCGTGCCGACCGACGGCCTCTACCTGCGGATCCCGTCGGCGGCGATCGAGCCCGAGCAGCTCCAGTTGGTCGCGGAGTACGACGGCGTCACGCAGACCGTCGACGGGACGGGTGAGCGCGAGCGTGGCGCGGCAGCCGCTCTCTACGGTCTCCCCGGGGACGTCCCGGCCCAGCCCTGCCACCGGGGTTGGCGCGCCCGCCCGCGTGCCACCGTGGTGGTCTCCTGCTCCGCCTACGTCCAGAGCCTGCCCTACCTGCCCGAGCTGGGGTGGGCCGGCCGGGCCGAGCCGGGAGCACTCTGGTCGGTGGCCGCGGTGACCAGCGTGCTGGAGTCCGCGTCGCTGCCGGCCCGCGGCGGCTCCTCCGGGGCGTGCACGCTCGTGCTGCCGGGCTCCGGACGGCTGCAGCTGGACGGAGAGGCGCCTCGGAGCGTCCTGACCTCCGTGGCCCGCTCGATCCCCCTCGGACAGGAGGTTCGGACCACGGGAGCGTTCCTGACCGTGGGAGTGGACCGGGCCCGGCTCAGGATCGTGCGTGACGTGCCGTGCCTGGCGCGGGGGAGTCGGTTCGACCTGCGCCTGGTGAGGGCGCGAGCGGTCGACCTGGGTGCGGGAGCCGGGCGGGCCCGGTGAGCGCCGCCTCAGCCGATCGCGACCAGCGCCACGGCCACGCCGCAGAACGCCAGGCCGAGGAGCTGCGGGCGATAGATGTGCTCACGGAGCACCACGGCCGCCAGCAGCACGGTGACGGCCGGGTAGAGCGAGGTCAGCACCGCGGCCACCGTCAGCAGGTCGCTCTGGCTGGCCAGCATGAAGAAGAGCACGGCGGCGCTGGCCACCAGTCCCGCGACGATGCCCCAGGCCTCGGCCGGCCGGGTCATCCGCCAGGCGACCCCGAACCCCGTGGCGAGGGCGATCACGGTGACCACCGCCACCACCTGCGCGAGCGCCAGCGGCCAGAAGCCGGCGCCGTCGGGGATCTGGCCGAGCGCCACGAACAGCAGGCCGAAGCCGACACCGGCCAGCAGCCCGTCCACGACCCCGCGGGCCGAGCCCTCGTCCGCCGGTGGACCCGCCGCCGTCAGTGGGTCGGCGACGTCGGGCTCACGCGCGACCAGCCAGATACCGGGGAGGGCGGCCACGATCCCGACCCACACCAGCGGCGCGGGACGCTCCCCGGTCAGCACGCTGATCACGACCGGGAGCAGCGCGGCGCCGACGGCCGAGACCGGCGCCACCACGCCCATCCGCCCGGACGCGAAGCCGCGGTAGAGGAAGGCGGTGCCGGCGCCGCTGCCGAGCCCGGCCAGCAGCCCCAGGCCAGGTGCGCGGGGGCCGGGTCGCCGGGGAAGGCGAGTGCCAGCACGACGGCGCCGACGAGGGCGCCGATGCCCGAGGCGAGGGCGACCGGCCAGGCCGACGTACGACGTGCGGCGATGCCGCCGATGAAGTCGGAGACGCCGTAGGCCAGGGCCGCGGCGAGGGAGAGCAGGACGCCCATCGGGGGTGCACCCTTCGGAAATGACGAAGGGCCCAGGAGGATGTCCCGGGACCCTTCGAAGGTGGTCGATGGGTGGCGTCAGCGCTCGTCGTCCGCGTCGGTCGACGGGGTACCGGTGAGCTTGTGGGTCTCGTCCTGCACTTGGACGGCGATGTCCTTGAGTGCCGCGCCGTGTTCGCGTGCGTGGTGAGCGCAGAAGAGGAGCTCACCGCCGGAGGCGAGTTCGACGCGGAGGTAGGCCTGAGCACCGCACCGGTCACACCGGTCCTCGGCGGTCAGCGGAGCGCTGGGGGCAACTGTGGTTGTCACGACGGCCTCTCTCTCTTCGTTCACCACCTGATGGGGGTGGTGCCGGGATCAACGTAGCGACTTGCTCAAAGATTCCCGTCCCCGTGTGGTCTAACCCACGAACATCCAACCACGCAGATCGTCCCCGGCGACGGGATTTCCACTGCCCGAAACAACCTTGTGACCAACAGCGGAGGCGATGCGCACATCGTGGACCGGCCCGGGCCCGTGTGCCTGCACCGACGCCCGGCGTGTCGCCGGTAGATTGGGGGCGTTCGAAGGGAGTTCCACCATCGCCGACAACACCTACAACGCCGCGCACCTCCTGGTCCTCGAAGGACTGGAGGCGGTCCGGAAGCGACCCGGTATGTACATCGGGTCCACGGACACGCGCGGACTCATGCACTGCCTGTGGGAGATCATCGACAACGGCGTCGACGAGGCGCTCGGCGGTTTCGCCCACAGCGTCGAGGTGACGCTGCACGAGGACGGCTCCGTCGAGGTGTACGACGACGGTCGCGGCATCCCGACCGACAAGGAGCCCAAGACCGGTCTGCCCGGCGTCGAGGTGGTCGCCACCAAGCTGCACGCCGGCGGCAAGTTCGGCGGTGGCTCCTACAACGCGTCCGGCGGCCTGCACGGCGTCGGTCTCTCCGTGGTCAACGCGCTGTCCAGTCGGATGGACATCGATGTCGACCGCTCCCCGGCGACCCAGGGGCTCTCCTTCCAGCGCGGCGTGCCGGGTGTCTTCGACGGCGAGGGCCCGACCGCCGCGTTCACCCCCACCTCGGGACTGACCCGGAAGGGCAAGCGGGTGGCCAAGGGCCGCACCGGCACCCGGATCCGCTTCTGGCCGGACCGGCAGATCTTCACCAAGGATGCTCGGTTCGAGCTCGCCGGGCTGCTGGGGCGTGCCCGGCAGACGGCCTACATCGTGCCCGGCCTCGAGCTGGTCATCCGGGACCGCTCCGGCGACGAGCCGACGGAGGAGAAGATCCGCCACGACGGCGGCATCTCGGAGTTCGCCGAGGCACTCAGCCACGGCGAGCCGGTCACCGAGGTGCTCCGGATCACCGGATCGGACACCTTCACCGAGACCGTCCCGATGCTGGACGAGAAGGGGCACATGACGCCCCAGGAGGTCGACCGGGAGCTCCTGGTGGACATCGCGGCACGCTGGGACACCGGCTATGACACCGAGGTCCGCTCCTTCGTCAACGTGATCGCCACCCCCAAGGGAGGCACCCACGTCGCGGGGTTCGAGGCGGCGCTGACCAAGACCTTCAACGACGCCATGCGCGCCACGAAGGCGCTGAAGGTCAACGACGACGACGTGGTCAAGGACGACATCCTGGAGGGCATGACCGCGGTGGTCACGGTCCGTCTGGCCGAGCCGCAGTTCGAGGGCCAGACCAAGGAGATCCTGGGCACCCCGGCGGTCCGCGGCGCCGTCCGCAAGGTGGTGGCGACGCAGCTGAAGGACTTCCTGACCTCCTCGAAGAGGGCGGAGAAGGCTCAGGCAAAGCTGCTCATGGAGAAGGTCGCGGGCGCGGCGAAGACGCGGATCGCGGCCCGTCAGCACAAGGAGACCCAGCGGCGGAAGAACGCGCTGGAGTCCTCGACCCTGCCGGCCAAGCTGGCCGACTGCCGCTCCGGGGACAACGAGCGCACCGAGCTGTTCATCGTCGAGGGCGACTCGGCGCTGGGCACGGCGAAGCTCGCCCGCAACTCGGAGTTCCAGGCGCTGCTGCCGATCCGCGGCAAGATCCTGAACGTGCAGAAGGCCTCGGTCGCCGACGTGCTCAAGAACGCCGAGTGCGCGTCGATCATCCAGGTCGTCGGCGCCGGGTCCGGACGCACCTTCGACCTCGATGCCGCGCGCTACGGCCGGATCATCTTCATGGCCGACGCGGACTCCGACGGCGCGCACATCCGCACGCTGCTGGCGACCCTGTTCTTCAAGTACATGCCGGAGCTGGTCGCCGAGGGCCGGGTCTTCTCCGCGGTGCCACCACTGCACCGGATCGAGCTGACCAACCCGAAGAAGGGCCAGGACAAGTACGTCTACACCTATTCCGACGACGAGCTGCAGCGCAAGCTCGCCGAGCTGCGCAAGAAGAACCAGCGGTGGAAGGACCCGGTACAGCGGTACAAGGGGCTCGGTGAGATGGACGCCGACCAGCTGGCCGAGACCACCATGGACCCGCGTCGCCGCACGCTGCGCCGGCTGACCGTCGACGACGCGCAGGTCGCCGCGGAGGTCTTCGAGCTGCTGATGGGCTCCGACGTCGCGCCCCGTAAGGAGTTCATCGTCCAGGGTGCCTACGAGGTCGACGTCGAAGCGCTCGACGCCTGATCCGGATGAACGTCCCCGAGACCCGCAAGGCGGTCACCCGTCTGCTCAAGCAGCGCGGCGGCAAGGCCCGCAAGGGCCACCTGCGCCTGCCCGTCGGCGACCTCTTCTGGTACGTCGACCTCCGCGCCGAGTCCCCGGGACCGACTGCTCCGCTCCGCCTCGAGCTCGGCTGCTGGACCCCCGAGCTGCCACCAGAGCCGGACGGCGGCGCGGTCGACTGCCCGCTGCTGGTCGACCTGCAGCTGGGGGAGGACCCGCTGGCCGAGACAGAGCGCTATCTGGACCTGGTGGGCCAGATCGGGGACCTCGGCACGCTGGCGGTGCGGATGGTGGAGCTGCCGGGCGCGCTGGTCGACGTACCGCTGCGCGAGCTGCTGGAGGGCTGACACCGGCCGCTGCGGGCAGCGGCCGGTGGGCCGGGATCAGTACTTCTGGTCGAGCAGACCGGTGTCGACGTCGTAGATGAAGCCGCCGACCTTGACGGTGTCGGGGACCAGCGGGTGCGAAGTCACCCGGTGCACGTCCTGGCCGAGGGTGGCGACCTGGTCCTCGATGACGTGGAAGCGCTGCCAGGCCGCGTCCGTGCCGGCCGAGGCCGAGACCCGGTCGCGCAGCGTCTCCTCGCTGTTGGAGGCCACCGCGCAGCGGGTGTGCGGGATCACCAGCACACGCTGGACGTTGAGCAGGTGGACGGCCAGCACGATCGCCTCGAGCGCGGCGTCGGTGACCCGGCCGCCCGGGTTGCGGAAGATCTTGGCGTCCCCCGGTCGCAGGCCGATCATCTCCAGCGGCGCGATCCGGGAGTCCATGCAGGTCACCAGCGCGACGCCGGCACGGGCGACGCCGTCGAAGCCGGAGTACTGGAAGTCGGTCGCGAACTCCCGGTTCGCGCTGAGCAGGTCGTCGAAGTGCAGGTCGTCGAGGTCAGCCATGCGGCTCAGAATAGTGGGGTCTCAGCCGGCCGAGCGCAGCGCCTCAGAGGTCGGAAGGGAGCGGGTCGCCGCGTCGCGCAGCAGCACCAGTGCCAGCACCGCGGCGAGCCCCGCGGTGACCGCGGCCCCGGCGAAGACGGCCTGCTCCTGCAGGATGCCGAGCTGGGTCAGGGAGAGGTCGGGCTGGTCGGCCTGGGCCTGGTGCAGCCGACGCAGCCCGATCGTGGTGAGCGCGGATATCCCGATCAGCATCCCCACCATCCGGGCGACCACGACCAGCGCGGAGGCCAGGCCGTGGCTGTCCCCGGTGGTGCTGGCGAGCATCGCCGCGTTGACCGGGGCCAGGGCGAGCCCGAAGCCCAGCCCGCCGACCACCAGCGGCAGGTTGGAGGCGAACGAGTCCAGCGTGGTGGCCTCCCACTGCGTCATCGCCGCGAAGGAGCCGGACGCGGCCACCATGCCGACCGCTGTCACCGGCCCCGCGGCGAAGTGACGCAGCAGCCATCCGCCGAGGACGGCCCCGACCGGGAGCGCCGCCAGGAAGCGGAGCAGCACCAGCGCCGCACCGAGCTGGGAGTCCTGGTGGATCGTGGTCCGGGCGAAGAGCGGGATGTCGACCAGCGCCGCGATCAGCGACCACCCGACCAGGAAGCTGACCACCAGCGAGCCCCAGGCAGGGCGGGCCCGGAGCGCCCCGCGCGGGACGACCGGGTTGTCGGCACGGCGCAGGTGGACCACGAAGCCGACCGCCGCCAGCGCTGCGCCGGCCAGGAACCAGGGACCCTGCGGGGAGAAGACCGCCACCGCCGGGTCCGCCGTGGCGAAGGCGAGGACCACCCCGGCGAGCGCCACACCGAGCAGCACCGCGCCGAGCAGGTCGGCCTCCCGTGCGGCACCGAGCCAGCCGCGCAGGTCCACGATCGGAGCCCGCGCGAACCAGCTCCAGCCGGTCCACAGCAGTGCCGCCACGATCGTGATGACGCCGATCGGGGTGATCCAGCGCGAGCCGTCCTCGACGTAGGGGATGAAGAGCCGGCCCCAGGTGAGGTCCCGCTTGATCGCGGACGGCTCGAGATAGGTGATCAGGCCCGCGGCCAGCACGGCTACGGTGAGCAGCAGTCCGACCAGGTCGATCCGCGAGCGGGGCCGGGCCGTGCCGGACGGGACCGCTCCCGACGGAACACGGGCGTCCCGAGCGATCAGGCGCACCGCCACGGCCAGCAGCGCGCCGACCGCCAGGTTGATCGCGAAGATGCCGCGCCAGGTGGCGAAGGAGAGGACCAGGGCCCCGTAGAGCGGGCCGAGCACGCTGCCGAACTCCTGGACCGCGGAGACCATCCCGAGCGGAACGCCACGGCGCTCGGCCGGGTAGAGCGCCGCGACCAGCGACATCGTGGCCGGCACCAGCCCTCCGCCGCCCATGCCCTGGAGGAACCGCCCGGCCACCATGGTGACCAGCTCCGGGGCGACCGCGGTCAGCAGTGAGCCGAGGGAGAACAGCGTCAGCGACGCCGCGACCACCGGCACCTGGCCGCGCAGGTCGGCGATCCTCCCGATCAGCGGCAGGGCGGCGACGTACCCGAGCAGGAAGCCGGAGACGATCGGGGCCGCGCGCTGCAGCTGCTCCACCGAGATGCCGACCGAGGCCATCATGTCCGGCAGCGCCAGCACCACGACGTAGGTGTCGACGGCCGCGAACGCGACGGCGAAGGCACAGAACGCCAGCAGGACGCGGTTCATCGCCTCGGCTCCGCTCCCACCGCACCCCTCACTCGGGCGCGGTGATGTCCTCGCTGACGTCGTACTCCTCGATGTCGATGGTGTAGGTGATCGGGTCGGCGCTCTCGAAGAAGGAACCGGTCATCTCCACGGTGCGCAGGTAGCCGTCGCCGTCCACCTCGAAGGTGGCCTCGACGTCCTCCGCGGCGGCGCAGGGCAGCACCGTCCGCAGCGCGTCGCCGGGCACGGTGCCGGCGTAGGGGTGATCACCACCGAGGCGTCGTCCTCGCTGCGCTGCGACTCGCCGGCCTCGACGTCGTCGGCCGCGGTGAGCAGCGAGGAGACGCCGCTGTCGGGGTCGAGCAGCGTGGCCGGGTCCGGTGCGCAGAAGTCGGCGGGCTGGTACTGGTCGGTCCAGCCCTGCAGCGGCACGTCGATGTAGACCGAGCCGTCGATGGAGACCACGCCGATGTCGCTGCCGGGGAAGCCGGCCACGCGGCCGGAGATCTTCCCCTCGAACGAGGCGGGATCGGCCACGATGGTGCCCGTCGCCTCGGAGAGGTAGTCGGTGCCCGGGTCGTCCGGCGTGCTCATCCGGACCGTGATCCCGCTGGTCTCGTCCAGCAACGACTTGGCCTCCGACAGCACGTCCTCGGGCGTCTGGTCGGCGGTCTCGGGCTCGTCGCTGCCGGTGCAGCCGGCCAGGGCGAGGGATGCGACGGCGGGTACGGCGATGGCCAGCGCGAGGCGTCGCGCGCCACCACGGCGCAGGGGAGCACGGTTCATGCGCTCACCCTGACACACCGCCGAAGCGGTCCGGTCAGGCATCCGCGGGAGGCGCCGGGGCGACGCCGACGGTAGCCGTCAGCGGTCCCGCGCAGGCGGTGATCGGCTGGCTGCTCGGCACGCCCGAGCCGTCCCTGCGGCCGGTGGCGGGCGGCAGGTCGACCGGTGCACCGCTCGCGGCGCTGCCGCGTGCCGGGGCGGGCCCGGACCAGGCGAAGACCAGGCGGTCCTCGCCCTTCAGGAATCGGTGGCAGCGCACCCCACCGGTGGCACGGCCCTTGCGGGGGTACTCGCCGAACGGGGTCACCTTCACCGAGCCGGAGTCGGTGCCGGGCAGCGCCGTCGACGAGCCCGACGCGGTCACCACGACCGCCCCGTCGGGGCTGTCCACGTCGCCGTTGGCCAGCGTGCCGAACCAGACGACCTGGTGACCCTCGGTCACCCGCACCCCGGCGACGCCCCCACCGGCGCGTCCCTGCGGCCGCACGTCCGAGGCCGGGAAGTGCAGCAGCTGGGCGTCACTGGTGATGAAGCAGAGCTCCTCGGTGCCGGCCAGCAGCTGGACGGCACCGACCACCTCGTCGCCCTCCTTGAGGCCGATCACCTCCCACTCGTCCTTGTTGAGCACCTCGGGGTTGACCCGCTTGACCACGCCGTTGCGGGTGGCCAGCGCGATACCGGGCCCCTCGGGGGTCAGTGCGGTCATCCCGACCACGCGCTCGCCGGCGGTGAGCGAGAGCATCTCGCTCACCGGCAGGCCGCCCTGCAGGTTCGGCTCGTTCGCCGAGGGCGGGATGCCGGGGAGGTCGAGCACCCCCAGCCGCAGCAGCCGTCCGGTCGAGGTCAGCACGCCGACGTCGGCGCGGGCGGTGGTGCGCACCGCGGCCAGGATCACGTCGTGGTTCGCCCGACCGCCGCCGGAGCCGATCTCCCCGGCCGAGGATGTCCGGGCCAGCAGACCGGTCGCGGAGAGCAGCGCGAAGCAGGGGGCGTCGGGCACCTCCAGCGGGGCGGTGGCCGCGGCCACCGCCGCCGTACCGGCGGACTCCAGCAGCACGGTACGACGCGGGGTGCCGAACGTCTTCGCGATCTCGGCGAGCTCGTCGGAGACCACCTTCCGCAGCAGCTCCACATCGGCCAGGATCGCGTCCAGCTCCTCGATCTCGTGGCGCAGCGTCTCCTGCTCCTTCTCCAGCTCGATCCGGGAGAACCTGGTCAGCCGGCGCAGCTGCATCTCGAGGATGTACTCGGTCTGCGCCACGGAGAGGTCGAAGATGCTCATCAGCCGCTCCTTGGCGGCCGCCGAGTCGTCGCTGGACCGGATCACCTGGATGACCTCGTCGATGTCGAGCAGGGCGATCAGCAGGCCGTCGACCAGGTGCAGCCGGTCGGCCTTCTTGTTCCGGCGGAACTGGCTGCGCCGGCGGACGACCTCGTAGCGGTGCTCGAGGAAGACCTCCAGCAGCTGCTTGAGGCCGAGCGTGCGGGGCTGCCCGTCGACCAGCGCGACGTTGTTGATCCCGAAGGAGTCCTCCAGCGGCGTCTGCTTGTAGAGCTGCTCGAGCAGCGCCTCGGGCACGAAGCCGTTCTTGACCTCGATCACCAGGCGCAGGCCGTGGTCGCGGTCGGTGAGGTCCTTGACGTCGGCGATGCCCTGGATCTTCTTGTTCTGCACCAGGATCTTGATCCGCTCGACCACCTTCTCGGTGCCCACGCCGTAGGGCAGCTCGGTGACCACGATGCCCTTGCGGCGTCCGAAGGTCTCGATCCGGGCGGTGGCGCGCATCTTGAAGGTGCCGCGGCCCGTCTCGTAGGCGTCGCGGATGCCGTCGAGCCCGACGATCTTGCCGCCGCCGGGCAGGTCGGGGCCGGGGATGAAGCGCATCAGCCCGTCGACGTCGGTCTTGGGGTGCTTGACCAGGTGGCGCAGCGCCTGGATCACCTCGACCAGGTTGTGCGGAGCCATGTTGGTGGCCATGCCGACCGCGATGCCGGTGGTGCCGTTGACCACCAGGTTCGGGATGGCGGCCGGCAGCACCGTCGGCTCGAACTCGCGACTGTCGTAGTTGGGGCGGAAGTCGACGGTGTCCTCGTCGATGGACTCCGTCATCGCGATCGCCGGCGGCGCCATCCGGCACTCGGTGTAGCGCATCGCCGCGGGCGGGTCGTCCGGCGACCCGAAGTTGCCGTGTCCGTCGATGAACGGCAGCCGCATCGACCAGGGCTGCGACATCCGGACCAGGGCGTCGTAGATCGCGCTGTCGCCGTGCGGGTGCAGGCGACCCATCACCTCGCCGACCACTCGGGCGCTCTTCACGTGACCGCGGTCGGGCCGCAGGTTCATGTCGTTCATCGTGTAGAGGATCCGGCGCTGCACCGGCTTCATCCCGTCCCGGGCGTCGGGCAGGGCCCGGGAGTAGATCACCGAGTACGCGTACTCCAGGAACGAGGTCTGCATCTCGTCGCGGATGTCGGTGTCGAGGATGTGCTCCTCGAAGTCCTCCGGGAGCGGATCGGGCTTGGTGCGACGTGCCATGGGGGTCATTCTCCCCGGCCGAGGGGCCCGACGCCGGGCAGGGCACGCCGTGGGGGCCCGCGCGATCCGGCGCGGACCTGTTCATCTCGTCGGGTCCGCCCGATAGATTCGGGGCGTGACCCCCCAGGACCTCCCCACCACGGACGAGATCGAGGCACCGCCGACCCACTGGGAGGGCGACGTGCTGCTGCGGGACGGGCGCACCGCACACATCCGGCCGATCGAGGCCGCCGACGGCGAGCTGATGACCGAGTTCTACGCCCGCGTCTCCGACGAGTCGAAGTACTACCGGTTCTTCTCGCCGATGCCGACCCTCTCGCCCACCGACCTGCGCCGGTTCACCCACGTCGACCACCGCGACCGGGTCGCCCTGGTGGTGCTGCTCCAGGGGAAGATGATCGCGGTCGGACGCTACGACGTGGTCGGCAACCACGGCTCGGGCAAGGAGGCCGAGGTGGCCTTCCTGGTCGAGGACCAGCACCAGGGGCGCGGCATCGCCCAGCTGCTCCTGGAGCACCTGGCCCAGGCCGGCCGGGAGCGCGGGGTGGAGCGCTTCACCGCCGACGTACTGCCCGACAACTCGCGGATGATCCAGACCTTCCGGGACGCCGGCTACCGGGTGGCCAGCGGCTACGCCGACGGGGTGATCACGCTCGAGTTCCCGATCGACCCGACCGACACCGCGATCGGCGTGATGCACAACCGGGAGCACGTGGCCGAGTCCGCCTCGATCCACCGCTTCTTCCACCCCCGGTCGGTCGCGATCATCGGGGCCAGCCGCCGGCAGGAGACGATCGGTCACGTCCTGGTGCGCAACCTGGTCACCGCCGACTTCACCGGCCGGGTCTTCGTGGTCAACCCGAACACCCGCGCGGTCTCCGGGATGCCGGCGTACAAGAACGTCAACGAGATCCCCGACGACGTGGACGTGGCGATCGTCGCGGTGCCGGCCGACTCGGTGACCGACGTGGTCCTCGACTGCGCGGCCAAGGGCGTGCACGGGCTGGTCGTCATCTCCTCCGGCTTCGCCGAGACCGGCGAGGAGGGGCGCAAGCGGCAGCGCCACCTGGCCGGCCTCTGCCGTTCCTACGGCCTGCGCCTGATCGGACCCAACTGCCTCGGTGTGATCAACACCGACCCGGGCGTCCAGGTCAACGCCTCGCTCTCATCGGTGATGCCGACCCGCGGTCGCGCGGGGTTCTTCTGCCAGTCCGGCGCGCTCGGCTCGGCGATCCTGGAGAAGGTCCGCAACCGGGGCCTGGGCATCTCGACCTTCGTCAGCGCCGGCAACCGCGCGGACGTCTCGGGCAACGACCTCCTGCAGTACTGGGAGGAGGACGACGCCACCGAGGTGGTGATGATGTACCTGGAGTCGATCGGCAACCCGCGCAAGTTCTCCCGCATCGCGCGCCGGGTGTCGCGGCGCAAGCCGATCGTCGCGGTCCGCTCCGGCCGGACCACCCAGGGCGTTCCGATGGGACACACGGTACGCCGGATCGGCGCACCGCCTGCCGCCGTCGACGCGATGTTCCGGCAGGCCGGCGTGATCCAGGTGGACACCCTCGACGACATGTTCGACGTCGCCCAGCTGCTCGCGCACCAGCCACTGCCGCGCGGGCGCCGCGTCGCGATCGTGGGCAACTCCGACGCGCTCGGCCTGCTCGCCGCCGACGCCGCCTCGGCGGTCGGACTGGTGGTGAACCGGTCGGTGGCCCTCGGCTCCGAGGCGACCGCCGAGGACTTCGAGGACGCGCTGGACGGCGCGATCGACGACCCGGACGTGGACTCGGTGATCGCGGTCTACATCCCGCCGCTCGACGTCACCGGCGAGGAGGTCGCGAACGTGCTGGCCGCCGTCGGGGAGCAGTCCGACAAGCCGTTGGTCTCCAGCTTCCTCGGCGCCGAGGGCGTGCCCGAGCTGCTGCGGGTGCCCGACGTCGCGGGTTCCTCTGCCGGACGTGGCTCGGTGCCGTCGTACCCGGCCGTGGAGGCCGCGGTGCGGGCGCTGGCGCGCGTCGTGGAGTACGCCGTGTGGGTGCGCACGCCGGACGGCGAGCACACCGAGCCCGGCGAGGTCGACGACCAGGCCGCGAAGCGCCTGATCACCCGGGTGCTCACCGACGGCGGTCTGGAGGCCGCCGACGCGGGCATCGAGCTCAACTCCGCCGAGGTCTCCGCGCTGCTCGCGACCT
The DNA here is from genome assembly GCF_006494815.1 of Nocardioides sambongensis. NCBI lineage: Bacteria > Bacillati > Actinomycetota > Actinomycetes > Propionibacteriales > Nocardioidaceae > Nocardioides > Nocardioides sambongensis. Next base: position 711,933 of record NZ_CP041091.1, read on the forward strand.
ACGGCATCGACGTGTGGCCCGTCTACCCGGTGGCCGACCTCGAGGAGGCGAAGGCGATCGGGGAGCGGCTGGAGTGGGACGTCGTGCTGAAGTCGACCAGCCCGTCCGTGCGGGAGCGGCCCGACATGGCCCACGTGTGGCGCAACATCGGCTCGGCCTACGAGATGACCGAGGCGTGGGAGACGCTCAACCACCACGCGGCGGATCCGGCGACCGCGGAGTTCGCGGTGCAGAAGACGGCGCCGCCCGGTGTGCCGGTGGCGATCCGTTCCACCGAGGACCCGCTGTTCGGTCCGGTCGTCTCCTTCGGCATCTCCGGTCCGGTCATCGAGCTGCTGGGCGACTGGTCCTACCGGATCCCGCCGCTGGACCAGCAGACGGTGAGCGCCATGGTGCGCGAGGTGAAGAGCTCGCCGCTGCTGTTCGGGTACCGGGGGACCGAGCCGATCGACGTGGCGGCGGTCGAGCACCTGATCGCGAAGGTCGCCGCCATGCAGAACGACCTGCCGGAGATCAGCGGTCTGGAGCTGTCCCTGGTGCTGGCCGGGGCCAGCAGCGCCGCGGTGCTGACCGCCGGTGTGCGGGTGGCCCGGATCAAGGACCCCCGCCCCGACTCCTTCGTCCGCCGGATGCCGGACCTGATCACGACGATCCCCGACTGATTCCCCGGCCGTCCGGTGAGCACGGACCCGGGGGATCGGTCGACGCGGCACCGACCCGGCGTGGCAGGATCCGGACCATGTCCCGCGCCACCACCGAACCGCCCGCCGACCGCGCCGCCGAGCTGCGCACCGCGATCGACCGGACCGGGTACTACCCGGAGGTGGTGGCCGCCGCGGTCACCGACGCCGTCGGCGGGGAGGGCGTGATCTCCTTCTACGTCCACCACGAGCCCACCTTCGAGCGCGACGAGGTCCGCCGGCACCAGAGCGTGATCGTGCTGACCCCGACCCGCCTGATCCTGGCCCACACCGACGAGCACACCGGCGACGACCTGCTGCCCGAGCCCTACACGTCGACCTCGACGGAGGCGGTGGCGCTCTCCTCGGTCACCTCCGTCGTGGTCACCCGGATGGTCACCAGCCCCACCGACGGCCCGACCCCGCCGGTCGAGGCGGTGCTGACCATCGGGTGGGGCGGCGTCAGCCGGATGGACCTGGAGCCGGCCACCTGCAGCGACCCCCAGTGCGACGCCGACCACGGCTACACCGGCGTGCTCTCCTCCGACGACTTCTCGCTGCGGGTCTCGGCCGCGGCGGACGGCAACGACGCCGTCGGTGGCCTGCTCGGCTTCGCCGCCAGCCTCTCGGCCCGGACCCGAGGCGCGCGGTGACCCAGGTCCCCACCATCGGCGAACCCACACCGGCCTCCGGCGGCTTCTGCCCGCCCGCCTACGGGGAGCGCTCGCTCAGCGACATCGTCCCGGCCGTCGCCGCGGCCCTCGGCAGCCCGCTCGCGCCCGCCCCGGGAGCGGCGGTCCCGACGGACCGGCTCCAGCTGCCCGACGCGTCCTCCTACGTGGTGTTCCTGATCGACGGGCTCGGCGCCCGGCTGCTGGAGCGGTACGCCGAGGCGGCGCCGTACCTGGCCTCGCTGCTGGTGGGGTCACCGCGCGCCACCGCCACCGTGCCGTCGACCACGTCGACCAGCCTGACCTCGCTGGGCACCGGGCTGACGCCCGGCGGGCACGGCCTGGTCGGGTTCACCACCCGTGTGCCGGGCACCGACGAGCTGCTGAACGCGCTGCTCTGGGACGTCGACATCGACCCCGTGCAGTGGCAGCCGCACCCGACCGCCTTCACCCGGCTGCAGAACGCGGGGGTGCGGGTGAGCGTGGTCAACAAGCGTGAGTTCGACGGCAGCGGGCTGACCGTGGCGGCACACCGCGGCGCCGACTACGTGGGTGTCGACCGGGTCGGCGAGAGGATCGCCGCGGTCGTCGAGTGCTCCGCGCCCCGTCCGTCGCTGACCTACGTCTACGACGGTGACCTGGACTGGACCGGGCACCGGTGGGGCGTGGCCTCCAGCGAGTGGCTGCAGCAGCTGGCGATGATCGACCACGAGGCCGAGCAGCTGCGCGAGGCCCTGCCCGCGGACCGCCGGATGGTGGTGATCGCGGACCACGGGATGGTGGACGTGCCGGCGTCGGACCGGATCGACGTCAGCGTGCAGGACCACCTGCACTCCGGGGTCGCCCTGGTCGGCGGCGAGGCCCGGTTCCGCCACCTCTACTGCGTCGGTGGCGCGGTGGACGACGTCGTCGCCACCTGGCGCGAGGAGCTCGGTGCGCGCGCCGACGTGCTGACCCGGGCCGAGGCGGTCCAGCGCGGTTGGTTCGGACGGGTCGACCCGTCGGTGCTGCCCCGGATCGGGGACGTCGTCGTCGCCTGCCGCGACCACACCGCGGTGCTCGCCAGCGAGCACTTCCCCTACGAGGCGAAGCTGATCGGGATGCACGGCTCGCTCACCGCCGACGAGATGCTGATCCCGGTACTGGTCGACTGAGCTCGCGAGGTATCTTTTCGCCGCCGTCGCGGGTCCTCGCTCCATGAAGCGAGCAAACCACGGGCGCACGGCCCTCTCCGTGCTTGCCACGGCCGCCCTGGTGGCGGTCCTCCCCGGCCTCGCCGGCACCTCCCCGGCCGACGCCGCGGTCATCACCCGATCCGGCACCATCAACGCCAACGACCCGGTCATGGACGTCGTCTTCATCAACGGCACCAACGACACCTGTGGCGCGCAGGGCGCCACCGACGTCCGGTACGAGGTGATCCCGTGGACCGCACCGGTCGGCGGCACCACCGAGTTCCGGCTGACCAGCACCCCCGGGAACATCGCGTCGTTCTACGTCTACGACGGTCCGTTCGACCCGACCAACGGCACCCAGAACTGCCTCGCCGCGGACAACAGCGTGGACACCCCGGCGGGTGAGAAGACGGTCACCCTCGACGTCGAGGACGGCCGTACCTACCGGCTGGTGGTCTTCGACGACACGTTCGCCCAGAGCGGCGTCAGCTTCAAGATGGACATCGAGGTCCCCGGCGGCAAGGCGATCTATCCCGCCTCCGGCCCGGGCAAGAAGTACCTGTCGATGCCGGGATCGTTCTCCTGCGCCAACCTGGACACCAACGTCACCTGGCGGGGCAAGTCCCAGAAGGTGCGTTCGGCCGTGATCAAGGGCAACGGAAAGGTCGTCGCCCGGCTCTTCGACCGTCAGATCGCACCGGGACGCACCACCTATCTGCCTGACCTGCCGGGCAACACGAACCGCATCGTCGCCCAGCTGAACCTCAAGGGCGGCGGCAAGGCCACCGTCCGGCGGCTCTACACCCGCTGCTGAGCTCCCGCCCAGCCCGACCCACCGACCTGCCGTTCCCGGGCTCAGCCCGGGAACGGCAGCGGTTCGGGGGAGAGGCTGACCGCGCGGGCCCGGGCCGCGGTCATCCCGCGCCGGTGGTGCTGGCGGCAGAGCACCTCGTAGGCGACCTCGACATCGGCCGGCAGCGGCGCCGGTGGGGCCTCCGCACTCTCCACGTCGCCCACCACGATCACCTCACCCTCGGTGACCATCGCTCCGTCCTCGGTGCGTGCGTTGTGGGTGGCTCGCTTGCCGCACCAGCACAGCGCCTCGACCTGGAGCACCTCGGTGCGGTCGGCCAGCTCGACGAGTCGTGCGGAGCCGGGGAAGAGCCGGGTGCGGAAGTCGGTGAGGATGCCGAAGCAGAAGACGTCGACCTGCAGCTCGTCGACGACCTTGGCGAGCTGGTCGATCTGGGCCGGAGTGTAGAACTGTGCCTCGTCGCAGATCAGGTAGTCGAGGCGGGCGCCCTGGGTGAGCGCGTCGACGGTGTAGCGCCAGAAGTCGAAGTCGGCACCGACCTCCTGCGCCTGCGCGGTCAGGCCGAGACGGGAGGAGACCATCGCGGCGCCGGCCCGGTCGTGGGAGGTGAAGAGCCGGCCGACCCGCCCGCGGGCGGCGTGGTTGTGGTTGGTCTGCAGGGCCAGGGTGGACTTCCCGGCATCCATCGTCCCGGTCCGGAAGGTCAGCTCAGCCACGTTCGGCATTCTCGCATCCGTCCTCGTCCGTCCGTCCTATGGTGACCCGGTGACGCACTTCCTTCTCGGGACCAGCGGCCTGCCCTACCACCTGCCGTCCTTCGCCGACATCGACGACGCCGACTTCGCCCCGGCGTTCGCGGAGGGCACGGCCGCCCAGCTCGACGCGATCCGGGCGATCACCGCGGACCCCGCACCGGCCACCTTCGACAACACCGTCGTCCCGCTCGAGCTCAGTGGCGTCGGCCTGCACCGGATGCTGTCGATCTTCTTCAACAAGGCCAGCGCCGACACCAACCCGACGATCGACGCGCTGCGCGCCGAGCTGGCGCCCCGCCTCTCCGCGCACTCCGACCGGATCCGCCACGACCGTGCGCTCTTCGAGCGGTTACGAGCGGTCCACGCCCAGCGCTCCTCGCTGACCCCGGAGCAGCGCTACCTGGTCGAGCGGTACGTCACCGAGTTCACCCAGGCCGGAGCGGCACTCGAGGTCGCGGAGCAGGAGCGCCTGGCCGCCGCGAACGCGGCGCTCTCGGAGAAGGAGACCGCGTTCGAGCTGGCGCTGCAGGCCGACGCCAACGACCTGGCCGTTCTCGTCGACGACGTCGCCGACCTCGACGGACTGACGCCCGGGGAGGTCTCCGCGGCCCGCGCCGCGGCGCAGTCGCGCGGGCTCGACGAGGGCTACCTGCTGACCCTGGTGCTCCCGACCTCCCACCCCCACCTCGCCTCGCTGACCGATCGGGAGGTACGCCGACGCCTCTTCCAGGCCCAGTCCGCTCGGGGCCGACGCGGCAACGGCAACGACACCCGGACGCTGGTCCTGGAGATCCTGCGGCTGCGGGCCGAGCGGGCGACGCTGCTCGGCTACCCCGACCACGCGGCGCTGGTCACCGAGGACAACACCGCCCGCACCCCCGCCAACGTCCGGGGCATGCTGATCCGGTTGGCCGGTCCGGCCGCGCGCAACGCCCGCGCCGAGCACGCCACACTCTGCGCCGCTGCAGGGTTCGAGGTCGAGGCGTGGGACTGGGCCTTCTACGCCGAGCAGGTGCGCGCCCGCGACCACGACGTCGACCTGGCCACGCTGCGGCCGTGGTTCGAGGCCGAGCGGGTGCTGCACGAGGGCGTCTTCCGCGCCGCGACGGAGCTGTTCGGCCTCTCCTTCACCGAGCGCACCGACCTGGACGGCTACCACCCCGAGGTGCGGGTCTTCGAGGTCGCCGAGGAGGACGGCACCCCGGTCGGGCTCTACCTGCTCGATCTCTACACCCGCGACTCCAAGCGGGGCGGGGCCTGGATGAGCAGCTTCGTCGACCACGCGACCCTGGTCGGCAGCTCGACCGCGGTGGTCTTCAACAACCTCAACGTGCCCAAGCCGGCGCCCGGCGAGGCCACCCTGCTCACCTTCGACGAGACCTCGACGCTCTTCCACGAGTTCGGCCACGCCCTGCACGGCCTGCTCGGGCGGGCGACCTACCCGAAGCTGGCCGGCACCAACGTCTACCGCGACTTCGTCGAGTACCCCTCGCAGGTCAACGAGATGTGGATGCTGTGGCCCTCGATCCTCGCGGCCTACGCGGTCCACCACGAGACCGGAGAGCCGATCCCGCCGGCGGTGGTCGCGCGGCTGGAGGAGGCGGCGACCTTCAACGAGGGGTTCGGAACCAGCGAGTATCTCGCGGCGGCCCTGCTCGACCTGGCCTGGCACGAGCTCGGTGCCGCCGACATCCCCGACGACGCCGACGGCGTCGAGCGCTTCGAGGCCGACACCCTCGCCGCGGCCGGCCTCGCCCTGCCGGCGGTGCCGCCGCGCTACTCCACGCCCTACTTCGCGCACGCCTTCTGCGCCGGTTACGCCTCGGCCTACTACTCCTACATCTGGAGCGAGGTGCTCGACGCCGACACGGTCGCCTGGTTCAAGGAGAACGGCGGACCGACCCGGGCCAACGGCGAGGTCTACCGCCGCCACGTCCTCGACATCGCCGGTACGACGGACCCGCTGGCGTCGTACCAGGCGTGGCGTGGGCGGCCGGCGCCCCTGGAGCCACTGCTGCGGCGGCGCGGACTGGCCGAGCCGGCCTGACCGGTGGACCTCGCCGCGGTCAGCGGCGCACGCGCACCCGGAGCAGCCGGTCGCGTCCGCCGCCGTTGCTGGTGGTGACCAGCAGCGACCCGTTGGTGTCCACGGTGACGCTGCGCAACCGGCCGAAGTCCCCGCGCAGGCGGACCCGCTGCGAGGTCAGGCGCCCCCGCTGGTCGAAGCGGAGGAAGACCAGCCGCTCACCGGCGAGGGCGGCGACCGCCAGCGTGCCGCCGAGACTCCGCCACCCGCGGCGCGGCAGGAACGTGGCACCGGAGGTGGCGATGGTCGGGTTGCCGGAGCGCCAGCGGGCGTTCCACTGCTTGCCGGGCAGCGAGTGGTCGGTCATCGGCACCGACTCGTCGTAGCCGGGTCCGGGGTCCCAGCCGTAGTTGCGGCCACCGCGGAGGAGGTTGACCTCGTCGTTGCGATAGCTGCCGTGCTCCACCGACCACAGGCTGCCGTCGGCGCGCTGGGCCAGGCCCTGCACGTTGCGGTGCCCGTAGGTGAGCACGAAGCGACTGCGGGTCTTGCTCCCGGCCCACGGGTTGCCCGGCCAGCGCCTCCCCGTGTTCCGGTCGATGCGCAGCACCTTGCCGCCCAGGGAGCGCCGGTTCTGCGGGTTCCGGCTCACCGCGGCGTCGCCGGTCCCGATCAGCAGCGAGCCGTTGCGCGCGATCAGGAGGCGGCAGCCGCCGTGCCGTCCGGAGGTGGTGGGCAGCCCGGTGAGCAGCGTGCGGCTGATCCTTGCGGACGTGCGTGCCTCGTTCAGCCGCCACCGGATCACCCGGATGTCGTGGCCTCCGGACGGGGCTGACCAGCCCGAGCAGGTGTAGAACCGGCCGTTGCGGGCGAACCGGGGATCGACCTCGAGGCCCATCAGCCCGGTCTCGCCGGAGGACCAGATCCGCTCGCCGCGCAGCCGCACCGTGCTGCGTCGGCCGTCCTCGATCAGGCTCAGCCGTTGCCGGTCCCGCTCGGTGAGCAGGAGGGCACCGTCCCCGGTCGGCCGCACGTCCCACGGGATGTCCAGGCCACGGGTGACCACCCGCACGCGCAGCCGTGGCGCCGGCGCGTCGGCGGTCCGGTCGGGCTGGGCGGCCCGGTGATCGGGGTGCGAGGCAGGCGGCTCGGCGACCCCGGGAGCGGACAGCCCGAGGGTGAGGACCAGCGTGGACGCGGCGGCCAGGGCGGCGACGGTGCGCATGGCTGCACCGTACGCCGCCCGGCGCCGCGGATCAGCGCGTCGTCAGAACGTGTGCTCCTCGGCCGGGAACGCGCCCGACTTCACCTCGGCGTCGTAGGCGCGGGCGCCGTCCAGCAGCACCGACCGCAGGTCGGCGTACTGCTTGACGAAGCGGGGCATCCGGCCGGTGCGCAGGCCGAAGGCGTCCTGCCACACCAGGACCTGCCCGTCGCACCGGTTGCCGGCACCGATGCCGATGGTGGGGATCTCCAGCTCCGCGGTGACCTGCGCGGCCACGTCGCCGGGCACCATCTCCATCACCACCGCGAACGCACCGGCCTCCTGCACCGCGCGGGCGTCGCGCAGGACCCGGTCCGCGGCGTCGCCGCGGCCCTGCACCCGGTAGCCGCCCAGGGTGTGCTCGGACTGGGGGGTGAAGCCGATGTGGGCCATCACCGGGATGCCGCCACGGGTCATCCGCTCGATCTGCGGCGCCATCTCCACCCCGCCCTCGAGCTTCACGCAGTGGGCGCCGGCCTCCTTCATGAACCGCACCGCCGTCAGGTATCCCTGCTCCGGGGAGGCCTGGTAGGAGCCGAACGGCAGGTCGCCGACCACCAGCGCCCGCGAGACGGCGCCGCTGACCGCGCGGGTCAGCGGGAGCAGCTCGTCGACCGTGATCGGCAGGGACGTGGCGTTGCCCAGCACGTTGTTGGATGCGCTGTCCCCGACCAGCAGGACCTCCACGCCCGCCTCGTCGAAGATCTCGGCGGTGTACTGGTCATAGCTGGTCAGCATGGAGAAGCGCTCGCCGCGCTGCTTCATCTCGCGCAGGTGCTGGGTGCGGATCCTCTTGATCGGTGGGGCGCCGGATGCCGGCGCGCCACCCGACCCGGACCCGTAGGGGGCGGTCTCTTCGCTCATCGTCGAGCTCCGTTTCGTTCGATCTCGCGGCTCCACCGGGGGAGTCCACGGACGGTCAGGAACGTGACCGAGGCTAGACCGGCACCCGGGTCCACGGGGAGGGCCGCGGTCACCGCGGCGGTGTGTCCTCGGTCACCCGCGCCCGCATCCCTAGACTCGCGACGTGGACTTCTACTCCGCCTACGCCCACGGCTTCGCCCGCGTCGCCGCGGTCACCGTGCCGGTGGCCGTCGCCGACCCCGCCACCAACGCCGAGCGCGTGCTGGAGCAGGCCCGCGCCTGCCACGACGACGGCGTCGCGGTCGCGGTGTTCCCCGAGCTCTGCCTCACCGGGTACGCCGTCGACGACCTCTTCGGCCAGGACACGCTGATCGACGCCGTCACCGAGGCGATCACCGAGCTCGCCGTCGCGTCCGCCGAGCTGTCCCCGGTGCTGGTCGTCGGCGCACCGCTCACGCACCGCAACCGGCTGCTCAACTGCGCCGTGGTGATCCAGGGCGGCCGGGTGCTCGGCGTGGCACCCAAGTCCCACCTGCCGACCTACCGTGAGTTCTACGAGCGGCGCTGGTTCGCGCCGGGCGACGACCTGCGCGGGGAGAGCATCGAGATCGCCGGTGAGCGGGTGCCGCTCGGCCCCGACCTGATCTTCGAGGCCGCCGACGTGCCGGGCCTGCGGCTGCACGTGGAGGTCTGCGAGGACATGTGGGTGCCGGTGCCGCCCAGCGCCCACGCCGCGCTGGCCGGCGCCACGGTGCTCGCCAACCTCTCCGGCAGCCCGATCACCATCGCCCGCGCCGAGGACCGGCACCTGCACGCGCGCAGCGCCAGCGCCCGGTGCAACGCCGCCTACGTCTATGCCGCGGCCGGCCAGGGGGAGTCGACGACCGATCTCTCCTGGGACGGGCAGACGATGGTCTACGAGTGCGGCGACCTGCTCGGGGAGTCCGAGCGCTTCCCGGAGGGCCCACGTCGTACGGTCGTCGATGTCGATCTGGACCGGCTGCGGCAGGAGCGGCTGCGTCAGGGGACCTTCGACGACAACCGGCGCGCGGTGGGCGCGGCGGCCGAGGGCTTCCGCACCGTGGGCTTCGAGCTGGCCCCGCCCGAGCGGGACCTGGGGCTGCTCCGCAAGGTGGACCGGTATCCGTTCGTCCCGGACGACCCGGCGCGGCTCGCGCTCGACTGCTACGAGGCGTACAACATCCAGGTCTCCGGGCTCGAGCAGCGTTTGCGGGCGATCGGCGGACCCGAGTTCTGGCCGAAGATCGTGATCGGCGTCTCCGGAGGGCTCGACTCGACCCACGCGCTGATCGTGGCGGCGAAGGCGATGGACCGGCTGGGCCGCCCGCGCAGCGACATCCACGCGTTCACCATGCCGGGCTTCGCCACCGGGGCGACCACCAAGTCCTACGCCACCCGGCTCGCCACGGCGCTCGGCTGCACCTTCACCGAGCTCGACATCAAGCCGGCCGCGACCCAGATGCTCCACGACCTCGACCACCCCTTCACCGACGGTGAGCCGGTCTACGACGTCACGTTCGAGAACGTCCAGGCGGGGCTGCGCACCGACTACCTGTTCCGGCTGGCGAACCACCGCGGGGGCATCGTGCTCGGCACCGGCGACCTCTCCGAGCTGGCGCTGGGCTGGTGCACCTACGGGGTGGGCGACCAGATGTCCCACTACAACGTCAACGCCGGCGTGCCGAAGACGCTGATCCAGCACCTGATCCGGTGGGTGATCGACACCGGCCAGCTGCACGGCGGCTCCTACGACGCCGAGAGCGACCTGGTGCTGCAGGAGATCCTGGACCAGGAGATCACCCCGGAGCTGATCCCGACCGAGGAGGGGCAGCGGCCCCAGGCCACCGAGGACTTCGTCGGTCCCTACGCGCTGCAGGACTTCACGCTCTACCACGTGATCCGACGCGGCTACCGGCCGAGCAAGATCGCCTTCCTCGCCCACCACGCCTGGCGGGACGCCCACCAGGGGGAGTGGCCCCCGGGCTTTCCCGCCGACGCCCGGGTCGCCTACGACCTGCCGACCATCCGGCGCTGGCTCGAGGTCTTCGTCCGTCGCTTCTTCGCCAACCAGTTCAAGCGCTCGGCGCTGCCCAACGGGCCCAAGGTGGTGGCCGGGGGGACCATGTCGCCGCGTGGGGACTGGCGGATGCCGTCGGATGCGAGTGCCGCCGCGTGGCTCGAGGACCTGGAGCGCGTCCCGGAGGCGTGAGCCGCGCCCGGATCCGTGCCGCCGACGATTGCCCGCGGGACGCCGGCGGTCGGTAACATCGAGGTAACGGCCGCACTCGCGGTCGTTGGACGTGCATCTACCTAGTCCCGAGCGGGGCCAAGGCGGCACCACCGCCCGAGCGCCCGAGCCGATCCGTACGAGGTAGAAGATGTCCCACCAGGTGCATGCGCCCGCCGCGCACCGAGCCGACCCCGGCTACGCCGACCGGGTGATCGAGGCCAGCGGCGCGTCGTACTTCCCCGTCGCGCTCGCGGCCCGGCTGCCCTACGCGATGATGGTCGTCGGCGTGCTCACGCTGGTCGTGGCCGGCCGCGACTCGCTCGCACTCGGCGGTCTGGTCTCGGCGATGGTCGGGATCGGCACCGCGTGCTGCGGGCCGCTCGCGGGGGCCGCCGCGGACCGGTTCGGGCAGCGTCCGGTGCTGCTCACCACCAGCCTGCTCAGCACGGTGGCGTTGGTCGCGCTCACCTGGGTGGTGCACAGCGACCTCCCCGACGCCGCGGTGCTGGCGGTGGCCTTCACGATCGGGGCGAGCGCACCGCAGGTCTCGCCGATGTCGCGGGCCCGGCTGGTGGGCCTGATCGGACGCCGGGTGCACCCGGCGCGCCGTACCCGCTCGTTCCAGGCGACGATGGGCTACGAGTCGGCCGCCGACGAGCTGGTCTTCATCGTCGGCCCGGTCGTGGTCGGTGTGCTCGGCACGTTCTTCGGCCCGTCGGCCCCGGTGCTGGGGGCGGCGGCGCTGACCGCCTGCTTCGTCACCGCGTTCGCGCTGCACCCGACCGCCCTGCGGGCCGAGCACGGCGACCTGCACCAGCCCCCGGTCACTGCACCGGCCCGAGACCTGTTCCGTGCGCCGTTGCTGGTGACGGTGCTGGGCATCGGGGGCATCGGCCTCTTCTTCGGCTCCACGCTGACCTCGTTGACCGCTTTCATGGGCGACCTCGGCAGGCCCGAGCAGGCCGGACTGGTCTACGGCGCGATGGGGGTCGGCTCGGCCGCCCTCGCCCTCGGCGTCGCGCTCCTCCCGGAACGGTTCCGCCTGTCCGCGCGGTGGCTGGTCTTCGCCGGCACGCTGCTCGCCGGCACGCTGCTCATCCCCACCGCGGGCACCGTGGCCGGGATGACGGTCGCGCTGCTGGTCACCGGCATCGGCATCGGGCCGACCATGGTGACCCAGTACAGCCTCGGCGCGCAGCGCAGCCCGGTCGGACGTTCGGCGACCGTGATGACCATGCTCGGCTCCGCGGTGATCGTCGGCCAGGCCTCGGCGTCGGCGATCACCGGTGCGGTGGCCGAGCGGGTGGGCACCGACACGGCACTGTTCCTGCCGGCCGTCTGCGCGATGCTGGTGCTGCTCGCCGGTGTCGCGAACCGGATGCTGGACGGCCGCGAGACCCGGACGGCCTGAGAAGCACCCGCCCCGCGAGGCGGCGGCGCGGCGCGCTTGTGTCACGATTAGGTAATGCAAGCCTTACAGGCGCCGGGCGTCTCCGCGCCGCCGGTGACCTCGGTCGGTCGGTCCCAGCGCACCCTGGTGCTGGTGGGTTCCGTCGTGCTGCTCGTCGTCGTACTGATCGCGAGCCTGGCCCTCGGGGTGCGTGACGTCGCGCCCAGCGAGGTGTGGCGCGCCCTGGTGGATCCGGTGGCGGGCAACGTCGACCACGACGTGGTCCGTGACCAGCGGATACCGCGCACCGTGATCGGTCTGCTCGCCGGCATCGGTCTGGGGCTGGCCGGAGTGCTGGCCCAGGCGATCACCCGCAACCCGCTCGGCGACCCCGGCCTGCTCGGCCTCAACGCCGGGGCCTCGGTCGGCATCGTGATCGCGGCGGTCTGGTTCGGCATCACCTCGCCGGTCGCCGCGGTCTGGTTCGCCTTCGCCGGTGTCGCCCTCGCCGCCATCGTGGTCTTCGCGATCGGTCACGGACGCCCGGTGCAGCTGGCGCTCGCCGGAGCCACGGTGACCGCGCTGCTCACCCCGTTGAGCACCCTGTTCCTGTTCCAGGACGTCAACGCGCTCAACCTGCTCCGGTTCTGGTCGGTCGGCTCGCTGGTCGGCCGCGAGCTCGACACCGCGCAGGCGCTCTGGCCGTTCCTGGCGTTCGGCATGGTGGTCGCCGCGCTCGTCTCGCACCGGCTCAACGGACTGGCCCTGGGCGACGACGTCGCGACCGCCCTGGGGCAGGGCGTGGGCGTGACCCGCGCCTGGTCGGGTCTGGCCATCATCGCGCTGGCCGGTACGGCGACCGCGCTGGCCGGTCCGATCGCCCTGGTCGGCCTCGTGGTGCCGCACGCCGCCCGCCGACTGGTCGGCACCGACTACCGCTGGATCGTGCCGGTCTGTGCGGTCCTCGGACCGGTGATGCTGGTCACCGCCGACGTGGTGGGCCGACTGGTCAAGTCCGACGAGCTCGAGGCGGGCGTCGTCGCCGCCCTGATCGGCGCCCCCGTTCTGATCGCCGTCGCCCGGAGCCCGCGGGTGGCCGGGCTGTGACCGCGACCGCCGAGCGGCCGACGCCCGCTCCCGACCAGTCGCCCGAGGCGGCATCGGCCGCGCAGACCGTCCGGCAGCTGCGCCGACGGCAGTGGCTGCGCGCGTGCGCGGTGGTGCTGATCGGCACCGTCGTCTGCTTCACCGTGCTGGTGCTGACCTTCGGGATGGGGGCGGCCGGGTTGCCTCCGGCGCGCTCGATCCCGGCGTTGGTCGGCATCGGTGACCGCTTCGACGTCCTGCTGGTCCAGGACCTGCGGGTCCCGCGCGGGGTCGCGGCGATCGTCGCCGGCGCCGCGCTCGGGCTGGCCGGTGCGCTGTTCCAGTCGACCCTGCGCAACCCACTCGCCAGCCCGGACATCCTGGGCATCTCCGGCGGTGCGTCCCTGGGCGCGATCACCGCGGTGATGGGCTACGGCGCGACGGGCAACATGGTCACCCTCTGCGCCTTCGCCGGCGGGCTGGCCGCCGCCGCCGCGATCTGGCTCTTCGCCTGGCGCGGTGGCCTGCACGGCATCCGGTTCGTCCTGGTCGGCGTCGGCATCGCCTACGTGTGCACCTCGCTGATCTCCTGGCGCCTGGCCGAGGCCGAGCTGCGCGAGGCGGGCACGGTGCTGCTGTGGACCGTCGGGTCGGTGGCCGACGTGCGCGAGGGCACCTTGGGACTGCTGGTCGTGGGCGTGGCGCTGCTGACGCTGCTGGCGCTGCTGTTCGGCCGCGAGCAGCGGGTGCTGGCACTCGGCGACGAGCACGCCCGGGGACTGGGCATCGGCCCGGACCGGGCACGGGTGATCGCCCTCCTGATCGGGGTGGGACTGGTGGCGCTGGCCACCTCGATCGCCGGTCCGATCGCCTTCGTCGCGCTGGTGGCGCCGGCGATCGCCCGGCGCCTGGTCGACGACGGCGGACCGGCGCTGCTGCCCTCGGCGGTGATCGGCGCGACGCTCACCCTGACCGCCGACGTGATCGGCCAGTACGCGCTGCCCGTGATCGCACCGGTCGGGGTGGTCACCGGCGTGGTGGGCGCGCCGTACCTGCTCTGGCTGCTCGCGCGCAGCGAGCGGGGGAGATGAGGCCGATGCCCGGCACCGCGAGCAGTGTCCACGAACCACACGGCCCCCGGCCGATCCTGAGGAGGAAGCGATGAGCACGGCGATCAGGGCCGAGGGTGTGAGCCTCGGTTACCGCGGACGTCGGGTGATCGAGGGCCTGGACCTCGAGATCCCGCCCGGGAAGATGACGGCGATCGTCGGGCCGAACGCGTGCGGCAAGTCCACGCTGCTGCGTGGGCTGGCCCGGCTGCACCCGCTGGAGGAGGGGCGGGTGACGGTCGACGGGACCGACATCGCCTCGCTGTCCCGCAAGGACCTCGCCCGACGGGTGGGCGTGCTGCCGCAGGCCTCCGTGGCGCCGGACGGCGTCCGCGTGGCCGAGCTGGTCGCTCGCGGTCGCTTCCCGCACCAGGGCTGGTTCGGCCGGCACACCAGCAGTGACGACCAGGTGGTGATGCGGTCGCTGGCCGCCACCGGCACCGCCGACCTCGCCGAGCGACGGTTGGAGGAGCTCTCCGGCGGTCAGCGGCAGCGGGTCTGGATCGCGATGGTGCTGGCCCAGGAGACGAGTGCGGTGCTGCTCGACGAGCCGACGACGTACCTCGACGTCACCCACCAGCTGGAGCTGCTGGAGCTGCTGGTCGACCTGAACGTCGACCGCGGCACCACCGTGGTGATGGTGCTCCACGAGCTCAACCACGCCGCCCGGTACGCCGACCACCTGGTCGTGATGGCCGGAGGGCGGATCGTGGCCGAGGGTCCTCCGGCGGAGGTGATGACGGTCGAGACCATCCGCTCCGCGTTCGCCCTGGATGCGGAGGTGATACCGGACCCGGTGACCGGCGGCCCGCTGGTGGTGCCGCGCGGACGTCCGCGGGGTGGGGTCGTGCTCCCGAGCGCCGGCTGATCGGTTAGGGTTGCCTCACCTATCCCGAGAGCAAAGGAGACGCACGTGCGCACGACACGTGGCTTCCGCAAGACCGCGGCCGTGATCGCCGGGCTCGCCTCCGTCCTCGCCCTGGGCGCCTGTGGCGCCGACGAGTCGGGCGACGACACCAAAGCAGCATCGACCACCGACGTGACCGACGAGTTCCCGATCACGATCGAGCACGCCTACGGCGAGACCACCATCGAGGAGGCGCCCGAGCGGGTCGCCACCTGGGGCTGGGGCTCGACCGAGGCCGCGATCGCTGTCGGGGTCTACCCGGTCGCCGTCGCGGAGCAGATCTGGACGGTGGGCGAGGGCAACCTGCTGCCGTGGGTCGAGGACGCCTACGACGACGCCGGCGTGGAGCACCCGGCCGTGCTCTCCGACGCCGCCGGCGGTGCCGAGATCGTCTACGACGAGTTCATCGAGGCCAAGCCGGACGTCATCCTGGCTCCCTACTCGGGTCTGACCGAGGAGCAGTACAAGGAGCTCAGCAAATACGCCCCGGTGGTGCCGTTCCAGGACGCCGCCTGGACCACGCCGTGGGACAAGACGATCGAGCTCACCGCCGAGGCGCTGGGACGCAGCGAGAAGGGCGCCGAGGTGCTCGACGGCATCGACGGCTACCTGGCCGAGCAAGCCGAGGCGCACCCCGAGTTCGAGGGCGAGTCCATCGCCGCGATCTGGGCCGCCCCCAACTCGCTGTCGGTCTACACCGGTCTCGACCCGCGGGTCGCGATCTTCACCGACCTCGGCTTCGAGGTCGCGGAGAGCGTCGCGGACCTGGACACCTCCGACGGTGGCTTCTACTACGACATGAGCTACGAGAAGGCCGACCAGCTCGAGTCGGACGTGGTCGTCAGCTATCACAGCACCCAGGACGAGGCCGACGCGATGCTCGCCGACAAGAAGGCGCAGGCGATCCCGGCCGTCAAGGACGGCCAGGTCGCCCAGGTGATCGGCAACCCGCAGATCTCCTCGGTCTCGCCGCCGACCGCCCTCACCTTCGAGTGGGACGAGGGTCTGCCGGTGCTGATCGACCAGCTCTCCGGCCTGCTGCAGGACTGACGCAGCGCCCACGCGGGACACCCACGCGCAACGCCCCTGCCCGGGACCGGGCAGGGGCGTTGCGCTGCTTCGGCGGCGACGCCGGGCAGGGGCGTTGCGCTGCTTCGGCGGCGACGCCGGGCAGGCCGGGCGCCCATCTTTGCTCACCCGCCGCCGACGGTGTGCGCTCACGCCCTAGGCTTCAGTCATGGGTAAGCAGGAAGACTTCGTTCTCCGCGCTCTCGAGGAGCGTGACGTCCGGTTCGTCCGGCTGTGGTTCACCGACGTCCTGGGCTCGCTGAAGTCGGTCGCGGTCGCACCGGCGGAGCTGGAGGGCGCCTTCTCCGAGGGCATCGGCTTCGACGGCTCGGCGATCGAGGGCTTCGCCCGCGTCTACGAGGCGGACATGCTCGCCCTGCCGGACCCCACCACGTTCCAGATCCTGCCGTGGCGCAGCACCGAGGGACCGGCGACGGCCCGGATGTTCTGCGACATCGTGATGCCCGACGGGTCGCCGTCCTACGCGGATCCGCGCAACGTGCTCAAGCGCACCCTGGCCAAGGCCGCCGACCAGGGCTTCACCTTCTACACCCACCCCGAGATCGAGTTCTACCTCTTCAAGAACGACCCCGCGCCGGGCGTGGAGCCGGAGCCGATCGACCGCAGCGGCTACTTCGACCACACCGCGCACTCCTACGGGTCGGACTTCCGCCGCGAGGCGATCACGATGCTCGAGGCGATGGGGATCTCGGTGGAGTTCAGCCACCACGAGGCCGGGCCGGGTCAGCAGGAGATCGACCTGCGGTACGCCGACGCCCTCTCCACCGCCGACAACATCATGACCTTCCGCACCGTGATCCGTGAGGTGGCGCTCGGCCAGGGCATCTGGGCCACCTTCATGCCGAAGCCGTTCACCACCCACCCGGGCTCGGGCATGCACACCCACGTGTCGCTCTTCGAGGGCGACCAGAACGCCTTCTACGAGGCGGGCGCGGAGTACCAGCTCTCCAAGACCGGGCGGCAGTTCGTCGCCGGAGTGCTCAAGCACGCCCCCGAGATCAGCGTGGTGACCAACCAGTGGGTCAACTCCTACAAGCGGATGATGTTCGGGGGAGAGGCGCCGTCGTACATCTGCTGGGGACACAACAACCGCTCCGCGATGGTCCGGGTGCCGATGTACAAGCCGCACAAGGGTCAGTCGGCCCGGGTCGAGCTGCGGACCATCGACGCCGCCTGCAACCCCTACCTCGCCTACGCCACCGTGTTGGCCGCCGGCCTGAAGGGCATCGAGCACGACTACGAGCTCCCGCCCGAGGCCGAGGACGACGTCTGGGCCCTGACCGAGCGGGAGCGGCGCAGCCTCGGCATCGAGCCGCTGCCGAAGAACCTCAACGAGGCCATCATCATCGCGGAGAGCTCGGAACTGCTGGCCGAGACCCTCGGCGAGCAGGTGTTCGACCACTTCCTGCGCAACAAGCGCGCGGAGTGGGACGAGTACCGCGGCCAGGTGTCGGCCTTCGAGCGGGACCGGATGCTGCCGGTCCTGTGACCGGGGCCGGGACCGAGGACTGCCGGCGGGTGCTGCGGTGATCCGGGGGACGGTGCGCACCGAGCTGGTGCGGCTCGGCTTCGTCGACACCGAGCGGGCGCAGGCCGACCTGACTCGGCTGGGTGAGGTCGGTCGCGAGGTCATGGCGATGTTCGGCCGGGTCGCCGACCCCGACGGTGCGCTGGCGGCGCTGGCCGACCTGGCCGATGCGGTCGAGGACCGCGAGGCCTTCATCGGCGAGGTCGCTGCCGACGAGGGGCTGGCGATGCGCCTGCTCTCCGTGCTCGGCGCCAGCTGTGCGCTGGCCGATCACCTGGTGACCCACCCCGAGCACTGGCGTGAGCTGTGCGACCCGAGGCTCGGCTCCACCCGCACCCCCGCCTTCGCCTACCGCAACGCGCTCCTCGCGGCGGTCGCCGCCGAGGACGCCGGGGGAGCCGGCGGTCCGGTGGCCACGCTGCCCGACCACGAGGCCGTCGACGCCCTGCGCGTCGAGTATCGCCGGCTGCTGCTGCGCATCGCGGCCCGCGACCTCGCCCACGACCTCGGTGTGGACGACTGCGCCGCCGAGCTCTCCGACCTGGCCGCGGGGACCCTCGAGGCGGCGCTCGCGGTGGCCCGGGCGCGGGTGGGCGTCGAGCAGGCGGCCGAGGTCCGGCTCGGAGTGATCGCGATGGGCAAGTGCGGTGGCCACGAGCTCAACTACGTCTCCGACGTCGACGTCGTCTTCGTGCACGAGGCGGCGGACCCGGAGGCCGACCAGGCTGCGGTCGCCGCGGCCGGTCGCACCGCGGCCAAGCTGGCGGCGCAGATGATGCAGGTCTGCTCCGACCAGACCCGCGAGGGGACGATCTGGCCGGTCGACGCGGCGCTGCGGCCCGAGGGGAAGGCGGGGCCGCTCAGTCGCACCCTCGCCAGTCATCGCGGCTACTACGAGCGATGGGCGGCTGCCTGGGAGTTCCAGGCGCTGCTGAAGGCGCGCCCGGTCGCCGGCGATCTCGGGCTCGGCGCCGAGTTCGTGGCGATGGTGCAGCCGATGGTGTGGACCGCCGCGGACCGCGAGGGGTTCGTCGAGGCGGCGCGCGCGATGCGGCGCCGGGTCCTCGACCACATCCCGGCGCGGGAGGCGGACCGGGAGCTCAAGCTCGGCTCGGGCGGACTGCGCGACGTCGAGTTCGCGATCCAGCTGCTGCAGCTGGTCCACGGCCGCACCGACGAGCGGATCCGGCCACCCACCACGCTGAGCGCGCTCGCCCGGCTCACCGAGGGCGGCTACGTCGGCAAGGAGGACGGCGAGAAGCTGCACCGCGCCTACGCCTTCCTGCGCCAGCTCGAGCACCGGATCCAGCTGCACCGGTTGCAGCGCACCCACCTGGTGCCCGACGACGACGACGCGTTGCGCCGCCTCGGCCGAAGCCTCGGCATGTACCGCGACTCCGGCAAGGCCCTGGAGGAGACCTGGGAGGGTCACCGCCGCGAGGTCAGCCGGTTGCACCAGAAGCTCTTCTACCGACCGCTGCTCACCGCCGTCGCCCACATCACCGGCGCTGAGGCACGACTCTCCTCCGAGGCCGCGCGCGACCGACTGGCCGCGCTGGGGTACGCCGACCCGGAGGCCGCGCTGCGACACCTGGAGGCGCTCACCGCCGGGGTCTCCCGCACCGCCTCCATCCAGCGGGCTCTGCTCCCGGCGATGCTGCAGTGGCTGGCCGAGTGTGCCGACCCGGACGCCGGCCTGTTCGGCTTCCGTCGGCTCAGCGACTCGCTCGGATCCAGCCCGTGGTTCCTCGGCACCCTGCGCGACGAGGGGCAGGCCGCGGAACGGCTCGCCCACCTGCTGGGCACGTCCCGCTACTGCACCGACCTGCTCGAGCGGGAGCCGCAGGGCGTCCGGCTGCTCGGTGGCGACCTCACGCCGCTGAGCGCGGAGCAGATGCGCGAGGAGATGGTGGCCACCGCCCGCCGTCAGTCCGACCCGACGAAGGCGATCCGCGCGCTGCGCGCCGTACGACGTCGCGAGCTGTTGCGGATCGCGGCCGGCGACGTGCTCGGGCTGACCGACGTGGCCGACGTCGGCTTCGCGCTGACCCGCCTGACCGACGCCACCCTGAGCGCAGCGCTGGAGGTCGCCGAGGCGGCGGTGCGGACCGAGCGCGGGTTGGACGAGGCGCCCACCGCCCTCGCCCTGGTGGCGATGGGTCGCTACGGCGGGTTCGAGCTCTCCTACGCCTCGGACGCGGACGTGCTCTTCGTGCACGACCCCTATCCGGACCAGGATCCTCAGGCCGCGTCCGGCTACGCCAAGGCGGTCGCCGAGCAGGTGCGCTCGATGCTGGGGGCACCGGGCCCGGACCCTGCGCTGGTGGTCGACGCCGACCTGCGCCCCGAGGGCCGCCAGGGCCCGCTGGTGCGGACGCTGGACTCCTACGCCGCCTACTACGCGAAGTGGTCGAAGGTGTGGGAGGCGCAGGCGCTGCTCCGCGCCGATGCCGTGGTCGGCGACGAGGGGCTGCGTCGCCGCTTCACCGACCTGATCGACCCGCTGCGCTACCCCGAGAACGGTCTGAGCGCCCAGGACATCCAGGAGGTGCGCCGGATCAAGGCGCGGGTGGACACCGAGCGGCTCCCGCGTGGGGCGGATCCGACCACCCACCTCAAGCTCGGCCGCGGGGGACTGGCGGACATCGAGTGGACGGTGCAGCTGCTCCAGCTGCGCTACGGCGCCGAGCACGAGGGTCTGCGCACGGTGCGCACCCTGGCGGCGGTGGAGGCGGCCGCGGAGGCGGGTCTGCTGAGCGTGCCTGACGCCGCGACGCTGACCGACGCCTGGCGCATGGTCAGCCGGGTCCGCAACGCGGTGCTGCTGGCGCGCGGCAAGCCGGCCGACCAGTTCCCGCGTGCGTCGCTGGAACGCACGGCGGTGGCCGGGATCATGGGCTATCCGCTGGACCAGACCGACGCGTTGGCCAACGACTACCTCCGCACCACGCGGCACGCGCACCTGGTCGTGGACCGCGTGTTCTGGGACTAGGGCGCGTCGCGCAGCCGCGTCGCACGAGATTCCCGGCGCGTCGCTACTCGCGAGTATGCCGATCTCACCGACGGTATGCCATGATTGTCGCGTCGGGTCGCGGCCGACCCCCCAGAGGCCGCGGCCCGATCTTGTTTTTCCCGGGCGGTTCGGCGCGGTCGCGCGTCGACGTCGCGGCGTCCCCAGAGGCACGGGTGGAGCGGAGGTCGGGTCCGAGGCGGCTCGAACAGGTGTTCGATCCAGCGGTATCCTCGGACCATGCCCGGAGTCGGTCCTGGCACGCGTCGCCGTACGCCGCCGGTGCACGTGTGGGTGGACACCACCATGCGGTGGGGGCCGAGCGCCCTGCCCGGGATCCTGCTGACCTGGCGGCGTCAGGAGCGTCGTGAGGGCGTGTGGGTGTGGCAGGGGCTCTGCGTGTTCGCCCTGGTCCCGCCGCCGCGTTCGCCCGACGACCTGATCGTCTACCAGCAGTGGGTGGACGCGGCGCACCTGCGCCCGATGGCGGACGCCGACCCTCCGCGCGCCACGGGCTAGCCCACAGGGGAGAGTGCTGGGGCTACAGCCGCTCGCGACCGTGCGGGGTCAGCCAGGCCGACGGATCGGGTCCGCGAGGGATGATGCCGGTCGGGTTGATGTCCTCGTGCACCACGTAGTAGTGCGCCTTGATCTGGTCGAAGTCGATGGTCTCCCCGAACCCCGGCGTCTGGAACAGGTCGCGGGCGTAGCCCCACAGTGCGGGCATCTCGGTGAGCTTGTTCCGGTTGCACTTGAAGTGGCCGTGGTAGACGGCGTCGAACCGGGCCAGCGTGGTGAACAGGCGCACGTCGGCCTCGGTGATCGAGCCACCCATCAGGAAGCGTCGGTCGGACAGGCGCTCCTCCAGCCAGTCCATCGCCGCCCAGAGGCGGTCGTAGGCCGCATCGTAGGTGTCCTGGGAGCCGGCGAAGCCGCAGCGGTAGACGCCGTTGTTGACCTCGGTGAAGACCCGCTGCATCACCTGCTCCATCTCGTCCCTCACGGCGTCGGGCCAGAGGTCGGGCGCGTCCGCGCGGTGGTGGTCGCGCCACTCGAAGAAGAGGTCGTGGGTGATCCAGGGGAAGTCGTTGGTGACCACCGACCGGGTCGGGACGTCGACCATCGCGGGCACGGTGATGCCCCGCGGATAGTCGGGGTAGCGGGCGAAGTACGCCTCCTGGAGGCGCTCGTAGCCGAGCACCGGGTCCACGCCCCCCGGGTCGAGGTCGAAGGTCCAGGAGCGGGCGTCATGGGTGGGGCCGGTGAGGCCGAGCGAGATCACGTCGTCGAGGCCGAGCAGCGTGCGCACGATGATGGCGCGGTTCGCCCACGGGCAGGCTTTGGCGGCGACCAGCCGATAGCGTCCGGGCTCCACCGGCCAGGTCCGCACGGCCAGCTCCTGGTCGTCGTGGCCGTCCTCGGAGCGCCCTTCGGTGCGGGTGATCCGGTCCGGGATGTAGTTCATGTCCCGGTCGAACGCCTTGCCCTGCTCGGTGTAGGTCGGCACGGGTCCTCTCCTCCCGGGTCCGTGGACCCGGCGTCGATCGCGACGGGGAGCCGCGGGGTGGATGGTTGACCTGTCCTCAATCCTACGTCGACCTGCGTGAGCAACGCCACGGGTCGAACCGGCCCGGCGATGCCGCCCCTCGGGCCGGTCGCCGCTAGCGTGGAGGAATCAGCTCGCAGGTCCCGCCGCGAGTTGGCCGCATGTCGCAGTGCCGGGTCTGTCCGGCGCTCCGTGCGGGGCCCACCGCGACCCGCGGAGCTCCGGGTTGCCGGCGGGCGCGAGAACGAGGAACGCCGTATGACCACTTTCGCCGAGCTCGGCCTGCCCACCTCCCTGGTCGAGGTGCTGGCCGCCCGGGACATCCACACGCCCACGCCGATCCAGGCCGCGACCCTGCCGGACGCGCTCGCCGGTCGTGACGTCCTCGGTCGGGGCCGCACCGGCTCGGGCAAGACCTATGGCTTCCTGCTGCCGGTCGTCGCACGACTCTCCTCGGGCGCTCCCGCTCGCGCCCGGGCGCCGCGTGCACTGATCCTGGCGCCGACCCGCGAGCTGGTCGGACAGATCCACGAGGCGCTCGCGCCGCTGGCGGAGGCCGCCGGCCTGCGCACCTTCACCGTCTTCGGTGGCGTCGGCCAGCAGCCGCAGGTCAACGCGCTGGCGCGGGGCGTGGACGTGCTCGTCGCCTGCCCGGGTCGGCTCGAGGACCTGATCGGCCAGGGCAAGTGCGACCTGGGATCGGTCGAGATCGCCGTCCTGGACGAGGCCGACCACATGGCCGACCTCGGCTTCCTGCCGGCGGTACGTCGACTGCTCGGGCAGACCCCGCGCGAGGGTCAGCGCCTGTTGTTCTCGGCGACCCTCGACGCGGGCGTCGACGTCCTGGTGAAGCGGTTCCTGGACAAGCCGGTGACCCACGAGGCGGACTCGGCGCAGTCGCCGGTGTCGACGATGAGCCACCACGTGCTGCACGTCGAGCGCGAGCAGCGGGTGCCGGTGCTGGTCGACCTGGCCAGTGCGCCCGGTCGCACCGTGGTCTTCACGCGGACCAAGCACGGCGCGAAGGCGCTCGCCCGGCAGCTGAACCGGAACGGGGTGCCGGCCGTCGAGCTGCACGGCAACCTCGGCCAGAACGCCCGCACCCGCAACCTCGCCGCCTTCCACGACGGCCGTGCGATGGCGCTGGTCGCCACCGACATCGCTGCTCGGGGATCCACGTCGACGACGTCGCGCTCGTGGTGCACGCCGACCCGCCCGCCGAGCACAAGGCCTACCTGCACCGGTCCGGTCGCACGGCCCGCGCCGGTGCCGAGGGCACCGTGGTCACCTTGATGACCAGCGACCAGCGCGGTGACGTGCGGGCGCTCACCCGGGCGGCCGGCATCCAGCCGACCACCACGCGGATCTCCGGCAGCGACCACCCGGTGCTGTCCGAGCTCGCACCGGGGGAGCGGCAGCGTCCCGGCGCCCTCGAGCTGACCGTCGCACAGCCCGCCAACAGCGGCGGAGGCGGCCGTGGTCGCCAGCGCGGTGGCTCCGCGAACGGCGCGTCCGGCGGTGGGCGGTCCCGGCGCTCGGGCTCCGCGCAACGGAGCCAGGGCGGGTCCGCCCAGTCCGGTCGGGGCCAGGGCGGTCGGGGCCAGTCCGGTCGCGGTCAGCAGGGCTCCGGCCAGGGCGGTTCCGGGCAGGGTGCGTCGGGTCAGGCCGGCCGTCGCCGCTCGCGACGCACCGGAGGCGGCGCGCCCCGGGGCTGACCCCGGGTCCGCCCGGTCAGCGCGCGTCGGTCGGCGCGACGCCGTCGGCCGATCCAACGGCACCGCCCGGTGCGGCGGCGGGCTCCCAGCGGAGCACGTCGCCGGGCTGGCACTCCAGCACGGCGCAGACCGCCTCCAGCGTGCTGAAGCGCACCGCCTTCGCGCGGCCGTTCTTGAGCACGGCGAGGTTCGCCGGGGTGATGCCGATGCGCTCGGCGAGCTCCCCGACCGACATCTTCCGGCGTGCCAGCATCACGTCGATGTCGACCACGATCGGCATCAGATGACCTCGTCCAGCTCGGCCCGCAGATGGACGGCCTCCCGGTCCCGGGCGACCGCCTGGACCAGGAGCGCGCGCATCACCACGATCACCAGGGCGATCCCGGCCACGGTCAGTCCCGCGCCGCCCAGCAGCAGGACCACCCCGGGTGCGACCTCCTCGCCCGGTGCGAGGAGGCCGCCCAGTCCGACCAGGAGCAGTGCGGCGAACGCCACCGCACCGATGATGATGTCGACGAACCGGAACGACGCGGGCGAGAAGACCGTGCCGCGTCGTACCAGGGTGAGCAGGCGCCAGGTGCAGACCAGCACCACCTGGCAGCAGACGATCCCGGCCAGCACGATGGACAGGGCCGGGATGCGGAGGTCGCGCGCGGCGCGGCCGGCGTCGTCCAGGTCGAGGTAGACCACCGGCAGCATCACGGCCTGCACGAAGAGCGAGCCGCCGAGCACCAGGGCCAGGACCACACGCAGGGCCCCCGTCGTCAGTCGTCCCATCGCTTCCTCTCCGCCTCATTGCCTACCGAGCAACGATGTTTAACTATCGAAAAACGATAGCACGGAGGTGATGCGGATGAAGGTCCGACCGCGTCAGTAGCTCTTGGGCAGGCCGAGCATCTGGGTGCCGATGTGGGCGAGCACCAGCTCCTCGGCGACCGGGATGTTCTTCGCGATCCGGGCGTCCCGGAAGATCCGCTCGACCGGGTACTCCTTGGAGTAGGCCATCCCCCCGAGCGTCTGGAACGCCTGGTTGGCGGCCTCCCAGCCGACCTGGGCGCCGGTCAGCTTGGCCACGTTGGCCTCGTTGCCGCACGGCCGCCCCTGATCGAACAGCCAGGCCGCCTTGTAGGTCATCAGGCGACCGAGCTCGGTCTTCGCCTTCAGCTGCGCGAGCGGGAACTGCAGCCCCTGGTTGGCCCCGATGGGGCGACCGAAGACCTCCCGCTCCCGGGCGTAGTCGCTGGCGATCCTCAGTGCGGCGTCGGCGGTGCCGACCCCGCCGGAGGCAGCCAGGATCCGCTCCGGGTTGAGCACGTCCCAGAGCACGGAGAAGCCGGCGTCGACCTCGCCGATCACGTTCTCCGCCGGCACCCGGACGTCGTCGAAGAAGACCTGGGAGGAGTGCAGGATGTTGCTGCCCATCTTCGGGATCGGGGTGTAGGAGAGCGTGCCGTCGGCCAACGCCTGCTTCACGTCGACCAGGAACAGGGTGAAGCCCGCGGTGCGCGGCAGACCGCGCTCCTTGGTCTCCGCCGCCGGCACGGTGCGGGTGACCGCCACCATCCAGTCGGCGTTCTCGACGTTGGAGATCCACACCTTCTGGCCCTTGATCGCGAACTCGTCGCCGTCGCGGCGCGCCGAGGTCTTGATCTCGATCGCGTTCGAACCGGCGTCCGGCTCGGTCAGTGCGAGGCAGAACTGGATCGACCCGTCGGCCAGGCCGGGCAGGATCCGCTGCTTCTGCTGATCGGTGCCGTGCCTGGTCAGCGTCATCGCGCCGAAGCCGGGCGTGGTCACGTAGAAGAAGGTGCCGGCCACGCCGCCGGAGGCACACAGCGTCATGTTCGCGACGGCCAGCTCGAGCAGTCCCTGCCCGCCGCCGCCGTACTCCTCGGGCACGCACAGGCCGAACCAGCCGCCACTGCCCAGGTCGTCGAAGACCTCCTGGGGGAACCGGTGCTCCTCCTCGCAGCGCGACCAGTACGCGTGGTCGTACTGCGCGGCGACGGCCGCCACGCCCTCGCGGACGGCTTCGGCGGTCTCGGGCAGGTCGAAGTCCATGGGGATGCTTCTCTCGTTCGGGGGTGGGATCAGATGAGCGGGCGTGCGGGTGCGTCGGGGGAGAGCGTCATCGCGGGTCCTTTCGCGGGCGGTCGCGGCCCAGGCTAGTGGCTTGTTGGCAGGGTGCCAATAGTAGGATGCCGCCATGACCACCGCCGTGCCTCCGCGTCGCCGACTGGACCCCGACGAGCGCCGCGAGCAGATCCTGCAGGCCGCGGAGCGACTCTTCGCCGAGCGGCCCTACGCACAGGTCTCCACCACGCGGATCGCCCAGGAAGCCGGCGTCGCCCGCGGTCTGCTCAACCACTACTTCGGTGACAAGCGAGCGCTCTACCTGGAGGTGGTGCGCCGCGCCTCGCTGCTTCCGGAGTTCGGCGACGCGCCACTGCCGCGCGGCTCCCTCGAGGAGCGCGTCGAGGTCGCGGTCACCTGGTTCCTCGGGTCGATCACCCGGCAGCGGGCCAGCTATCTGACGGTCCGCGCGGCCGAGGGGGTGGGGGAGGACGCGGAGACCCGCGCGATCCTGGACCAGGCCCAGGACATCGCCGCGGGGCGGGTGCTGGAGATGGTCGGCGGCGACCCCGGCGACCGGGCGGCCCGGGCCGTGGTGCGCGCCTACGGAGAGCTCGCCCGGGGTGCCATCCGGGAATGGTCCCGGGAGGAGAACCTCAGCCGGCCCCAGGCCCACCTGCTGCTCAGCCGGGCGCTGCTGACCATCGTCCGCGACGTGCTACCGGGCCTGTGAGGCCGGTGGCTCGGTGAGCACCCGCAGCGCCAGCTGCCGGGTCGACTCGACGTCGAGGTGGGCCACCACGCGCGACACCGTCGGAGGGTCGAGCGGCAGCATGCCCGCCGAGCCCGGCCGCTCCGGGTCGAAGCCCAGGTCCAGGTCGTCGCGGCCGGCCATGATCTCCACGTTGAACTCGAACATCTCGCGGGCTCCGTCGGCCGCCAGTCGGCGTACCAGACCGGTGCCGATCCGGCGGCCGCCGAGCTCGAGGCTGTAGGAGTCCACCGCGGCGGCGACGTGCAGGCCGCCGGCGTGCTCGAGGTCCGCCCAGACCGCTGCCATCGGCCCGGCGGCCTCCAGCAGCAGGGCCGCGGACTTCTCACCGATCCCGGCGACGCCGGGCAGGTTGTCGCTGGCGTCGCCGCGCAGGGCGGCGTACTCGAGGTAGTGCTCGGCGGCCACGCCGTACATGGTGCGCAGCCGGGCCGGGTCGAGCAGCGGGGAGCCGTTGATCCCACCGTTGATCAGCCGCAGCACCCGGGTGTGCTCGCTGATGTGGGCGAACGAGTCGCGGTCGGAGGTGATGATCACGCAGTCCCACCCGTGCCGCCCCGCCCAGGTGGCGGCCGAGGCGTTGACGTCGTCGGCCTCCAGCCCCGGCGGGGTCAGCGTGGCCAGGCCGAGCGCGTCGAGCAGCGCGCCCGCCCGTTCGAGCTGGTCGACCAGGTCGGCGTCCTTTTCCGCACGCCCGGCCTTGTAGGCGGGATAGCGGGCCGAGCGCACCGAGTGCTGCCGGTCGTCGAGTCCGAACAGCACGGCGTCCGGCGCGAACCGGTCGATGGCCTCCAGGATCTGGCGCAGCATCCCGTGCAGGGCCCATGCCGGGCGGCCCGAACGGTCGCGCAAGCCGGTCTCGGCGCGGGCGTGGTGGTTGCGGTGCAGCAGCGACGGGGCGTCGACGGCCAGCAGCAGGCGGCGTGATCCCCCGGGCGACCGGGTCGGTGAGGACGCGGTGGTCAGCGGACCCTCTTCTTGTCGTCGTCCTCGCGCAGGTGCTCCACCCCGGCCTTGACCAGGAGGAACGGGATCGCCAACGACGCGACCGCGGTGACTAGCCAGACGATCACCGTGGCGGCGATCCAGGTGACCGCACCGTCGATCTCCATCGAATCGCCGCCCAGGAGGCTCGCGACCAGCAGCGCGATCAGGGTGGCGACCAGGGCGGTGCCGCCGAGGAAGGCGGAGGCGTGCAGCGCGGCCATCTTGGTGACGAAGGGCTGCACCACGGCCTGGATGATCGAGTAGACGACGACCACGACGATGAAGCCGGTGGCCTCCAGGCGCATGTCCTCCAGCAGCATGTCCGCCACCAGGATGCCGACCGCGGACGAGAGCAGGAAGACCAGCGTCTTCCACAACAGACGGACCATGGGACTACCTCCGGACGACGGACGCCGGCACACGGCGTGGATGCACTGTCCGGCTATTCCTACCAGCGCAGGCCGCCGCCCGGAGTCAGGCACGGCCGGTGTGGGGAGGACGACCGCTCAGAACGGCAGCGCGTCGTGCGCGCTGTCCGCGGCGGTGCCGACCTTCTTCGCCGCCTTCTTGCCGGCGCGCCGGGCGCCGTTGAAGAAGCCCTGGAGGGCCAGGGTGGCCCCGGCGCCGACGAGCCACACGTCCTTCGCGATCGGAAGACCGTCCTCGCTGGGGCGGATGCTGCCGGGCTGGCGCAGGCCGGGGACCTTGATGTAGAGGCCCAGCAGCCCGGCCCCGAAGCCGGCGAGGGCCGTGCCGGCCACGGCCGAGGGAACCTTCGGGGTGAGCAGTGCGCCGCCGAGGGCGATCTCGCCGATCGCGAGCATCTTGGCGAACTGTCCGGGCTCGATGCCCTGCAGGTTCGGATAGGCGGCCGAGGCGAAGCCGTGCAGCTTCTGCGCCGTCTCGGCGTCCGCTCCGAGCTTCGTCAGGCCCGAGTTCAGGATGAAGGCGCCGGTCGCGGCGCGCAGGGGAGCGTGCGTCAGGTTCATGCTGCCCACCATAGTTCGGGCCCGGGAGCGGGCGGGTCCGGCGCCCGCGACGCGGCATAGGATGCCGGGATGGTGCTGCTGATCGACCCGCCGCTGGTGCCGTGGCGCGGACGGATGTGGTCCCACCTCGTCTCGGACCACTCGCTCGACGAGCTGCACGCGTTCGCCGCCGGGCTCGGCGTCCCCCGCGAGCCTTCAGCAACGACCACTACGACGTGCCGAGCGAGGTCTTCGAGCTGGCGGTCGAGGCGGGCGCCCAGGTGGTGCGCAGCCGGGTGATCGTGCAGCGGCTCAGCGCGGCGGGCCTCCGGCACCGTCCGCACCTGTTCGACGGCTGACGCCCGCGGCGCGCAGGGTCGCCGCGATCACGGCGGCGGACTCCGCGGGGTCGATGACGTCGTCGATCTCGAAGACCCGGGCGACGTTGAGGGCGTGCGCGTGCTTGCGCATCTGCTCGGTCTGCTCGGCGACGACCGCCTCGCGTTCGGTCGGCGGCATCGCCGCGAGCTCGTGGGCCATCGACAGCCGGACGGCACCCTCGAGGCCCATCGGCCCGAGGTGGGCATGCGGCCAGGCGACCGTCAGCAGCGGGCGGTGCGTGCTGCCGCCGAGCATCGCCTGCGCGCCCAGCCCGTAGCCGCGGCGCAGCACCACGCCGACCAGGGGCACGGTGAGCCGGGAGCCCGCGGTGACCATCGCCGAGGCGTGCCGCACCAGCCCGGTGCGCTCCGCCTCGGGGCCGACCATGAAGCCCGGTGTGTCCACCAGGGACACCACCGGCAGCCTCCAGCGCTCGCACAGCCCGAGGAAGTCGGCCGCCTTCTGCGACGCCGCGGCGGTGATCGCCCCGGCGAGGCTGGTGGACTGGTTCGCCAGCACGCCGACCGCGATGCCGTGCACCCGGGCCAGGCCGGTGACCAGCTCCGGCGCCCACCCCTCGCGCAGCCAGGTCACGCTCCCGGAGTCGGCGAGCCCCTCCACCAGCGGCCGTACGTCGAAGGCCTCGCGATCGTTGTCGGGCAGCAGGTCGCGCAGGGCGGTGGGGTCGCTCGGCGCCGCGGGGGCGACCGGCTCGGCGGTGTAGGCCAGGAGACGTCGTACGGTGGCGACGGCCTCGGCCTCGTCGTCCACCACCACGTCCAGCACGCCGTTGGCGGCCTGCTCGGCCACCGGTCCGATCTCCTCGGGCGCGAATCGGCCCAGGCCGCCGCCGGCGATCATCGCGGGGCCGGCCATGCCGAGGTTGGCCTCCGGCGTGGCCACCCGCAGGTCGGCCGATCCGGCCAGCACCGCGTTGCCGGCGAAGCAACGCCCCGAGACCACGGCGATCCGCGGCGCCGCACCCTGCAGCTCTCCCCACAGCGCGAAGGAGCCGACGTCCAGGGCGGAGACGAGGGGGATGTCGACGTCCCCGGGGCGTCCGCCGCCGCCCTCGGTGAAGAAGACGACCGGGAGGCGCATCCGCCCGGCGACCTCGATCAGCCGGTCGGACTTGCGGTGACCCCGCATGCCCTGGGTGCCGGCCATCACCAGGTAGTCGTAGGAGAGGACCGCGACCGGTGTGCCGTCGACCGTGGCGGTGCCTCCGATGATGCCGTCCGCGGGGGTCTCGGTGACCAGGTCGGCGAGGTGGCGACGCTGCTCCTGCGCCGCGGTGACGAAGCGTCCGTACTCGACGAAGGAGCCGGCGTCGATCAGGTCGGCGATGTTCTCCCGCGCCGTACGACGCCCCTTGGCGTGCCAGGCGGCGACCTTCTCGGGCCGGGCGGCGTCGGTGGTCAGGAAGCGCCGCGCGAGCAGCTCGTCGAGTCCGGTGGCGGGGGCGTCCTGGTCGGCGGGGCGGATCGTCTCGTCGCTCACGCGGGCCATCATCCACCAGCCCAGGTCGCGGCGAGCGGGACTCCGGGTCCCGGGACGATCCGGATCGGTACGCTGCCGGGGGCCGTCGCGGAGTGCCGCGGCCCCGTCGTCGAGGAGGACAACATGCCGATCAGCCAGCGCACCGGTGCCGCAGCGACCGCCCTGCTCGGGTTGGGGTGCATCGCCCGGCGCGGATGGTGGACAACGCGGAGATCTGCGAGGTGCTGGACTCCGACGACGAGTGGATCCGGACCCGGACCGGCATCGCCTCGCGGCGGTTCGCCGCCGAGGGGGAGAGCCTGGTCGACATGGCGACGGCGGCGGCGGAGAAGGCACTCGCCGTGGCGGGGGTGGGGGTCGAGGAGATCGGGCTGGTGATCGTGGCCAGCTCCACCCACGCCCAGCACACGCCGCACGCCGCGCCCCTGGTCGCGGACCGTCTCGGCTCGAGGGCGGCGGCGTTCGACGTCTCAGCCGGCTGCGCCGGCTTCTGCCACGCGCTCTCGGTCGCCTCGGACCTGGTGCGCGGCGGCAACACCGGTCACGCGCTGGTGATCGGCGCCGAGCGGCTCAGCAGCTTCCTCGACCCGACCGACCGGTCGACGGCGATGATCTTCGCCGACGGGGCGGGGGCGGTGGTGGTCGGTCCCTCGGAGACGGCGGGGATCGGCCCGGTCGCCTGGGGGTCCGACGGGTCGCAGGCGCACGTCATCCGGCAGGAGCCCGGTTGCCGCTCGGTCGACGCCGACCACCCGCCGGTGGTGCAGATGGAGGGGACGGCGGTCTTCCGCTGGGCACCTTTCGCGATGGCCGACGTCGCCCGCGCGGCGGTGCAGGCGGCCGGCCTGACCCTCGATGACCTCGACGCCTTCGTGCCGCACCAGGCGAACCTGCGGATCACCGAGACGTTGGCCCGCAACCTGAAGCTCCCCGAGGAGGTGCGGATCGCCCGCGACATCGTCGACTCGGGCAACACCTCGGCGGCGTCGGTGCCGCTGGCGATCGAGCGGATGGTTCGCGACGGTCAGGCCGAGCCCGGTGACACCGCCCTGCTGATCGCCTTCGGCGCGGGGCTGAGCTATGCCGGCCAGGTGGTGGCCCTGCCGCCGGTCGCCGTCGGCTGACCGCCGCACGCGGCCTGGATCCCGCCGACGCCGTCCCCTAGGCTTCGAACATGCGTTCGGAGCGGTCGGCGGGTGACGAGCAGGGGATGCTGCCCTTCGAGCTGGAGGTCCCGGAGGCCGCACGCCCACGACGTGCGGCGAGAGCGGCGCCCCAGGACGTGGTCCCGGTGCCGTTGCGGCACCGGATGGCGACCGATGCGCTCGCCTCCCGCGGCTGGCCGGAGGGCACCGAGCTGCTCGTCGCCCGGGGACGCCGGCCGCGCCGGGGCGACGTCGCCCTGGTCATCGACGGCGGCCGGCGACGCGTCGGTG
The DNA here is from genome assembly GCF_006494815.1 of Nocardioides sambongensis. Classification (NCBI taxonomy): domain Bacteria; kingdom Bacillati; phylum Actinomycetota; class Actinomycetes; order Propionibacteriales; family Nocardioidaceae; genus Nocardioides; species Nocardioides sambongensis. The sequence continues at coordinate 743,930 of NZ_CP041091.1, forward strand.
TCTACGGACTCGAGCTCGGCCGGGTGGCCCTGCGCAGCGACCACGGCTCGGTGTGGCTGGGGCCCTCGGCGGAGGTGCTCGGCGTGGTGGTCCAGGTCGCGGCGCCCCTTCCCGAGCCCCCGCCGTCCGGGCGAGGGTGACCGGGCCGGTCAGTTCCAGATGGCGTCCGCCCACTCCGGGTGGTCGATGAACGGGTTGCGGTTGAACTGGAACTCCTCGTAGATCACGTCGTTGCGATGCATCTCGAACGCGCTCGGCGGATCCTCGGCGTTCCACTCCAGCAACGTGGAGAGCCTGCCGTGGTTGGGCGCGCTCCCGTTGCTCACCCGGTCGTTGACCTCCAGGTCCGCGAAGCCGTCGCCGCCCTCGTAGCGGACGGACATGTAGAAGATCATCCGTGCCACGTCACCCTTGACGGCGTCGCGCGGCTCCCAGGAGTCCCCGTCGGCGTAGTTGCCGGGAGCCTCGTCGTTCTCGGTGCCGCCGTCGTCGAAGTCGAGGTTGCCCCGGTCGGAGTTGACGGTGACGTCGGTGGGGCGCAGGTGGTGGATGTCGGTCCCGGGCCCGGTCGCGGTGCCGAAGTCGCCGTGCGACTTCGCCCAGACGTGCTCGCGGTTCCACTGGTCGACGCCGCCGCCGTTGTCGGACTTCGGCAGGGACCATCCGGTGTAGAGGGCGATCACGCTCGAGGAGTCGCTCGGGTCCTCGTCGGTCTCCTTCAGTGCCTCCCAGACCTGGGAGTAGGAGAGCCGGGTGACGCCGGTGGAGATGATCTCGTGCAGCTCGGTCTCGAGGGCCGCGCCGGTCAGGTCGAGGGCGTCGGCCCAGTAGGTGTCGTCGTAGGCGTCGGTGCCGCCGGTCGCGCCACCGGGGTCGGTCGGGTCGGTCGGGTCGGTCGGGTCGGTGCTGCCGACGTCGGTGAAGGCGGTGGCCGACTTCAGCCCCGGTCGGGAGAAGTACGCCGTCAGCGCGCCGGTCACCTCGATCCGTTGTCCCAGCAGGTCGGGGTTGGACGCGAGACCCCAGGACGCCCGGAACGAGCCGGGGATCTGCACGTAGAGCATCTGGGAGGTGCTCGTGGTGCTCGCGGAGTCCGACAGGGCCAGCGCGTAGTCGTTGGGGAAGTCGTCGGTCACGACGGTGTCGGAGGCGGTCGGCTGGCCGACGACGTACCCGGTCACCGTGGCGGTGGAGCCGTCCTGGCCCGACCGTGCCGCGGCGACGGAGATGCCGGCGGCCTGGGCCGGCGACGGCGCGACCAGGGCCGCGCCGATCAGTGTGAGGAGGAGGACGAGCAGGGCGGAGGAGGTCGCGGCCGCACGGCGGCCTTTCCCGAGAGACATGACGCTCAGCATCGTCGGCGGCATCGCGGGCGTAAAGGGTGGACGGGCAGCCGCAACGCAGTGTTCACCGTGTCCGGCCCCCGCCCGGCCCCGGATCGGTCCGATCCCCGTCCGTGACCGCGCGGGGCGCTCTGACATGCTGGCCCACCACACGCGCGCGCCCGGGATGGCGCTAGGAAGGCACGCAGAGCATGAGCGACATCGCCGGTGAGCTGGCGCGCGTCAAGGGCGCGTTCGCGCAACCGACCCTGACGCTGCTGCACCAGCGGCAGGCGCCCGTGGTGATCACCGTGTTCCGGGCGGCGTTCGGGCGCAACAACCGGCCGATCCCGACCGCGCGGCTGCACACCCAGGTCGAGGAGCACCTCGCCGAGATCCGCCAGTCCGGCGAGCTCGAGGTGCCCAGCGGGAGCGGACGCGACCTGTGTCAGCGGTGGATGCGCGGCCAGTGGCTGGTCCGGGCGCTGGACGAGACCGGCGACGAGGTCTACTCGCTGACCTCGCACGCACAGCAGGCGCTGGAGCTGGTGACCGGCATGACCCGGGACCGGGCGACGCTGAGCGAGCACCGGATCGCGACCATCCTGGGCACCGTCCGGCGGTTCAACTCCGAGGCCAACCCCGACCGCACCGCGCGGGTCACGCTGCTCAACGAGGAGATCGCGCGGCTCCAGACCGAGCGGGACCGGCTCGTCGACGGGGCGGAGCTGGTCAGCGCCACCGAGGACTTCATGCACGAGGGCTTCACCGAGCTGTTGTCGCTGATCTCCGCGCTCCCCAGTGACTTCGCCCGGGTGGAGGAACGCTTCGGCCAGATCCGCAGCGAGATCCTGGCGGCCTTCCGGGCCGAGGACCGGCCGGCCGGCGAGGTGATCGACGAGTACCTGGCGCGCGCCGACACGCTGATGACGGCGACCCACGAGGGTCGCGCCTTCGAGGGCGCGTTCGCGCTGCTGCGCGACGACGCGCTGGTCACCCAGCTGCGCGACGACCTCGGGGCGCTGCTCGATCATCCGCTCTCGGACCGGATCCTCGCCGACGCCGAGCGGGCCGAGCTGCGCGGCACCGTCAAGCTCGTCCGGGACGGACTGGACCGGGTGCTCGCCCAGCGCTCGCGGGTGACCGCCACGCTGAAGGAGTACATCGTCTCCCACGACGTGGCTCGGGACCGTGAGCTGGAGCAGACCCTGCGCCAGGTCGAGTCGGAGCTGATGACGTGGATGGCGACCACCGGGCCGCGGGCCACGCACGCCGTCCCGCTGCTGCCGGCCCGGGTCAGCGTCGACCACCTCCGGGAGCGCTTCTACGATCCGGCCGACGACGTGCTGCCCGAGCCGATCGGCGCGGCGGACCAGGACGGCGCGCCGCGGACCGCGCTCGCCGACCTGCGCGCCCAGGGCGGCCCGCAGTTCACCACGCTGCGCCGCCGCATCGACGACGCGCTCGCCTCGGCCTCGCCGGCCGACTCGCTCGGCGCGCTCTTCGAGCGGCTGGAGCCGACCCTGCGCCGCCCGGTAGAGATCTTCGGGCTGCTCCACCTGGCCGCGGACCGGGGCTGGCTGGCCGCGGACGATCCGCCGGCCGGCGCGGAGTCCGCGTCGGGCGGGCTGGAGACCTACGGCACGATCCGGCCGGACGGGAGCCGGCGGGACCTCGCCGTGCCGAGGCTGGCCCTGCCGGACCCCGACCTGGCGCCGGACCGGCAGCCCGCCCCCGCAGAGACCGCACCCGAGGAGAAGACCCAGTGAGCGTCGAGGCCGACCCGACCGAGCAGACCTGGAGCGACCCGGGGGACCCGGGCGACCGCGCGGAGGAGATGTCGGTCTCTCTCTTCGAGGGCGACGAGGGCGGTCTGGAGTATGCCCAGCGGCAGGCGTTGGTGGCCCTGCTCAAGCAGCGCTTCATCAGCGCCCGCACCCACCCCCGTGACTGGCAGGTGCTGCTCGACCACGAGCGGATGCTGCGCTCGCGGTTGAACGAGCTCTTCCTCGAGCTCGCGGTGGACCGCACCCGCGAGGTCGCCTGGAAGCGGCAGGCCACCTCCGAGACCGGCGGCCGGTTCCCCACGCTGCTCTACGACGCCGCCTGGTCGCGGGAGGAGACGCTGGTGCTGGTGCACCTGCGTGATCGGCTGCGTGCCGGGCTCTCCGCCGGCGACGCCCGGGTCTACATCGACCGCGAGGACATCGTCGAGTACGTCGCCAGCTTCCGCCCCACGCACGCGACCGACGAGTCCGGCGACGAGAAGCGCGCCCGCAACGCCGTCCTGAGCGTGGTCAAGGCCGGGCTGCTGATCGGCGCCCCGGCCGACGACCGCTACGAGATCAGCGAGGCCGTCGAGCCCTTGCTGCCGCTGGAGCTGCTGCAGGACCTGCTGGAAGCGCTGCGGCGGACGAACGGCACCGAGCCCGAGCCCGAGCCGACCGATCTCTTCGAGCAGGACGGCGACGAGGCGATCACCGGACGCACGGACCACGCCGGCGGGCGGGACGGCCTGGGCGGCCGGGACGGCACCGACAGCACGGGGGAGCCCGCATGAGCAGCGACGTGACCGATCCGGCCGGCCCCGAGAGCACGGACACCGCGACCACGGACACCGACAGCATCGACGCCGAGAGCGCCGACGGCCTCTTCGAGCACAGGCTGGTCGCCACGCCTGTCGACGACACCGTCCAGTGGCGCGCCAGCCTCCTGCAGCTGGTCAACTGGGGTGGTTTCGGCGGTCTGACCACGGTCCCGCTCGGCGCCGACGCCACGATGATCTCCGGCGCCTCCGGTGTCGGGAAGTCGACGATCCTCGACGCCTACACGGCGCTGATGATGCCCTCGGACACCAAGTTCAACGGCGCCTCCAACGACGCGGTCGCCGGCCGTGCCCGGAGCGTCGGGCAGCGCAACCTGCTCTCCTACCTGCGCGGTGCGGTCGACGTGATCGACGATCCGAAGACCGGTCGGCCGGTGGAGAAGCTGTTGCGTGGCAAGGGCGCCGACACCTGGGGCGCGGTGGCGGTCACGTTCGTGAACGACCAGGGCCGGCAGTTCACCGCGCTGCGCACCTACTACGTGCCACGGCGGGCGTTGCGCTCCGCGGACGTTCAGATGCAGCTGGCCACCCACGAGGGTCCGCTGGCACTGCAGGCCCTGGAGGTCGCCGTACCGGAGCGGTTCCACGCGAGCACGCTGAAGAAGCTCTTCCCCGGCATCCGGGTGCACCGCACCTATGCGGAGTTCTCCGCGGTGCTGCACGCCCGGCTCGGCATCGGCGCCAACGGCGACGGCGCGAAGGCGCTGCGCCTGCTGGCCCGGATCCAGGCCGGCAACCAGGTCCGCAGCGTCGACGAGCTCTACAAGGACATGGTGCTGGAGCGGCCGGCGACCTATGCCGCCGCCGACCGCGCGATTGACCACTTCGACGACCTCGACGCCGCTTACACCGCGATGCGCACCGAGGAGCAGAAGCTGGCCCTCCTCGAGCCGATCGACGACCTGCACGAACGGCTCGTCGCCGCGCAGCGGCGCGCCGACGACCTGGACGCGTTCGGCGTCACCCGCGCGGGGGAGACGCCGCTGCGGCAGTGGCTGCTGCGCACCCACCTGCGGCTGCTCGAGACGGCGGTCGGCACCAACCGGGTGGACCGGCTCGCCACCGCGGAGGCGCTCGCCGCCGGCGCGAACGCCGAGGCGGCGCTGCTCGCCGACCTGGAGAACGCGAAGGACGCGCACCGGGCCGCCGGTGGCTCGACGCTGCAGTCGCTGGGCACCTCGGTCGAGCAGGAGCAGGTGGTCCGGGACGACCGCGCCGGGCGCCGGGCCGCGCTGCAGGAGCGGATCCTCCCGCTGCTCGAGGTCGCCGACGAGTCGACCGAGGACCTCGAGGAGGCGTTGGTCTCGGCGGAGGCGTTCGCCGACCTGCAGCGGACCGCGCGGGAGTGGCTGGACGGCTGGAACGACGAGCAGGCGAGGCTCAAGCGGGAGCGCGACGCCGTCCGCGACCGTCTCTTCCCGATCAAGCAGCGCCAGGACGAGCTCGGCCGGGAGCGCGCGTCGCTGGCGCACCGCTCGGGGCGGGTCCCGGCGCACCTCGACGACCTGCGCAGCGAGGTGGCGCGTGCCAGCGGGCTCGGCGTGGAGGAGCTGCCCTTCGTCGCCGAGCTGATCGACGTGGCGCCCGAGGAAGCCGGGTGGCGCACCGCGATCGAGACCGTGCTCGGCGCCTCGGCGCGGATGATGCTGGTGCCGATCGACCGCCTGGCGGGCTTCTCCGCGGCCATCGACGGCCTCCGGCTGCGGGGGAGACTCACCTTCGAGGGCGTCGAGCTGGGCCTGCCCGACACCGGCCCCGAGGACCCGGAGCGGGTCGCCGGCAAGCTGGTCTTCAAGGACTCCCCGTTCTCCGGTTGGGTGCAGGCCCACGTCGCCGAGCCGGGCCGCAACGCGCTGTGCGTGGAGAGCGCCGCCGGACTGGACGGCGGGGGCTTCCGGGTCACCGAGTCCGGCCAGACCCGCAGCGGTCGCCGTGGGTCGCACGGGCGCAACGACTCCCGCGCGATCATCGGCTTCTCCAACGACGAGGCGCTGGCCGAGATCGACGGTGAGGCCGCCGCGCTGGAGCGCGACCTGGAGCGGATCGACGCCCAGCTCGCCGAGCTCGACCGCCGGGCCGGCGTCCTCGAGCAGCGCCGCACCGCGTACGACGCCGTGGCGGTCGCCCGCTTCGAGGACATCGACGTCGCCGGCAGTGAGCGACGCATCGCCGACCTGGAGCGTCGCCGTACCGAGATCCTGGGCGCCGACGACCGGCTGCAGGTGCTGCAGGAACAGATCGAGGACCTGAGCGTGCGCCTGGAGGACGCCCGGCAGCAGCGCTACGGGCTGGACCAACGGCAGCGCGAGCTCAACGCCCAGCACGCCGAGCTGGTCGACTCCGAGGACCTGGTCAAGGACCGCATCGAGGCTCTCGAGCGGGCCGGGACCGCCGAGGTGACCGAGGCGCAGTCGGCCGCGCTGACCGAGGAGTTCGCCGCCGCCGTCGCCCCGGGCGACCCCGAGGAGCTCGACCGGTTCACCGAGAACTCCCACCGGCTGGCCGAGCGGCTGCGGTCGGCGGTCGCCGACGCAGAGGCGGAGATCCGCCGGGTCACCGACGACCTGACCGCCATCTTCCGGATGTACAAGTTCCAGTGGGACTCGCCCAACCTCGCCGCGGGGGTGGAGTCCTACCCCGACTACGCCCGGATCCTGGAGGACATCCGGGCCACGGGCCTGGCCGAGCGCCGCACGGAGTGGCGCCGTCGGCTCACCGAGTGGAGCGGCCAGGACCTGGTGCCCCTGCTCGGGGCGATGGCCTCCTCGGTGGAGGAGATCGAGGACCGGCTGGAGCCGATCAACGCCATCCTGCGGCGGTTGGAGTTCGGCAGTGCCGGTGACCGGCTGCGGATCCGACTGCGCCGGCTCGCCCCGGCCCACGTGCAGGCCTTCCTCAAGGACCTCCGCACCCTCTCGGCCGGCAGCGCCGCGACCGGCGCGGAGGCCGGGCAAGAGCTCAGCGAGGCCGACCTGGAGAAGCGGTTCACCGCACTGAGTCGCTTCATGCACCAGCTCCGCCGTCCCGGGCCGACGGGGGAGCCGACCGATCGGGACCGCCTGCTCGACGTGCGGCGCCACGTCGAGATCAGCGCGGAGCGCTACGACTCGCTCACCGGTGAGGTGCGTGCGACGTACCGGACGCTGGGGGAGAAGAGCGGTGGCGAGAGCCAGGAGCTGGTCGCCTTCATCGTCGGCTCGGCGTTGCGCTTCCGGCTGGGCGACGAGATGCGGTCGCGGCCCCGGTTCGCACCGGTCTTCCTCGACGAGGGGTTCGTCAAGGCCGACTCGGAGTTCGCGGGTCGTGCCGTGCGGGCCTGGCGCGGGCTGGGTTTCCAGCTGATCATCGGGGTCCCGCTGGACAAGGTGACCGGGCTCGAGCCGCACATGGACGAGCTGCTCGCGATCACCAAGAGCAGCACCACGCACCAGTCGTGGATCACCCCGATCCGCGACGCGGCCGACGCCTGACCGAGGGCGGCAGCGGACCGGGGACGGCGCGGAGCTACATCTCCTCGTGGGTCTCCGGGTCGCCGTCGAAGAGGCGTCCGTCCGGGCGGCCCAGCGCGGTGATCGCGCCGACCTCCTCGGCGGTGAGCTCGAAGCCGAAGACGTCCAGGTTCTCCCGCTGCCGCTCGGGGGTGGCCGACTTGGGGATCGGCAGCGAGCCGATCTGCAGCTGCCAGCGCAGGATCACCTGGCCGGGGGTGACCTCGTGCGCCTCGGCGGCGGCGCGCACCGGGGCCTCGGTGAACGGCGCCTGACGCTTGCCGAGCGGGCTCCACGACTCGGTCCGGATGCCACGCGCCTCGTTGGCCGCTCGCATCCGGATCTGGGGGAAGTAGGGGTGCAGCTCGATCTGGTTGACCGCCGGGGTCACCCCGGTCTCGGCGATGATCCGGTCCAGGTTGGCCTCGGTGAAGTTGGAGACGCCGATCGAGCGCACCAGGCCCCGCTCGCGCAGGTCGACCAGGGCCCGCCAGGCCTCGCCGTACCGGTCGACGCCGGGGTTCGGCCAGTGGATCAGGTGCAGGTCGAGGTGGTCGACACCGAGCCGCCGCAACGACTCCTCGGTGGAGGCGATGGCGTCGTCGTACCCGTGGTGGCGGCCGGGGATCTTCGAGGCGATCCACACCTCGTCGCGGCGGAGCCCGGAGGCCCGCAGCGCCTGCCCGACCTCCTCCTCGTTCCGGTAGTTGACCGCGGTGTCGAGCAGTCGGTAGCCGGTGTGCAGCGCGCTGGTGATCGCCTCGACCCCGTCCGCCCCGGTCAGCGGGTAGGTGCCGAAGCCGATCGCGGGCAGGGAGGCGCCGTCGTTGAGGGTGATCGTGGGGATCTCGCTCATGCCCTCCACCGTAGGACCTCGGGTGAAGCAGCGGAACAGATGCGGTCGGGCAGCCACTCAGGACTGGTCGGGACTGCGCTCGAGGTAGTCCGGACGGTCGAGGGCGACACGCACCCCGTCCAGACCCAGCCGTCGGACGCCCTCGAGCAGCATCCGCCGGCCCACGTCGTCGATGCTGGTGATCCGGCTGAGGTCGACGGTGACCTCGTGCACCTCGGGGCCGAGGTCGCTCATCGCACGCAGCACCGCCTCCGCACCGGAGAACCGGACCGCGCCCTGGAGCTCCAGGGTGTGCGCGTGGCCGTCGCGGACGCTGCGGCGGAGCACGTGGGCGCCGGTGGCCGGGGTGCCCATCAGGTGCAGGCCCATGTCGTCGGAGAGCCGCTCGCAGACCCGGACCCCGCGCACGGAGTTGCCGAACTCGTCCAGGCGCGGGGAGAAGGTGCCGATGCCCACCTGTCCCGGCAGCGCGCCGATCAATCCGCCGGCGACGCCGCTCTTGGCCGGGATGCCGACGTGGGAGAACCAGTCGCCGGCGGCGTCGTACATCCCGCAGGTGGCCATCACGCTCAGCACCTGGCGGGCCACCCAGGCGGGCACGACCGCAGCACCGGTGACCGGATTGACCCCGCCGTGGGCCAGCGTCGCCGCCATCACCGCGAGGTCGCGGACGTCGACCCGGATCGCGCACTGCCGGGTGTAGCCGCGGACCACCTCCTCGGGATCGGCGGCGGTCACGCCGTAGCTGCGCACCAGGTAGGCGAGCGCGAGGTTGCGGTCGGCCGTGCCGAGCTCGGAGTCGAAGACCCGCTCGTCGACGTCGAGCGGCCGCCCGGCGAAGGAGGAGAGGCCGTCGAGGAGCAGCCGGTCGCGGGCGTCGGGCTCCAGGGATGCGTCGCCGACCAGGGAGTGGGTGACCAGGGCGCCGACGTTGATCATCGGGTTGCGGGGCCGCCCGGTCGCCTCCTCCAGGGAGATCTCGTTGAACGCGTCGCCGCTGGGCTCCACCCCGACCGAGGCCAGCACCGCGGGGAGGCCGTGGTCGCGCAGGGCCAGGGCGTAGGCGAACGGCTTGGAGATCGACTGGATGGTGAACCGGACGGTGGCGTCGCCGGCCGCGTGGACCTGACCGTCCATCGTGGCCAGCGCCACGGCCAGCCGGTCCGGGTCGGCCGCGGCGAGCTCGGGGATGTAGTCGGCGACGGCACCGTCGGCGCTGCTGCCGCACGACTCCAGGACCTCGAGGAGGTAGTCGGGCACAGGGGTCTGCATGGCGGTGACGATGCCAGAAGGTGGGCCGGGGCGCTGCCCGGGACCGAGGCGGACCCCCGGGCTCATCGCTCCACGTCGTCGGGGCGCTCGTCGCGCAGCTCTTCGGGCTCGTCGTCGGGCAGTCGGTCGGCGCGGGCGACGAGCCGGGGGACGCCGTACCAGAGCGTGGCGAAGGCGACCACGACGACACCGCCGGCGACCAGGCCGGGAACGGTGCCGGCGACCACGTCGAAGACCAGCACCACGACGCCGGCCGAGACGAGCCCGAAGCAGACCAGGCCCGCGCGGGCGCAGACGTGGCCGGCGGCGACCAGCCAGCCGCGCTGCTGCTGCCGGAACAGCACCCGGTGGAACGAGACCGGCGCGACGATCAGCAGCGTGGTCAGCACCGCTCCGGCGAGCACGGCGAGGTAGAGGTCGCGCTGGTGCGGGGCCAGGTCGTCGAACCGGGTGGAGAACGGCACCGTGAGCAGGAAGCCGGTGAGGATCTGGACACCGGTCTGCATCACTCGCAACTCCTGGAGCAGCTCGTTCCAGTTCCGGGTCAGCTGCTCGGGCGGGCGGGGTCCGCTCGGCCTCTGCGTACTGTTCACCACGCTCACCTCGCTCCCGGTCGGACACGCGACGACCGCCGATCTCCAGTGGTACCCGCTCGCACGGCGGCGAGCACGGATTTCGGGTCGGTTGGGGCGAATGATGAACGACGGGCGTCCCGGCCGCACTAGGCTGGTCCCGATGTCCGGTGACCGCTTCCCCTTCTCCTCCGTTGTGCCGACGGGCCGCGATGCATGAGTTCGTCGCTCCGGACCGCGAGGCGCTCGCCAGCATCACCGCTTGGATCGTCGAACGCCTATCGAACCCGCCCGAGGTGACCCAGCAGGGGCTGGCCCACGGCCGGGACCCGCTGCCCGAGATCGGCCGGGAGGGACTCGGCTCGGAAGCCGCCTGGTCCCACCTGCGTGACGCGGTCCTGCCGACCTCCTTCCCGACCGACCACCCGCGCTACCTCGCCTTCGTGGGCGGCGCCCCCACCCCGGTCGCGGTGATGGCCGATGCCGCGCTCTCCGCGGCGTCGGTCTACGGGGCAGCGAACTGGAGGCCGGCGCCGTGGTGGCCGCCGAACGAGCCGCGATCGGCTGGCTCTGCGGTGTCCTCGGCTATCCGGCGCAGGCGCACGGCGCGTTCGTCAGCGGCGGCTCGCTGGCCAACCTGAGCGCCCTGGTCGCTGCCCGCCACGGCCGCACCGCGGCGACGGGACGACCGCCGGGGATCATCGTCGCCGGCGCGTCGGCGCACTCCTCGGTGTGGTCGGCAGCGGCGATCATGGGCTGCACGGTGGCGGTGGCCGGTGTGCCCGACTCGGCCCTGCATGCGGTCGATCTGGCGGCCGTTCTCGACTCCGTCGACCCCGCGGACGTGGTGGCGGTGGTGGCCAGCGCCGGCGCGACCAACACCGGCGCCGTGGACGCCCTCGCCGAGATCGCGACCGTCTGTGCCGAGCGCGGCCACTGGCTGCACGTCGATGCCGCCTACGGCGGAGCCGCGATGCTGGCGCCGGCGGCCCGCGACGCGTTCGCCGGCATCGAGCGGGCCGACTCGGTGACCGTGGACCCCCACAAGTGGCTGTTCACCCCCTACGACTGCGCGGCCGTGCTGTATCGCGAGCCCTCGCGGGCTCGCGCCGCGCACCGCCAGCAGGCGCACTACCTGGACGCCGTGAACGGCGAGGAGGCGGACAACCCGTCCGACTACGCCGTCCACCTCACCCGCCGCGCCCGCGGGCTGCCGCTGTGGGCCTCCCTGCTGGCCAACGGCACCGACGCCTACGTCGACGCCGTCGAGCGGTGCCTGGCGATGGCCGACCACGCGGCCAAGCAGATCGAGGCGAGCGCGGTGCTGGAGCTGGCGGGCGAGCCCCAGCTCTCCGTGGTTCTCTTCCGGCGGATCGGTTGGGAGCCGGCCGACTACGCCCGCTGGTCGCACCACGTCCGGGTGACCGGGTTCGGGCTGGTCACGCCGACGATCTTCGCCGGCAGCACCGTGCTCCGGTTCTGCTTCGTCAACCCGCGCACCAGCGAGACGGACGTCGACCTGCTGCTGGAGAGCTTGATCGCCGATCCGCCCTGACCCACGGTGGGCACACGCAACCGCACACCCCGGACCCGGGGAATCGTGCGGAGGAGACCGAAGGGCAGCGGATAGAGGAGACATGCAACGCAGTGGCACGGGATCGGGCCCGAGCACCGTTGTCGGCGCCGATCGCGGCGCTCCCGGCGGCGACGGCGGCAGCCGGAACCGTACGGCGACGGCGCTGCGGGTGGTGGCGCGTGCCTCCTGGGTGGTGCTGATCGGCGGGCTGGTGATCAACCAGATCGCCGAGACCGCGTCGTACCAGACCGGGCAGGCGATCCTGCTGACGTCGTTGGGCGTCTTCTTCCCGCTGCTCCTGCTGCGGCTCGCGCTGGCGGCGCGGCTCTATCCGGCCCGGCGGTTCCCGATCCTGCTGCTGCTGGTCACCGTCGCCGTGTGGTCGTTGGGGTCGATGCTGGTGAACGCCGCCAGCCTGGAGGAGCAGACCCACTTCCCGGCGCCCGGCGAGTGGCTGTTCGTGGCCGCCTACCTCGGCCTGGCCGGCTACCTGGTCACCGACGTCGACCGGCGGCAGGTGCACGGCGCCCGGGGCTGGCTCGACGTGGCGGTGATCTGCGGCGCGACCTCCTGCCTGGCCTCGTTGCTGCTGGTCACCCCGATCCGGCTCGCCTCGCACGAGGAGGGGCTGCCGCTCCTGCTGGCCCTGATGTATCCGCTCGCCGCGCTCGGGATGGCCACCGTGGTGCTCGCCCAGCACCTGCTGCAGACCCGGACCGACCGGCGCAAGTCGCTGATGCTCGGTGTCGCCTTCGTGCTGCTGGCCTGCGCCGAGTCCGGGTTCGCGCTGCAGGTCTCCACGCCGACGTACGACTTCGGCAACACCAGCATCGCGCTGTGGGGCGCTGCCTGGGCGCTGCTGGTCGCGGCGGCGTCCCGACCGGAGCAGCGGGTGATCCGGGCGATCCCGAAGCCCGCCGGGACCCGGCTGCTGGTCTCCGCAGGCGTGGTGGCGCTGGCGGTGCTGTCGATCCGTCCCGACGACACGCTGGCCTTCTACGTCGTCCCGCCGGCGGTGCTGACGATGGCCGCGGTGGGCACCCGGATGGTGCTGGCACTGCGGGACGCCAACAACGCGGCCGAGGCGCTCACGCTCTCGATGACCGACGACCTCACCATGCTGCCCAACCGGCGGGCCGTCCGGGCCCGGTTGGCCCAGTGCCTCACCGACCGGCAGCCGCTGGCGCTGATGCTGCTCGACCTGGACGGCTTCAAGGAGATCAACGACTCGCTCGGCCACCACGCCGGCGACGTGGTGCTGACCTTCGTCTCGGTGCGGATGCAGGAGGCCGTCGGCAACGACGTGATGGTGGCACGACTGGGCGGCGACGAGTTCGCGCTGCTGCTGGACACCGTGGACGAGATCGACCTGATGGAGACCGCGCGCAGCGTGCTCGACGAGCTGGCGGAGCCGGTGGTGGTGGACGGCATCGAGATCAGTCCGTCCGGATCGATCGGGATCACCGTCCTCAACGAGGGCGACACCGACAGCGGCGAGGTGCTGCGCCGGGCCGACGTGGCCATGTACCAGGCGAAGAGCTCACGCTCGGGTGCCGCGCTGTACGACGCCCACCTCGACGAGTTCTCCCGCTCCCGGCTGGAGCTCGCCGAGGACCTGCGCAAGGGGATCGCGGACCAGCAGATCGAGGTCTGGTACCAGCCTCAGGTCGACGCCCGATCGATGCGGGTGCACGCCGTCGAGGCCCTGGTGCGCTGGCGGCATCCGCAGCAGGGTCTGCTCAGCCCGGTGGCCTTCCTGCCCGCCGCACGCCGGGTCGGCCTGATGGGGCTGCTCTCGGACAACATCGCCTGGCAGGCGGTGCGCGACCTGCGGGAGTGGCTGGACGCCGGGCTGGACCTCCAGGTGGCGATCAACTGCGCGCCCCCCGAGCTGCTCAGCCAGACGTTCCTGCCGCGGCTCTACAGCTCGATGGAGGAGTGGGACGTGCCGGCCGACCGGGTGCTCGTCGAGGTCACCGAGGACTCGTTCCTGGCCGACCCGCAGCGGGCCCGCGACGTGCTGCTGGAGCTGCGCCAGCGCGGCATCAAGGTCGCCATCGACGACTACGGGACCGGCTTCTCGTCGTTGACCTACCTGCGGGACCTTCCGGTCCAGGAGCTCAAGCTCGACCGGTCACTGGTCCGCGACGTGACCACCGACGATCGGAGCCGGATGATCGTGGCGTCCACGATCCAGCTCGCCCACGCGCTGGACATGCGCACCGTGGCCGAGGGCGTCGAGGACGCCGCCGACATGACCAAGCTGGTGGCGATGGGGATCGACAGCCTGCAGGGCTACCACGTCGCCCGTCCGATGCCGGCCGCGGACGTCGAGCAGTGGGTGCACTGGTGGGCCGATCGCACCGCGAGCAGCGAGGACGCGCAGGCCGGGCGGCCGGCTCCGTCGTCCGGCTCCGTGGGGAGTCCTACGGAGAGCGGCAGCGACCCCGGGCCTCGCCACGACGGACCCCGCGACGACGACCCCCGTGACGACGTACGACGCAGCGTGGTGCGCGGCGCACGGTCGTCGTTGACCGACCCCGGCGCCGGCTTCGGCCTGCCGGAGGACCGATGAGCAGGATGCAGAGCGGCGTGAGCGCGCTCGCAGCGACCCGAGGAGATGCGTGAACACGACACCGTTGCGACTGGTGCTCGACCCGGCCGGCGCCGAGCTCGAGGCCGCTCTGGCCTGCGAGGCCGAGGTCTTCCTGGCCACCTACGGGAACACCCCGGAGGAGTTCGAGCGGGAGTACGGGCCCTACGCCGCCGACACCGGCTTCATGACGGTGCTCGACGAGTGCGGCCTGGCGCTGGCCACGACGCGGATCATCGCGCCCGGACCGGCCGGCCTGAAGAGCCTCAACGACATCGCCCGGGAGCCCTGGGCCAACGACGGTGACCGTTCGGCCCGCGCCGTCGGGCTGGACCCGTCGCGGACCTGGGACATCGCCACCATCGCGGTGCGCCGGATGCAGGGGCGCAACCCGCTCTGCTCGGCCGCGCTGTACCACGGCATCGTCACCGCCGCGCAGGCCAACGGCATCGAGTCCGTGGTGATGATCATGGACGCCCGCGCGCGACGCCTGCTGTCGGCCGCCGGCCTGCACCCCAGCATCCTGCCCGGCACCGGCGAGGGCGAATACCTGGGCTCCGCGCGGAGCACCCCGCTGTGGGCCAATCTGGACCGGCTCTTCGACCAGCAGCGCCGTACCGACCCGGACGCCTACCGACTGATCTACCAGGGCATCGGGCTGGACGGCATCACGCTGCCGAGCGACTGGACGTGGATGCGCCCGGGGGAGCGGGCCACGTCGCGCTGAACGGTCAGCCGGTCGCGCCGTACCGGGCCAGGTAGGGAGCGAACCGCTCGGTCACCTCGGCGTCGCTGAGTCCGAACTCCGCCAGCGAGTACTGGTGGTCGGGTCGGCGCTCGCCGCGGTGGCTCACGTCGTCGGCGGCCCGGACCGATGCCCGCGCGTCGTCGTCGAAGTCGAGGTCGAACGCCGCGTAGATGCCGGCCACGGTCCCGACCGGGTCGGCCACGAAGCTCTCGTACCGGACGTCGACGAACCGGCGCTCGTCCGCGTGGTCCCGGTCGGCCAGGTAGCGCTCGGTGGAGGCGCTCCACAGGTCCAGGTGGTCCCTGCCGATCGTCGCGCCGGTGAAGGCCGTCGAGGTGCCGGCCGAGGTGCGCGCCGTCAGGCTGCTGACCGAGGCGATCACCCGGCGGGGGTCGCGGTGGGTGGTGACCACGAGCGCGTCCGGGTAGACGGCGGTCAGGGCGGCGAGGGAGAACAGGTGGCCGGGGTTCTTCAGCACCCAGCGGCGATCCTGGTCGTTGGAGCCGATCATCTCCAGCAGTCGCCGGTGGCGCCGGTAGGTGACCGTCAGGTCCTGCTCCGCCAGCCACTCCCGGTACGTCGGCAGGTGGGCGCCGCTGGGGAAGGCCAGCGACCGCATGCTCTGACGCTCGAGCCACCAGCACTCCTCGACCGCCTCCGGCGCCAGGTAGTGCATGCCCTGCATCCCGTCGACCGCGGCGACCCGCCGGGCGACGTGGGCGCTGGTCTCCAGGTAGGCGTCGTCGCTGGCCCAGGACTCCCGGGGCGGGCGGGGCTTCGGCGCGCCGGCCAGCCACATCTCCAGCCCCTGGTGGCGCGGATCGGCGCAGAGCAGTCGGTGCAGCGCGGTGGTGCCCGAGCGGGGCAGCCCGGTCACGAAGATCGGGCGCAGCAGCGGTCTGGTGCGGCCGTGGCCGTCGGTCTCGCGCC
The DNA here is from genome assembly GCF_006494815.1 of Nocardioides sambongensis. Lineage (NCBI taxonomy): Bacteria > Bacillati > Actinomycetota > Actinomycetes > Propionibacteriales > Nocardioidaceae > Nocardioides > Nocardioides sambongensis. The sequence goes on from NZ_CP041091.1 coordinate 759,892, forward strand.
ACTGCGCCTCCGCGCACAGTCGCGAGCGCAGGGCCTGCCCCAGGTTCCCGCTGATCTTGGCCCAACCCGGCCCGGTCAACGCGGCCTCCGAGCGGTAGCCCTCCAGCAGGACCTCGAGCCCGTCCAGGTAGTCGTCGCTGCCGAAGTCGTCGAGTCCGGTGACGGTCGTCGCCTCCTCGTGGAGCTGGTCGATCGCTGCGCTGACAGTGGTCGGAGAAGCGAGTGGAGACATTGATCCGTCCTTCACGAGGGTGTGGGCATCCGGCTCAGTGGTGCGTGGCGCCGGCGGTGACGTCCAGGCACTGGCCGGTGATGGCGCGGGCCAGGTCCGAGGCGAGGAAGACCGCGGCGTCGGCGATCTCCTCGGGCAGCGGCAGGCGGCGCAGGTCCGCCTGGGCGGCGATCTCGTCGTGGACGGCCTGGGCGGTCGTGCCGCGGGCGGCGGCGGCCTTCTCGAAGCTGCCAGCCACGGCGTCGCTCCAGATGTAGCCGGGGGCGACCGAGTTGACCCGCACGCCGAGCGGGCCGAGCTCGACGGAGAGGCCGCGGGCCAGCGCGAGCAGCGCGGACTTGGCCATCCGATAGCCGCCGAACCGCGGCAGCTGGTTGCGCAGGACCATCGAGTTGACGATCACCACGGAGCCGGCGCCGTCGGTCAACGCCGCCGCGCACCGGCGGATCACCTCCAGGGCCATCAGCGGCGACTCCAGCTCGGCGCGGACGGTGTCCACGCCGGTGGCGAGCAGGTCCTCCCGGCTGGGCGGGACGGTGGCGTTGTGCAGCACCGCGTCCAGTCGGCCGTACTCCGCGAGGGTGGCCGCGACCAAGCGGTCGACGGCGGCGCCGTCGCCGAGGTCTGTCGGCACCACCAGCGTCCGGCCGCCTGCGGCGGTGGCGGCGGCCGCCACCTCGTGCAGGCGTTCCTCGTTCCTGGCGGCCAGCACGACGTTCGCGCCGGCGGCGGCACTGCGGACCGCCAGGGCCGCCCCGAGGCCGGGGCCGACCCCGGCGACCAGGACCACCTTGCCGGTCAGCACGTTCGTCGTCGGTGCCGCAGGCGCCGCCGGCACGGCGACGTCGGTCACGACGGCATCCGGTCGGCGACGGCGGCCTGCCGGACGGCGATCCGCTCCCGCCAGGCCGTGTTGTCGATCCGCTGCTCGGCGTGGAACGGGAGGACCGTGGGCAGGTCGTCGACGGCGACGACCTCGGTGGTGGGGCCGTGGTCCGGCGTCAGCGGCTCGCTGACCCGCTGCCAGCGGACCTGCAGGTAGCCGCGGTCGTGTCCGGTGGTCTCGATCCAGTTGGTCAGCCCGGGGTTCCGGTGGCTGACGACGTAGCGGATCATGCCGTCGGGGTCGACGCCGGCCTGCTCGGCGGTGAGGCTGGTCTGGTGGCTGGCGTAGTCGAGCGAGACGTACCACATCGAACCCAGCTGGAACCCCTGGTAGGGCATCCCCGAGGCGGGGACGGTGACCACGAGGGCCTCGTCCTCGGCGAGCTGGTAGTGGCCGGCCGAGCTGTACTGGGTGGCCAGTCCGCCGGGGGTCAGCTTCGGGGCATACATCGTGTTCACCGGCTGGTCGAGGTAGAAGAGCTCGACGAACTCCAGGAAGGTCCGCACGTAGCCGGTGAGGATGCGGCCCGCTCTGGTGAAGCGCTCGGCGAGCTCGGCGGAGCCGGGCTGGCGGGCCGGCATGCCGATCCGGTCCACGCGCTGCACCCGCACCGTGCCGGGGCGTTCGGTGGTCCAGTCGCTCAAGGTCTGGCGGACCAGCAGGCGGGAGGAGTCGGGCTGCAGGGTGTAGTAGCCGGGGCCACCATCGGTGCGCGGGCCGAAGCGGATCGTGAAGCGACCGTCCTCGTCGATCGGGAAGTCCCGGTCGTCGAACGCGAGGTGGCTGGCCGGCGAGGTCTTCTGGGCGTGCGAGCCGCCCAGCACCTGGAACACCATGTCCGCCGCGGTGCCGCGCTCTCCGACGACCTCGTACTCGGCGTCACCGGAGATCTGGGCCGCGAAGTAGAGCGTGTCCGGGTTGTCCAGCCCCATCTTCGTCCACATCGTCGAGGGGCGGGCGAAGTGCGGGTCGGTCGGGTCGCTGGCCCACGCGCTGCCGATCGCGACCTTGACGAGGCCGGCCAGGTAGTCCAGCCCCTCCGCGAGGTCGCGGTCGTCGCGGACGTGCGGCGCCGTGCGCACGAGCTCCTCCGCCTCGAGCAGCGACCGAGCGAACGCGCCGGTCCCGGTGTCGGCGACTGGGCCGAGGGTCGCGCTCACGGGTGGTCCGGCATGTTGGTCCAGCCCTTGCCGTCCTCACGGGCGTACCAGCCCGAGGCGGCGAGGGTGCCTCCGTCGACCGGGAGCGTCTGCCCGGTCACGAACGCCGCGGCGTCCGAGGCGAGGAACTCCACCACCCGGGCGCAGTCGTCCGGCTGCCCGAACCGACCCAGCGGCACCCACAGCGGGAGCTGGCCGGCGTCGCGGCCGCGCAGCATCGCCGCCGCCGGCGTCTGGAGCGTGTCGTTGAGGTCCGGCGCGATCGCGTTGACCCGGACGCCGTACCGTCCGACCTCGACCGAGAGGCTCTTGGTGAACGCGACCACGCCGGCGTTGTACGCCGAGTAGGCGACGTGGCCGGGGATGCCGCGGAACGCCTCGACGGTGGAGTTGTTGACGATCGCACCGTGGCCCTGCTCGACCATGGTCGGCAGCAGCGCGTGGGTCAGCTGCAGCACGTTGCGCAGGTTCACCTCGTAGAGCCGCTGCCACTGCTCGGGGGTGCTGTGCAGGAAGGTCTTGGAGGCCGGGCGGAAGTCGCCGACGTTGTTGACCAGCACGTCGATGCGTCCGTCGGCCGCGCCGAGCGCGACGTCGCGGACCTGCTCGACGACAGCCTGGTCGCTGATGTCGCCGACCACCAGCAGGCACTCGCCGCCGGTGCCCTCGATGTCGCTCTGGGCGGCCTTCGCGGCTTCGGCGTCGATGTCGTTGAGCACGACCAGGTCGCCGGCCGCGGCGAGGCGCCGACTGACCGCGCCGCCGATGCCGGAAGCCCCTCCACTGATCACTGAGACTCGCTGGACCGTTGTCATGCGGTGGACGCTAGGAGTCGCAGGTGAGCACGATCACGACCCTCCCGATGAGCGGGACATGCCCCGGTGGGGGTGGGTGGGGTGGGGAGACTCGCCGACATGAAGATCCTCGTGGTGGGCGGAACTGGCATGATCGGTGGGCACATCGCCCGGCTCCTGGAGCAGCGTGGCGACCACGTCACGGTCTCGGCGCGAGGGGAGGTGGCCGAGGACTCACTCGTCGCCGGCCTCCCGCAGCTGAAGGGCGACTACACCGCCGGCACCTTCACCGAGGCGGAGCTGGCGCCGTACGACGCGGTGGTGTTCGCCGCCGGACAGGACTTCCGCCACCTCCCGCGCGACCTCGACGTCACGGACGCGGCGGCGCTCGCGGACTACTGGGAACGTGTGCAGAGCTCGGGGGTCCCGGCGTTCGCGGAGCTGTGCAAGCGTGCCGGCGTCGGCCGGTTCGTCCAGGTCGGCAGCTACTACCACCAGGTCCTGCCCCGGCTCTGCGACGGCAACGTCTACGTCGACGCCCGCCGGCTCGCCGACGAGCGCACCCGGGCCCTGAGTGACGCGTCGTTCGCGGCCATCACCCTGAACCCGCCGAACATCGTCGGCGCGATCCCCGGCATCGCGCTGTACCGGTTCGCCAAGATCGTGCGGTGGGCCGACGGCGAGCTGCCCGACGTGCCCGACTTCGCTCCGGCCGGCGGCACCAACTACATGTCGGTCCGCTCCCTCTCCGAGGCCGTGGCCGGTGCGGTGGCGGCCGGCGAGCCCGGCAAGGCCTACCTGATCGGCGACGAGAACCTCACCTTCGCCGAGTACTTCCAGATGGTCTTCGAGGCCGCGGGGAGCGACCGGACGGTGGAGGAGCGCGACGAGTCCCACCCGTTCCTCCCCGACGCGATGATCGTCCCGGGCCGCGGCTACGTGCTCTCCTACGAGCCGGACCCCGCGGAGACCACCGTGCTCGGCTACACCCGCCAGGACGTCCGGCGCGAGCTGGAGTCGATGGTCGAGCGGGTCCGTGCGCTGCCGCCGAGGCCCGCGCGCGGCAACTGAGCGCACGGCGGAGGACGTCGAGGCGACCGCCCGGTTGGTTGGTCGCCCGCGGTGCTCCGGGCCGCGAACATGCGACCGGCCCGATGGCAGTGCCATCGGGCCGGTCGTTCGGTCATCTCGCCGCTGTCGGGTCAGCGGCGAGCGTCACTCGGTGACGTAGGCGTTGCGCAGGTCGACGGGGCCGCCGTTGAAGGAGGCCAGGTCGTCCATGCCGCCGACCGTCGGCGCGGCCAGCACTGAGCCCGATCCCTGGTAGAGCGGGGCGTAGAGCGCCTGGTCGGTGGCGTAGTCGACGACAGCATCGGCCTTCGCCTCCAGGTCCTCGGCGCTCAGGCTCGGGTCGTCGAGGTCGGCCTCGGCCAGCCCCGCCATCGTCGTGTCGGGACCGCCGGGCACCCACGCCGGGTTGACGAAGAGGCGTTGAGCCCACATGTACGGGTCGATGGTGGGCACCGACATGTACATCAGCTCAGCGGTCGACTTGCCCTGGGCCCACTCGCCGATCAGCGAGAAGATGTCGACGACCCGCAGTTTCACGTCGATACCGACCTTGGCGAGGTCCGCCTGGATCGCCTCGGCGGCCTCCGGGATGCCGCTGCTCTGCGCGACCAGGAGCTCGCCGGCGTCGAGCCCGTCGGGGTGGCCGGCCTGCGCGAGCAGATCCTTGGCCGCCTCCGGGTCGTAGGCGTACACGTCCTCGCGGGCCTCGTCGAAGCCGCTGACCCCCTCGGGCCAGGGCTGGACCCGGGCCGGGTTGTCCGGGTTGAAGGCCCCGACGATGGTCTCGCGGTCGATGGCGAGGTTGACGGCCTTGCGGACGTCCGGGTCGTCGAACGGAGCCATCGTCTGGTTGAAGGCGATGCCGAGCATCGGCAGCGCGCCGTCCAGCACCGTGTGCGTGATCTGCCCGGAGTCGATCTGCGGCTGGACCTGGTCGAGCGGCCCCGACCACGCCATCACGTTGAGCTGCCCGGACTTGAGGGCGTTGACCGCGGCGTCGGGGTCCATCGCCTTGATGCTGATCGTCGCCGGCTTGCCGGTCTTGTCGTCCCAGATCCCGCCCTCGTCGGTGCGACGGGTGTAGACCACCTCGTCGCCCGGCACGAAGCTGTCGATGACGTAGGCGCCGGTGCCGACCGGCTCGGTGGCCAGGTCTCCGCCCTTGAGCGCCTTCGGCGAGATCATCGACCCACCCATCGGGCTCGCCAGCGCGTTGAGGATCGTCGTCGTGGGCTTGAGCAGTCCGATCTCCACCGTGTCGGAGTCGACGACGTCGACGCTCGCGATGCTGGCCACGTTGGCCTGCAGCGCGGTGCCCTCGGCCGCCAGGGAGTCCTCGAGGTTGGCCTTGACGGCAGCGGCGTCGAAGGGCGTCCCGTCGCTGAAGGTCACGTCGTCACGCAGCTCGAGGGTGAGGGTCTTGCCGTCCTTGGAGAAGGACCACTCGGTCGCCAGCATCGGCTGGTACGACGCGTCCGGCGCCACCTGGAGCAGCCGGTCGTAGACCGGCCAGGTCGCGATGGTCAGCTGGGCCGGCTCGGGCGCCATGTGCGGGTCCAGGGTCTGGCCCAGCGGGTAGTTCACCCGCAGCTCCCCGTCGGGGTCCACGGTCCCGCTCGACGACGAGTCGCCGCTCGCGCCGCCGCACGCGGCCAGCGTCGCGGTCATCGCGACCGCGGCTCCGGCGGCAGCGAGCCGACGGCTCCTGCTCCCTCTAGTCCACCTCATGAGTCGTTGTCCTCTCGCCGGTCGGCTCGGTGCCGACGGTCTCGGTGCCGGGTCCGCGGGTGCGGATCCCGGGGTCTGTGATCCGGCCACCGTGTGGGTGTGCCGAGAAGCGTCGGTGTCGCGGGCTGTTGCCCGGGATCGCGGCCAGGAGCTCGCGGGTGTACGGGTCCGTGGGGTCGGAGAACACCGCGTCCGCGGTGCCCGACTCGACCACCTTCCCGTGCCGCATGACCGCGACGTCGTCGGCGATGAGCCGCACCAGGCGCAGGTCGTGCGAGATGAAGAGGTACGCGAGGTCGCGCTCCTGCTGGAGCTCGCGCAACAGGTTGATCACCTGAGCCTGGGTCGACACGTCCAGCGCGGCGACGGGTTCGTCGCAGACGATGAAGGCGGGGTCGGTGATCAGGGCGCGGGCGATGGCGACCCGTTGCAGCTGCCCACCGGACATCTCGTAGGGGTAGCGCTCGAGGTGGGCGTCGCCCAGTCCGACGCGGTGGAGCAGCTCGCGGGTGCGAGCGTTGCGCTGGGCACGAGTGGTGCCACCGTGCACCACCAGCGGCTCGGCGACCGCGTCCTGGATCAGCATCCGCGGATCGAGGCTGGTGTAGGGATCCTGGAAGATCATGGTCGCGCGGGCACGCAGGGCTCGCAGGCTGCTGCCGGAGAGTGTGCGCACGTCGGTGCCGAGCAGCTCGATGGAGCCGTCGTCGGGCTCGATCAGACGGAGCACCAGGCGTCCGACGGTGGACTTGCCCGCGCCACTCTCGCCCACCAGTCCCAGCGTGCGACCAGCGGCGACGTCGAGGTCGACGCCGTCGACGGCACGGAAGGTCCGCCCGCGGCCGAGTCGCCGGCGGCCGTAGGTCTTGGTCAGACCGCGCGCGGACGCCGTCACCGTGGCGGTGTCCGTCCCACTCATGCCTGCACCCCCGGAAGCTCGAGGTCGGCGGTGCGCGCGCACCGGCTCCAACTGCCCGCGCGGTGCTCGGTCAGCTCGACCGGCACGTCGCAGGTCTCGCTGCGCACGTGCGCGCAGCGTGCCGCGAAGCGACAGGTCGTGCCGAACTCGTGAGGCGGAGGCACGATCCCCGGGATCGAGGCCAGCGGGCCGTGATGGTCGGCGAGCGGCAGCATCGACTGGAGCAGCGCGCTGCTGTAGGGGTGCGCCGGGCGGTGGAAGAGGTCGTCGGCGTCCGTGCGCTCGACCACCTGGCCGGCGTACATCACGGTGACCCGGTCGCACATCTCGGCCACCACGCCCAGGTCGTGCGTGATGAGCAGTACGCCGATGCCCAACTCGGCCTGCAGACGCCGGATCAGCTCGAGCACCTGACGCTGCACGGTGACGTCGAGTGCCGTGGTCGGCTCGTCGGCGATGAGCAGGTCGGGCTCGCAGGCCAGCGCCATGGCGAGCATCACCCGCTGGCACATTCCGCCACTGAACTCGTGCGGATACTGGGTGACCCGGTGCGCGGGGTCGGGGATCTCGACGAGGTCGAACAGCTCGATGGTGCGTTGCAGAGCGCGGCGGCGCGACCAGCCGCGGTGACGACGCAACGACTCGGCGACCTGGTCGCCGACCGTGAAAGCGGGGTTCAGGCAGCGCCTCGGCTCCTGGAAGATCATCGCGGCCCGGGTGCCGCGGACGTCGGCGAGACTCCGCTCAGGAAGATCGACCACCTCGGTCCCGGCGATCTGGATGGAGCCGGTCGCCACTCGCGCGTTCTCCGGCAGCAGACCCATGACCGTCAACGAGGTGACGGTCTTGCCCGAGCCGGACTCCCCGACGAGGCCCACGATCTCGTTGCGACGGACCGTCAGGTCGACGCGGTCCACCAGCGTGACGCGACCGTGCTCGGTGGCCACCTCGACGGAGAGGTCGCGCACCCGGAGCACCGTCTCGCCGTACGGCGGGGCGATCGGGCGCCCGCTCGGTTCGGTCATCGTCGTCATCTCAGCGCTCCTGGTTGGGCTGGCGGCTCAGTGCGTCTCGCAGGCCGTCGCCGAAGAGCGACAGCGCGAGGATGGTGGCGGCGACCATCACGATCGGCGGGTAGATCAGGTAGCTGCTGGACGCGATGTTGCTGGTCGCGTCCTGGAGCATCACGCCCCAGGTGGCCTGGGGCGGTCGGGCGCCCAGGCCCAGGAAGGACAGGCTCGCTTCGGCAACGATCACCACCGACGCGGAGAACGAGGCCTGCACCAGTAGTGGCGGCATCACCGCCGGCAGCAGGTGTCGGCCCAGGATGCGTCGGTGCGTGCACCCGATCGCTCGCGCGCTCTCGATGTAGAGCTCGGTCCGTGCCGACTGGGTGGCGCCGCGGACGACGCGGTAGAACGAGGGCACGATCAGGATCGAGATCGCGATCATCGCGTTGCCGAGGCCCGGACCCAGGATGGCGACGACCACCACGGCCAGCATCAGCGGGGGCAGTGTCATCAGCGCATCGATGATCCGGCTGAGCACGGCGTCGCTCGCGCCGCCGACATAACCGGCCACCAGGCCCAGCGGCACGCCGACCAGGAGGGCCAGACCCACGGCCTGGAGCGATGCCAGCAGATCCACCCGGGTGGCGTCGATGGTCCGGCTCAGCACGTCGCGACCCTGCGCGTCGGTGCCGAACCAATGGGCGCTGGACGGGCCCTGCAGGCGGTCGGCGAGCTCGCCCACGTTGGGGGGGTGTGGTGCGAGCACGTCGGCGAAGATCGCTATCAGGACCAGCAGCACCAGGACCGCGAGGGAGGCCATCGCCGAACGGTTGCGGATCAGCCGACGCAGGACGCGACTGCGCTGCGGTCCACGCCGGCGTGAGGTCGGTGCGGGTGTCCCGAGGTCCTGCTCGCCGGTGGCGGCCGGTACCTGCTCGGTGGCGAGCACGGGCGGGGCGGGGACGGCTGCGCGCCGGCCACGAAGTCGTTGCTCATCGCGTCCTCAGTCGTGGGTTGAAGTAGCCGTAGGACATGTCCACCAGGAGGTTGACCGTGATCACCACGAGGGCGGTGACCAGGACCAGTCCCTGCAAGGTGATGAGGTCGCCGGTGAGGACGGACTCGACGCTCACCGAGCCGAGCCCGGGAATGCCGAAGACCCGCTCGACGACGACCGCGCCGCCGATCATCTGGGTCACCACCAGGCCGACGACGGTGACCACCGGGACCGCGGCGTTCTTCGCCGCGTGCTTGGCCACGATCGGACCCTTGCGCAGGCCCTTGGCGCGGGCGGTCCGGACGTAGTCCTCCTCCATCGCGTCGATCAGGGCCCCGCGCACCTGACGGGTCAGCAGCGCGGCGGGGACCGCCGCGAGTGCGAGTGCCGGCAGTGTCATGAACTCCAGCCATGCACCGATCCCGTCGGAGAGCTGCGCGTAGCCGGTCGCGGGGAAGAGCGGGTAGGCGATCGCGAGGAGCAGCACCAGGAGCACCGCTGCGACGAAGGGCGGGATCGCCATCAGCAGGTTGGCCAGGGTGTTGGAGATCCAGTCGAAGACCCCCGGCGGTTGAGCGCGGCGACCGTGCCGAGGGCGACCCCGATGACCACGGTGAACACCAGTGAGAGCAGCACCAGGGAGAGCGTGATCGGCAGGCGACGCATCAGGTCGTCGCTGACCGGTTGGTGGGTCACGGGCGAGGTGCCGAGGTCGCCGGTCACCGCGTGCGAGAGCCACTCCAGGTAGCGGTGCAGGAAGGGCTCGTCGAGCCCGAGGGAGTCACGGATCGCCGCGAGCCTCTCCGGGGACGGATCGTCGCCGGCGAGCACCACCGCCGGGTCGGCCGGCGAGAGCTGCATCAGCAGGAAGACGAGGAAGGTGACCAGTGCCAGGGTCGGCACGGCCAACAGCACTCGGTAGCCCACGAATCTGGTCAAGCTGTCCACCCATCTTCCACTCGTAGCGGGACCGCGTGCGTCGACAGCGGCGAGGTGGGTTGAACGTAGGAGTGCACTGTGGCTGGGATCACAGACGTCCCGCTGACTGAGAAAACCGCCTCTGACCTGCGAAGACTCCGACGATCACGGTGCCGGGCGGCGCTGAGGTGCGGGGACGCCGATCACCCGCGCGACGCCGTCGCGCGGGTGACCGGAACGTGGCCCCGGGGCGGGACCTCACTCGGTGCGCATCAGGTCCCGCATCAGCTGCTCGTTGGCGGCGCCGTCGGGTCGAGCGGCGCCGCTGAAGGTCACCGTCCGCAGCGTGCCGGTCCAGCGGAACGGCGGCGCATAGTCGTCACTGACCGGGAAGCCGGAGTCGTGCCCGAGATGGAGCCCTCCTCCGCCGATCTGCATGCCGCTCATGCCCATGCCCTGGGGGAGCTCTCCGCTACCGATGACGACGCCGTCGCACAGGATCACGCCGTGCCCCCGCCCGCACCCGAGGGGAGGAACTGGAAGCCGACCCGGTGCCGCCCTTCGGGCAACGGACTGGCCGTGCGCACGCTGTAGGGCGTGCTGGTCAGGTTGAGCAACATCGCCGGGCAGCCGTCGAGGACGACGAACGCCCAGCCGTTGGTCCAGTCGCCCATGGCCGCCAGGACACCGCTGCCGCCCCCGGCCGGGACGTCCACGTCCGCCTCCAGCAACGCGCCGCCGCCCAGCGAGGGCACCGCCTCGTCGGCGACGGGGGAGCCGCCGGGATGGACGACGAGCGGGTCGGGGGCGGGCCACAGCGGTGGCTCCATCGTCATCACCCGGCGCTGCATGTCGTCCTGGAGCGGGAGGACCTGGTTGCGCTCGGCGAGCTCCCACCACAGTCCGTCGAGCTCCTTGACGACCTCCGGGTGGTCGTCGGCCAGGTCCCGGCTCTCCGCGAAGTCGTCCTCCAGCCGGTAGAGGCTCCACCGGTCGGTGTCGAAGGACCTGCTGCCCGGCAGCAGTGCCTCCTCGTCCAGCATCCCCATCGGGACGTGGTCGGTGGTGGCCTTCCAGCCGTCGTGCACGACCGAGCGGGAGCCGATCATCTCGAAGTACTGGGTGGTCATGGTGTCCGAGGCCCCGGCGTCGTCGAAGGAGGCCCGCAAGGACCGGCCCGCGATCTCCTGCTGGGGCACCCCGTCGACCTCGTCGGGGGCACTGACCCCGCACACGTCCAGGATCGTCGGGACGATGTCGACGATGTGACACATCTGCTCGCGGACGGCACCGGGATCACTGACGCCGCCGGCCGGCCTGACGATCAACGGGGTGCGGGTGCCCCCGAGCCAGGTGTGGCGCTTCCACAGCTTGAACGGCGCGTTGCCCGCCCAGGCCCAGCCCCACGGATAGTGGTTGTAGGCCCGCGTTCCGCCGATCTCGTCGATCCCGGCCAGGTTGTCCTCGATGCTCTCCGGCACGCGGTAGCCGTAGCGGTGCTCGTTGATGGAGCCCACCGTCCCGCCCTCGGCGCTCGCGCCGTTGTCGGAGGTCAGGATCACCATGGTGTTCTCCGCGACGCCCATCTCCTCCAGGCCCGCCATCAGGCGACCGAGGTGGTGGTCGAAGTGGGTCATGAAACCGGCGTACACCTCGTGGAAGCGGGCGAAGAGGCGCCTCTCCTCCTCGGTGCACTCCTCCCAGTCGGGGATCCAGTCCGGCCGCTCGCTGAGCTCGGTGCCCTCCGGCACGATCCCGGCTGCCACCTGGCGGGCGAAGACCTCCTCGCGCCACTTCTCCCACCCCTGGTCGAACGCGCCGGCGTACTCGTCGGCCCACTCCCGGGGCACCTGGTGCGGTGCGTGGGCCGTGCCCGGGGCGAAGTAGAGGAAGAAGGGCTTCTCCGGGGCCGCGTTGTTCTGGTCACGCACCATTCGCAGCGCCTCGTCGGTGAGGTCCTCGGTGAGGTGGTAACCCTCCACCGGTGCCTCGGGCGGTTGGATCGGTGTGTTGTCCCGCACCAGGTTGGGCGTCCACTGGTTGGCGTCGCCGTGCAGGAACCCGTAGAACCGCTCGAATCCCTGGGCCAGCGGCCAACTGTCGAACGGACCGGCGGCGGTCCGGTCGAACCGCGGGGTCAGGTGCCACTTGCCGACCGCCATCGTGCTCCAGCCCGCGTCGCGCAGCACCCGGGCGACGCTCGCGGCCGACCGGGGGATCCGTGCGTTGTAGCCGGGGAACCCGGTGGGCATGTCGACCAGGAGCCCCATGCCGACGGCGTGCGGGTTGCGGCCGGTCAGCAACGAGGCGCGGCTCGGCGAGCAGAGGGCGGTGACGTGGAACCGGTTGTAGCGCAGGCCCTCGGCGGCGAGACGGTCCATGGTCGGGGTCTTGATGTCGGCGCCGAAGGCGCCGATCTGGGCGAACCCGACGTCGTCGAGGACCACCACGACGACGTTGGGCGCCCCGGCCGGGCGGGGCCGCGGGGGATGCCAGGGGACGGAGTCGTCCAGGGTTCGTCCGATCTTCGGGCCGTCGGCCATGGAGAGCCTCTCTCTACGTGGGTCGGTGGTGGACGGGCGGGTCGCAGGGCCTGCGGGCTCGGCGGGCCGCGGTCGGAGCCGATCGCTGAACCAGCAGGAGCGCGGCCGGACCGGTGGTCAGATGAGGCTGTCGCGTACGTCGAGGCCGAACGAGTGACGGCCGAACTGGGTGAGGGCCCGGTCGATGTCGTTGGCGACGTGCACGCTGCCGGCGTGCGCGTCTCGCCAGGCGCGCTCGATCGGGTTGCCGCGGTGCAGCGAGTTGGCCCCGGCGGTCTTGAACAGCAGCTCGACCGCGTGCAGCGCGCGTTCGGTGGCGATCACCTGGTCGCGTCGTGCGCGCACGCGGAGATCCAGGCCGACCGGTCCGGGTCCGGCGTCGGCGGCCGACCAGAGGTCGTCGAGGTTGCGCTCCAGCTGCAGCCAGGACGCGTCCAGCTCGGAGGCGGCCCTGGCGACGGCGACCTGGGCGAACGGATCGTCGGCGAACCTGCCGCCGGCGGGGCTGACGCGGACCCGGTCGCGCATGTGCTGCTGCCAGGCGATCAGGCACCCCTCGACCGCGCCGAGCACGGGGACGGTGACCGCGTTGGTGAAGATCGAGGCGAACGGGAGCCGGAAGAGGGTGCCGTCGTTGACCTGGAGTCCCGGGGCCCCGCCGGACTGCTGGGCGGCGTGGGTGAGCGCCCGATGGGCGGGGACGAACGCCTCGTCGACGAGGATGTCGTTGCTCCCCGTGCCGCGCAGGCCGACGACGTCCCAGGTGTCCTCGACCCGGAAGTCCGACCGCGGCAGGAGAACGGTGGTGTGCACGGGGGTCTCGCTGCCGTCGGAGACGAGGCCGCCGAGCAGCGCCCAGTCGGCGTGGTCGGAACCGGAGGAGAAGCTCCAGTGGCCCGAGACCCGGAATCCACCCTCGACCGCGTCGAGCCGGCCGACCGGAGCGTACGCCGAGCACAGCACGGCGTCGGGGGTGTCGCCGAAGACCTCGTCCTGAGTGACTTCGGAGAAGAGTCCGACGTGCCACGGGTGCACGCCGAGCACCGAGGCGACCCAGCCGGTCGACCCGCAGGCAGCGGCCAGCGCCCGGATCACCTCGAAGAACTCCTGCGGGCTCGCCTCGTGACCGCCGTACCGCTTGGGCTGCAGCATGCGCAGCACCCCGGCGGAGATCAGTTCGTCGATGGTCTCGGCCGGAAGCCGGCGCTGCTCGTCCGCGATCCCCGATCGGGCGGCGATCGTCGGCATCGCGGGACGGAGGATGTCGAGAACTCTGGTCACGCCTCGATGCTGGAGCCGGACCGAGGGGAGACGGGCACCGGTCCCGGCGAGCGGGACCGGCACTTCAGCGGCCCTCGGCCGCGGCCGCCCGGCCCGCCCGTCGCCCGAAGAACGTGCCGTCGCCGAGCGAGGTGCCGCTGACGTAGCCGAAGCCGTGGATGCCCGAGGACGCGCGGCCGGCGGCGAAGAGCCCCGGCACCGGCGCGCCGGCCGCGTCGAGGACGGCGCCGTCCAGATCGGTCCGCAGGCCACCGAGCGTGAAGCCCGAGACGCCGGTCGAGCCCGGACGTCCGCCGAACGCGGGCCCGAAGCCACGGCCTGCGTCGATCACCGCGTACGGCGCACGGAGCGGCCGCAGCCAGCGGGGGTCCTTGTGGTGGAGCTGGTCCACCCCCGCCGCAGCGTCGCTGTTGTAGCGGTCGACGGTGGCGACCAAGGAGCCGGGCGGCAGCCCGACCTCGGACTCGAGCTCGGCGAGGTCGGAGCCGACCGCGAGCGGCTGGACGCCCCAGCGCTCGGACTCGGTGACCTCGTCCCAGCCCTGCTCGTCGACGAACGTGAACCAGGGCCGGGCTGGTGCAGCACCGCACCTTGGCTGAAGCGGCCGGGGTAGACGTCCTCGTTGATGAACCGCTCGCCGCGACCGTTGACCAGCATGCCGCGACAGGCGAGCGCGGGCACGGCCGAGAGCGCGATCTGGGTCGTGGACATCCGGCGGACGGTGCCGCCGACCGACAACCCGAGCCGGATGCCGCTGCCGTCGTCGCGTCCGTCACTGACCCGGCCGTGACCGCTGAGGACGGGGGCGTGGTCGGCGACCATCGTCTCGTCGTCGGCGAAACCGCCGGTCGTGAGCACGACTGCGCGGCGCGCCCGATAGGTGACGTCCTCGCCGAACCGGCGGGCGTGCACCGCCACCACCGTTCCGTCGGCCGCCGTCTCCAGGGCGTGGGCGCGGGTGTCGGTGTGGACCGCGACCCCGGCGGCGTCGACGGCGGCGAGGAGCCGGTCCATCAGGACCTGCCCGCCGTGACCCGGGGTCGCCGGACGGTGGCCTCGGGGCGCGGGCTCGGTGAGCTCGGTGAACGGCCAGGCGTTCTCGCCGAGCCACATCAGGCCGTCCTCGGTCGGCGGCAGCCACGACACGCCGTCGTAGCGGCTCGGTCGGAACGGCACGCCGAGACCGACGAACCAGCGGTAGTGCTCCGGACTTCCGTCGCAGTAGGCGCGCAGCTTGGCCTCGTCGGCGTACGGTCCCAGGGCCGCGGTCAGGTAGGCGAACATCCGGTCCGGGTCGTCGGTGACGCCGCAGGCGGTCTGGAGGTCCGTGCCGCCGCCGAGGTAGAGCTCGCCGCCCGACAGCGCGGAGGAGCCGCCGGGGCCGCCGGCGCCCTCCAGGGCGACGACCCGCGCTCCGGCCGCTGCCGCCTCGATGGCGGCGGCGGCGCCGGCGCAGCCGAGGCCGACGACGACCACGTCGGCGTCGGCCTCGCCCGGTCGGACCGGGTTGCTCGCAGCGCGGTCGGTCACGACGGGGGCGTGAAGGCGGCCAGGCGCACCGGCGCGATCCAGTCGTGCCCCCAGTAGCTGTCGGCGGTGATCTCCTCGGCGGTGTAGGAGGTCTCGTCGACGAGCATCCCCTCGCAGCCGTACTCGATGTCCCAGCCGCCGGGTGCCCGGACGTAGAAGGAGATCATCTTGTCGTTGGTGTGCCGACCGAGCGTGGAGGAGAGCGAGAAGCCCCGCTTGTTGATCTCGTCCAGCGCGCGTCCGACGGCGTCCAGGTCGTCGACCTCGACCATCAGGTGCACCAGGCCGGGGGCTTCCCCGTGCGGGGCGGCGCAGACCGCCAGGCTGTGGTGGCGGCGGTTGATGCCGAGGAAGCGGATCCGACTGGGCCCGTCGCCCATCCGCATCGCTCCGCGGGGCAGGAAGCCGAGGACCTGCTCGTAGAAGGTGACGGTCTCCTCGGCGTGGGGTGTCGGCAGCACCACGTGCCCGAGGCCCTCGGCGCCGGTGTGGAACTTCTGGCCCCAGCGGGTCAGCACCGGGCTGTGGTCGAGCGTGGGGCCGAAGAAGACCTCCAGCCGGGTGCCGGCCGGGTCGTCGAACGCGATCGCGGCCTCGACTCCGAGCTCGCGGCACTCCGCGTCGCCCAGCGTCTTGACGGCACGACCGCTGGCCTCGACGTCGCGGGCGACGGCGTCCAGCGCGTACTGGTCGCGGACCTCCCAGCCGACGGCGAGGACGCGGTCGTCCTCGCCGGGGAGCACGGCCAGGCGCTGCTGCCGCTCGTCGAGCCGCAGATAGAGGGCGTCGGCCCGGGGGCCGGACCCCTCGCCGAAGCCGAGGGAGTCGATCGCCAGCTCGCGCCAGCGGGGAGGTCGGTGCTCTGCACCCGGAGGTAGCCGAGGCTGCGCAGGTGGGTCATCGCGTTGCTCCTGTCGTCGTGTTCGCGCGGGATCAGATCATCGAGCGCAGCGGACCGGCCGGGGGCTCGAGCCCGAGGTCGGTCAGCGCTGCGGAGTGGAAGGTGGGGCCCTGGACGTGGATCGCGTGGGCCAGCCCGGTGTGCGCATCGCGCCAGACCCGCTGCAGCGGGTTGTCCCGGCGCATCGCGTTGCCGCCGGAACGTGCGACGACCTCGTCCATGGCCCGCACCGCGCGCCAGGCCGCCTGGACCTGGGTGCGCCGGCCGACCGCCCGCTCGGCGAAGGAGTGGGTGTGGCCGGACGCCACGGCGTCGTACATCTGGGTGATGTTGTCGAGCAGCGCCGCCCGCGAGGCCTGGATGTCGGCGGCCGCCTCGCTCAGGGCGAACAGCGCGTAGGGGTCGTCCTTGCTCTGCGCCCCGGAGATCAGGGTGCGGCCGGCCTGCCACTGCGAGTGGAGCCGCAGCGCACCCTCGCACATGCCGATCACGGCAGAGGTGATGCCGAGCGGGAAGACCGCCGAGAACGGCACGTGATAGCCCGGCTCGGACAGTCCCGCGCGGCGGGCGGCGACCCCCTCGGCGACATCGAGGTAGGCGAGGGTGCGGTAGCCGGGGATGAACGCACCGTCGACGATGACGTCCTTGCTGCCGGTCCCGTTGAGCCCGACGACGTCCCAGCTGTCCGCCACGATCGTGTAGTCCTCGCGGGGCAGGATGACGTGCATCTGCACCGCGGGCTGGACCGGCTTGCCCTCCGCGTCACCGAGCAGCGCGCCGAGGAAGATCCAGTCGCAGTGGTCGGTGCCGGAGGAGAACTGCCACCGGCCCTTGAGGGTGTAGCCGGGCTCGTCCCCGTCGGAGGAGGGGGTCAGCACGCCCATCGGGGCGTACGGCGACGCGAGCCAGGTGTCCGGGTCGGTTCCCCAGACCTCCTCCTGGACCCGCTCGTCGGCCATCGCGAGCTCCCAGGGGTGGACACCGACGATGCCGGCCACCCAGCCGGTGGAGCCGTCGAGCGAGGCGATCCGCATCACCGTCTCGGCGAACTCGCGCGGGTGCGCCTCGAACCCCCGTGGGTGGCGGGCTGCAGCATCCGCATCATGCCGGACTCGCGCAGCACGGCGGCGGCCCGGTCGTCCAGGCGTCCCAGCGCCTCGTTGGACGGCGCGAGCGCGATCAGCTCGTCGGCGCGAGCGTCGATCGCGGTGCGCACGGACCCCGAGTGGGTGGTGGCGGTCTCGGTCATCGGAGGACTCCTGTCCGCGCCAGCCCCTCGGCGGCGCTGTCGGTGGCGGGTTCCGCGGACCGGGCGGTCCGGCGGAGGAAGGCGAGGACGGCGGACTCCCAGGCGGCCTGCTGCTCGATCATCGCCCAGTGGCCGCAGCGGGGGAGGACGTGCAGCTCGGCGTTGGGGATGGTGCGCATCGGGACCAGGGACATGTCGAGCGGGCTGACCCGGTCGTCGCGTCCCCAGGTGAGCAGTGTCGGCACGGTGACCCGGTGCAGCATCGCCCAGTACGGCGCGCGGTCGGACGTGGCGGCCGACCGCTTGCGTGCGGCGGTGGCCGCGCGACCGTACATGCGCAGCGACGCCTCGAGGGTCGCGGGCGCGGTCGCCTGCTCCCACCGCTCGGCGATGAGCTCCTCGGTGACCATCGCCGGGTCGTGGACCATCGACTCCAGCCACTGCACGAGAGCCTCGCGCGTGGGGTTCTCGGAGAAGTCGGTGAGCCGGACGATCCCCTCGCCGGGCGACGGGCTGAAGATGCCGGTGCCGACGCCGCCGACGGTCACGATCCGGCTGAACAGCGCGGGGTCGGCGATCGCGGACTGCAGGGCGAGCACCCCGCCCATCGAGTTCCCGACGACCGGCACGCCACGCAGGTCGAGCGACTCGACGAACCGGGTGATCGCGCTCAGGCCGGAGACGAACGGGGACTGGTCCGTGTCGTGGCTGACGCCGAAGCCCGGGAACTCCAGCACCAGGCAGCGGAAGTGCTCCGCGAGCGCCGGCAGGTTCTGGCGGTAGTTGCGCCACCCGGTCACGCCGGGTCCGGAGCCGTGCAGGAGGAGCAGGGGCTCCCCGTCGCCGACCTCGTGGTAGCGCAGCACCCCGTCCTCGGTCGGGAGCTCGCGCAGGGTCGCCTCGCGGTCGGGGACCTGTCCGGTGCTCATCGGGCGGCCTCCGCCGGGGCGGGCTGCGAGCGGGCGGTCAGCACGTAGCCCTCGAAGCCGGAGTCGCGGACCCGGTCGCAGGCGGTGCGGTAGTTGCCGAAGCCACCGATGTAGGGCATGAACGTGCGTGCCTTGCCATCGATGTTGGCGCCGGTGTACCACGATGCCGCTGCGGCGAAGAGCGTGCCGGCGGCGACCTCGCCGAGGTGGTCGGTCCACTTCTCCGCGGCGTCGAGGCGCGGCTCGGCCTGGTCGATGCCGTCGCGACGGCACGTCTCCATCAGGGCCAGGCACCAGTCGACCTGCTGCTCGGAGTGGATCATCATGTTCGCGAGCACCGACGGGCTGCCGGGGCCGTTGACCGTGAACAGGTTCGGGAACCCGGGCACCCCCAGGCCGAGGTAGGTGAGCGGTCCGTCCGCCCAGACCTGGTCGAGCCTCGCGCCGCGCGCGCCCTGCAGGTCGATCCGGGTCAGCGCGCCGGTGAGCGCGTCGAAGCCGGTGGCGAAGACGAGGACGTCGATATCGTGCGAGCCGGTCTCGGTCTTGATGCCCCAGTCGGTGACCGCGGTGATCGGGTCGCGCTGCAGATTCACCAGCTCGACGTTGTCGCGGTTGTACATCGCGTAGTAGCCGGAGTCGGTGACGATCCGCTTGGTGCCGATCGGGTAGCCGCGCGGCGTGAGGTCGTCGGCGGTCTGCGGGTCGGTGACGATCTCGCGGATCTTGCGCTCGGCGAACTCGCGGGCGTAGTCGTTGGCGACCAGGTCGCTGGACTGGTCGGGGAAGGTCTTGGCGAAGAGCACGCCGCCCTCCTGCCATCGGGCCTCGAACGCCGCCTCGCGCTCCTCGGCGGTGACCTCGGTGGCCTTCTTCGGATGCGACAGGTGCGGGCTGGCGGCCGGGGCGTAGGCGGAGACCGACCGACGCTGCGGGTACTCCTCCTGGATCGCCGCCTGCTCGTCCGTCGTCAGCGGTCGGTTGGCGGCCGGGACCGTGTAGTTGGCGGTCCGCTGGAAGACCGTCAGGGACCGCGCCTGCTCGGCGATGATCGGGGCCACCTGGATGCCCGAGGAGCCGGTGCCGATCAGGCCGACGCGCTTGCCGCGGAAGTCGACGGACTCGTGCGGCCACTGGGCGGTGAAGTAGGTCTCCCCGGCGAAGTCGTCGATGCCGGGCAGGTCCGGCCTGATCGGCGCGGAGAGGCAGCCGGTGGCCATCATCACGAACCGGGTGCGGATCGTGGAGCCGTCATCGGTGGTGAGGGTCCACGTGGACGCGTCCTCGTCGAAGACGGCGCGCTCCAGGCGGGTGTCGAAGCGGAACCGGTCGCGCAGGCGGTAGCGGTCGGCCACGTGCTCGACGTACGCCAGGATCTCCGGCTGGGCGGCGAACCGCTCGGTCCACTCCCACTCCTGCTCCAGCGTCCGGTCGAAGGTGTAGGAGTAGTCGACGCTCTCCACGTCGCAGCGAGCGCCGGGGTAGCGGTTCCAGTACCAGGTGCCGCCCACGTCGCTGCCCGCCTCCAGCCCGACCACGTCGAGGCCGGTCTCGGTCGCGCGATGCATCGCGTACAGACCGGCGATGCCGGCACCGACCACGACCAGGTCGTGGGCGTTCTGCTCGGGGGTCGGAGTGGTCATGTCCTCTTCCTTCTGGTGGGGTGCGTAGGCGGTCACGCGGTCAGGCCGCCGTCGACGCTGTGCTCGGCGCCGGTCGTGAAGCCGGCGGCGTCGCTGCACAGGAAGGCGACCGTGGCGGCCACCTCGTCGGGTCGGGCGGCGCGCGCCAGCGGGATCTGTGACCAGTTCACGCGGTCGCTGGCCATCATCTGGGTCTCGATCGGGCCGGGGCACACCGCATTCACGCGGATCCCGCGCGCGCCGAGCTCGCGAGCCGCGGAGCGGGTGATGCCGCGCACCCCGAACTTGGTCGCCGAGTACGGCGTGGCGCCGGCCAGGCCGGCGAGCCCGGCGGTGGAGGCGATGTTCACGATCGCGCCGCCGTCGGCCATCGTCCGGGCGGCCGCACGAACGCCGAGCAGCGTGCCGCGCAGGTTGACGTCGAGGACCAGGTCGAGGTCCTCCTCGGTCCAGGTGGCCAACGGTGCGTTGCGGTAGACGCCCGCGTTGTTGACCAGGAGGTCGAAGCTGCCGTGGCGCTCCACGAGCGTCTCGACGGCGGCCTCCCACGCTGCCGCATCCCGTACGTCGAGGGCGACCGCGGTTGCGGAGCCGTCCTCGCCGGCGGAGATGTCGGCGGCCGTGGCGGTGGCGGCCGCGAGATCGACGTCGGCCACGACGACGTGCGCACCGTAGCTCGCCAGGCACCGCGCGATGGCGGCGCCGAGGCCCCGCGCGGCGCCGGTGACCAGCGCGCCGCGGCCGGCCAGGTCCAGGTCGGCCGCCTTCATGCCGACTCCGGCCGCACGCCGTCGAGCAGCACCCGCAGGTCCTGCCAGAGCAGTTGGCGGGCCGACTCGCCGGCGCGCAGGGCGAGCATCGTCATGAAGCCGTGGAAGAGACCGGGATAGGTGCGGCGGATCACCGGGACCCCCGCGGCGGCCAGCCGGTCGGCGTACTGCTCGGCCTCCGAGCGCAGCGGGTCCGCTCCGGCCACCGCGATCACGGCGGGGGCGAGTCCGGTGTGGTCGGCGGCCCGTGCAGGGGCGACGAGGTCGACGGGTTCGGTCGGGATGCGGTCCGGCGTGCCCAGGTACTGCTGCCAGTACCACTCCATCGCGGCCCGCGTGTTGTAGGGGCCGTCGGCGTAGGTGGTGAAGCTCGGGGTGTCGCACGCCGGGTCGATGACCGGGTAGAGCAGTGCCTGCGCGGCGAGCTCGGGCCCCTGGCGGTCCCGGGTCATCAGTGCGACCACGGCGGCGAGGTTGCCCCCCGCGCTGTCGCCGGCGACCACGGTCCGGGCCGGGTCCGCGCCGAGCCCGCTCGCGTGCTCCGCGGCCCAGACGAGCGCCGCGTAGGCGTCCTCGGCGGCAGCCGGCGCCGGGTGCTCGGGCGCCAGCCGGTAGTCGACCGAGACCACGACGGCGTCGACCCCGCGGGCCATCGCCCGGCAGAAGGCGTCGTGGGACTCGACGTCGCAGAAGACGAAGCCGCCGCCGTGCAGGAAGACGACCAGGGGGCGGGCTGCCGGCGTGTCATCGGCGCCGTGCGGCTGGTAGATCCGGGCGCGGATGTCGCCGTCCGCGCCCGGGATGATGACGTCCTCCGTCGAGCGCACGTCGTCCGGGTTGGGGGTCGGCTGGCGGCGTGCGGCAATGGCCGCCCGCGCCTCGGGGCCCGTCATGGTCTGCACCTTCGGGGCGCCCTCGCTGAGCGCGGCGATGAACTGCTCCACCTCGTCGTCGATCACCCTCGCGACCCTCCTTCACCTGCTGTGGACTCGAGCACTTTCGTGAACGTAGGTCCGGGTCAGGGGGGTCAACGGAGTGATCCCGATCATCGGGACGTGCCAGAGCGGCCCGGCCCGGGGAGCGTTCGGGGAAGGCGGCCCACCGTCGCTGGAGTGGCCGCTGGAGGGCCGTATGATCGCCATCACAGCGCCCGTTGCGACCGTGTCCGGGGCCGTTGTCCGCGACAGGAAGAAGGTCGACCCGCGTGTCCAGCAGCACCAGCAGGACCAGCAGCGGCAGCAAGTCTGGCAGCAGCAAGGCAGGCGGCCGCGAGGCAGGCTCCGGCGACGCGCCGGTCTCGATGGTGGCCCGGATCGCGGTCATCATGCGGGTCTTCGACGAGCCGGGCGCCCGGTTCCGCCTCGACGAGGTCGCCGTACGCACCGGTCTTCCCCGCTCGACGGTGCACCGGATCCTGGACCAGCTGCTGGCGACCGGCTGGATCCAACGCCGTGCGGACGGCTACTCGCTCTCCGCCGGCGCATCGACCACGCGTCACTCCCTAGTGGAGCACCCCGAGCTGCGCGCGGTCGCGGCACCGGTGCTCAACAGGCTGCACCTCGACACCGGTCTGGCGGTGCATCTCGGTGTCCTGCTCGGCACCGAGGTGCTCGTGCTGGACCGGGTGGTCGGTCGCAGCACCACCGGACTGCCCACTCGCGTCGGCGGACGCATCCCTGCTCACGCCACCGCTCTGGGGAAGGCGATCCTCGCGCACCAGTCGGCCGAGGACGTGGAGGCCCTCTACCGGATCGGCATCAGCAAGCGGACCCCGCGCACGATCGGCGACGTCGGCACCCTGCACCAGGAGTGCTCCGGGATCCGTTCACGCCGAGGGCTCGCGTTCGAGAACGAGGAGTTCGTGCTGGGCTGCTCGGCGCTCGGAGCCGCCGTGTTCGGCTCCGACGGCGTCGTCGGTGCGATCTCCATCGGCGGCTTCGTCCCGATGGAGAAGATCGAACGCCTCGGGCCCCTGGTGGTGCGGGCCGCCGCGCACATCAGTCAGCGGCTCGCCGGCGTCAGGAACACCACGGAGGTGGCGCGTCCCGTCACCGACGGCGTGCTCGGCCGGGTCATGCAGACATTGCCGGCCGACGGCTGGATCTGACCGGCCAGCGCCACCGGCCAGCGCCACCGGCACGGTCCTCGTGGAGTCGGGCGCCGGCTCACCAGTACCGGTCGTTGATGTCCGTCCCGAATGCCCAGCGGCCGTAGATCCCCAGCACGTCCTCAGCGTGGTTGACGGCGTTGGACCGCGCCACCTGCGCCTCCCGCCAGGCACGCTGGAGCGGGTGGTGACGCCCCCAGGCCTCGGCTCCTGCGGCGTCGAGGAGGTGTCCGATCGCGCGACTGCAACGTTCGGCCAGCAACGCCTGGTCGCGGCGGGCCCGGATCGCCAGGCCGGTGTCGGGCACCACGTTCGCCCGGACGTCGTCCATCAGCTCGATCAGGTTGCGCTGCATCTGGCGCCATGCCGCGTGCAGGTCGGTCACGGTGCGTGCCACCACGGGCAGGGAGGCCGCCTCCGGACGGTCGGCGACGAGGGCGGCGTAGGCACCCTCCGCCGCGCCGAGGGCCGGCAGGGCCAGGGCGTGGGTGTGCACGGTGGAGTACGGCAACCGGTAGACGGGGGAGCGCTGGGTGAGGTGCTCGCGTGCCCCGTGCACGGCGCGTCCCTGCGATCCGAAGAGGCGGTGGCCCCGGACCACCAGGTCCTTCACCACGATGCTGTCGGCGCCGATGGCGCGCAGACCGGTGGGATCCCAGCTGCGCTCGATGGTGAAGTCCTGGGCGGGGACGAGCACTTGGGTGAAGTCGGCGGGCTCGCCCGCGTCGTTCAGCAGCACCGCGCCCAGGCAGGCCCAGGCGGCGTGGTGCACGCCTGCTGCTGCCCGCCAGCGCCCGGAGAGGACGAAGCCGTCCGCGGCCGGTCGAAGCGTGCCGTCGGGGATGTAGCAGGAGGCGATCAGGGAGCGCGCGCCCTCGGTGCCCCAGATCTCGTCGCGCACGCCCTCGTCGAAGAGCGCGACGTGCCACTCGTTCGATGCCAGGGCGGAGGCGACCCACCCGGTCGCCGTGCAGCCACGGGAGAGCAGGCGGATCGCCCGGGCGAACTCCACGGGGTCGCTCTCGCTCCCGCCATGGGAGGAGGGGCGGAACAGACGGAAGAGACCGAGGTCGTCCAAGCGGTCGATCACCGCCTCGTCGACTGCCCCCTGGACATCGACCTCGGCGGCGTCGCGGGCGAGCTCGGGCACCATCACGCGGATCTCGTCGAGCAGTCGGTCGGTCACCAATCCGTCCTCTCGTCTCTGCGGACCCGCGGGTGCGGCGGACCCGTGATGGATCGGCCCCGCCGGAGATCGCCGCCCGAGACCGTCGCCGGGCCATGGCCTCTCGTTGCCCGGGTGACCGGTGTCACCGTGCAGATGGATACTAGGGTAGGACGGTCGGGATGGTCGTTCGGCACGGGGCATCTGCACCGGGACAGTAGGGAGTCGCAGTGGGTTCGGTCCGCGAGCTGGTGGCCGAGTTGGTCCCCTCGATCCGCGAGGAGGCCTCACGCACCGAGGCGCAGCGCTCGGTGCCGACCGAGGTGCTGGCCGCTCTGCTGAGCACGGGCATCTTCTCGACCTCCTCGCCGGAGGACCGGGGGAGCGGACGGCGGAGCTCCTCGAGGTGGTGCACCTGGTCGCCGGTGCCTGCGGCTCCACGGGCTGGCTCACCGCGCACCTCGGTGCTGCGTCCCGGCTCCTCGACGCGTTCGAGAAGGACGTCCGCGCCGACCTGATCGGTCCCGAAGGGGCGGCGCCACCCGTGGCCTTCACGCTGGAGCCCGGCGGGCGGCTGACCGAGACCGAGGACGGACTGCGCCTCGACGGCCGCTGGACCGCGGTCACCGGGGCGGCGTACGCCGGACACCTGATCCTCGCGGCCCGCCGGCGCGGATTCGAAGCGCCCGGACCGCTCGGTGTGGTCCTGGTGCCGATCGAGTCCTGCCGGGTGGCGCCCGCGATCGACACCATCGGCCTGACCGCGATCGGGTCGCTCGACGTCGCCGTCGAGGGGGTCGCGGTGCCCGAGGAACACTGGTGCGAGGTCGACGGCCTGCCGTCGACGACCACGGCGCCGGTGGGTGCGGTCGTGGCGATGGCTCTGGTCGGAGCCGCGCACGGCGCCCTGGACACCCACGTCGCCCAGGTGGCCGCACGCGTGGCGCTGTCGCACGGCGGCGAGGAAGTGCGCACCGGCGACCTGTCGCCCACCAAGGTCGGTCGCGCCGCGTCACTGCTGGACGCGGCCGCGCTGCTGCTGGCAGGCGACGTGGACACGGACCCGGACGGTCTGCCCCAGGATCGACTGGAGCACCAGGTCTATGCCGTCAACCGCTCGGTCCAGGCGGCGGAGCTGGTCTTCTCCAGCATGCGTACGCACGCACTGGACGCCGATGATCCGGTGGCGCGGCTGTGGCGCGACGTGCGGGTGGGCGGCGATCAGGCCCGTACTCTGACGACCCGGCTCCGCTCCCTGGGCGGCTGACCCGGCGGACCGCCCCGGGTCGGTAGTGACGCGCGTCGGTGGACTTCCGTACCGTCAGTGGGTACCGGTGCCGCCCAGGGTGGCGCGCAGGCTGGCCAGCTCGGCGGCACTCAGGCCGTTGTCGAGCAGGAACCGCCCGGCACCGCCGTACTGCTCGTGGAGTGCTCGGACCAGTTGGCGGATCGCCTCGCCGTCCACGCTCATCACCCCGTTGGCCACCGGCGGCAGGTTGCGGTAGGCGGGGATGGAGACGAGACGCTCCCGGATGGCAGGTGCGCGCTCGCTGGTGAGCACGTAGTCGGCGACGATGTCCTCGCCCGCGACGCCGACCGCGTCGAGGAGGACAGCGGCCACCACGCCGGTGCGGTCCTTGCCGGCCGCGCAGTGGAAGAGGACGCCCTGGCGGCTCGGGTCGGCCACCACCCGTGCGGCGGTGACGATCGAGTCGGTGCTGCCGGCCAGCAGCTGCTGGTAGAGAACGCCCAAGTCGGTGGTCCGGGTGTCCGGCACCACCACGTCGAGCCCGGTGTCGGTGGTCTTGCGGATCGGAGCCGAGACCACCTCCAGGCCCGCGTCGCCGAACAGCCCATGACCTTCGCGGGCTGCCTCGTCGGGCAGCCGGAGGTCGAGGATGGTGCGCAACCCGCGTCGCTGGACGAGCTCGGCGACGTCCGCGGGGACCGACTGCTGCAGGGTGGAGGCCCGGTAGGCCACGCCGAAGCGGGTGTGTCCACCGGTGGGCAGCGGGAGGCCGCCGAGGTCGCGCACGTTGTCCACCTCGGTCAGCCGCACCCAGCGGTCGCCGTCGAGGTCCCGTGCGTCGGCGCCCGTCGACTCTGCTGCTCCGGTCGGCTCCATCTCCCTGATCATGGCCCCCACGATCGCCACGCCGACAGGCCCCCCAGACCCTCGTCCCGTTCACCGGGAGAGATTCGTGTCACGCCCCGATCCGCGGTCACCCTCGTGAGGATCAACGACGGCGCAAGCGGAGGAGAGACTGATGATGGCGCAACCTGGCGTGGCAACGGAGCTGCAGCTGCTGAGGCTGGTCGAGCTCAAGGGCGGGTGCGGGCCGAGGACCTCGCGCCGGCACTCGGGCTGTCCGAGGAGCAGGCGCACGCCGAGGTGCTCGCCCTGGTCGAGGGCGGGCTGGTCGCCGCGGCCGGACGCGGCTTCCGCCTCTCGCCCGACGGCAAGGCGCGGGTCGGCTCCCTGCTGGACGCGGAGTACGACGACGTCGACGACGCGGCGATGGTCGCGGCGTACGACGAGTTCTGCGGGTTCAACGCGGACCTCAAGCAGATCATCACCGACTGGCAGGTGACGCCGTCCGGCGAACCGAACCTGCACGACGACGCCACGTATGACCACGCGGTGCTCACCCGGCTCGTGGCGCTGCACGACCGGTTCGTCCCGCTGCTGGAGCGGTTCGGGACGATCGCTCCGCGCCTGGCCACCTACCCGCGCCGCTTCGCCCACGCGTGCGAACGCATCGCCGCGGGGGAGCAGACCTGGGTGGCGCGCCCGATCACCGACAGCTTCCACACCGTCTGGTTCGAGCTGCACGAGGACCTGATCCGGCTGTGCGGCCGTACCCGACTCGAGGAGGCCGCTGCGGGTCGCGCCCACTGACGTCCGCCCCGTTCCCGGAGGGGACGACGACAGGGGCCGCAGGTGCTGGGAAGCACCTGCGGCCCCTCTGTCTTCGATCCGTGGCTCGATCCGTGGCTGCTCTGTGCGGACGGGCGGTTCAGCCGGCGTTCAGCGCCTCGAACGCGGCGACGGCCCGCTCGGCGGGGGAGAGGTCGCGCAGCGACGCCACGGTCTCTGCATCGAGCTCCGCCTCGACCCACTCGGTCAGGCGCACCAGGCTCGGCTCCAGGGCGCCGACCCCGGGGGCGACCCGGCCCGGCCAGACCTGGCCGGTGCTGCCGTCGACGGTGATCTCCCGACCGGCCAGCCGGTCGAGGACCCCGTCTCCGCACCCGACGATGCAGGCCCGACCGATCTCCCGGCTCACCACGGCGGCGTGGGAGGTCGCGCCGCCGTACTCGGTGACGATGGCGACCGCGGCGAGCATGCCGTGCAGATCGTCGGGGGACGTCGTCGCGCGGACCAGTACGACGTCCTCGCCGGCCTCCGCGCGCTCCTCCGCCTCGTCGGGGTCGGTCACCGCGATGCCGGTGGCGAGACCGGGACAGGCAGAGACGCCGACCGCGATCGGGTCACCCTGGCCGGGTCCGGCGCCGGCCTCCGCGACGCTGCGCACCTGCGCCAGGTCCACCCGGGACCTGGCCACGGACGGGGTCAGCACGCCCTCGTCGACCATGTCGACGGCGATCCGGACCGCCGCCAGTGGGGACCGCTTGGCCGACCGTGTCTGCAGGAGCCAGAGCCTGCCGGCCTCGACGGTGAACTCGATGTCCTGGACGTCGCCGTTGAGTCGCTCCAGTCGGCGCGCCATGTCGAGCAGCTCGGTGTGGACCGCGGGGAGACCGGACGCGAGCGCCTCGAGCGGCAGCGGCGTGACCTTGCCGGAGACGACGTCCTCGCCCTGCCCGCCGGGCAGCCACTCGCCGAACGGATCGGACGAGCCGGTGTTGGGGTTGCGGGAGAACAGCACCCCGGTGCCGGAGTCGGCGTCGAGGTTCCCGAAGACCATGGCCTGGATGGTGACCGCGGTGCCCAGGTCGTCGCCGATCCCTCGGGAGCGTCGGTACACCTGGGCCCGCGGCGACTGCCAGGAGCCGAAGACCGCCGCCACCGCGGCACGCAGCTGTGCCCAGGCGTCGTCGGGGACGACCGCGGTCGTGTCCTCGGGCGCAGCGCCGAGCACCGTCTCGCGGTACTGGTGGACGAACCGGTCTCGGGTGTCGGCGACGTAGTCGGCGTCACCGGTCTCGGCGGTGAGGGCACGCTCGGTGGTCTCGCTCAGGCCGAGGTTGAGAACGGTGTCCATCATCCCCGGCATGCTGATCGGGGCGCCGCTGCGCACCGAGACGAGGAGCGGTCGCTCCACGGACCCGAACCGACGGCCGGTCTCCTGCTCGAGGAAGGCGACGCCCTGGCGGACCTGGGCCCACACCTCGTCGGTGATCTGGCCACCTGCCTCGTAGAAGGAGCGGCAGTGCCCGGTGGTGAGGGCGACGGCCGGGGGACCGGCAGGTCCCGTGCGCGCATCGCGTTCACGCTCCACGCCTTGCCGCCCAGCGCGCTGCGGTCCAGCGTGCAGGATCCGTCGAGACGGACCACGGCGGCCGGCACACCGGGGGCGATCCTGGTCAGGGTGGCGTCCGTGCTGGCGGTCATCGATGGCTCCTCAGAGTCCGGCACCGCTGAGCATCCCGCCGTCGACGGTGAACTCGCTGCCGGTGCAGTAGGTCGACTGGTCCGAGAGCAGGTAGCTCGCCAGGGGCGAGACCTCCTCGGGCTGGCCCCAGCGGGAGATCGGCACCTTGGCGTAGATCTCGCCCTCGGGCGGCTGTCCGGGCCGTTGGGTCATCGGCGTCGCGATCCCACCGGGGTGGATGGAGTTGACCCGGATGCCCTGCGAGCCGAGCTCATGTGCGGCGGCCTTGGTGAGCCCGCGGACCCCGAACTTGCTGGCGGTGTAGGCGGAGAGGCCGGAAGCGCCGACCATGCCGTTGATCGAGGAGACGTTGACGATCGATCCTCCCTGCTCGGACATCAGCGGGGCGACGGTCTTGATGCCGAGCCAGGTGCCGGTGAGGTTGATCTCCAGCACGCGACGGAAGGCGTCCAGGTCCATCTCCGCGATCGGCTGGAACACCAGCACGCCGGCGTTGTTGACCAGGCCGTCGACCCGACCGAACTCCGCGGTCGCGGTGGACACGAAACCTGCCCAGCTCGTCGGGTCGGTGACGTCGTGGTGGACGTAGCGCGCCCGTTCGCCCAGCTCCTTGGCGAGCAGCTCACCCTCGTGGTCGAGCAGGTCGCCGATCACGACCCGGGCTCCCTCCTCGACGAAGTGACGCGCGTGCGCGGCACCCATCCCGCGGGCGCCTCCGGTGAGAAGAACCACCTTGCTCTCCAGCGTTCCCATTCCTCTTCCTCCGTGTTCGTTGATCAACGCCGGGCCGCGTCGCGGGCCGCGATGTAGCCGAAGACCATGGCCGGTCCGATGGTGGCGCCAGCACCGGCGTAGTCGTTGCCCATCACCGCGGCCGAGGCGTTGCCGGCGGCGTACAGGCCGGTGATCGGCTCGCCCGCGGCATCCAGCACCCGGCCGCGCTCGTCGGTGGTCAGGCCGCCCTTGGTGCCGAGGTCGCCCGGGGCGACCCGGACCGCGTAGTACGGCGCGCGGGTCAGCGGTCCGAGGACCGGGTTCTGCAGCGTGGGGTCGCCGTAGTAGCGGTCGTAGGCGCTGTCGCCGCGCTGGTGGTCGTCGTCGTGTCCCGCGCGGGCCAGGTCGTTGAACCGCTCCACGGCGCTCTCCAGCGCCTCGGGGTCCATGCCGGTCAGGCCGGCCAGCTCGGCGAGCGAGTCGGCGCGGTGGGCCGTGCCGGCGTCGTACCAGGTCTGCGGCAGGTCGGTGCCCGGCACGATGCCGCCGAACGGGTAGCGCCGCCGTGCGGTCTGGTCCTGGACGAACCACAAGTAGGGGTGGCCCCGCTCGATCTGCTCGTGCACGAACGTCACGTACGGCGACGACTCGTTCGTGAACCGCTCACCCTCGGGGGTGAGGATCAGCGAGTTCGGGATGGAGCGCTCCGAGACCAGCGAGTGCACGCGACCCTCGGGCTTGCGCACCGCGGGCATCCACCACGCGTCGTCCATCAGGTCCACCGCGGCACCCACCGCCTGACCGGCGACGATGCCGTCGCCGGTGTTGCTCTCCACGCCACCCGAGACGTCGGGACGGCCGACCTCGGGGAGGTACTCCTTGCGCATCGCCTCGTTGCGTTCGAAGCCGCCGCTCGCGATCACCACGCCACGTCGCGCGCGGACCCGGTAGGGGTGACCCTCGTGCTCGATGACTGCTCCGACGACCTGGTCGCCGTCACGGACCAGGTCGAGCAGCGGGGTGTCCAGCCAGACCGGGACACCGGCCTCGACCAGGCTGCTGCGCAACCGGGCGACCAGGGACTGCCCGAGCGATACCAGACGACGACGACGCAGCCGGTTCCAGGTCGCCTTCACCCCGAGGCGGAACGCCGTCCACCGGCCGGCCCAGGTGCGGGTCACCATGTTGAGCTTGACGTAGTCGGCGGAGGTGATCACCAGTCCGCCGGGCACGGAGAAGACGTTGCCCCGCTGCGTGGCCGCCAAGTCGCCGAGGCGGTCGATGGGGAAGGGCGGGCACTCGACACTGCGACCCTCGGGACGGCCGCCCGGTGCCTCCGGGTGGTAGTCGGGTAGCCCGGGCACCAGCGGAAGCGGAGGTCGCTCGTGCGGTCGCGGAACATCTCGAACATCGCCGGACCCTCGTGGACCAGCGCCGCGAGACGAGCCTGAGCGATGCTCCCCCCGGTGATGTGCTCGAGGTACTCCAGCACACGCTCCTCGGGGTCGGAGATGCCGGCCGCGGTCAGCACGTGGTTGTTGGGGACCCAGACCCCGCCGCCGGAGAGGGCGGTGGTGCCGCCGTAGACCTGCGCCTTCTCGACCAGCAGGGTGTCCAGGCCCTCGAGCGCGCCGGTCAGCGCCGTGGTCATCCCGGCCGCGCCACTGCCGACCACCAGCAGGTCGACCTCGTGGTCCCAGGCAGGTCCGTCCGGCGCCGGAGTGCTTCCGGTGCGGGCTGACGTCATCGACTTCCTCCTCGGTTCGGGTGTGGGACCAACAGCACCGCACCGTCGGCGGCCAGCGGTCGTTCGTCCCATCCATAGGGACGTGCGGTGGTGCGCATCGGTCGGGCCCGGGGTTCCTCACCGGAGGGGGTCGATGATCTCGTCGGCGAATCGTCGGACGGCGTCGATCCGCGAGCCGACGCTCCGGCCCTCGGCGGCGAGGAAGCCCGTCGGCGAGAGGTAGACGTCGGTCGCGCCGGCCGCGCCGAGTCGGCGCAGGCCGGCGACGCCGGCACCGGAGACCGGAGTGGCGCACACCGTGAACGGCCCGGTCCGGCCGAGGTCCGCACGCAGTGCTCCCAGCCGGGCGATGTCGCGCTCGAGGTCGTCCACCGCGAGGTTGGCCGAGATCCAGCCGTCGCCGATCCGCGCCGCGCGGGCGAGTGCCGCCTCGCTGTGGCCGCCGACCAGGATCGGCACCGGCTCGACGGGGCCGGGGAGATCATCAGCTTGTCGAAGTCGTAGTGGCGCCCGTGGTGCTCCACCCAGTGGGGCCCGCCGCCGCAGACCGCGCGCACGATCTCGATCGCCTCGTCCATCCGCGCGCCCCGGGTGCGCATCGCGGTGCCGGTGAAGCGGAACTCCTCGGGCATCCAGGCGAGGCCCACACCCAGGGCGACCCGGTCGGTGGCGGCGACGGCGAGCGTGGCGACCTGCTTGGCCAGCAGCAGCGGGTCGCGCAGCGGGAGCTTCAGCACCGCGGTCATGAAGCGGAGGCGATCGGTGATCGCCGCCAGTCCGGCGATCGTGACCAGAGGGTCCGGCATCGGGGTGTCGGGCCGCCAGTGACGCTCGCCGTCGGAGGTGTACGGATATCCCGCGGACACCTCGGCGGGGAAGAAGACGGAGTCGGGCAGGGTGACGCCCTCGAAGCCGACCTCCTCCGCGGTCCGGACCACCTCGGGGAGCTCCTCGGCGGGCACCATGGCCGCCGACATCCACCACTTCATCGCGGTGCCAGCAGGTCGAACGGGGTCGTGGTGACCTGGAAGCTCGGGGTGTCGGCGAGACTCATCCGTGCCTCGTACACCCGCTGGTAGGTGATCGAGGTGATCAGCCAGCCGCGCTCGGGGTCGCGACGGTACTCGTCGTGGGAGAGCGACTGCCCCTCGATCACGTAGCCGATGTCGGTGCAGATCGTGCGGTCGGCCATCGTCCAGGTGCCGCGGGCGGTGTCGCCGTCGATCTCCAGCGTCGGCTGGATCATCCAGTGGGCGGTGATCCGGTCGGCGGTGAGCCGCTGCTCCATCTCGGTGATCAGCGCGTCGGCACCGTCGGTGATCCAGTCCGGCCGGAACTGCGCGGTCATCTCCGGCGCGAGCGTGGCGGCCAGGCCCGCCCAGTCCCGGGTGTCCACACACCGGGCGTAGGTGTGCTTGAGCTCCTGGATGTCCCAACGGTGCTGGGCCTGCAGGTCGTGCATGTCGATCCTCTCGAGGGTGGGGTCGGACGGCGTCAGCGCGTGGCGGCGAGGTCGAGGGCGGCCAGGTGGCCGAAGACCATGCTCGCGGCGATCGGGTTGCCGCCACCGGGGTACGTCGTACCGCTCACGGCCGCCATGGAGTTCCCGGCCGCGTAGAGACCCGGGATCCGGGCCCCGGCGGCATCGAGCACCCCGCCGTCGGCGTCCGTGCGCAGGCCGCCCTTGGTGCCGAGGTCGGAGAGTCCGAACGCGACGGCGTGGAACGGCCCCTTCTCGACGCTGACCAGGGGCGACTCCCCGCCGGAGAACGCCCGGTCGTAGGGCTCGTCACCGCGGCCGAAGTCGGTGTCCCGGCCCTCGGCGACCTGGTCGTTGTACCGCGCGACGGTCTCCGTGAGCGCCCCGGCGGGGACGCCGATCGCGGCGGCCAGCTCGTCCAGGGTGTCGGCGGTGTGCCACAGGCCGGCCCGTCGGTAGTCGGCGGGGTCGCCGATCGGGACGGTGGTGGACCGCACCGGAGGCATGTCGCCCTCGCGGTCGTCGTACACCATCCAGTAGCCGGCCGGACCGGTGCCGACCCGGTCCTCGCGCTGGGCATCGATCACCGCGCGGCCGAGCCGGTCGTAGGGCCAGGACTCGTTCACGAAGCGCCGACCGTCGTGGTCGACGAAGATTCCGGCGGTGAACCAGAGCGAGAACGAGGTGGTGCCGTCGGGGTGGGTGATACCCGGGGCCCACCAGGCCTGGTCCATCAGGTCCACGTCCGCGCCGAGCGCGACGGCGGCCTGCAGCGCTAGACCGTGGTTGCCGGCACAGCCCATCGAGCCCGCCGTGCTCCCGGGCACGCCGTACTCGGTCCGCAGCGAGTCGCTCTGCTCGAACCCGCCGGCGGCGATCACCACGCCGCGGCGCACTCGGAGGAGTGTCGGCTCGCTCCGGTCCCCGGTCGACTGCACCCGCACGCCGACCACCGCGCCGCCCTCGGTCTCCAGCCCGACGACGGGCATCGAGGTCCGCAGCGTGGCGTTGGGGAGGCGGCTCAGCGCAAGGAGCAGACGACCGATCAGTGCCTGCCCGCCGGCGAGCTCGTCGGCCGCGGGCACCCCGCCCCGCTCCACCTTGAGCGGCGGTCGGAGCAGGGCTCCGAGGTCGCCGAGGGTCTCGCGGGCCAGCGGCAACGGGCGGAGCTGCCGCTTGACCGAGGCGCCCGGAATCGCGCCGTAGTAGTCGGGCCACCACATCGGCTCGAACTCGAACGCCTCGTCGTCGAGGAGGGCGTCGACCAGCCTCGGCCCACCCTCGAGGAACGCGTCCTGCACCGAGCTGTCCGTGCGGTCCCCGACCACGGCGCGGAAGTACTCCTGCGCCGCGGCGCCGTCGTTCGCGTCCACCTGCTCGCGGATCAGCCGGTTGCCGGGGAACCAGACGCCACCACCGGAGTACGCCGTGGTGCCGCCCAGGAGGTCGGTGGCCTCCGCGACGAGCACCTCGAGTCCGGCGCGGGCGGCCGTCCATGCCGCCGTCAACGCGCCGCCGCCGGACCCGACCACGATCACGTCGTAGGTCTGCTCGGTCGAGGGGTCGTGCGTCTCGGTCGTCATCTGCGGCCACCTGTCCTTGTCGCTGTGTGCGCCCGGCCGTGGTCGGCCGGAGGCGTTCGAGGACCGGGCGAGGGCCCCGTCCGGTCGCTCAGCCTGGGGGCCCTCCGAGGGCCCACCGAGCGGTCTCCCGCTCAGTGGGACGTCCCGTCGTGACCGCGCTCACAGGCGCCAAGGTCCGACGACCACCGCTGTGCAGGTGCACGGCACAACCCGAGGAGGAGGACCATGCGCGTCCTGATCACCGGCGTCTCCGACGCGACCGCTCGCGACCTGGCCAGGACGCTGCTGGCCGCAGGCCACCAGGTCGTCGGCCAGACCGACGAGCCCCACCGATTCATCGACCCGGACGTCGAGCTGCTCGTCGCGACGACCGGCGACGCGACGGTGGCGGCCGCTGTCGCCGCCGCCGACGCCGTCGTGCACCTCGGGAACGAAGGCGCTGCCGACCTCGCGCCTGCGGCTGCTGACGGCGGCACGCGGGTGGTCCTGGTCGGCGCCGACGATGATGCGGCCACCCCCCTCCGGGACGCCGGTGTCCCGCTGCTGGTGGTGCGGACCGCGCCGTTGGCCGGCCGCCGGGTGGACTCGGCGACCCTCGGCACGCTGGCCGGCCTGCTCGCGGGCGGGACCGCGGGCCAGGTCCTGCACCACGATGACCTGGTGCGTCACCTCGCGACCGTCGCGACCTCCGACCAGGTGGGCGAGCTGGAGCTCGCCGCCCCCGGGTCCGTCGACGGCACGGCTGTCCGGCAGGCGCTGAGCGGGTTCGGCGTCCCGGAGCAGTTCGACGGCGTCGAGCCGACCGCCCCGGTGACGGGTCTGACCCCCGGCACCGGCCTTGCCTTCGGCTGGTCCGCAGCGGAGGCACTCGCCGATGCGGCACGAGGCCTGCGCGGACGCACGGTCGCGGGCGGTGTCGCGACCCTCGACCTGGCCCAGTGGGGGCTGCCCACCGAGCACATCCCGCACAACCTGCCGGCCGTCGACAACGGCACGCTCGTGGTGGCGGGACCTGCCGACTACCAGGGCGAGTTCGACTCCCTGCTCGACCCCCGCCTGTCGGTGCTCACCGCGACGAACACCTCCGAGGCGCTGCCGCGGCCGATGACGCCGATGACGATCAGCGTGCAGATGACCGCCCTCCGCTTCACCAACCGGGTGATGGGCGAACTGCTCGCGATGGAGGGCGCCGCGCTGGACGAGCACGTCTCGCAGATGACCTGCGTGCTCGGCCACGCGGTCTACCTCAACGCCTCGGTCGGCGTGAACGTCGTGGAGAACATGCCCGGGTGGGACGAGCAGAGCGTGCGTCGCGACGTGTACGGGAACATCCCGGCCGACGTCGTGTTCCGTCCCGAGGGCGGCCCGCCGATGCCGCAGGGTGCGGCGGCCGAGGCGGCCGAGCAGCGGGTGCTCGCCGAGCTCGGCGCCAAGGGCATGAACTTCGCCGACGAGGCCGAGCGGGTGCACACGGCGGCACGCACCGAGGTGCTCGACGCCGACGGGCTCACCGCGCTCGACGACGCCCACCTCGAGGCGATCGTGCGCCTGTGGCAGGACCGGCTCGCCGAGGCATGGTCCGTCTCCTCGGTCGGCGTCATGCTCGCCGGGGCCGCGGCCGCGATGCACTACGCCGTGGAGGGAGCCGAGCACGTCGCGATCGACGTCACCCAGCTCGACTCCGCGCGCACCATGCTCGCCGTGGAGGATCTCGCCGACGTGCTGCGCGGTCACGACGACCTGATCGTCCTGGCCAAGGAGGGGGCCGTGGCCGAGCTGTGCGCGGCGTCGCCCGAGTTCGCGCGACGTCTCGACGCCCAGCTGGCCGTGATGGGTCACCGCGGCCCCGGGGAGTGCGAGCTGGTGAACCCCTCGTTCAGCGACCGGCCGTCCCTGCTGCTGGCCGCGGCCGCCGGGGCCGCCCAGCGTCCGGCCGAGGAGCGGGCCGTCCCGACGCCGCCCACCACGCCCAGCGGTCACGCGGTCGTCGGATCCACCCTGGCTCGCGAGCGGTCCCGGGACGCCGTGGTGCGGTTCACCCACGCGCTCCGCCTCGCCCTGCGCGAGCAGGGCAAGCGCCTGGTCGCCCGGGGTGTCGTCGCCGAGCCCGAGGACGTCTTCTTCCTGACCGTCGAGGAGACCTTCGCGTGCCCGGCCGACGCGGCGGAGCGGGTCGCGCGCCGGCGCGAGGAGCGGGTCCGGCTCGCCACCATCCGGATGCCCGACGTCGTGGTCGGGACCTGGGCGCCGGCCCCGGACGAGGAGATCCTCGAGGTCGGTGGTGAGCTGACGGGCCTCGGGATCTTCCCCGGTGTCGTCGAGGGCCGGGTCAAGGTGCTGCGTGGCCCGGACGACGACATCGAGCCCGACGACATCCTGGTCGCCTCGGTGACCGACGTCGGGCACACCGCGATGTTCAGCTACGCCGCAGCCGTGGTCACCGACATCGGCGGCGTCGCCTCGCACGCCGCGATCGTGGCCCGCGAGTTCGGTGTGCCGTGCGTGGTCGACGCCAAGGTCGCCTCCTCGCGGCTCGAGGACGGGCAGTGGGTCCGGGTCGACGGCGCTGCCGGCACGGTCACGCTGTTGGCCGACGCCTCGGAGGACCGGGGCGCGGCGGAGGCGGTCGCCGCCTCCTGAACCGGCGGGCTCATCGTCTCCGCCACGCAGCAGCGGCCGGCCACCCTCGGGTGACCGGCCGCTGCTGCGTGCTGGCGTGCTCGACCGGGTCGCGGCCAGCGGGTCAGTAGGTCAGGTAGCCGCCGTCGACGACGAACTCCGCGCCGGTGGCGTAGGAGGACTCCTCCGAGAGCAGGAAGCGCACCATCGCCGCGATCTCCTGGGGCTTGCCCTCGCGCGGGATGCACGCCTTGTCCGCCATCCCGTGGGAGCGGTCCGAGTCGGCGGTCATCTCGGTGGCGATCACCCCGGGGTGCACCGAGTTGCAGCGCACTCCGTGCGGGCCCAGCTCCTGGGCCGCGGTCTTGGTCATCCCGCGCACCGCCCACTTGGAGGCGACGTAGCCGAGGATGTTCGAGAAGGCGATGATGCCGCCGACGGAGGAGATGTTGACGATCGAGCCGGTGCCGGCAGCCTTCATCCCGGGGATGACGGCCTTCATGCCGAGGAAGACGCCCACCTGGTTGACGTCGATGACGCGACGGAAGTCCTGCTCGTCCAGCTCGTCGATCGCGTCGACGTGGACCACCCCGGCGTTGTTGACCAGACCCGTCACCGGCCCGCCGTACGTCGTCTCGGCGAACGCCACCGCGTCCCGCCAGGAAGCCTCGGAGGTGACGTCCAGCGTGGTGAAGGCGGCGGCCTCGCCGAGCTCGTCGGCCAGGGCACGGCCCTCGTCGGCCAGGAGATCGCCGATCACGACCGAAGCGCCGTCGGCGACCAGGCGACGTACGCACGCTGCGCCGATGCCGCGGGCCCCGCCGGTCACGATCACGGTGCCGGACACTGCGCTGCCTGCTGGGTCGTTCATCTTGAGTCCCTCCCTGTGGTGTACGAAACGGCGCTGATCGGTCGGCGCCGACCTCATGGGTACTGCCCGGGGGAGGGCTTCCCGGGCCTCGTCCTGATCAACGGGACGGACGTGTTCGACGGTGAGTGGGCCACCTAGCGTCCGAGTGCTGGCACGCTCCGACACGACCCGAGAGGTGAAGAGCCCAATGACCGCCACATCCGATGAGGTCCGCACCATCGAGTCCGGGGGGTGCCCACACGGTTCGCCCGCGGATGGCACTGCCTGGGCCTGGAGAAGAAGTACCGGGACGGCAAGCCGCACACGGTCAACGCGTTCGGCAAGAAGCTGGTGGTCTTCTCCGACTCCAAGGGCGACCTCAAGATCCTCGACGCCTACTGCCGCCACATGGGCGGCGACCTCTCCCAGGGCGAGGTGAAGGGCGACGAGATCGCCTGCCCGTTCCACGACTGGCGGTGGGGCGGTGACGGTCGCTGCAAGCAGATCCCGTATGCCCGGCGCGTGCCGCTGCGGGCGCGGACGCAGGCATGGCCGGCGATGTGCCAGGACGGGATGCTGTTCGTCTGGAACGACCCCGAGGGCAACCCGCCGATCGCCGAGCAGGCCATCCCCCGTATCGACGGAGGACCGGACACCGAGGGATGGACCGACTGGGCCTGGTACGAGACCCGGGTGGACACCAACTGCCGCGAGATCATCGACAACCTGGTCGACATGGCGCACTTCTTCTACGTGCACCACGCCTTCCCGACGTACTTCAAGAACACCTTCGAGGGCCACACCGCGGCGCAGATCCAGCGCGGCGTCAGCCGTGAGGACCTCCGGCCGGCGGAGAAGGCCATCGGTGGGCCGAAGCGCACCGGGAACACCTCGATCGCCACCTACCACGGCCCGTCGTTCATGATCGACGACCTGATCTACCACTATGAGTCGCTCGACGACGTCCGCACGGTGCTGATCAACTGCCACTACCCGATCGACGAGAACTCGTTCATGCTGATGTACGGGATCAGCCTGCAGCGGCCGGAGGTCGCCGACGACGAGGACCCCGAGGTCCTGGCGCAGAAGATGGTCCAGACCACCCGGATCGGCTTCGAGCAGGATGTGGCGATCTGGCGCAACAAGACCCGGATCGACAACCCGCTGCTGTGCGAGGAGGACGGGCCGGTCTACCAGTTGCGGCGGTGGTACGACCAGTTCTACACCGACGTCGCCGACCTGGAGCCGGAGATGACCGACCGCTTCGAGTTCGAGCTGGACACCACCAAGCCGGTCGAGGCCTGGCAGCGGGAGATCGAGGTGAACCTCGCGCGCCGGGCCGCCGCTCTGGAGAGCCAGGACGCCTGATGGCCGTCCCCGAGGACAACCGGCTGGCGGACGCCCCGATGCAACCGGTCTCCTGCACGACGTGCGGCGCCTGCGTGCGGATCCGCAAGAGCAGCCTGCACCAGACCAGCGTCCAGTGGGACGAGGACGCCTCGGCGCGGTGCACCCACTGGAGCACCGGCTGCAGCTCGCGCGGGGAGTTCCCGGGGTGCGAGCGGATGCGCGACTCCGTCGCGGACGCGGTGGTCGGCGGCCTGGTCCTGGTGGTCGACGCCGGTATCTGATCCCGTACCGAACCGACAGACGCACGAGCCGCCCCGGGCCGTCGAGGCCCGGGGCGGCTCTTGCGTCTGCGCCGCAGGTGCGCGGTGGGTCAGCTCCGCAGTGAGCGGCGCAGGACCTTGCCGGCGGCGTTGCGCGGCAGCGCGTCGACGAACTCGATCGCGCGCGGCACCTTGAAGTTCGCCAGGCGCTCCCGGCAGTAGGTCGTCACGTCGGCCGCGGCCAGCGCCGACCCCGGCTGCCGTACGACGAGAGCCCGGACGACCTCGCCCAGCCGGGGGTCCGGGGCGCCCACCGCCGCCACCTCGCGCACGCCGGGCAGGCGCGAGAGCACCTGCTCGATCTCGGCCGGGTAGACGTTGAAGCCACCGACGATGACCACGTCCTTGAGCCGGTCGGTGATGGTCAGGTAGCCGGTGTCGTCCAGGCTGCCCACGTCGCCGGTGTGGAACCAGCCGTCCTCGTCGATCGCGGCCGCGGTGGCCTCTGGATCGTCCAGATAGCCGAGCATCACGTTGGGGCCCCGGAGCAGCACCTCGCCGGTGACCCCCGTCGCGGCGCCCCCGGCTCCGGTGGTTCCGGCTCCGGCGGTTCCGGCGATGCGGACCTCGAATCCGCAGACCGCGCGGCCCACGGTGCGGGCGATCACGTCGGGCGCGTCGCCGGCCCGGCACATCGTCGCGACGACGGCCTCGGTGAGGCCGTAGGCGGTCAGCACCAACGGGCAGTCGAGTTCCTGCTGGATCCGCTCGATCAGGACGGTCGGCACCAGGGTCGCCCCGGTGACCGCCAGTCGCAGCCGTGCGTGCGCGGGACGGTCGGGGGAGTCCAGCAGGTCCTGGAAGACCGGCGGGGCGGCCGCGATCACGCTGATGCCCTCGTCGCGGAGCAACCCCGTCGCCTCGTCGAGGTCGAAGAGCGGCCGGGTGACGATCGCGGCGGTGCGCAGCACGCAGGTCAGCAGGCCCGCCTTGTAGCCGAAGGCGTGGAACATCGGGTTGATCACGAAGTAGCGGTCCGTACCGCTGACCCGGCCCTCGGTCGCCCATGCCTCCGCGGCGGCGAGCGTCTGCCGGTGCGCCGAGCACGCGCCCTTGCTCCGGCCCGTGGTGCCCGAGGTGAACAGGATGTCGGCGACGTCGTCGGCGCCGACCGCGTCGGCCATCGTCTCGACGCGTTCGGGGTCGACGGGGGCGGCGACCTCCGCGATGGCGGAGAAGCTGACAGCACCGGGCTGCTGGGACCCGATGGTGACCACCGCGACCGTCTCAGGGCAACCGGCCAGTGCCCGTGCGCCCTCGGACCCGTCGTCCTCGAGGTCCGTCGCGGCGGCCGAGCGCAGTTCCCCGAGCTGATCGCGCCCGAGGAACCCGTCGGCCAGCACCACGATGCGCGCGCGGGTGCGTCGTACCACGTCGACGACCTCGTGCCCGGTGTAGCGGCTGTTCAGGGGCACCAGGGTGGCGCCGACGTAGGTCGTCGCCAGCGAGCAGACGACCCACTGCCACGAGTTCGGTGCCCAGAGCGCGAGTCGATCCCCGCGGCCGAGGCCGAGAGCGACCAGCGCACGCGCGGTCAGCTGCACCTCCTGGTGGAGCTCGCGCCAGGTGAGGCGTCGCTCGGCGTCCGCGACGGCGAGTGCATGGCCGGCGGTCGACGAAGCCCGCCGCAGCGCGGCGGGGATCGTGACAGGGATCGTGGCGGGGATCGTGCTGGTGGTGCTCATGACTCGTCGGCGACCAGGGCCGAGGCGGTGGTCCGGAACCGCAGCTCCATCTCGCGGTGCTCGATGCGCCACCCCTGCGCAGCTCGGACGTAGCGGTCGCGGTAGACGATGTGCCAGATCTCATCCGCGCTGGTCCCTTCCACCGGGGCGCGCAGGTGGTGGGCCAAGCAGGCGATCCGCCCCGTCGCCCGGTCCGGACCCGGACCCGGCGCGATCACCGCGCCGACGATCGCGTGCTCGGTGAGGTGGAGCCGCGAGACCTGGGACATCGCCGCGCGCACGGCGTCACGTCCCTCGTGGGGCGTCGGGGGCCTCCGCGGTCGGGGTGTGGGGCGGTGACCAGCACGCCGTCGGCGGTGAAGAGATCGGCGACCGTGTCGGGGGAGCGGTCGTCGACGCCGGCGGCGTAGGCGTGGGCGAGTCCGGCGATGTCGAGCCGGTCCTCGGGGGAGAGGGACTGCGGGGGTGGCATGACGGTCACCGTGCCGCGCCGCGGGGCGGGCGGGACCGATGGTCCTGCCGAGTGGGACCGGTGGGCCGTGGTCCGCCTCGCCGGCCCGAGCCCACTCAGCGGGACAACGGTGCCCGGGGTGTGGTGCAGGTCTCACAGTGACCGAGCCCAGACAAGCGGCGCACCATCGAGGAGAGACATGAGCAGACTGGCCGGCAAGACCGTGATCATCACCGGAGGAACCTCCGGGATCGGCCTGGCTTCGGCCCGGCACATGCTGGAGGAGGGGCCACCGTCGCGATCACCGGTCGGGACGTGGAGAGGGGCGAGAAGGCGCTCTCCGAGCTGGGCTCGGACCGTGCGACCTACCACCCCCACGACGCCGCCGTCCGGGAGAGCTGGGACGAGGTGGTGAACACGGTGCTCGGGGCCCACGGGCGGATCGACGGCCTGGTCAACAACGCCGGCATGAACGCCCAGCCGGTGGGCACCGATTCCGCGGCGGACTTCGAGCGCGTGCTCGCCGTGAACCTGACCGGCCCGTTCCACGGGATGCAGGCCGTGATCCCCACGATGAAGGCGCAGGGCGGCGGTTCGATCGTGAACGTCTCCTCCTCCGGCGGGCTGATGGGCATCCCGCTCACGTCGGGGTACGCCGCCTCGAAGTGGGGGATGCGCGGCATCACCCGCGTCGCGGCGCTCGAGCTGGCCAAGCACAAGGTCCGGGTCAACTCGGTTCACCCGGGCATGGTGTTCACGCCGATGAGCGCCGACAGTGCGGGCCTGGTCGAGGGCGAGGGCAACTACCCGCCGGCGCCGATCGGACGAGTCGCCCGGGCCGAGGAGGTCAGCGGCGCGATCACCTACCTGGTCAGCGACGAGGCGACCTACACCACGGGCGCGGAGATCGCCGTCGACGGTGCCTGGACCGCGGGCATCGCTCCGGTCGCGCTGCTCGGTCCCGAGTTCGCCCAGGCGCTCCTGGGATGAGGTCGCTCCCGGCGAGACGAGTCGCCGGGCGAGCAGTGTCGCGCGAGGCAGAGCGCCCCGCGCAGCGAGAACGAGGAGGGACAGGATGACTGTGGAGGAGCTCGCCGGACGCACGGCCGTCGTCACCGGCGCGGGCAGCGGGATCGGGCGAGGGATCGCGCTGCACGCGGCCCAGGTGGGCATGAACGTGGTGCTGGCCGACATCGAACCCTCCCGCCTGGCCGAAGCGGTGGAGGAGTGCCGGGGAGCCGGCGCCCGGGCGATCGGTGTCGTCACCGACGTGACCGACGCGGCGGCCGTCGAGGCGCTCGCGGAGGCCGCGTACGCCGAGTTCGGCGAGGTCGGCCTGCTGGTCAACAACGCGGGGATCGAGACCCTCGGCTACGTGTGGGACCTGACCCCGGAGTCCTGGTCGCGGATGATGCGGATCAACACCGATGGCGTCTTCCACGGCATCCGCGCTTTCGTACCGCGGATGGGCGCGGCGGCGCAGAGGTCCTACGTGGTCAACACGGGCTCGGTCGCGTCAGTGACGAGTGGGCCGATGAACGCTGCCTACCATGCCTCCAAGCACGCCACTCTCGCGCTGACGGAGTGCCTGAGCCTGGAGTGCCAGGCCCGGTACCCGCAGATCCAGGTGTCGGCGCTGCTCCCCGGATCCGTCGACACCCACATCTTCGCGGACGCGTCGATCGACGGGGGCGATGAGCCCGCGGGGCCCGAGGGGATGCGGAACTGGTTGCTCGGATCACTGTCCAGCGAAGGGCTGACACCTGCCTCGGTGGCCAAGACCGTGTTCGACGGGATTCTCGCCGGCGACTTCTGGCTGCTGCCCCACGAGGAGCAGTTCGACGAGTTCGTGACCCGTCGCTCCGCGATGCTCACCGAGAAGGCAGCGCCCGAG
This sequence comes from Nocardioides sambongensis, assembly GCF_006494815.1. Lineage (NCBI taxonomy): Bacteria > Bacillati > Actinomycetota > Actinomycetes > Propionibacteriales > Nocardioidaceae > Nocardioides > Nocardioides sambongensis. Next base: position 802,995 of record NZ_CP041091.1, read on the forward strand.
CTGCCGGCGCTCGGCTGAGACCTGCACCGCCACGCGGCGTCGCCCTTCAGCGAAGGGCGGCGCCGCGCCGTGAGGGGACCGGCGTCGCACCAGGGACGTGCGCGACTACCGTCGTGTCGTGACCAGTGCCGTCGTGGTGGGCAGCGGGCCCAACGGTCTCTGCGCCGCGATCCGTCTGGCCCGAGCCGGCCTCGACGTGACCGTGGTCGAGGCGTACGAGCGCCCCGGCGGCGGCACCCGGACCGCCGAGCTGACCGTGCCCGGCGTCCTCCACGACGTCTGCGCGGCCTTCCATCCGACCGGGGTCGCGTCGCCGTACCTCACCTCGCTCGAGCTGGAGAAGCACGGCCTGAGGTGGCTGTGGCCCGAGATCGACCTCGCCCATCCGCTCGACGACGGCCGAGCCGGCCTGGCCGCGCGGGAGCTCGCGGTCACCGCGGCGAGCCTCGGTGTCGACGGGGAGCGGTGGCGGCGGCTCTTCTCACCGATCGTGCGGAACTTCGACGACCTGATCACCGAGGTCCTCCAGCCGGTGACGCACCTGCCACGCCACCCGATCACCCTGGGCCGCTTCGGGATGGAGGCACTGCAACCGGCCACCTGGTCAGTACGACGCTTCGCCGACGAGCCCGCCAAGGCACTGTTCACCGGGGTCGCCGCCCACAAGTTCGGGTCCCTCACCGGCCCGCTGTCCAGCTCGGTGGGCCTCCTGCTCGCCGGCGCCGCCCATGCGGTCGGCTGGCCCGTGGCCGAGGGCGGCACCGAGTCGATCACCCGGGCGCTGCTCGCGGTGCTCCACGAGGCCGGCGGCGAGGTGGTGAGCGGCGTGCGGATCGACCCCTACGACCAGCTGGGCGAGCTCGTCGGGGGACAGCCCGACCTGGTCATGCTCGACACCACCCCCGGCGCGGCGGCATCGATCCTGGGGGACCGGTTGCCCCGCAGGGTGCGGCACGCCTACCACCGCTACCGCTACGGACCGGCCGCGGCGAAGGTCGACTTCGCGATCGAGGGCGGCATCCCGTGGACCAACGCGGAGTGCCGCCGCGCCGGCACCCTGCACCTGGGTGGATCGGCCGCCGAGATCGTCCGCGCCGAGGCCGCCACCGTACGTGGCGAGATGCCCGAGCGGCCGTTCGTGTTGATCGGCCAGCAGTACCTGGTCGACCCGTCCCGCTCGGCCGCAGGCATCAACCCGATCTATGCCTACGCCCACGTGCCGCACGGCTATCCCGGCGACGCGATCGAGCAGATCACCGCGCAGATCGAGCGATTCGCGCCCGGCTTCCGGGAGCGGATCGTCGGAGTCAACAGCACGACCGCACCCGGGTGGGCGGCCTACAACGCCAACTACGTCGGCGGGGACATCGGTGCCGGTGCCAACGACGCGCGGCAGATCCTCCGCCGTCCCCGGACCTGGCCCGATCCCTATGCCACCGGCGTGGAGGGCGTCTACCTGTGCTCCTCGGCCACACCGCCCGGCGGCGGCGTGCACGGCATGGCCGGCTTCCATGCCGCGACCGCGGCGCTGCGTGCCCTCCGCAGCTCCTGGTCGCAGTGACCACGGGCGACAGCGCCGGATCGCCCGACCCACGCCACGGGAGCTGGTCAGACCAGCCAGGCAGCGCCTTGGGCCAGCAGGAAGACGATCATCGCGATGACCGAGGGGCCGGGCGCCGCGCGCCCGAGCCTCGCTACGCCGTACGCCGAGACGGGGGCCGCGACCAGCCCGGCGAGGGCGACCTGCGGAGGTTGGCTGAGCAGGGCGATCAGGTACGCGGCGGTCGCCGTGGCGCCGCCGAGCAGTCGAAGCGCACGGGGGACAGGCGCGAGGCGAGCGTGTGCTTGCCGGCGGCGCGGTCCGCAGTGCGATCTGCCCACTGGGTCTCCAGCAGGTTGACGAAGACCAGGAGGGTGAAGGGCAGGAACGCCAGGAGCGCTGCGGCGAGCGATGCCGCCGCCATCAGGGCGCCGATCGTCGGCAGGAGCAGGCCACCGAGCAGTGCGTTGACCACCTCGCCCCACCCGTGCCTCGAGAACGGCCAGGGTCCGACCGAGTAGGCCCAGCCGGCGACAAGACAGAGGACGAGCAGCGCGGCGACGGTGCCGGGGATCCGCCCCGACAGCCATCCGGCGCCGAGTGTGGCGATGGCCGCAACGCCGGAGATCTGGGCGACGCGTGCGGCGAGCGCGGCCGGCAGTCCGTGATCCAGCAGCGCGCCGCTGCCTCCGGAGAACCGGGTGCGGACGGTCAGGGCGTCGGTCTCGACGTCGGCGTACTCATTGGCCGCATGGACGCTCACGGCCACGAACCCGAGGGTCAGTCCGACCAGCAGCGCATCCCCGGTTGCGGGCACCTCGCCCGAGAGGTGGGCGCCGGCAGCGCAGCCGACGGCGTAGACGACGAGGATGAGGAGCACCTGGTCGGGACGGCTGAGTCGGATCGCCGCGCGCAGCGCTGCCGGCGACCGCATCGACGACGCTGAGGAGCTCATCGCCGGACACCCACCCGCACCTGCACGTGCCCACCGAAACGGCTCCAGGACCGGACCGAGGTGAGGTCGCGCTCGACCGTCTCCCAGGGGTGGGCGTCGATGTCGGCGCCACCGAGCCTGCAGGCCAGCCGGGCCACGGGCGAGGCCCACGCCCAGCGGCCGGTGGGACGTGCCATGTCGACGACGGCGACGCGCGCCCCAGGGCGCAGGACATCGCCGATGGCGTCCCAGGCTGCCTTCACATCGGGCATGAGCGAGAGTGTGTAGGTGCAGATGACAGCGTCGAAGCTCCCGTTCTCCGCGGCGGTCACCACCGTCGCCGGGTCCGCGGCGTCCCCCTCCACCAGGTGCACTGACGGTCGCCCGGACATCTTGGTCCGCGCAGCCGCGAGCATCGCGCCGCTGCGGTCGAGGCCGACCACGGCCCCGTCGGGGCCCACCGCGTCGGCCAGCAACGGCAGGTTCAGCCCGGTGCCGCAGCCGATGTCGAGGACCCGCTCGCCCGGGCGGAGCCCGAGCGCGGTCACGGCCAGCCGTCGGCCCACGCCGTACAGCGGCTCCCCTGAGAGCAGGTCGTACCCGCGCGCCACGAGGCCGCCGTACCGTTCCATCGTCACCTCCAGCCGCCATCCTCGCCGACACCTGGGAAGGGCGGGATCGTGAACCGGCGTCCACCGGTGTGGGATCTGCTCGTCGTCGGCGGGGGAGCAGCCGGCCTGGTCGGCGCACAGACCGCTGCCGGACTGGGCGCGGACGTGCTGCTCGTCGAGCAGGACCGTACCGGGGGCGAGTGCCTGTGGACCGGATGTGTTCCGTCCAAGGCGCTGATCGCCGCCGCAGGTCAGGCCGCCCAGGCTCGACGCGCCGGCACCTACGGCGTCTCCGTCGGCGAGGTGAGCGTCGACTTCGGCGCCGTCATGGCGCACGTGCGGCGATCGGTCACCCGGATCGCCCCCGTGGACTCCCCGGAGGCGCTCGAGCAGGCGGGGGTCCGGGTGCTGGCCGGCACCCTGCGCTTCACCGGGCCCGGGACCGCCGACGTCGACGGTGTCGAGGTCCGCTTCCGGCAGGCCCTGATCGCCACCGGGTCGGAGCCCTTGCTGCCGCGAATGCCCGGTCTGGCGGACGTGGAGCCGCTGACCAACGAGACCTTGTGGGACCTGCATGCGCTGCCTGGGCGACTGGCAGTGATCGGGGCGGGTAGCACCGGATGCGAGATCGGCCAGGCGATGGCGCGCCTCGGAAGCACGGTCACGCTCGTCGAGACTGGACCACGTCTCCTGGCGCGAGAGGACCCGGCAGCCGCCGTCTTGGTCCAGCGCGCGCTCGAGGACGACGGCGTGCTGGTCCTGACCGGCCACTCGGCAGTGGCGGTACGGGCGACGACGGGCCAGGCGCCCGGGAGCGGTGTCCTGGTGCTCGACGACGGTCGCGAGATCGACTTCGACCGGGTCTTCGTCGCCGCCGGGCGCACCCCGCGCACCCACGGCCTCGGTCTGGACGCGTTGGGGGTCCGCACCGATCGGGACGGATCGCCCGTCGTGGACCGGTCGCTGCGCACCTCCAACCCCACGGTCTGGGCGGCCGGCGACGTCACGGGGTTCCCCCGGTTCAGCCATGTGGCGGGCCTGCACGCCGGCCTGGCCTCGACGAACGCACTACTCGGGCTGCGGCGCCGCATCGATGACCTCAACCCCCGCGTCACCTTCACCCAGCCGGAGCTCGCCGCGGTCGGCGTACCCACGGGCAGTTGCGGACCCCGTCACCGCCTCCTCGAATGGCAGCACACCGAGCTCGACCGTGCGGTCGCTGAGGGAGATGACACCGGGGTCACCCGGCTCGTGGTCGATCGGCGGGGCCGCCTCGCCGGCGCCACCGTGGTCGGGCCCCGAGCGGGGGAGACGCTCGGCGAGCTGGGGACCGCGGTGCGCCAGCGCACCTCGGTGCTGCGGATGGCGACGACCCCTCATGCGTACCCCACCTACAACGACGGACCCTGGAACGCCGTCATCGACGAGGTACGACGCCGGCTCGCCGGACCGACCACGCAACGCGCCATCGGTGTCGCGGTCGGGCTGCGCCGCCGGTGGCTGGACCGGGGGTCGGTCACGACTCGGCGATCCGCTTGATCGCGGCGAGCGTGCGCGGGATGCCGTCCAGGGCTTGCTGGGTGCGGTCGGCGATCTGCGCAGGAGCGTCGTCGCCGAACTTCTCCTCGAAGAACGCGATGCCGTCGGGGAGGAACTCCCAGCTCTCGGTGAGGGTCGTCATGCCCGCCTCGGCCGGGTCGAGCGTGAAGCCCCATCGGACCAGCCGGCCGCCGACCTTCCAGGCGAACTCCCGTCCGGGTTCGGCGGTGACGACCTCCGAGCGGGTCTCCCAGGTGCGCCCGGGGAGCTCGTTGTGCCCGGTGAACCAGGCCCCGACGTGCCCAGCCTCGGCGTCGTCGTCCCACCAGCACGCCGTGCACACCGGGCTCCACTCACCGGTGCGGGTGATGTCGGAGACCAGGGCGTAGAGGTCCTCGGGGGTCGCCTGGACGGTGATGGACTCCTGGTGGCTGCGGATGTCGGTCATGGCCGCCACCCTTCCAGATCGGTCACCTCTTCTGACGGCGGCTACCGCCGTGCCAGTCCTCCTGCTGCCCGATCGTGTCGGTGTCCACGCCGAGCGCGGCGAGCTGGGGGAGCTCACGGAGGCTGCGCTTGAGCTCGGCGAAGCCGGGGAAGCGGGCGAGTCCGGTGACGTGGTCCCAGAGCTCTGCAGCCTGCTCCGGCGAGGGGAGCCGACTGATCACCGGGCCGAAGAAGGCGACTCCCTCGGGCGGCTCGAAGTGGATGATCGGTGTGCCGACATCCTTGCCCGTCAGAGACAGCGCCTCGTCGGTCTCTCGGCGGATCTCGGCGTCCCAGCTCTCGTCGTCGAGGGCGTCGGCCAGTTCGAGCGGCAGTCCGGCGTGGGCCAGGATCGGCTCCACGAACTCGCGGGTGCCTCGTCGCTCGCGCAGGGCCTGCTCGCTGCCCGGGCCGTCCGGGTCGGGCGGGGTGTCGAAGATGGCGGTGCCGAACGCGTGGTGCAGGGGGTCCATGGCCTGACGTCCGTGCTCGGCGCGGGCCCGAGCGGCCACGCGGAGGAGTCGTAGCCCGGCCGTGTGGCCGGCCTCGTACTCGGGTGGGAACTGCGTGTCGTAGTCGACCTCACTGTTGACCTGGCGGAGGGAGATGAACCGCCAGTCGACGGTGAGGTCGCGCTGGTCCTGCACCATCCTCACCCACTTGCTCGTCATCCAGCAGAACGGGCAGACCGGGTCGAAGTAGACGTTGATGTCGGCATCCATGCGACCACCGTAGGTCGCAGGTCCAGTGTCGATCGGCCGTACCCGCGGGTCTGCCGCTGGTCCGACCCGCCGCTTGCGCGCTTCTCGTCGGAGCGCTGGTCGCTCCCCGGCTGACATTCCACGGTCGCACCCACGCCGCAAGCGGTAGCGTTCGCGAATCCGACGTCGAGTCGGTGGTGGACCGGAGGGGTGACGATGACTGCGGAACGCACAGCAGCACGGTCGAACGAGTCTGCGGGCGCGGTGGCTCTCGACCTGGAGGAGATCGAGGATGCATCGGTCGGCGGCAAGGCCTTCGGGCTGGCGCGTCTCGTCGCGATGGGCCTGCCGGTCCCGCCGGCCTTCGTGATTCGTGACGCCGGCGTCGGCGACTATCCGGCTGATCTCGACGACCGCCACCGGGCGTTGGGTGCTCACGCAGTGGCTGTCCGCTCGTCTGCACAAGGCGAGGACGGTGCCGAGGCCTCCTTCGCCGGGCAGTACGAGACGGTGCTGAACGTCTCAGGGGCGGACGAGCTTCGTCGGGCGATCGACCTGTGCGTGGCGTCGGCGTCGACCGAGCGTGCCCGGAGCTACCAGGTCGACGTTCTCGGAGCCGCCGGGGCGCGGATGAACGTCGTTGTACAGCGGATGGTGGACGCGCTGGCGGCGGGCGTGGTCTTCACGGCCGACCCGGTGAGTGCTCGCCGCGACCTGCTGGTGATCGACGCGGTGGCCGGGCTCGGCGAAGCTCTCGTGAGTGGCGAGGCCACCCCGGACTCGTACTCCGTAGGGCTCGACGGAGTGGTCGTGCGCCGGGACCTCGTCGGCGACGCGGCGGTGCTCAGCGACACCCAGATCGCCCAGATCGCGGAGCAGGCCCGCAGGGCCGCCGCCCACGAGGGCCACCCTCTCGACCTGGAGTGGGCCATCGATCGCTCCGGTGCCCTGTACTGGCTGCAGGCGCGTCCCATCACCACTCTGCCGGCCGATCTCAACGAGTTCGACTCCGTGCTGCCGGGGCGTGATGACGTCCTGACCATCAGCAACGTCAGCGAGATGATGCCGGGCGCGGTGTGCCCACTGACGATGTCGTTCACCGGGTGGGGAATCGACTACGGACTGCAGCACATGCAGGTCAGTGTCGGAGCCCGACAGGAGATCGACCCGGTCTGGCAGGTCACGGCCTCGGCGTACGGCCACCTGTTCCTCAACCTGACCGGCAACCTGACGATGGCCGCCGGGACGCTCGGCTCGGACGCCGACCAGACCGCCCAGACCATCTGCGGCCGCGTGGTGCCAGAGCTCGAGGACCCCACCCCGATGCCGTTTCCTCGCCGGCTGTTCAACACCGGCAAGCTGCTGCGCTACTGCTTCAAGGCGCCCAGCGTTGTCGAGGGGTTCGACAAGGAGGTGGCCTCGTTCGTCCTCCAGCCAGGCCCGGACGCGGCGACGACGTGGCGCGACCTCGCAGGAAAGCTGACGTTCTTCGACCGGAGCATGGCTGTCCACATCCAGTCCTCGGCTCTCTCGGGCTTCTACAGCGCCATCGTGGAGAACATGGTCTCGGGGTCGGCCAACGCCAGCACCGTCGCTGAGCAGGCGGAGGCGGTTCGGCTCCTGGCCGGCGCCAGCGGTGTGGAGAGCGCCGTGATGCTCGAGGAGCTCGACGAGCTGATCAACCTCGTCGCCGCCCACCCCGATGCTCACGCCGCCTTCGTCGGTCGAACCCCCGAGCAGGCGCTGGGTTGGTTGCGAACCGAGGAGTCCTTGGCGGCCGGCCTCGATCAGTTCCTGCACCGTCATGGACACCGTGGCTACCGGGAGCTGTGCGTGCGGGACCCATCGTGGGGCGACGACCCGACGCCGTTGGTGCAGAGCATGCAGGCCGCCGTGCACGCGCGACTGCTCACCGGGGGACGCCGTGACATCAGGACCGAGGTCGTCGACACGGCATCGCTGAGCCGGGGCCTGCGCTGGGTCCTCCCCAAGGCCCACAACGCCATTCGGCGCCGCGAGCACACCAAGTCGCTCCTCGTCGACGTCGCCCACCGATTCCAGATCGCCTTCCGGCACCTGGGTGAGCAGCTCGCCAGCGAAGGAATCCTCCCCGACGCCGACCTGGTGTACTTCTTCACCGTCGGGGAGCTCCGTGCCTGCAAGGGTCAACCGGCGCCGGCTGCCGTCGAGCAGGCACTGGCACGGCGCATCGCCCTGGAATATCAGCAGCGTCTGGAGTTCCCCGAGATCTCCGTCGGGCTTCCCCAGCCGCTGGAGCCCCAGGTCCTGGAGGTGGCCGACGGAGTTCTCCACGGCCGGCCGGCTTCTCGGGGCGTCGTCGAGGGTGTCGTGCGCGTCGCCCACACGTTGACGGAGGCCGCCGAGCTGGCTCCCGGCGAGATCCTGGTGACACCGATCACCGACATCGGCTGGACCCCCTACTTCAGCCTGATCGGTGGCTTGGTGACGGACTTGGGCAGTTCGGTCTCCCACGGGGCCGTCATCGCCCGCGAGTACGGGCTCCCGTGTGTCGTCAATGCTCGTCAGGCCACCGTCTTCCTGAAGACGGGCGACAGGGTCAGGCTCGACGGCGACTCCGGCAGCGTGACGTTGCTGAACGCAGCCGTGGACGCCTAGTCGGGGGATGGGAGTCGAGGCCTCCGGTCTGCAAGTGGGCCGCGAGTGAGGTCGCCTGCGACATGACGATGGCCCCGGGGGAGTCCCGGGGCCATCGGCGATCGAATGTGACTAATCCGATCAGTTCACGACTCAGATGTCGTAGTAGTGATCTACGCACCCGTGCTGACCTGCGCAAACGCGGGTTCAGCTGCCGCTGGGGCCTCCGTGGGGCCGCACGTGGCCGAGTTCAGATCGCGACCAGGGCGGTGACTTTGGCCAGGTCGTCGGCGTGCAGGTCGCGCTCGACCTCCAGGTCGTAGTCGGTCTGGATGTTGATCCAGAACCGGTCGTCGACGCCGAGTGCCTTGGACAGGCGCAGTGCGGTGTCGGTGGTGATGGCGCGCTGGCCCCGCACGATCTGACTGATCCGGGTCTGGGGGAGACCGGTGGCCTGGGCGAGGCGGTACTGGCTGATGCCCAGCGGCTCCAGGAACTCGGTCAGCAGGACCTCGCCCGGGGTGATCGGGTCGTGTGCCTTCGACGTCGCCGTCATGATCGGTCTCCTCTCATTGGTCAGTGGTAGTCGGTGATCTCGACGTCGTCTGCGCCGTTGTCGGTCCAGACGAAGCAGATTCGGTATTGATCGTTGATGCGGATGGAGTGCTGACCGGCACGGTCGCCGACCAGCTTCTCCAGACGGTTGCCGGGAGGCACCCGCAGGCTGTTTAGTTCAGAGGCCGCGTTGAGGAGCCGGAGCTTCTTCTGCGCGGCCCGTTGGAGCTCGGGTCCAAAGGCTCGGACATGTTCGCGGTTCCAGACCTTCTCGGTGTCCGTGTTCTTGAAGGACCGGATCACGACACAACCCTAACGTGCCGCGATACTAACGACAAGCGTAAGTATTGGATCGGACCGTCAGATTGCCTCTGGAAGTGGCCCGAGGCCGTCAACGCCGGCCGGAACGCGACAACGGTTGTCTCCAATCTCGGGCAAGACCGTTGTCGAGCGCAGCTCATTCGTCGCCTTCCTCGTCCTCGCCGAGGAAGGCGGTGTCGATCGCACGCCTGGTGCGCTCCGAGCTGCCCTCCATCAGATGCGTGTAGGTCCGCAGGGTGAAGCCCGGGTCGGCGTGACCGAGATACTCGCTGACCGCCTTGATGGTCTCGCCCTCATGTAGCGCCGTGCTGGCGAAGAAGTGGCGCAGCGCGTGGCATCCGTTCTCCCGCAGATCGGGGACACCAGCTCGCTCCAACGCAGGACGCCACAGATAGGTGTTGAAGTAGTTGCGATTCATCGCTCCCTTCTCCCGAGTCGTCAGCAGCAGCGAGACTGTCGTCGGCTTCCCGTCGAGCGTCATCCACGGCCGAGTCACCTCAACGGGCGGATGCGCTGTCATGTAGGCGGTGATTGCATCGGCGACCGCGTCAGGCAGTGGCACCTTGCGGGTCTTGCGGCCCTTGGGCAGACCGAAGACCTGGCGGTTGCTGGAGAAGAGCTTGACCTGACGTCGGACGTGCACCTCGCTGGCGTCGAAGTCGATGTCGTCGGGGGAGAGGCCGAAGATCTCGCCCTGCCGCAACCCGAGGCCGGCGCCGAGCCACACCACGATCTGATAGCGGTCTGGCAACGCGTCACGTACCGCCAAGACCCGCTTGCTCGTCCAGGGGACAAGCTTCCTCGGGTCGGATCGTGGCTTGCGTACCGACGGGGCCTTGCATGGGTTCTTCGGGATGAGCTCGTCGTCGACCGCTGCGGTGAAGACGGTGGACACGTTGGCGAACACCACCTTGCGGTAGGTCGGCGCGAGGTCAGCGAGCGTGCGCAACCAGCTCTGGATGGTCGAGGGTTGGATCTCGGACAAGTAGCGGTCACCCAGAATCGGGAAGGCGTGCAGCCGCAGCCGCAGCCCGACCGCTTCGCGGGTGGTCTCCTCGAAGGTCTGCGCGTCGATCCACTTGCGAGCGTAGGTCTCGAAGGGGATCTTGCCCGCGTCGGGATCGACGTATTGGCCCTTGACCAGGTCCGCGGACACGACGGCGCAGAACCGGTCCGCCTCGACCTTCTTCTGGAAGGTCTTGTTCCGCTCCTTGCCGTCCGGGCCGCGCCAACGGACGCGGTAGGTCTTCAGGAGGGTGCCGTCCGCGGTGCGGCGTTCGCGCCGTTCAACGTGCGCCATGAGTCACCTCTGCGTTGGTGGTGAGCCAGGCGCGCACCTCCGCCGGGTCGTAGCGCAGGAAGCGGCCGACGCGGAACGCGGTCGGACCAGTGCCCTTGTGACGCCACTGGTAGAGCGTGTTGACGGGAACGCCGAGGAAGTCGGCCACGTCCTCGACCGACAAGAGCTTCTCCATGGTGCCTCCTTGGTTGAGATCGCCGGGTGCGTGGTGGCGGGTGGCGGCGGGTTCAGATCGACGGGACATCCGGGCTCGCTCCTCGCGGTGGTGGCCGGTGGTGCAGCGCGGCCTCGAAGTCGAGGCGGTTTCTTGCGGCACCTTTCGGCGGCTTGCGTTGGATAGGTGTGGGCCGCAGGTCGCTGCGCACGATCGCCAGGAGCTCGCCCTGCACCGCCGCGGTGATGGGGACGAACTCCTGACGGCTCGGGTGGACGAGCTCGCCGGCGTCGAGGTCCAGGCGGGGGAGGTTGACGCGGTGGAAGTAGAGACGATGGGCGGCGCCGTACTCCACGAGGTTGCAGACTCGCTCGTCGATGCCCGCGCTGACGCGTTGGAGCCGGCGAACCTGATGGGCGTCGGAGAGACCGGCGTCATCGAGCTTGGCCATGCGCGTGACTGCGACCGCTCCCTGTCCGGCGGCGGCTCCACCGATGCCGAACACGCCGCCGAGGTCACGTGCCCCTCGGACGAGACGGCCGTAGGTCTCCCCGCGCTGCTGCCATCGTTCGGCGAGAACAGGGTCGATCATTGCGAGTCGTCGAGCAGCTTCCCGGGAGATGTTGCGTTGGGAGTCGAGGACGAGGCGCAGGTTCTGGGCGGTGGGGAAGTGGCTGAGGTGGATGAGCAGGTTGTGCTGGGCTTGGAGGACTCCGGTGATGCCAGGCAGGCCCGGGCCCTCGATGAGTGCGGGCGCTGGCCGCCAGCCGCGTCGGTCGACGGTGTAGTCGGGTTCGCCGTATCCGGCCCAGGTTGCACAGGTGGCCGCCGCGCGTCCGAGTCGACCGGGCTCTGTCAGCGATTGCCAGTCGGGGATGTTGGCGTAGCGCCGGTCGAGGCTGACCAGCCCGCGCACGACGTCGGCGGCGTCCTTGATGACCGTCAGGCATTGGGCCTCGGAGAGTCGGCCGTAGCCGACTCCGTGGGCGAAGTCGTGCTCGCCGAGCGCGCAGGCGCGGGCTGCCTGGCGCCAGGATTCGACCAAGTCGAATGGTTGCGGTGTGACCAGCTCGTCGAGGGTGGGTAGGTCCACATCACTGTCGCGGAGGTTGCGTTCAAGGCGGTAGCGCAGCTCCTCGGCCGGGCCGCGGGCGCGGCCGGTGCTTCCGTCGAGACCGATGCGTGGGTTGGCAGCCTGCATGGCTTGGTGGCACCACACGAGTACGCCGTACCGGTAGCGGGCGACCTGCCGGCCGATCACCTCGCGTTCCTCGACCGTGGTCGTCACCGGGACGGTGTGGATGCCGGCGCCGCCGATGCGCTGCTGGATGCGGTGCTGACGCAGCAACTCACCGAGGGCGTCGCGGAGCATGCCACTGGTCTCGCCGTACATCAGGGCGCATCCAGCTCTCGGGCGGCCCACAGCATGTCGAGGACGAGCTCGACAGTCAGGGAGTCGATGCCGTGCCGGCTGAGGTCTTCGATGGCTGACTCGGCGACCTCGAAGAGCACGTCGCGGTCGGTGACCGGGACCGGGCTGATGCCGGGGATGTAGTCGCCGTGGACGAAGTCGATCTGGAGCAACACGCGGTCGTACTCGATCGACGCGTCGGGGGTGAGGGCAGCGTCGGCCAGCGCGGCAACGTAGGAGCGGGCCTGGCCGAGGGTGACCGCGTGGGCGAGGAGCATGGAGGTTCCTTTCGGGTCGCGTGGTCGGCGGCGTGCGTTTCACCGTGAATCGCGAGGCCGGGGACGCGGGTGTCGCGTTGCGGCGGCTGTGGACAACGCGGGAGTTGTCGGTGCTGTGCACCGCTAGGAGGCCGCGCGGACTTGTTCCTCGATGCGTCGCCGGGCGGCGACGTCCTCATGGACGAAGAGGAGGAAGTCGGCGTAGCGGTCGAGAATCTCGACCTCGCCACCGCTGTCCCGTGGGGCTTCGCCGGGCCAGGTCGTCTGCCTCGTGGGCCGGTCCCGGTCGAGTCGGCATCCCGCGGTGGAGACCCATTCACGCAGCCGATTGCGGGCCTCGGCGAAGTCGCGATGCCACCCGATCGGACCCGACGGCGTCCCCTCGGAGTCGTAGGCGTTGAGCCAATGCGTGTGCAGGGCCGATAGTTCCCAGACCAGCTCGTCGTGGCGATGCCAGTACGGCGGCACCACCGTGGGCGGCAGCCCGTAGCTCAACCGCAGCCAGTCGACCCAGGCGTCGAGGTCGGTCCACTCGGCCATCGCCTCGTCAGCTGTCAGCAGGTTCCAGTTGATCGGGCGCAACGGCCGGTCGTCGTCGAAGTCGGCGGACCCGAAGCGGTCGTCGGGATCGCCGTGCTCCGACTCGACGCTGTCCACGCTGTCGTCCAGCTGCGCGTTGTGGCTGGCGTCGACACGGGTCGTCATGACGAGGTCGCGGTCAGATGCCGACGGCGGGTGCTGGCTCGTTGACCACAGTCAACTCGTTCGTCGGTGGCTCGGGCTGCCTGGACGGCGTGCGATCCACGACGTAGCGGGTGCGGGCACAGTCATGGCCGATACGGCGGGCGACGAACTGCTCGCGGATCTCGCTCGGCCCGCCTGGACGCTCCTGCTCGTACTCATGGACGTAGCCCGAGGCGACGACCTGGTCACCCGGCTTGAACCGCGGGTAGGCCCGTTCGGCCGCACGGTCGAACAGCACCAGGTCGCAGTAGACCGGGTCGAGCCTGGTGAACGAACCGTCGACCTCCTTGCGGTGCTGCTCGATGCCGACCCGACAGTAGAACCTCGCGTGCCCCTTGCCGGTGAAGGTGAGCTCCGGCGCGGTCGCAACGAACCCCTGCAGGCTCATCTGAGTGGGAATCGTCATCGCTGACTCCTGACCTCGGGCGGCGCCCGGATGGCAACCGCTCCCAGGAGTCAGGTGTGCTTGTTCGGTTGGGAGCGGCGCCTCGAGTTGCCGCCGGATGGCGGAGCTGCCTACTACCGTTGGTTTCGTAGCTGGTTGACGGATGGCCCACGGCGAGAGGACGGGTTCGGATGGAGGCGACTCTGGAGCCTCGTCTTGTCATGAGGGGCGAGGAAGACGAGCCGTTTGTAGCGGGCGAGTTCTTCGTGGCCGCCTACCAACGCGGCTACCGGTGGGGTCGAGCTGAGGTGCGCCAGCTCCTTGACGACATCAAGGCTCACGCGCGCAACGCCGAGAAGCGCCGGGCACTGCCCACGGACTACTACCTGCAACCCATCGTCGTTCTCAAGCGGGCCGACGGAACTTGGGAGCTGGTCGATGGCCAGCAGCGCCTGACTACCCTGTTCCTGATCACCAAGTACGTTGCGACGAAGTTCTCCGACGCCAAGTTGGACTACTGGCTCACCTATGAGACCCGGGAAGACAGCCGGGACTACCTGGACACGCTCGATCCCGATCGCCGCGACGACAACATCGACTTCCACCACATCGCCCGGGCCTACGAAGCGATTGTTGAGTGGTTCGGCGAACAGCAAAGTGCGGGCCAGGCGGCCATCGACCTCCACTCAGCGCTCTCGAAGTGGGTGCGGGTGATCTGGTACGAAGCGCCCGAGGGTACAGATCCCAACGAGCTCTTCACGCGCCTTAACCGTGACCGAATTCCGCTGACGGACTCCGAGCTCATCAAGGCACTGGTCCTCTCCCACAGCGGCGCGGCCGACGGCAAGATGGGTCGCCAACAGGAGATCGCCGCGCAGTGGGATGCGTTCGAACGGGACCTCCGTGACGAGGAGTTCTGGGCCTTCCTGACCCGCTCGACGACCCGCAAACCGACGCATATCGACTTCCTCTTCGAGAGCATGACTCCCCACGCCGGGATGCGAGAGCGGCCGCGGTACTGGACCTTCGGGAAGGTTCAGGAGGACATCGCGACGAGGGGGCAGCCGAGTTTTGGCGCGACGTGGTTGAGCGTCACGGACTTCTGACCGGCTGGTTTCGCGACCGGGACCTCTATCACCGAATCGGCTACCTCGTCCAAGTCGGCGACTCGATCCAGGACCTCATCGATGCTGCTTGTACCCGGTCCCATTCGTCCTTCCGTAGGGACCTCATCCGTCGCACGCAGCAGCGACTCAACCTCACGAGCGACGACATCTCTAACCTCCGGTACGGCAAGGACAATGCCAAGTGCACCAACGTTCTGCTCCTCATGAACGTGGAGACGGTGCTAACCAGCAAGGACAAGGGCAGCCGGTTCTCGTTCCACGCCTACGTCGACACTTGGTCACTGGAGCACATCCATGCCCAGAACCCAGAAGCGTTCGGCAAGGAGACCGAGCGTCGTGACTGGCTCCGGGCTCACCGGAAGAAGATCCAGGAGACTGACTGGGGCGCGGGCAAGAAGTCTGCAGTCGACGGGCTGCTGGAGCGGATTAACGCCCACCTGGAACTCGCCGAAGGGAAGACGGACGACGCGGGGTTCGAAGAAATCTTCCGCAGCGTTCTCAGCTTGTTCAGTGCCCCCGGCGCTGACCTTGCCGACGGTGATCTGCACGGCCTGGGCAATCTCGCGCTCCTCCAACGAGACCTCAACAGCAAGCTGAACAATGCGGTCTTCGCGCTGAAGCGCGAACAAGTCATCGCCCTCGATGAGGCCGGGGCCTACCTCCTGCCGTGCACCCGCAACGTGTTCCTGAAGTACTACACAGCCAGCGCCGACCAACAACTCTCGCTCTGGGGGCCACAGGACCAGGACGCCTACTACGCCAAGTTGATCGACAAGGTGAAGCCATTCCTGCTTCGTGATGACACTCTCGCCGTGGGGGCTCAAGCGTGAAGGGCTATCGGACAACGTTCCTCGGACTGTTCGACGAGCCGGCGGGGGACCGTCCGCCGATCAGGGAGATCGAGATCCCAGTCATCCAGCGCGACTTCGCCCAGGGTCGTGACGACGAGGAGACGACGGCCCTCCGCGACCGCTTCCTGGACAAGATCGTCCAGGCGGCCACAACGGACAGCAACCTTGGCCTCGACTTCGTCTACGGGGATATCCAGCACGGTGTTTTGCAACCCCTCGACGGCCAGCAGCGCCTCACCACGCTCTTCCTGCTCCATTGGTATGTCGCTTCTCGTGCAGGCACGCTCGACCCGGCGGCGCGATGGCTGTGCTTTTCCTACGCGACCCGACCGACCGCGCGCGACTTCACACGAACTCTCGCCGAGAACGCCTACCCAGGCGGGCCAGCATCTCCGCTGGACTGGATCACCGATCAACCGTGGTACGTGTTCCCGTGGCGGCAGGACCCGACCATCTCCTCGATGCTGGTCATGCTCGACGCGATCCACGACCGGCTCGACCATGACTCGATCGACTTCACCGACGTGTGGGATCGACTCGCCGCACGTCCCGACGAGGAAAGGGACAGCGCGATCTGGTTCCTGTTTCTCCCGGTCGTCGACTTGGACCACGGCGAGGACCTGTACATAAAGATGAACTCGCGCGGCAAGCCGCTGACCACGTTCGAGGTCTTCAAGGCTGACTTCGAGAGCATCATCAAAGCAGTGGATCCAGACCGACACCGACACCTGGTTGACAGCATGGACGGCTCCTGGGCAGACACTCTCTGGGAGTACGAGAAGCGGTCTGACGGGGACTTCAAGACCGACGACGAGTTCGAGCGGTACTTGACCTTCATCATCGAGATCAGCGAATGGCGTGACGGCGCACCGGATCGGAAGTGGCACGACAAGTCAGCGAATCGTCTCTGGCCGATCGAGGAGCGCGCACGACTTGCCTTCGCCGATGCGGGGAACGAGCATGCAGCGCGGAACCGTGACTTCTTCTTCCACGCGTTCGATACCTGGGTCGACACAGACCCGGGCACAGAACTTGGCGCTCTGTTCAGAGCAGGCGGCACCGGTCGTGGTCCGATCCCACTCTTCTCGGCAACTCCCGACCTGTTCGGTGCGTGCATCTCCGGCTACGGGACCGATTTCTCAGTCCAAGAGACCCTGCTCCTGTTCGGGGTACTGCTCAGCCGGCAGGCTGGCGATTCAGTCACGTCAGATGAAGTGGCTCAACGGCTGCGGTCGCTGCGGAATTTGACTGCAGCCTTCCTCGACCGCGACCGGTACATGTCGAGCTACGTAGCCTCCACCGAGAAGCTCGTTCTCGGCGGGTCTCTCGACGACCTCGAAGGCTTCCGCGGTGACTGGGTTTCCGACGAGGCACTCAAGTGGGCGTTCCTAGAGGACCACCCGGGGCTCAAGGACGCCGTTCACCGGCTCGAGGACGACCCGCTGGTCCGCGGCCGCATCATGGTGTTCGACCTCGATGCCGCGGCGATCCGGGCGCGCGCCAATGCCTTCGCCGAGGTCAGTCGAGGTGAGCTCCGTGACATCTTCGGCGCTGCTCTGCTCACCAAGGGTGACTACTCTCGCGACGTCGGTTGGGAGGGTCAGCGCCGCCAACTCGGAAGCTCCCAGAAGGACGATTCGTGGACGGACCTGCTGACAACTGGCTCCCGAAGCAGCCTCGAAAACGTCGGACGGCCCCTCGCTTCACTCCTGGACGACGTCGCTGAACGGCTCACAACGGCGAGCGCACCCAGTGTGAGGGAAGCATTGGACGCGATCCGGTTGCAGTGGCTCGCGGATCGCGAGTCCCGGAGCTTCTATGACTGGCGCTACTACCTCGTGCGCTACGCCGGCGCACGGAGCTCCAAAGGGGACGGCTACTACAACGGGACGTACGACCGGGCCAGGGGAGGCTTTGGCTACCGTCACCTCCGGATACTCCACGGCAGCAGCTACATCGCCTACTTCAGTGATGCACTGCTGCGCGCGTCGTGGGTTGAGGGGCGGCTCACCGACGTCGCGGAGGAGCCAAGTTGGTACCGCGGATACGAGCGAGGGCTCACGCTCAAGAAGTCTCGCCTTGAAATCCGCTGCGAGGAGGATGGCTACCAACTCGTCCCGGACGATGGAGACGGCGAAGCAGTGGAGCAAGCCCGGAAAGCCCTAACTCAGGAGGGCGCGTTCGACCTTGACCTCGACCAGCATCTTCGAGTTCGCATTCGTCAGAAGCCGATCGATGGTCGTCAAGTAGACGCCGAGGACCGGATTCAGCTCTGTGTGCAAGTCGTGAGCGCCTTGGCGACGGCCGGGCTCTGAGGCTCACTGGACGCCGCCCGCATCTGACTACTCACTGCGATCAAGCGCTCGGACGTCGCCCTGCGGACATCCCTGAGATCCCACGCTTGGTCACGAACGTCTATGACGGCCAGCCGTGCAATCCGATCGACCTGCGTTCGCTGGGTGTCGGTGAGTCGCACAGTCGAGTCGATGAACACCCAGTCGAACTGCCCGTCGGTGAATCGCCCGGAGTCTAAGGCGTGGATCACGCTCATTGGGTAGATTGCGGCGACCCTCGGGTGCTTGCGTACCAGCATGTTGAGCATGGCCTGGCTGGAGTCGACTCCGGCATATCGATCCGGGGTCACAAGCCCGAGGTCCAGCACCCGGCCAGTACCGCAGCCGAGGTCGAGGACGTGAGGCGGGTAGCTGCCCCGCGCCGTGGCGAGCATTGCTCCTCGGAACTCGACTTCGCCTTCGCGCGCCGGGTGGTCGACGTCCCAGGTCGTGGCTACTTCGTCGAAGGCCGTCCATTCTCCGCTTGAAGTGGACGGGGCGTTTTGGATGCCGTAGGAAAACTCGGTGGTCGCACGGTTGACCAGTGTGGTGTCGGTGAAGTGGTTGTCCTCGGTCCACCAGCGGTACTTCCCGTTCGGGCTGACCAGATAGATCTTCGTCATCGAGTAGTACTTGCCCGGTTGGCCGAACGTGTGGATCACGCGTGCAGCTCGAACCATGTCCTGATGGGTCACGCCGGGGGTGCGTCCCTCGACGACGTAGTGATGCGGCGCCGTCTCCGCGTAGGTTCTGGCAAACGTCCACTCGCGCGTGGCTGCGAACTCCAGCCACCACTCGAGGTCATGCTCGGTGATCCGGCCCTCCGTCATGTGTCTTCCCCTAGTGACGTGCGTGCGGTCTCAGGGAGTCAGCATGCACGGCACCTCCGACAGAACACGCTGGATCAGCGGCGTCGTAGGGATGCCTCGACGGACGCACGATCAGCACGAAGCGTCGGGGCCTCCCGACGGGCGGTCCAAGGGCGCAGGTCGGTGACCAACGGCGGGGCGCTGCGGAGCAGTACGAGAGCGGTGCCGAAGGGCAGGGTGCGGGTGACCTCTGGCGGCATCACCGGCACTCGGCGTACCGAGCGTTGGAGCGATCGGGAGCCGTAGTCGCCGACGGATACGGTGTCGGTCTTCTCGTCGCGTTCGCCGATCAGGGCGGAGAGATCTTGGAGGTCCTTGGCCGAGGAGGTGCCGCCGAGGATGAGTTTGACGATGCTGGCGTCCCAGATCGCGCCGGCGGCGTGATCGCCCCACTTGTCGCGGGCCTGAGACAGCGACTGGAGCACGGGCATGGTCGTGATCCCCGTTCCGCCACCCTCAGCCATGAGAACGGGTAGAGAGGGGAGAGGCGAGAGGTTGCCGATCTCGTCGAGGGCCAACAGCAAGGGTGGGTCGAGGCGGGCGCCGGGGGAGGCGGCGGCGAGGTGGCGTGCGGTCTCGATGAGGTCTTCGATGAAAGCTGCGACCAGAGACCAGGATGCGCCGGCGCCGGCTCCGGTCGCGAGCAGGTACAGGGTGCCGTTGTTGGTGAGGAAGTCGACGGGGTCGAACTGCTCGCCGACTCCCGGTGAGACAGCGTCGAGCACGCGGGGGTCGGCGAGACACGAGAGCGCGAGGGAGACGCCCATCCAGATGGAATCGCGGGTGCGGGGGTCGGCGTGGATCATCGACTCCAGCGAGTCGGACCAGCCCGGCGCGGCCTTCGGGCTGCTGGACAGGATCGCGACCGCGTCGGCCGCCGCCGACGGGGACAGGGTCCAGCCGAACAGCTCGCGCGGTGACCGCTGGTCGAGGGCGGCGGCGTGTAGCAGCGCCTGGAGCGCGGTGCGGGTCTTGCCTTCCCAGAAGCCTCCGGACTCCACACCGCCGGTCGACAGGCCGGTAGCCGAGGCGAGTCCGGTGGCTCGGATCATGGCGGTGAGTGGGTCTTCGCATCCGCGGACGGGTGACCACCGCAGCCCGGCAGGCAGGCCCTCGGCGAGCCGCTGGGGATCGAACACTGCGACCGGTCCCCGAGCTCGGCGGGCGGTGAGCGTGGCCGCGATGTTGTCCGGCCGGGTGGCAGTTGTGATGACAGCGCCGGGCGCGTCGAGGATCGCGTTGATGACGACGTGCAGGCCCTTGCCAGACCGAGGCGGTCCAAGCACAAGGATCGAGTCCTCGACCGAGGCCCACACGTCGTGTCCTCGTGAGCGGCCGAGCAGGTAGCCGACCTCGGACGGAGCCGGCTTGTCGAGCGACGGTCGGAGAGTCCGACCGCGAGCGAGCAGCGCCTTGCGCGATGCCACAGCGCGGACGTCGCGCCCGGTCGCGACGCTGGCAAGGTGGCGCGGATCATGGGACGACGCGTGCCTCATCGAGCCAATGCGACGCCACACCACTACCGCGAGGGCAAGGACTGTGGTGAGAAAGACGGCCAGAGCCAGCCAGTAGACCCAAGCCGCGAGGCCATCCGAGCCGAGTGCGGAACCCGGGTTGGTGGGATCGGCGAGGACGCGGAATCCCGCTTCCCATCCACCGGTCGGCTGCGCGACCCCGGATATCCAGGCAGCCGCTGACCCTGCGAGGCGCAGGACGGCGGCGAGGACACCGACGGCCGCGATCAGGATGAGCCCGAGGTTCATCAGGTCGTCGTCGACGCCCTGGCCGCGTGGGTTCACGCGGCGCCGCCGCTGACCATGACGGTGCCGGACTTCTTGCCCATCAACACCACGAGTCCGGGGTGGGCTTCGAGGAGCGCCGGGGGTAGGCGGAGTCGGGCTGTGCCGTCGGTGTTGGCGACCTGATGCGCGACAACGACGGCGACGGCGATCTCTTCATTGGGCAGGAACCCGTCGCCTGCCACCTCGCCGACCGACGAAGTGGCCTTACGTGCAGGCGCGACCACCTGCACTTGCGGGCGTCCGGGCGTCACGATGTCGGTGAAGCTCGACTGGTCGGCCTCTCGGACCTCGACGCGCACCGGCTTATCGAGGTCGGCGGCAATGTCATCGACCACACGCTTGAGATCGGTGCGGGTCAGGGACCGGTCTGCGGAGTAGGGCTCACGGTCCAGTGTCACGGTCAGGTAGCCGTGGTCATCGACATCGACCTCCACCAGTGGCATCACGACCGGGACTCGGAAGGTCTGCCGGTCGTCGCGGCGGTACGGCGCGGCGGCGTTGATCAAGCTCATATCCCGATCGTCTCCACCTGCCGCTGAGCGACCCTCTGCTCAGGAGCTGAGCGGCGGCCAGCGGAGAGAGCCGCCCGGTCGAGTCCGGGCGGGTTTCCGTCACCGACCTGCGGGGTGTCGAGCTGCTCGAGGATCGAGACCGCCGCCCCGCGAACACGCTCGGCCGTGGACTGCACGACCTCGATCGGTGTCTTACCGGGGACGCTCGATGCCCACGACGCGACGTACGGGATCGTGTAGTCGTCGGTGGCCAGAGCGTGCGCCGCGCCGACCATCAGTGCGACAGCCTCGGCCTCGACCTCGGCGTTCCCGCGATGCATGGACGCGTCGGCGTTGTCGGGGCCGTGGAGCATGACGTGCCCCAGTTCGTGCGCGAGCGTCTTGACCTGGGCGGCGTCGTCCATGTCCATACGTACCGAGACCTCGCGGGTCAGGTAGTCGGTCAGTCCGTTGGCGCCACCTATCGCTCTCGCATCCGAGACCAGTCGCAGCTCGAAGCCGCGGGCAGTGATCTGATCGGCCAGTCCATCCCACAGGCCCTCGGGAGCCTGGCCTTGCAGCAGCGTCGGCCGAGGCGGCTCGGGGATCGGTTCGCCGTCGGTCTGGGAGACGTCCCAGACGTGAGCGGGCTTGAGGCCGACCAGCTTCGACCGGACTGCCTCCCCGGGGCTCGGCTTCTCGCCTCGGGCCAGACGCCTCCACGACTCGGGCTCTGCAGGGGTTCGGGTGGCGAACCGTGCCGTGACGGGTGCGAGGATCTCGTAGCCGGACTGTCCCTTCATCACCGCGCGGTTGAGACTTTGCCACTGGCGGAAGCCGGCGACGTAGGTTGGCATCGGGTCGGGCACCCGACCTTCTTGGAAGGCGGCGTAGTGCTGGACGGCGATCAGCATCGTGTTCCCGAAGCTGCGTCCGCGGAACTTTGCCGCGAACATCAGCGCACGCTTCCAGTCCTCGCCGCTCACGAGCGCACCGACGGAATCGGTGAGTTTCTGCTGGAGCGCTTCGAGCTTTTCCTCGCGAGCGGCGAGGTCTCGCGTTCGGACTCTCATCGATTGCCCTCCCTTCTCGGAGGGCAGGTGTCCCGGCGTTGTCGCAGGTGATGGATTCGGCCGCACGTGTCGGA
Organism: Nocardioides sambongensis; assembly: GCF_006494815.1. Classification (NCBI taxonomy): domain Bacteria; kingdom Bacillati; phylum Actinomycetota; class Actinomycetes; order Propionibacteriales; family Nocardioidaceae; genus Nocardioides; species Nocardioides sambongensis. The sequence continues at coordinate 825,190 of NZ_CP041091.1, forward strand.
GGCCGATGCCATCATGAACTCGTGCCCCTGCCGCCAACCGTCGACGAAGCGATCCGGTTAGTTCGTCGCCAGCACGGCACTATCTCCGTGAGCGGGCTAGCCGACGCGGTGATAGCACGCGGCTGGAATGTTGACCGCGCTGAACTAATCGCGCGGATCCGAGAGATCTTTCCGCCCCGCGATTCAGCTCAGCCCCCCGTACCGATGCCGGGTCAGTCGACCGCGCCGTCCAAGAACTCGACTGGAAAGGCGCGTCGAGCCACCCCGGGGCTGAAGGGCAAGAAGAAGCGCCCAAAGTCGAAGTCAACCCAGGACTACTGTCCGAAGTGCCACGCCTTCGTGGTGATGACCCGATTCGAGGGCGTCACCACGATCGCGAAACACCTCACGAAGAAGGGCGAACGGTGCCTGATGAGCGAGAGGTCCTACAAGCCCAAGCCGAAAGTGAGGCGGGACGCGATGGAGTTCCGTGCACCAGGCAGTTTCGGCACGGGCAAGCGGCGCTGATTGGGATCAGGCCGGGTTCATCCGGCCCGTTGTGTCGAAAAGTTCCAGCTCGGCAGGGTGGAGCTGATGCTGGACAACGAACGACCTGTGCTTGACCCGCCACAGGCCCTGTCCGGTGCCGAGCGTCGGGAGAAGCGACTGTTCTGTGCCGGTTAGCCCAAGCGCAGCAGCCGTCGTGCCGAGCTGGTCGGACTCTTGCCGGTAGACCACCCGGGTCTCCGCATTCGCTAGCAACGACGAGGCGAGCGCGCGCATGGCAGAGCCCTGGTCACCGACGTTGTCGAGGTCGGAGAGCTTGTGGAAGATCAGCATGTTCGCGATCCCGTAGTGCCGGGCCAGCCGCCAGTGCGCGTCCATGCGCCGCAGTAGCGCCGGATGGGACATCAGCCGCCACGCTTCGTCGTACACGACCCACCGTTGTCCGCCGTCGGGGTCGAGGAGTGCCGATTCCATCCACGCCGACGCGCAGGTCATCAACACAGAGATGAGCGTCGCGTTCTCGGTCACCCTGGACAAGTCAAGGGAGATCATCGGCAACGTCGGATCGAAGCGGACCGTGCTGGGGCCGTCGAAGAGCCCGGCGAGGTCGCCGGCGACGAGGCGGCGCAACGCGTGACCAGCCAGGCGGCCGTCCTCGGCCAGTCGACCATCCGTATCCGTCGCGCCATCGGGTGCGAGCAGCCGGTCGACCACCATTGGAAGCACCGGTACGTCGGTCGAGCGGACCGTGTCCGCGAGGGCGACGTCGATGGCCGTGTGCTCCAACGGCGTAAGCCGGCGGTCGAGGACCGTCTCGGCCAGCGCACCGACAAGGTCGCGGCGGCGGCAGGTGACCTGCGCAGCCCACTGGATGTCATCGAGCCCGGCGGGCCGGTGGCCCTCGTCGAGCGGGTTGAGTCGGTTCGGCATCCCGTGCCCGAGTGCGATGGCTCTGCCGCCGACGGCTTCGGCGACGGCGGTGTGTTCGCCCTTGGGATCGCCAGGAACGTAGACACGGCGGCCGAACGGGATCGAGCGGGTGTAGAGGCTCTTCGCCAACGCCGACTTGCCGGCCCCGACGATCCCCGCGAGGACCAGGTTGGGCGCGGTGATCAGTCCGCGGGCGTAGAGCACCCATGGGTCGTAGACGAAGGAGCTGCCTGAGTACAGGTCCTGCCCGACGAACACCCCGTCACTGCCGAGGCCGCCCTCAGCGAGGAACGGGTACGCGCCGGCCAACGTGGCGGACGTGTCCTGATGACGGGGCAACCGAAGCCGGCCCGGCGTACGCAGGGCGGCGGCACCATGCTCGCCAGCCTTGGGCAACACGACGGTCGCGCGGCGCTCGGCCGCCAGTTCGTCGGACTTCGCCTTCTCGAGCGTTCTGCGCGAGTCGCGGTCCTCAGCGAGCCGCGACTTCGCTGCCGCCTTCCGCGCGCGCCGGTCACTCCGGCGCTCACGACGAGGCGACACGAGTACCGCACTGTGCAGACGGCTCTCGTCGGAGTCCTTCATAGCGACAGCCCACGGTCGACCGCGGAGCCGTGCACCTGTGGCGCTGGGAACTCGCGGTCGTAGGTGAGCATCGCCTCCGCCTCGTGCGCGTTCCCGATGACGACGCCGACCTGCCGGAGCATCTCGCCAGCTCGGTGGAGGTCCCATGAGACTCGATAGGCGGCCGAGCGAGCCTTCGGCGAGCCAGTCGGCGCCCACTGCGCATCGCGGTGACGTCCATCGTGGTACTGCGCAATCTGATGGAGCGACTGACTCAGCGACGCGACGGCCGAGGTGAGCGAGCCAAGGACCGAGTAGATCTCGCGCGGGTCATCGATTGAGCGTGTCGCGTGCGCAAACGCGCGAAGCGCGGTCTGTACTTCGTCGGCGTCAGCCGCCGGGTTCTCGAACGTCGGCATCAGGCTCTCCTCGTAAGGGATGGGTCACGAAGTAGGTGAGCCCGATGCGCCGCGGCGAAGGTCAACGTGGAGGGCGGCCTGAGCGGGTTTCGCCACATCTGTCGGACGGTTCTGCAAGTCTTCAGGTGATCGGCGGATTGCAGTCTTGCCGACAGGTCGAAGGAAGGCGATGGGGCGTGATCGGCGGGCGGCAGGCGAACTCGTGGTCCCCGTCGTTCTGGGCGCGGCATCTCGGCCGCGCGCCCTACTGGACGATCGGAGTCGTTGACCAGCACATCAGCGTCATGACGCCCACGGGACTCTCGACCGTGCACGTCGCGGAACATCAGAAGCTGACCTTCGAAACCGGATCAATCTGGGCACGGATGTCAGCACCCGAACTCGGCATTCATACTCCACTCCCGGGCCTTTCGAAGCGAGCCCTGTCGGAGTACCAGTTGTGCGTTGCAAGCCAGGTCAAGGAGTACGAGGAAGCGCTCGACCTGCAGCCGGTTCTGGACGCGCTGCTCGGTTGGTGGACCGGATATCACGCCGCGGCTGGCGAGAGCTGGGCCAGCCGGCATTGGCTCCCGGAAGAGTTCATTGTCGAGTGGGAGTCTCAGCTCGCCCGAGTGCGCGCGAGGTACCCGCTCAGCGCGGCCCAACGCCGCCTATTGGAGGGTCGCGCCGACCTGGCGCAGCGACCGGCATTGCAGACCCTCGACGGAGCTTGGTCCGTCCGAGCCCAGGTCGCAGCGCAGAACGACGCACTCGTGGACGTCGAGCTGATCGACGAACGAGCCTTCTTCGATCGGATCGAGAAGACGCCCCTGACCGAGGAGCAGGCTCGGGCAGTGATCTGCTTCGACAATCGAGTGCAACTCATCGCATCCGCCGGCTCAGGCAAGACGTCCACGATGGTTGCGAAGGCCGGATGGACAATCCGAAAGGGCCTTGCGAACGCTGACGAGATTCTGTTGCTCGCCTTCAACAAGTCAGCAGGTGCAGAGCTTGGCGACCGATGCGAGCAGCGGCTAGCGAACGCCAACATCTCGACTGACGGCCTGCGCGCAACGACCTTCCACGCCTTCGGCCTGAAGGTCATCGGAGAAGCAACCGGAGCGAAGCCTCGGCTTGCAGCGGGCTTGGATACGGACAACGGAGTTCCACTGCTCGCAGACGTCGTACGCGCGCTGAGACGTTCGTCTGCAGAGTTCGCGGCCAGTTGGTCGCTGTTTCAGAACGTGCTCGGCGTACCGATGACGGGCGACGCGGAACCTGAACCTGATGCCTGGGATCCACAGAAGCGGCGGAGCGGATACAGAGACCTCAACCTTGAAGTGATGAAGAGCGCCGGCGAGCGCGCGATCGCGAACTGGCTCATCAAGTCGGGCGTTGAGTTCGACTACGAGCGTCCATACGAAGTCAACGTTGCTGACGCGCAGCACTCGCAATACCGGCCCGACTTCTTCTATCCCGCCGCTGGCGTCTATCACGAGCACTGGGCGCTGGTGTCGGGCCAACCCGAGCCACCGGGCTTCGAGGGCTACCTCCAGTCCAGTGCTTGGAAGAAGGGCCTGCACGCCGCCAATGGCACGGTGTTGATCGAGACTGCAGCACGAGACCTCGCCAACGGCAGCCTGTTCGAAAGCCTCGAGCGACAACTGCGTGCAAGCGGGATTGAACCGGACTTCGACCCCGACCGAGCGGTCCCTGGTACGCCGCTTCTGACCGACCGGGAAATGTGCAGCCTCTTCCGAACTTTCTTGGCGCATGCGAAGAGCAACCGGCTCGGCGACAGCGATCTTCGTGCCCGGGTGGCAAAGGGACGCAACGGAGCACCCGACCTCCGCGAGACACTGTTCCTTAACCTCTTCGACGAAGTCCGTCGCGAGTGGGACCGCCGCCTGCAGGAAGCCAACGAGGTCGACTTCGAGGACATGCTGAACCGCGCCACGGACCTCGTCGAAGCCGGCAGGTGGACGTCACCGTATCGGGTTGTCCTCGTCGACGAGTTCCAAGACGCCAGCCACTCGCGCGCGCGACTAGTGCAGGCGCTGGTTAGTCGGCCGGGTCACTTCCTGTTTGCAGTGGGAGATGACTGGCAATCGATCTACCGATTCGCGGGCTCAGACATCTCGGCCATGACGCGTTTTGAAGCCACCTTCGGTCGCGGGCACGTCTTGCGTCTTGAACGAACCTTCCGCAATTCCCAGCAGCTCAGCACCTTGGCGGGCGACTTTGTCATGAAGAACCCCAGCCAGTTGAAGAAGCGGGTGCGCTCGGAGCAGTCCTTGACAGCACCTTTGACGCTTGCGCTCGTCGACAGCGATGCAGGGGTCACGAGCGCAATCGACGAACGGCTACGCGAGCTCGCAGCCGTCGCGGCGGACGGATCGCCCAAGACAGTCAAGGTCCTCGGACGCTATCGGTACGAACAGGAGCTCCTGCCACGCACGCGCTATCCAGGCATCGACGTTTCGTTCCAGACCGTGCACTCTTCGAAGGGTCTCGAAGCAGATCACGTCATCATCCCCGGACTGAGCCGAGGCGCGTTTCCCAGCATCAAAGAAGATGACCCGTTGTTGCGACTCGCGCTCCCAGAAGGCGACGAGTTTCCCCACGCCGAGGAGCGGCGACTCTTCTATGTCGCGCTCACGCGGGCGCGAGAGACGGTCCTCCTCATCGCCAGGAACGGGCGCGAGTCTGAGTTCGTCACCGAACTGCTGGGCGACGGCGTTGTCACGTTGCTCCGCGACGTTCCGTCCGGCCAGGCGCCCGATCCCTGCCCAGTCTGCGGCAAGGGGCTCATGGTCTTGCGGCAGGGCAAGTACGGACCGTTCCTGGCCTGCAACCGATTCCCTGCATGCACGTCGAAGCGGCGGATCGCATCGTGAACGTGAGCGTCGCAAAGTCGAAAAGGAACTCAGGAGATGTCTATGTCCAAGCGTGAGGACCGCGAGCGGGCGCAAATGACGTCGATGCTGCCCGATGAGGGCGTGGTCGCCGCAGAGATCTTTGCCGCGGCGTCGAATCTCGGCGACACCGGCGATGAAATCACTCCGGAACTCGCGACGCTCGCCAGCCAAGTCGCTGGCGCGGAGGCAGCAGGTCGCTGGCTCAAGGCAGGACACTCGATGGACGACTGCGGCATGGTCCGTCGCTTCTATGAGTACGTCGGACAGCACGTCGCCAGCGATGTCGGGCCAGGCGGCCGTCTCCACGGCACCACGATCGCCGATGACGACGACGACTCGACGAGTCGGCCGACGGACAGCCCAGACACCTTTGCCAGGGGCATCCGCTACGAGCCCGCACTGGACTCAGACCCGACAGCCCTGATTGGCACCGCGGGGGATTCTTCGAAGGAGGTTGGGACGCGTTCCGGAGTTCGCGATCCACCACGAAGGCCGAGGGGACATGGGTCCTGAATCACTACCCGGCCGAGGGCGTGCTGGCGCTGCACTTCATGGGCCGGAACTTCTCCGGATTCGCCGAGATCTTCAAGGACGACATCGCCTCCGCGCGGGTTGCGGCGAAGGGCTTCAACATGGTCATCGAGGTGGTGGATTGCAACGGCCAAGTCATCACGGCGGTAGGCCCCAAGAAGCGACTCCGCAGCATCTTCATGCAGCTGGGCTACCCCTGTAGATCTACGCTTTCGTTGTGGGGAGGTCAGGCAATCCGGCCAAGCGAGCGGCCCAGGTCCGTTCTCGTTCCGCCGTCGGTAGCCGGGGCGAGACCCGAGCCACGTTCTACTGCGATGAGAGCGGAAACACCGGCGTCCACTGGGGTGACCCTGACCAGCCGGTGTTCGTCCACGGCGGCTGGCTGATTCCTTCATCCAATCAAGACGCACTACTTGCCGCAGTAGCTGCTTTCCGGGAGCGCTACCGTCTGAACGCCCCAGAGTTGAAGTGGCAGCAGTTGGCGAAGCGAGACAACGGCTCAGCGGCGTTCAGGGACATCTTCCAGACCCTGCTCGCCAACGCGGCTGTGCCGTTCTTCCAGGTGATGGACAAGAACTACATCCTCGCAGCTAAAGCAGTGGAGACGTTCTTCGATCCCGAGTACAACCCTTGTCTCCCGACGGAGTTCACGTCGGCATACGACGTCAAGAAGAACCTTGCAGAAGGCTTCTTGCTGGCTCCAGACCTTCTATCCATGTTCGCGGACATGCTCCGCGCGGGGGTCGAACCCGGGCCCGCGCAGATCGAGAAACTCGCGTTGCAGTTCGCAGATCTCATTCAAGAGAGCAGCGGACCTGCACGCGCGGAAATGCTCCGACACCTCGGCCCGGAGTCGCTCGCCGACATGGGGCGTGAGTTCGGCGCGGATGTGTGGATGCGGACCACGCTTGGGCACTCGATGTTCGCACTTATGAACCAGCTGGAGCAGTTTCTTCGTCCCCGCGGCGTGGGTATCGAGATCGTCCACGACAACATCGTTCGGTTCGACGAGCTGCTCGGGCTGGTTCGCGGCATGTTCCGCGAGTCCGACGGCCGTGACTCCGTGGTCATCAACGGCGCGCTTCGCTATTTCAGCATGCCCACCGTCGACAGCTTGAGACTCGGCGACTCGAAGGAAGAGCCCTTCATCCAACTTGCCGACCTGTTGGTCGGCTTTGTGCGCACAGTGTTCACGAAGCTCAGGCGCGGTGAGCGCCTTGATGCAGATGAGCGGGCTGTGTGCGGGGACCTCGTGATGCTCCATCACGAGTTCTACTCATGGGATGTGAACGTGCCGAAGGCGACGCTGGAGCAGATGGCCGGGATCGGATGGGCTGACCTCAAGCAGAGGTTCCTTCCGTGAGCCGCTGACCGCCTGAAGCTATTCAGTCCTTGTCGTGCTCGAGCCAATTGCTCACATAGGTGTCGGCGTCCATGCCCCACGCCTGAGCCTGTTCGCGGTCACGCCAGTTGAGTTCGGAGTGATCGCCGTACCACTCGTGATCGAGCTGTCGCTTGGACTTGTAGTAGTCATTGTCGTCATCCGACGACGTGACAGGGGACGCGGCGCGGTCGCTGAAACCAATGCCGTCCAGGTACGACGCAACGCTGTTTCGGCGCCAGTCATCAAGTTCGCGTGCCATCACCATTGCCGCAGGGATCCACCCACCAAGCAGCACCGCCAGCATGAGCCAGAGGAAGGGGTCCGGGTGTGGCTCCGGTGTCTTGTCCTCGTTCATCGCCAAGGCGAATGCGCCGGCCAGCACCGGGACCCAAAGTACAAACAGCGCGATTGACGTCGGGTGGTCTCTGAAAGTCGAACGCATCGGTGGCTTGGTGCCAGATCCGGAGGTACGTGCGCTGACTGCGGTTGTCAGTTCCGCATAGCGCTCGCGTTCGGCCTTGTTGAGCAGACGCTCGTTGATCGCGGAGAGCGTGACCGTGCGTCCTCGCGATCGACGGAGAGGGCTGGATGCGTGATGCTTGGTCCGTAGGTGAGTGCGGCCGTGCGCCTCGACATAGGCGAGCGCGCTGCTCCCCGAATGACCCGAGCGCCTGGACGTCAAACTCCAGCCGCACTGGCAGGTGCCGTGCCATACGCCATCACGTGAAATGCACGTGAGGGTGGAAGTGTTCGACACATTTCAAGATGTTAGCCGCGCTATCGGGCAGTTGTACCCGCAATAGGGGCGCGACCTGCCCTCTCAGATTGCACGGCACAAAGGCAGGGCTCCAGCCGAGAACGCTTGTGCCTGCTGACCCCAGAGCCGCCGGGTTTCGCACGAAGCCTGGATCGCGGCCTGCTCGATATCGGCTACAGCACGCTCGAGCTCGTCGGGGTCTTGGGCGCTGACGGCGATGAGCCCGGTGGTGCGGAGGATGCCGTGGCCGGCGGTGAGGTCGGCTTCCTGCTGGAGGACGTCGTTGTACTCGGCCGACTGTTGGGCGTCCTCGATCTGTCCGATTCGCTGACGCTGGGCGGCGTCGGAGATGTACTCGGTCTTCTTCTTGCGGATGTCTCGAGCGGCTTGGTCGGTGTGCATGGGCGTGTAAAGGAGCGTGAAGGTGCGGCGCACGCCCGAGGAGAGGAGTACCGGCGCGAGGAAGCCGGGGTAGACGAGGGATCGCGGCCACTCGCTGATCCAGAGCACGCAGTGGTGCGCGGAGTCGGAGCGCACGCTCGACCAGGTCTCGGTGACGGCGACCGGACCGGCGGTTGCGAGGTCGCGGCCCAGTTCGCCGTGGCGCTCGAGAGCACCCGCGACGACGGGGTCGTAGGCCGAGCGCAGGATGACGGCGAGGTCGCCGGGGTCCAGCCATCCTGCCGGCGCGAGGTCGGCGGCCCGTAGTGCGGCAGTCATCGTGGACATCTCTTGGCGCAGTAGGGCGGCGGCTCCGCGGTTGCCGCCCCCGGCAGCGCGGATCGCCCGACCGGCGGCCTTCATGTCGAGTGAGATCGAGACGGTGCTGGCATGACGCTCACCGGCGGGGCCGGCGCGGTCGATGAGCTCGTCGTACGTCGTCGAGGTCCAGGAGTCGTCGCGGTGGCCGTGCTGCGACCACCAGTCCGCCAGGCCCTTGCCGGAGTCAGGCAGGGTCCGCTCCATCACCTGCAACGAGGCGATGCGACCAGAGCGGCAGGCGGTGGCGAGCACTCGGCCCCAGCTCGTGACGCGGCGCTGTTGCTCGGTGGGATCGAGCAGGATGAAAGCGGGATGCGTGACCCCGACGATCGCGGTCAGGGTCGCGGTGTGGGGGTCGTGGACCATGACCGCGCCGCTCTCCGGGTCGAACCACTGTCGCAGGCGCGCTGCGTCGCCAGGCAGTGAGAGGGTTCCCGCAGGGCGGGGCTTGACGATGTGGCGGCGGAACAGCAGTTGCCCACCGGTGGATCGCCAGACCCATCGGCTCACGATGGGCAGCCACTCGATGAGCTTGCGACCGCCGACTCCGATGAACGCCAGGGCCGAACAGGCCAGCAGCATTGGGACGGCATAGATCAGGGATGGTCCGCCGTCGAAGTACAAGGCGAACACGAGCGTGACCGCGCCGATGCCGACGACGACCAGCTGAGACCCCGAGAGTCCCAGGAGCACCCCTCGGCGGGTCAGGCGGGAGAACTTCACTGCGGCGAGCGCGTGATCGTTCGCTGTTGTCGAGTTGCTCATGGGTCAGCGCCTCGTGCCGCGTGGTTGGGAGGGAACCGAGTCCGGCACGTGCTGGGGGAGGGGCGCACCGGAGGTCGATACCGGCGTTTGCTGGGCCGCATCAGTCTGCTGAGAGACTGCGCCACCGACGGCCTTCCCGGTGCGCACTCCTGCGGCGGCGGCCTCCTTCGCGACGACGAGGCCTGCGGCGACTCCACCCGCAGCGGCGCCGCCGCCCGCACCAGCGCCACCTCCAGCTGAGCCACTAGCCGGGCCCGCGCTGCCGCCTGCCGGTGATGCGGCGCCGAGGCTTCCGGTCGACGGTCCCGAGCCTGCCGGTGCCGTAGGCGGAGTCGTTGAGCCGCCGCCTGAGCTCTGTGAGGAGCCGCCGTTGAGGACCTTGCTGGGCTGGGAGCCTGGGGTGCGGTTCATCGGGATCGGTAGGGGCCGGTTGAGAGCGGACTTGCCTTCCTGCTCGGCTGACATCGCGTGGTACATGTCGAATCCCATGAAGCTGATGGCCTTGTAGGTCATGTAGGGAGCGAACCCCGCCATGAGCATCAGTACGACGCCGGCGATCGGTTCACTCACCGATTGGATGTCGCTGTCGATGGGCGCGGAGACCTGGGCGATCGCGAGCAGGAAGATCACCACCAGGACGACCTTCGACAAGATCAGGGCGATCACGAACGACGCCCACTTGCTCACCCAGCCACGTGTGTGGTCCCAGCTCGACCCGGCCAGAGCGATCGGAGCGAAGACGATCGCGATGAGCAGGAGCGCCTTGCGGATCAGCAGACTGATCCACACGATCGCCGCCGCACCGATGGCGAGGCCCGCGATGAACATCGTGATGACCGCACCCGCGCCGGGGGCGGCGATGTTGAGCCCGACCAGCCCGGTGGTGAGCAGGGCGATGCGGTCGCCCATCTGCTCCATGTTGGTCCCGGCTGCATTGACGATGCCGATGCAGAGCTGGTCGGTGACCTCCAGCGCCGTGGCGAGGAGTGCGAGAGCGACGAAGGAGCCAAGGACCGACTTCGCCAAACCGAGGGCCGCGCGCGAGAGTGCAGCGGGTTCTCGTCGGATCATGCCGCCGATGACCTGGAGCATGAAGAAGCCGAGCATGACGAAGACGGCGACGCCGAAGAGGATGTTGTAGACCTTCGTGTACTGGCCGCTGGTGACGTCGACCATCGTGGTCGAGTCGAAGACCGTCCAAACCGCCTCGAACATCCACCCGGCTGCGTGGCCCATGCCCTGGGCGAGCCAATCGAAGGGTGCCGCGACTAGTGAGCCGGCGGCGTCTCCCGCGACGTCGCACACGCTGGAGATGACCGGTACTCCGCAGACGTCAACCATCGTCGTGTCCTCGCTTGGCCGCGGGCCTCAGACCGACTGGCCGACGTTCCAGAAGAAGTTGACCAGCGCCACCGAAGCCCCCGTCACGATCGCCGCACCCAAGCCCACGAGGACGCCGAACTTGCCGCGTCCGGCGAGGTGAGGGTTGGACGAGTTCGCGCCCAGCGCCCATACGACCGCGGAGACGATGAGGCCGAGCACCGCGAGAATGAGACCGACGGTCATGGAGGCGCCGACGATGCTCTTGAGCTGGCTGATGCCGGGCAGGCCGTTGGAGTTCGGGCCGATGTTGATGTCCTGCGGCAGCAGGGCCACGATCGTGGTGGGTAGACCGAGGTGGATCACGATTCCTCCTGAGTGAGCGGATGGTTCACTCGCTCAGGTGTTCATCGCAAGCACTGGCAGCCACGGCTGGCCCGGAGCAAGTCAGCCGTTCGAAGACGGATCAGAGTGTGAGTTGTCGGCTGCAACCGCCTCAGGAATGATCACAAATCCGTGCCGAGGATCCGGCACGATCTGGGCGCTCGGGACGGCGTTCGCAAGGAAAACCTTGAACGTCTTGTACTTGGCCCAGGCCTGCTTGGCATCAGGGCCGAGCGCCTTGATTAGGCCAGTGGATACCTCCGGGAGCGTTGCCGGCCGCGAGAGTTCGCTGATGATCCGGCGTGCCTCGTTGGCGACGGTCGCTGTGAGCTCCGGATTGTCGTCGATCAGCGGTGTTGAGAACCAGGTATCGGGGAGGGGCTGGTCGGGGGGAACGCCCTCGGGGAGGACCACCCGTCCGTGCCGGGGATCCGGGAGGATCTGAGCGCTCGGAACGGCATAGGCAAGGAACGCTTCGAAGGTCTTGTACTTGGTCCAGGTTCTCTTGGCTTCATCGCCCAGTGAGCGGGTCAGGAGCGCGGAGACCTCCGGGAGTTTCGCCGGCCGCGAGAGTTCGCTGATGATCCGGCGTGCCTCGTTGGCGACGGTCGCTGTGAGCTCCGGGTCGTCGTCGATCAGCGGGCCTGCGAACAAGGTGTCGGTGAGTTGCTGGTCAGGGCGAGTTCCCTCGGGGAGTATCACCCGCCCGTGCAGTGGATCTGTCACGATCTGAGCGCTCGGAACGGCGTATTCAAGGAAAGCGTCGAAGCCCTTGTGCTTGGTCCAGGTGCGTTTGGCGTCCTCGCCCAGTGAGCGGGTCAGGAGCGCGGAGACCTCCGGGAGTTTCGCCGGCCGCGAGAGTTCGCTGATGATCCGGCGTGCCTCGTTGGCGACGGTCGCTGTGAGCTCCGGATTGTCGTCGATCAGCGGTGTTGAGAACCAGGTATCGGGGAGGGGCTGGTCGGGGGGAACGCCCTCGGGGAGGACCACCCGTCCGTGCCGGGGATCCGGGAGGATCTGAGCGCTCGGAACGGCATAGGCAAGGAACGCTTCGAAGGTCTTGTACTTGGTCCAGGTTCTCTTGGCTTCATCGCCCAGTGAGCGGGTCAGGAGCGCGGAGACCTCCGGGAGTTTCGCCGGCCGCGAGAGTTCGCTGATGATCCGGCGTGCCTCGTTGGCGACGGTCGCTGTGAGCTCCGGGTCGTCGTCGATCAGCGGGCCTGCGAACAAGGTGTCGGTGAGTTGCTGGTCAGGGCGAGTTCCCTCGGGGAGTATCACCCGCCCGTGCAGTGGATCTGTCACGATCTGAGCGCTCGGAACGGCGTATTCAAGGAAAGCGTCGAAGCCCTTGTGCTTGGTCCAGGTGCGTTTGGCGTCCTCGCCCAGTGAGCGGGTCAGGAGCGCGGAGACCTCCGGGAGTTTCGCCGGCCGCGAGAGTTCGCTGATGATCCGGCGGGCCTCGTTGGCGACGGTCGCTGTGAGCTCCGGATTGTCGTCGATCAGCGGTGTTGAGAACCAGGTATCGGGGAGGGGCTGGTCGGGGGAAACGCCCTCGGGGAGGACCACCCGTCCGTGCCGGGGATCCGGGAGGATCTGAGCGCTCGGAACGGCATAGGCAAGGAACGCTTCGAAGGTCTTGTACTTGGTCCAGGTTCTCTTGGCTTCATCGCCCAGTGAGCGGGTCAGGAGCGCGGAGACCTCCGGGAGTTTCGCCGGCCGCGAGAGTTCGCTGATGATCCGGAGTGCCTCGTTGGCGACGGTCGCTGTGAGCTCCGGGTCGTCGTCGATCAGCGGTGTTGAGAACCAGGTATCGGGGAGGGGCTGGTCGGGGGGAACGCCCTCGGGGAGGACCACCCGTCCGTGCCGGGGATCGGTCACGATCTGTGCGCTCGGAACGGCGTATTCAAGGAAGGCCTTGAAGGACCTGAACTTGTCCCGAGCCTGCTTCGCATCGTCGCCGAGCGCGCGGGCGAGAAGAGTGGATACCTCCAGGAGCTTTGCCGGCCGCGTGAATTCGCCAAAGATCCGGCGGACGTCATCGACGACCGCCGTGAGCGTCTCATCGTCCTCGACCTGAGGTGACGCGGATCTTGGCTGGCGGGATGGCCGGTCGGCTGGAACGCCCTCGACGTCTTGCTCTACGAGCATGACGTTGCGTGCTTGATCTTGGCCTTTGTCGTTCCTTGAAGGGGTGAAGTGGACCGGTGACCCTGCCGACAGATCCGCCATCTCTGTTGGGGGCTGCAGCCAGCCTGCCTGGAAGAAGATGTTTTCGGGAAAGTGTGGATGGGCGATGAAGCCGTACTTCTGGCGGACGTTGACGACGGTTCCGCGAAGCCGCTCCCTAGGTGCGAAATCAACGTGCGCCACGCTGACGCCCGGCGCCACCTTCTCTCGCATCTCCGGAGTGAGCGTGGCCAGGGTGAACTCGACGAAGCCCCAGGAATCGTTTTGGCGCAGTCGGGTGTCATCGTTCGCTCTGGTGACGGCGTGGGCTAGCGCTCGCTCGTCCTCGGGCGAGAGCTCGGCTGCCCTACGCGCTGCCTTCAGGGCGCTCACGAGGGCTCCGTTAACAGCCCGAACCAGTTTGTCGTCGGTTGAGCCGGAGTCGTGAAGTTCGAGGCCAACGCTCACGGCACGAAGTGCGTTCGCTAGCGCGTCGGCGGGAGAATTGTTGGCCAGGTCAGCATCGCTCCACTGTTGGAGGCACTTCACGAGCGACGTCGTTGCCTTCCGTTTGAACTCGGCGGTTGGTGCATGCTCAAGGGCCCACTCGATCAGTTGCTTGCCCTGGGTGAATTGGTTGTTCCAGAAGTAGAAGTTGCCGAGATGATGTGCCGTGTCGTACGTCGTGAAGTAGTTGTGCGTCGCTTCGGCAATGTCGATAGCTGCAGGGATGTCGCGGACGGCGCGCGCAAGATGGGCGGAGTAGAAGTAGCCCACCCAGCAACGCTCTTCCTCGCTCTCGCACTTGCTCAGCGCAGATCGAAAGAGAGCTGTAGCTGCCACCGTTCTCCCGCTGGTGCTCGCGAAGAACGCCTCTACGCGATCAACCTCGAAGTATCCAGGGTTGATGGCTCGCGCGCGGTCGAGCGTCGCGGCCGCGGCGGTCGGATTGCCTGTCTTGCTCTCGCGCAACGCGCGGTGGAGCAGATGTGCAACCGGGCCATCGCTCGTAGAGCGTTCGAAGATGAGGTTCGGATCGAAGTACCTACCGCGATCGGCGATCCACTGAGCCTCGAGAGCGCGGTCCTGGTTGTACTCCCTCTCCCGTCTGTACACGTCCTCCAGTACGCCGGACTCCGGCACGGGCGGCAGGAAGCTCCTTGCCGTGGATGAGAGGCTCAGGAGTTCGGAGTCGTCGCCGTTTGGGGCTTGGGTACGAACCAGCAGCGACCGTTGAGTCAAGCGTTGTGCGCCGCGTCGTAGAGCATCAATGTCGATCTCGGAGATCACGGCAAGTTCATCGAATGAGATCGGGCGATCAACCACGCGGAGCACCTGGAGTAGGAGTGTCTCCTCGTCTCCGAGGGCCTCGACGACGTTGCCGACGCAGAATCTCAGCAGCTCATCCTGATTGCGAAGCGGATCGGATACCGGCTTCCCGGCCGCGACGCTCAGGATGTACCAGCGAATCGCGAGCGGTGAGTAGCGGAGGTCACGCAGCGTGGTGGAGATCTTCTCGGCGGTCCATTCAGACAGGTCATAGGAACCGCTGCTGCGAGCGAAGTTGCGAAACAGCTGGGTGGCGCTGGCCTCGTCCAATGGTCCGACATCCCGCGTCTGTGTGCGGTCGCCCGTCCCAACCCTGCTCGTCAAGAGGAAGGTCACGTCGCGGTCACTGAGTGCGTCATCGAGAGCGAAGAACTCGTCGCCGTGAAGGGTTTCGAGGTTATCGACGACAATAAGGGTCTTCATTTCCCCAATAGCAGCGCCGAGTTCCTCGATGCCACCTCGGAATGTGCGATCCACAGCTGTTCCAATAGCAGTGGCAACGCCGGCTACGTCACGCAGAGCGTTGGAGAGGTCTCGGATGCCCGCGGTCGTGAGTTGCTCTGTCTTCAGTGATGTCCAGAGGATTGCGTCGAACGGAGATTCGGGATCGTCGAGGAGCCTGTAAGCGACCTCCAGTGCGAGCGCTGTCTTGCCGATGCCCCCTTCGCCCCGGAGCATGATCGGGTATCGGCGTCGTTTGACCATCGCGACGACCTCGGTGACCAGTTGCTCGCGACCAAGGAGGCCCGTCTCATCGAAGTCAGCCTCGGGCAGGTTGTTTAGCACCAGGTCCAGGGGCCCGGATCCTGCGCGAGCTTTCGGCTGCCACCCGGCATCGGTCGCAAGCTGCTGCAGCGCGGCGGTCGTTAGTGGAAACTGAGGAGATCGGAAGCGCTCGACGAAGGCTTCGGTCTCGTCGAGATCGTCCGGCTGAAGCGGTCGTCCGCGAACGATGCGGTTCCTCACAGGAATGAAATCGTCGAACGACGTGACCGCCGACCGAAGCGATTCCACGAGATCGGGCGGCAACGCATCGACGTGGCGGAGAAGGACGTCGCGGGATTCCTGGGGATGCAAGTACGCGGTCAGCGCCTCGGCGTCTGGTGCGTCGACGCTGGCCCGTCGCGCCATCAGCTTGTCGTACAGGGGCCCGAAGATCTCTGTCGGCGAGAGCTCATCGGGAACGAATCGTTCGATGGCATAACGCATATCCTGCTCAAGACTGTCGACTACATGGCGAGCTCGCGCCCGGGATGTGAGGCCGGCAGGCGTCACGGGTGCGACATCGTTGCGGGAAGGACGGTGTGTATCCACATGCTCGCGAGTCGGCCAGACGATTGACCACTCGGCTCCACGACCTGTTTGGGTGGAGCGGAGCCGTGCCTGTCCGTCGGGCGGCGTCCAGTTGTTTCGGGTGACTCTGTCTGCAATGAGCACCGCGATGCGTGCGCCTCGGGCGTAGTAGGCCCCACCTCCTTTCGGGAATCCGGCTGGCGCGGCTCGGTTCTTCAGGTCCAGGCAGGCGAGGTCTATGTCCGCGTTCGGGTCCTTGATCCGAGCCATCAGGCCGTTCGCCAGTTTCTGGCCCGATCGGATGGGTAGCTCGGTGCGGCGCCCATCGGCCTCCAGGTTCCAGTAGACCTGCGAGAACGCCAGCACCTCGTCCCGAGAGACAGCGCTGGACTTGTTCAGAGACTTGCGCGCGACCGAGTCCTCGGAGATTCCCAGGAGTCCGTCGTAAAGCCAATCACGCACGACGTCGTCGGTCAGTTCTGAGTCGGTGTCGCAGATGACGTCGGTCAGCACCCGTAGAGGCTCGCCCGGGATGGCGTGCGCCACCCAACTGAACCTGTCGTCCTCCCGCTCAACCAGGCCGCACTCGACGGCCAGTTGTTGGATACAGGCGGCCAAGATCAGGGTTAGCGAAGGCTCTCCGCCCTCGTCAGGATCGAGGTCGAGTGCCCTTAGGAGCGCGGCGTTGACCTTGAGTTCGTCGCCGTCTGCCATGTCCTGATTATGACGTCGGCACCAGGTCACCCGCACCGGCGCCACGCAGGGAGGCGACCGTCGGCGTACTTGGGGGTCTCGATAGCGGGTCTGTGGCATCGCGTGGCATCGCACGGCATTGCGCTCCGTTGATGCCTCGAATGCCTCGGCGAACTCTTGGCGTCACCAGCCCAGATGGGGCTCTACTGAGAGAGATACGCCGATGAACACAGTGAGCATCAACTTCAACGCCAATACTCGTACGGGCCGCGGCAATAGGCACCGCAAGCACACGCTCCCCAAGTGCGCGGGGACCGGCCTGGCGCGGTTCCGGGACCGCCACCAAGCCCGTGACGCAGCGAAGGCGTTCACCTCCGGGCAACAGGGTCGTGAGTCGAGCATGTTCGCCTGCCCCGAGTGCCGCGGTTGGCACGTCGAGACCCGTCAGGCCACCACGCCCGCCACTGAGGGTGCCGTGCCGGCATCGGTCCCGGCTGTTGCGTTCACGGAGTCACTCTCGACGCGCAAGCGCCGCTACTTCCTGGTCGACATTGAGAACCCGACTCGCGGCGCGAAGGCAACGTGCGAGGAGGTGGCGACCTTCTGGGACATTCTCAAGGGTCAGGCTCCCGGGATCGCTCCGCACGACCACGTTGTGGTGGGCGCCAGCCGCGGTGTCGCCGAGCGCTACCGCACCACCATCACCGGCGCGAACGTGAGGTGGGTGACGGGTGCCAACGCACCGGACGGCGCTGACCGCGCACTCCTCGGTGCGGTCGATCTCCACCAGGTCGCCCGTCACTACGACGAACTCGTCATCGTGAGTGGCGACCACGCCTTCGCGGACCTCGCCCACCGTGCCAAGGCCTTCGGTCTGAGTGTCCAGGTCGTGACGGCCGAGACACCCGAGCGGCGCTCAATGCTTTCGCGAGAGCTGGCGGCCGCCGCGGACGTGCACACGCTCGTCCGGCTCAAGGTCCGCCCGAAGCGGCGCGAGAACCTCCGCCGACTCAACCTGCTGAAGGCGAGCCTCGCCGGCTCCACGTCGACCGCTGCGGTGGCGGCATGACACGCATGACGGCAGCGGTTGCCGCCAAAGCGCATACACGAGAGAGAGGAACGAACTGATGGGAAACCTGGGCAAGTATCAGGACATCGTGACGGAGGCCAAGCGCGCGGGCGGGGTCGACAACCTGATCGCGGACATCGAAGGCAATGCTGTGGCTGGCGCGGCACCGTTCCTGCTCGCAATCGGCGCGGGGGGCGGAGCGCTCGTCCTAGTGGCGGCACGCTGCGGCACACGTTCCTACCAGGAGTGGAAGACGGAGCGTGCAGCCCGCGCGGAAGCAGCGAAGGCGAAACTCAGGGCTGTCGGTGGGAGTGCGGCCGACGCTCCCGCCGAAGAAGAGACACCACCCTCCGGTGACGAGCCTGGCCACGAGGGGGACATCCAGTGAGCGCGCGGTTCCCCGACGTCGACTGGTACTGCGACGAGTGTGACGCCGACCTGGGCGAGCAGCCTGGCTTCGACGACAACAACGAGGTCTGGGAGTGCGCCGAGTGTGGCCACGACAACCCCATCTCCGAGGGCGCCATCTTCGACCCCTGGGAGTTCTTGGCCAAGTTCGATCCGTCCAAGCTCGGGAGATCCTAATGTTCACCAAGCTCATCGGGCGGCTCTTGACCCCACTGGCGATCCTGGGCCTAGGAGTAGCTCTCCTTGTGGCGGCCAAGGCCCTTGGGATTCACATCCCCGCCCCGTTCAGTCACCAGCGCATCGACAACTCGCAACCGCCGCTGCTGAAGTCGATCCAGAAGCTCAGCGAGTACCACGCCGCCCAAGGAAACTTCGAGGTGGTCGTGGACCTGGAGGACGACGTACAGCATGTGCCGGACTGGCTGTCAGGTCGCCACGCAATCTTCGTCGGCACGGGCAGCGTCGATGTCTACGTGGACCTCGCGACCCTTGGTGAGGATGCGGTGAAGGTAGGTCCGGACAAGACGACAGTTCAGATCGCTCTGCCCGCACCGAAACTCGCCGCCGCCGACCTTCACCTCGCCAGTGGTCACTTCGTCATGGACGACCAGGGGTGGTTCGACCGGCTCAAGGACTACTGGCTCGGGGACGACGACCCGGACTTCCAACTTGAGGTCATGCGCAGCGCCGAGCAGAAGATCGGCGACGCCGCCCAGGCGACGGAGCTCGCAGAGAGAGCCGAGGAGAACACGCAGTCGATGCTCGAAGGGTTCCTCAACGCGCTCGGCTACGAGAACGTCACCGTCACATTTGATACCACCGCCGTCGACACGTCAGCCGCCAGCACGGCATCGAACGAGGAGTGAAGATCATGGCCCGCAACTATGGAGTCGTTCACTTTGCATTCGACGCGGTTCTCATCGTCGTGACCGGAGGGCTCTGGCTCATCTGGGTCTTCGTGCGTGAGATGCGGCGGGGTTGAGGACGGCAACACAACGCCCGTGAGCACGAGACGTCTTCGTGTCGACAAAGCGTTCAACCGAGAGTTGACTGCCCCCGCGAGTTACGACCCCGCTATGAGTGCCGCGGAGCACCGTGCCATTCCGGTGCGGCCTTGATGGGAGTCTCACGGAGGATCCCTCGATCTCGAAGGCAAGCTGCTCATCGGTCATAAGGTCGCCCCGACGTCGAGCAGCCAGTTCGCCCAGGCGAGTGCGCCGCCGGTGAGGACCGCTCCGCCGAGAGCGACGAGGAGGCCGGTTTTGGCTTTGCTAGCGGTCTGCCAGCTCCCATTCGACGAGCTGATCGCCCAGCTGGCTGCGCACACGATCACCATGAGCGCAGAGATGATGAGGCCGTAGGTAAGCAGCGCGCCGACGATCGAGCGGAGCTGGCTGGAGCCACCGACCGCCCCGAAGTCCGGGCCGACGAGTGGGAGCACGTTACTGGTCATAGTCAGCAGGTGTCTCTCACGCACCCAGCCGCCGCAGAGTCATGGTCTCGCCGGCGAACTCCGAGACGGTGCCGAACCGCACGTTGTCGCCGGTGTGCGGTGCCTGGAGGATCTTGCCGTCCCCGACGTAGATCGCGACGTGATGTGGCGCGGACGATCCGGGGTGGGTGAAGAAGATGAGGTCGCCGGGCTGCTTGTCGTCCCAGCCGACTGGACGGCCGAAGGTGAGCTGAGCGCCGGAGTAGTGCGGGAGCCGGAGCTTGCCGTCGGATGCCTGGTAGGCGGCGTACATGACGAGGCCGGAGCAGTCGAACCCTGGTCCGCGGCCGTCTGAGCCGACTCCGGAGGGTCCGGTGTAGGTGCCGCCGCCCCACACGTAGGGCTTCCCGAGCTGCGTCTTCGCTGCGGCGATCAACGCGCCGGCGAACCCCGACGCCAGGGGTACGCCGGCGTCCTCGTCGTCTCCGCAGGAGCCCGAAGCAGTGCCGGTCGCCAGCGAGTCGACGATCGCTGCCGCGACCGGCTCGTAGGCGGCGTACCTGTCGGGGAAGGCGGAGACCTCGACAGCCTGAGCGGCGGAGCCCTTGGGCAGCAGCTTCCAGTCGGGGATGTCGAGAAGGCCGCGGGGCGAGCCGTGGTTGGGTCCGCTGGGGCCGCCGAAGAACGCCTGGGCCTGGTACTCGGCGTCCATGAGGTCAGCGACGCTGCCCCAGCCGGTGCTCGGCCGCATCTGGAACAGGCCGAGAGAGTCGTGGTCGCCGCCGTCGCCATCGTTGGGGTAGCTGGCCGAGGCGGGGTAGGCGCTGGTGTTGGAGAGCATCCGCAGGCTCGACTCGGTCAGGGCGGCCATGAGCGCGATGACGATGCCGTCGCGGCCGACGTCCTTGGTGCCCGATCCAACGCTGACGATGGTGGCGGCGCGGGTGAGCTGTGCTTGGCCGAGGGTGACCGTGATTCCGTCGGTCCGGGTCGCACTGAGGTGGTCGGGGGTCTGTTCGACCACGGGACTCGACGGGAGACAGGAGGCTTGTGCGGCTGGGTTCATGAGGGCGCCGAGTCCGAGCAGCATGCTCGCTGGCCCGAGGAGGACGGCGACCAGCGCGGCGGCGACGAGCTTGCCCATGGTCAGTCCAGCGGGTTGTCGAGCTCGGAGATCCGGAGAAGGTGGCACTTCGGGTACGACGGGCCGCACACGATGAAGACAGTGAAGGCGACGGCGTGCTCGGAGCTGACCGGTTCACCTGCCCATACGCCGGTGCGGTGCCGGGTGCCGTGGATCGTGTAGGCGGTCGTTCCGGGCAGGAGTGCGTCGCCGGCTTGTGCCTGGGCTTCGGCCCACTTGGTGGGGATCGAGACCGTGTCGAGGGAGAGCCACTGGCGGGTTGCGTACTTCGTCAGCTCGACCCAGGCGTCCCGTGTCGGAAGGTAGTTGCCGAGATCAGCCAGGAGCCCGACCGTGGACTCGCCGGTCGGGTCACCGAGCCTGATGAGCTGCTCGATGTGGTCGTCACGTCCGACGAGGGTTGCGGTGTCCCACGCGAAGAGCGCCTCGGCGACCTGGCGCGCGAAGGACTCCGGGTCTGACGTCGGCCGCAGCGCCGGGAGCCGGGTGGCACGAGTGGCTTCCTCGACGGGTGCTGGCTCGACGGAGTCGGACTGGGTTTCGGGTCGGGACGGGCTCGGCGCGTGGTGGCCCTGGTGGACGAGGACCGCGTACGTAACGACCGCGATCAGAAGCAGCGCCGTCGTGATGCCTGCGACGATCAGACGACGCTGGCGGAGGTCGTCGGGAGTTCTCGAGTAGAGCATCGGTGGGGCCTTCGGTGAGTCGGTGTGGTCACGACTCAGGTGTGTCGCCGGACTCGCGCGCGAGGGCGACCGCGTCGGCGAACGACTTGGTCTCGTCGATGACGCGGAGGAAGAGTGCCCAGTCGTCGGGCTTGATCTCGTGGGCGATCTGCTCGACGTCGTACTTCTTGGACCAGCCGTCCATCTCGGCCCACTTGAGGTTGAAGGAGCGCGTGGAGCGCTTGCGGTTGGCGGCCTCTTCCTCCCGCCGCCGCTTGTTCTCTTGGATGCGGCGGCGCCGGTCCTCCTTGGCTTGCTGGAGGGCCTTCTCGGCTTCCTCGTTGAGCTCGTCCTCGGCGCCAGGAGCCATCATCGCGGCGATGCTCTTGGCGGCCATCGCGCGTTGGTAGCCAGGATCGACCGGACCGCCGTTGCGGATCGCCGCCAGTTCGACGTCGGCGACCTTCCGGACGTGCTGCGGGAGGTCGCGGTCGGCCGCCACGCGCTCCATCGCCAGGATCTGCTCCAGACGGGCGTACGACGCCTTGCCTGTGACCATTTCGGCAGCCCGCCGGCGGGCGTCTCCGAGGCCACACGTCTCCGGCCCCGCTGAATCAGCGGGGCCGGGCTGACCTGCGGTTTCGTCGGTTCTGGACCCGAACTGCGTGGCCCTCATACGCCGCTGGGCGTCCTCGTCGATCAGCACTCGCAGTTCGGCGTAGAGCTTCGCTGCCTCATCAGCGGCGAGCGGCTTGTGCGTCGTGTTCTCGTCCCGCTCTGCGAGGAGCCGGGTCAGCTCGTCGCTGATCCCGGACCGCACCCACACCCGCAAGGTGTGCCAGCCGAGCTTCTTGGCCGCTTGGAGGCGGCGGTAGCCGCAGATGAGGTAGCCGTCGGGGGTGATGGTGACGGGCTGGAGCAATCCGACGCGCTTCAGCGAATCCATGAGCGGCGTGAGGTCGCCCGGGTCTCGGCGGTGACGTTCGCCCACGACGATGGACCCGACCGAGCGGTCGAGCTCCATGTGACCGCGTTCAGACATAGCTCTCACCTGGCTCGGTGTCGAAGTCCGGTGCTGCCGCCTCGACGATGTGGACGAGTCCGCGATCGTCGAAGAGCTCGGTGACGGGAAAGCCCATTGCTGCTTGTTTGAGGAGTCCGTGGCTTCGCGTAGTGCCCTCGAAGTCAGGGTGTGAGTCACCGAGTACGGCGCGGAGCACGTCGATCCACGCGTCTTGCTCAATGTCTAGCAAGCCCGGGCCGTCGCCTTCTCGGAGCAGCGACTTGTAGGCGATCTCGGGCTTGCCGCAGCGACTGAGTCGAGCGGCGATGTACTCCATCGCGAGCCGCGCACTGGCGGGCGGCCAACCGAGGTCGACGAAATACTCCACGACGGTGTCGAGAGCGAAGAACGCATTGGTCGGCTCACCGTCCGGTGTGTCCTTCGGGGCGGGTGCGTACGGGTCGGCCATCGTGGCGAAGAAGTGGAACGCAGGGTGATAGTCCGCGATCTCCGATTCGCGATCCGCGAACCTCTCGGCGTCGTGGTACTCGAGGCCGGCGGTCTTGCGTGCCTGCCCGGACGAGCAGAGCAGGCCCTCGGCGCGCGATTCGTAGATGAGCGTCAGCTCGACGGCGTGCGTGACGACCGCCCACGGGTCTTCGGCAACGCGGGTGGAGCGCATCCGCATCACCTCGAAGGCGGCCGCAGCGGCGTTGGTGGGCTCCGTTCCGTACTTGTGGGCCAGGCCGGCGTACTTGTCCATCGTGTAGGTCATCAGCTCGGCGGCTTCCGGACTGGTCTGCCACGCGCCCGGTCCGGCGTAGGCGAGGTCGAGCAGGAGAAGCCGCAGCCCCTCGGCGGTTGCATAGGCGGGCAGGTTCATAGCCCGAGTCCTTCCTGGTCGGTGATGGTGGGGCTCGCCGGGTCGGGTCGAGCGATCGAGGTGCGAGTGACGCGGCGCGACGCGTTCGCGACGGCGGCGCCGGGGGTACGTCGAGCGCGGCGGGTCAGCTCGGCCTGGAGATCAATGCCGCGGCGCACGACCTTGGAGCCGAGCAAGGTCGGCACTTCGCTGGGCCGGACCCACGCCACACTCGGCTGAGCGCGGTTAGGGTCCTGCCTGGCCTCCACGGTCGGCACGGAGGGATCGCGGTGGACGGCCAGAGCTTCCACTGCCGTGTCGGGTTCGGGCGTCGGAGCGGGTTCGGGAAGCGTGCGGTCGAGGCGACGCTCGTAGAGGTCCGGCGCGTTCACAGCGCCACCGCCTCAACCGCGTTCGTAGGGCGCGGCTCTGTCACCGTGCCGAGCCGCCTCGCGATCCGGTATGCCGACCGGATCGTGGACATCGCCTCTCGCTCCGGCAGGCCCGCGGCGAACGCCGCCTCGCCGAGGACTGACGTCGTGGTGCTCAGGTCGTGGCCTTCCTCGGCCATGCGGCAGGCCGCCCAGAAGAGGCCGCCGTTGCGGGCACCCTCCGGTCGTGAGGCGACCCAGGCGGCCAGCTTGTCGGGGCGGGCTCCGTTGGCGGGGAGGTCTGGCGGCGGGCGCATCGGCCGGGGCGGATCGAGGAAGCCACGCAGGCCGGCGGCGTCGACCGGTCCGGGGCGGCGATTCTCCGCGACCGCTATCTGCTGGTAGCTGCGACTGACGCCGTCCTCGCTGGTGACCTGGGAGGGCGGCACGATGATGTAGCCGCCGTCCCGCGGAAGTCGATGTGCTTGCCGGGTACTTGCCACGAGCGCTGCTGGCGATGGTCGGTGCGGAGGAAGTAGGCGTGGAGACCGCCGGACGGAGTCCGCACCATCCAGGCCCACCCCTCGACGAACCCGGCACGGCGGGCATGCTCGAAGGCGGCGTACCCGGAATGCGTGTCGTGCACATCGACGTCGACCACATCGATTCCGCCGGCCGTCCCGGTCGGGACGCCGATGTTCGCGTCGGGCTGGTGCCGCCACCAGGAGTTGATCACGCTGAGGTCAGTACTGGCGTCCTGGAAGCCGTGAGGGGTGAGCGGGCGTTTGCCGCCGGGAACGCACGGGAAGACCGGAACGGCACTGGCCCCGAGGTGCGCGGCCGCGGTCGCGAGGTCCGGCGCTCTGGCGAGGTCGTTCAGGAGCTGCGGGCTCCACCGGGCTCTTGTGGCCGCCGGCTTGTGCACGTTGTTCATGCACTCGACTGTCCTCAGCCCGCGCACCAAAACACGCCCCTCCTGAGAGCGCCCCTCCGAGGACGGGCGCAGGACGGGCGGAGGGCGCTAGCCGATGTTTTCGCAGGTCACGGGCCGGGTAGCTGCTCTGCCCTCTCAGAATCGACAAATCTCGGAGAGTGTGTTGTGCCACGAGTGTCCCGCGGAGGGGCGCCTGCTCTGCGTGCGCAAGCTGCCACGGAGTGCGCGTTGCCTACTCCGTCGCGATGGCGTCGTCCGTCGCTGCGAGATTCTTACGCACGAGTTCGATTCGCTCTTGACGAAGCGAGACCTCGTCGAGTCCTGTCGGGTTGAATATCATCTGGACGAACCGCTCGACGATTGCCCGCGAGTCTGGATCGGTACGGGTCGGCAAGGAATCATCAATCGCGATGATCGCGTCGCGGACTGCCTTGCCCTTCGGGGTAAGCGGTGCGAAGAGCTTGCCGACCAGCTCCCGTTCGCGCGCCTGACGCCACGCCGAGTAGTCGATCCGTGCTAGGTCGTGCTGGACCAGGAAGTCCAGATATCGGTCCAGAAAGCCGAACTCATCCTCGCCGAGGCTCCATCTCGGCGGATCCCACTCTGCGGAGACGACATCGAGGATCTCGGTGACAACTTCTACCGACACATAGAGTGACGTCGCGATGTCAGTCATCCCCTGAGCGAACAGGTAGAGATAGCAGAGGTTTTGAGCTCGTGGTTCCGGCTGAGCCATCTCAGCCAGGACAGCCTGAACGTCGAACTGTCCGGTGGGCAACGGGCCGCTCATCGCCAACGCATCAAGGACGCCCTCGCCGTCGAAGACTTGGTTGCGGGGCACCTTGATAGCCGCAATGTCTGGACTAGCACGAAGTGATTCGCGAGCGTCTACCCAGATCGTCTCGCCGGTCACAGGGTGGTGCAGCACCAAGATGACTGGTAACGGGTACTCCATCCAGTACGTGCGGTGCTTCTTCTCGGGGTAGAAAGGCACCCACTCAACTTTGGCATCCTTGAAGCGTGACTCGCCGGCCTTGACCTGCACCGCGATCAGTCGGCCAGGCGTGAGCCCCTCGGGGGTGACGTATTCGATCGTTCCGTCGATTCCGACGTCGCGCAGCGGGGTGGGGCGCCAGATACACCTCGCCCGCGTTGCCGTCATCGCGACGTGATCGACGCCCTTCATCTCGGTGAAGTCGGTCTCCGTCACCCGCGGCAAGTCGCTCATAGGCCAAGTCTGTCCGAGTGGTCCCGCGCCAACTCATATGACACGGGCGGTCAAACCCTATTGCGGCGCTGTCCCCAACCCTCCTTGCCAACGACGTCTCCGGTCCGCTTGGGAACACCGATGGGTGGCAGGTGGTCGTCGGTGCGGTTGAAGACGTCGTCGGCGAGCATCCTCTCGACTGCTTGGCCGTGTCCCTCGGCGGCGGCGACTTTGATCAAGTCGAGTCGGCAGATGTCGTCGTATGGTGCGGCTTCGCAGGCGGTCTCGGCGACTTCGCGGGCGAGGTCGAGATCTCCCTTGGCGAGAGCGTCGAGGACGAGGATGTGGGCGGTATCGACGATCGCGCACCCGATGGTCTCGTGGACCCGCTCGGTGTCGAGCAGCCAGCTCCAACCTTTCTCGCGCAGCAGGCTGAACGGCAGGCCATGGACTAAAGAGATCGCGGTCTTCAAGGCGTCGATGCCCGCGGCGCCGCGAGCCTGGCCACGGGCTCGGAGGCGTCTGAACAAGTCGAGATCGACCAGCACGTCCTGGACTTGGTACGTCTTCACGCCCGACTCCAGGTAGGTCGGCGATTCGTTCGCGGCGGGGAGGTGCGGACGGTTGGTGCGTGGATTCGTCCCGAGCCAGTCCCGCAGCGAGCTGACATCCGTCCTTGCTCTCGACGCGGCGATGCCGAAGACGTCCGCAACGTCGCTGGCGGTCGCGCCTTTGGGGTGCAAGGCGAGGTACGCCAGGATCTCGACGAAATACGGACGGCGCTTGAGAATCACGGGTTTGACCTCGCCGAACGCCTCCGCGTTGACCTCGCCGAGCAGGATGAGCCGGGGCCGCTCGACCTCGGCGTTGAACCAGTCGGCGACGTCATCGTCAAGCGTGGGGTCGGCTTCCTCAACGGCTTGGCGAACCTGCTCTGGGACGACCGGGGCGAGACGCTCGACGTCCTCGACGGTGGTCGCTCCCGCCTCGACGTACTGCTCGGCCGGCTCGGGTAGGAGTGAGTCTTCGCCGGCCGGGCCTTCGTCGCGTACGTCGGTCAGCTCTTCGCGCAGTGCCCCGCTTGGTCGGCGAAGGCTCGCCAGCCGTCGGCGGCCTGCTCGAAGGGCGGGACCTCCACGGGCTCGCTCTCGCGGGTGAGGTCGACGATGGCGGCGCACGCCTTCGCCTCCTCGCTGGTGAGCCCGGCGCACTCGACCTTGAGGGCGAGGACAGGAGCGCACAGGAGGCCGGTGTGGTCGATGTCGAAGATCGTGGATCCAGGGAGGGGTGCAGCCAGTGACACCAACGCTGTCCCGATTCGGGACGAGGGTGAGACGAGGAGCGGTGCGAGTTCGGACGACCCGTCGCCGGTCGTGATGACTACGCGGTAGGGGTCTGGGTCGCCCCATCCGTTCTCCAACGATGCGGCGAGGTCATGGACGATAGCTGGCAGCACCTGCTCCCCGTCTGACTGGTGGCGCATCCGGAGGGTCTCGAGCTCGGCGAGTTCTTCCCCGAGGCCGATGACGTCGACTTCGACGATGGTCGACCATGGGTTGAGTGCCAGTTCGGCGGCGAGGTGGCGGGCGAGTGCCCTTGTGCGCTCCGGGTCGCCGGCGAGCGTCACGACGCCGAGGTGTTCCAGGTTCACCAGCTGGAGGCCGTCGTCGTTCTGGCCGACGGTGACGAGCAGCGGATAGGGCGGCAGGACGTCACCTCGATCCGGCAGCGCTTCGCAGAGGTCGAGAGACCACTCGGTGTCTGTGCCCGTCCACGGTTCGGGGAGGTCGGCATCTGCGCCCAGATGGAGGGTCACGGTGCCTTTGGTGAGCGTCGCGGTGACGACTTGGGGCAACGCGGTGCCGGAGTCGGCGCATTCGCCGGCGAGGTGCCGCAGTGCCCGGTCGAGATCTCCGATGGTGGTGGTCAGCGGAGCGCCGGAGACGAAGGCTGTCTTCTCGACCGCTCGGAGCTCGGGTGGAGGAGGGGCGATGGTCTGTCCGGGTCGGCGGTAGCGGAGTTGGGTGTTGCGGTGGGCGCGGACGGTGAGCAGGACAAGCGCGGCCAGCGCTGCGCCACCGCCGGTCAGCCCAGGTAGCAGCCATCCGGGGGAGGACGACTCGACTTCGTCTTCTGCGCTGTGAGAGGCGGCGGTCTGTTCGGGCTGTGGATCTGCGGTGGCGGTCGGCTCTGATGTCGGCTCCTCGGACGGCGTGTCGCCGGGCGGTTCGTGCGCTGGCGGATCGACGACGACCGGAGGCTTCGTGGGGACCTCGGCCTTGTGCTTGGCCTGCCCTGGGATGGTGATCTGCCAGCCCGGCCGGATCAGGTCGGGATCGGTCAGTCGCGCGCCGTCGGGCTGCACGGTGGCCCGCGAGGCTTCGAAGAGCTCGGGGTAGCGCAGCGGGTTGCCGAGCTCGGCCTCGGCGATCTCGGACAGGGTGTCTCCTGGCTGGACGACGTACATGTCCGCCAGACGAACCGGCACGGGCTCGGCGACGTCGTGGGGCACCTTCAGCACGGTGCCGGCGAGGATGAAGTCGGGTCGCCCGTTGAGCACGGACTGGTTTAGCTCGACGATCTCCGGGAACCGGGTGCCGTCGCCGAGCAGCCGTTCGGCGATCTTCCACAGGCTGTCGCCGCGCTTGACCGTGTACTCGGTGGTCGAGGTGTGCTTGGTCGGTGTCTGAGTCAGGACGGGCGCAGCCCGGGGGAGGACGGGCGCAGCCGAAACCACCGCGGGAGCAGGCTTGTCGTCCAAGACCGGCGCAGCCGCCGCGGCGGGGGCGGGCGCGGTTGGGAAGGCCGCAACGATGGTCGGTGCGGCGACGAAGAGCAGAGCAGCGACGGCGACGAGCTGACCGGCCGCCCGTTGCGGCCCACCGAGACCGGGAAGTGACGGAGCCGGTAGTCCGCGGACCCGGGAGATGACTTCGAGCACCACTGCGGCGGCGACCACGATCCATGCGATCCAGGCCACCGCGGCGATGACCGTCATGGCGAGGGTGCCGTCGTCGGGGCTGGAGAGCAGGGTGCCGAGTTCACCGGGGTCGGCGTTCCACGGTGCGGCGCCGATGGCGACGAGCAGGAAGGGCACGCCGGCGACGAGAAGCAGGATGACGAGCGTGGCGGCGAGACCTCGCAGCCGCTGGCCAAGGGTGGGTTGAGTCATCGTTCGTTGCCTCCGAGGCTTCGGATCAATCGTGCCGAGGCTTGGCTACTGACGCTCAGGTCGCCGATGCCGATGAAGCTGAGGAACTTCGGCCGGTAGGTGTCGGTCACGTGGACCGTGATCGTGTCGCCGCCGCTGATGGTCACGGTCCCGGAGACACCAGTTGCCGCGAGGTAGTCCTCGGCTGCATGTCGTGCGGCGATCGGGTTCACCGCGACGTAGTCGCCTTGGATGGCGGGTGCGGCCTGAACCTGTTCGCCGCCGGTCCGGGCTGCCTCGGCCGCGATGTCGTGTGCTCGTTGTTTGGCGTGGACCTGGCCGCCCAGGTCGACCGCGAGCCCGACCAGCATCATCATCACCAACGCGGACACCGCCAGCCAGATGCTGATGGAGCCGCGCTCATCGCGAGGACGGCGCCTCATCCGCGTTCCCTCCATGTGTCCAGCGGGGAGGTGCTCGCGGCCTTCACCATGCGACTTCCCGGCACCCCCGGCACCGACAGGTCAGCCAGGTCGAGGAGGCATTCGACGGTTGCCGTGACCGAGCCGGCCGTTCCGACGGGCTTGCTGAAGTCCCGACGTCCACGACCACCTGCACGTTCAGGCAGTGGATGTCTTGGTTGGCCAGGCTCGCCTCTGCGGCAGCGACCGCTTCCTGTTTCGCCTCGGAGCTGGAGCGGGCGATTGAGGCAGTGCGGGCAGCGTCGGCGGCAGCGGCCTCGACTGCCGCGTGAGTGGTAGCGGTGCGCCCGCCGAAGATGATCAACCCGACGAACAACACGAACGCGGGTACGCCGACGACGGCCTCGATCGCCGCCGATCCCCGCTCGTCCTGCTTCCTCGACCATGTCGTCACGGCGCGGTCAGCCTCTCGACCGGTAACGACGCGGACTGGACGATGACCGGATTCCAGCCCGGGATCACGCTGAGGCTGTGTCCGGTGACGGTCACGGTGACCGTGGTGGCGCTCCGGTTGGCGGTCGAGCTCGCGCCTTTCAGCACGTCGTCACCGCCGGCCTCGTCGATGAAGGCGTTGGCAGCCGAAACGCCGTCCGTCTCCTTACCGGCCTCGCCGCCCGCAGCCTTGGCGCCCTCGGTCGCGGCAGCGATGGCCACCGTCCGGGCGTGGTAGAACAACGCGGCCTGCATCCCCAGGAACATCACCGCGAACAGGGCGGGCAGCAGGATGACCAGCTCGATCGTGGCCGAGCCGCGTTCGTCCCTCGTGCGCATGGGCCGGCTACTTGATGTTGCCGGCCTGGCTGGACACGTACGCCTTCAGAGCGGCGACCACGATGCCGACGATGGCGATGACCGCCACCGCCCAGAGCACATGCTCGGTCGTGACCGAGCCACGCTCGTCGCGGGGACGCAGGCGCGCGTCGGCCCAGTCGTCGGCACTGAGATGCAGCCTCAGCAGAAGTGCGAGCAGTCGGTTCATAGGTGTTTCCCTTTCCTCGATGGGTTCCCTTTCGTAGGGGTGGTGGTTGTTAGGTGTTGCTGAACATCCGCAGCACGGACGGGGCGACCAGGAGCGCCATGAAGATGACCCCGAGCAGCGAGCCGGGGATGGTCATGCGCTCACCGACCGCGTTGGCTTCGGCGATCTCGTCGTTGAGCATCGCGGTGCGCATCGCGGCCGAGCGGGCACGCAGGTTGGTGTAGACCGAGGCGCCCTCTTCTCCCGAGAGCCGCATGATGTCGGCGAAGTCGTCGAGCTCCGGTAGCCCCAGTTCGTCGGCCAGCGCGTGCAGGGCGTCCCAGGGTGGTTGGCCGGACCAGCGGGAGCGCGTGAGCTCCTCGGAGAGTCGGGTGAAGACCCACGAGTCACCGACCTCGGCGGCCGACTCCATGGCTTGGCGTACACCCGAGCCGTTGTTGCGCTCCAGGGCAACCAGGTCGATGTAGGCCCCAGCGCTCGGGCGAACTCGAGCCGTGCCTTCCGGGCGTCGTCGACGGCGTTGTAGTTGGGTAGGAAGAACATCACCACCGCGAGTCCGAGCGAGGCGATGGCCGGGACCGCCACAGGGAAGCCGAGACCGATGGTCGCGAAGAAGAACGCGAGCAGCGGCGGGATGACCAGGCCCATGAGCGCCATCACGATCTTGTCGCCGTAATACCGCGCGAGCGGGATCCGCAACAGCGCCAGCTCCCGGGTGGGGGTCCTGACCCACATTGCCGGCGGCAGCACCCGGATCGCCCAGACCCCAATCCGTTCCTTGCCCGTGGCGGTCGTAACGGGCCCGATGCTGCTGGACCGCGCTCGGGTGGGCGTGAGGCGGCTCAGCGCTTCGGCGAGGTCCGGCTCGGCCGGCAGGAGCCGAGCCACCAGCAGAACGAGGCCGAGACCAAGGAGTGCGCCGGCGAGCAGGGCGAGCTGGAGTCCGGTGGTCATGCTGCGTCCTCCCTGGGCGTGGCTGGGACGGGCGATAGGAACCTGGGCATCGCCCGTCCTATCGCCATTCGCTTCATCCAGACGAGCGTCGCGACGTACATCGCCAACAGTGCGATGAGGATGACCTGGCCCAGTGGGCTCTGGTACGGCTCGACGTAGGTTCCCGACACCGCGAGGACCACCAGCACTCCGACGCTGATTATGGTCACCCACCGGGCGGTGGCCCGTGGCTTGGCGCGGTCGGCCGCGACATGACGCCGGGCGCGCACGTCGGCGGCGACCGATTCCGCCAGTCCTTCGAGCACGCTGGCCAGCCCTGCGCCCCTCCTGCGAGCACCCAGGATCAGGTTCGCGGCGACCAGGTCACCCGTGGAGTCGTCGAGCTCGTCGGCGAACGCGCGCAGCGCATCCTCGGTGTTCCAGCGGGCACGCAGACGTGCCACCAGGCGGGTGACCTCGGGGGAGATCGCGGCCGGGGTCGAGCGGAGCGTGGCGACCAAGGCTTGCTCCAGGCCAACCCCGACGGTGAGGACCCCGGACAACGATCGGGTCCATTCCTCCATCGCCTCCAACCGTTCGATCCGCTGCGCGGCCGAGGACGAGGACAGCAGGACCGGGAGTCCCGCGAAAGCCACCGGCACGACGGCCATGGCGAGCACCCACCCGGTGACCAGGAACGCCACGACACCTGCGGCGACCCCGGCGAGGAGCAGCATGCGGGCCTGCTTGGAGAGTTTCCGGACTCGGTGTGGGCGGGTGGGGCGCTCGACGACGGGGGAGGGGCGCAGCCCGACCACGAGCGCGATTAGGCCGCCCACGACCAGGGCGCCGGACAGAGCTGGGACGAGAACGATCACGGACGCACCTCCTGCTGGGCCAGGTAGGTGTTGAGGTCGAATCCGTACCCAGTGAGTGCGCGGTAGGCGTCGGGGAGCACCGACGGTACGGCGGTGCCGTCGGGGCCGGGGGAGAACACGTGCGTGGTGGCGTACCCGGTCTCGCGTTCGCCCGGGTCCAGGGCGATGATCTCGGCGACCCTGCGTCGTCGGGTCGGGCGTCCGCCCTCGGTGAGCGTACGCATGTCGAGATGGACGATCACGTCGACGGTTGACGCGAGCTTGCTGGTGGCCAACCCGTGGGTGACGTGCGGCCCGGCCTCCATCGCGCAGGTCACCAGCTTGCGGATCGCCGCGACCGCGTCGGAGGCGTGGGTCGTGGAGATCGAGCCGGTGCCGGACTCCATCGCCTTGATCATCGCCCAGACCTCCTTGCCCCGGACCTCCCCGACGATCTGGCGCGCGAGGTTGAAGCGGAAGGAATCGACCAAGGCGTCATCGAGCGTGAACTCACCTGCCATCCGGCCGTCGACCCCGCGCTCGCCCGAGCCGGGACGGGCTTCCCACGGGTGCACAATCCGGTGCCGACCAAGCTCGTGCAGGTGCAGCTCGTACTCGGTCTCGAAGGTGCCGATGGCCTCCAACGGGTCGATCTCGGCGCACAACGCCCGGACCAAAGTCGTCTTCCCGGCACCCTGAGAGCCGGAGACCACGATCGACTTACGCGCCCGCACCGCCGCCCGGAGGAACGACGCAGCGACAGGGGTGAGCATCTGCCGGGTGACAAGATCATCGAGAGTGATCTCCATGAGCCGGTGCCGCCTGATGACCACAGACGGACGAGGGGTCACCCACGC
This sequence comes from Nocardioides sambongensis, assembly GCF_006494815.1. Lineage (NCBI taxonomy): Bacteria > Bacillati > Actinomycetota > Actinomycetes > Propionibacteriales > Nocardioidaceae > Nocardioides > Nocardioides sambongensis. The sequence continues at coordinate 858,224 of NZ_CP041091.1, forward strand.
TGCCGCCGCCAGACGCGAGCCACCGTCGAGCCGCAGGTGAAGGCGCGGTTGCGCTTCGGAGAACCCGCGGGCATTGACCTCAGAGCGTGAGGCAATGAAGACCAGGAAGTCGATCAGCTCCTCATCGGAGTCAGCCACCGGCGGCCCGTCGACCAGGCTGCCGTCAACGAGTTCGAGCAGGACGTTGTCGTGGCCGGTGATGATGATGTTCTCGACCCGGTCGTCGTCGACCAACGGCTGGAGCCGGCCGAGCCGGAACAACGAATCGAACACGGCTCGGGCCAACGCGTCCTGCTCGGACCCGGGCAGAGTCGTCATTCCGGCGTTCACCCGGTCGGAGACGGTGCCCTCGATCAGGTCGAGCACGATCGTGCGTCCCAGCTCCTCCTGGGCGATCTTGTTCAGGCGACCACGGTCGGCCGCGACCGCCTGACTCAGCTGCTCGGATGCCTGCGCCCGCAACGCCGAGACCAGCGACCAGTCGACGGTGCTGCCGAGAGATGTGGTGCCCACGGCCGTCAGGTGTGCCACGGTCCCCACCGGTCGGCTGACACCGTTCAGTTCGCCCACGGGCGGAACTGTCTGGACGAAGAGCGGCAGTCTCGCGAGCGGAGTCTTGAGATCCTCAGAGCGTTCCGTGGTCATGATCGGGCCCCTTCGAGGAGCTCGGTACGACGGCGGGCGATCGTCGAGTGGATCGAGGCGATAGCTGAGTTGAGGCCGCGGATGAGGGGACTGGTCTCGTGACGCTTGGACGGCTGCGCCCCTCGAGAGAACACCGCGGCCGTCTCGGGATCCTCGGGAAGCGACGCGACGACGGACAGGCTGACGGCTGCGGCGACGTCGCGCGCGTTGTAGGGCTGTCCCTCGCCGACCAGCACGATGCCCGACTGGTGCCAGTCCAGTGCCGGGCGCTGGAATGCCTCGGCCCAGGACCGCAGGGCCGACAGGTTGGGCAGCGTTGTGCCGCTGACGAGTAAGGCAAGGTCGGCGGCGTCGAGCAGCGGTTGCGGGGAGCCGTGGAGGCCGAGGCGGCCGGCGTCCACGATGACGTCCTGCCCCGTGGACTCAAGGTCGCCGAGCGCGTTGGCGAGCGGCTCCCACAGATCCCTCAGTGCACCGGCCTGGGTGTGCGATCGGGTCCCGGCGACGAAAGAGACGGTCGTGTCGTCGAGGGATTGGGCGACGTCCGCAAGGGCCTCGCCGAGGTCGCTGGCGGTGAGCGCCAGCTCGATCAGTCCCGCGTCGTACTCGCGCGTGCCGCGGAAGTAGCCCGCAAGCAGGTTCGAGCCGCCGGTCGGATCGGCCTCGATCAGCAGCACGGGGCGTGGCCACAACAATGCGAGGCCCAGTGCCGTGGTGGTCACGCCGGGGGACCCGGAAGCAGAAGAGAGGGTGACGACGGCCATCAGCGCTCCCGGGAGTCCAAGATAAGGGCGATGTTGCCTGTTGCAATGCGGGTGGCGAGCACGGCGGCGTCGGTCTTCGCGACGAGGAGGTCGACCACGGTCTGGCCGGTCTCGTCGGAGATGTGTGCGCCGACGACCGTCGCGTCGCTGGTGAGCGGTGCGCCGGCGGGAAGCTCGTCGCCCTGTGCCGGGGTTGCCACGACGCGGACCTTGTCGCCGTACTGAAGGTCGAGGCCGGGCGCCTGCGCCGGCGTCAGTGCCACGCCCACCACAGATTCTCCCTCGCCTGGGACGACCGTGTCGGTGAACGATCCGGGGGTCAGCATCCCGCCCTCGGCGATGTCCACGGCAGCGCGTTGGCCGACGACCTGGTCGAGCTCCGAGCCGGTGACCGGCTTGAGAGCCGGGTCGGCGCTGAGCCGCACGCGGGCGAGGTCGTCTGCCTCGATCACTGATCCGCGCTCGATGCTGTGCCGCGCGACGAGGACCTCTTGGGTGTTCGTGGTCGCTGTCCAGGCCCAGCCAGCGAGCAGGGCGCCGATACAGACGGCGCCGATCGCGGCCGCCACGAGGGCAGGACGGCGGCGCAGCTTCGGCGGCGGGGCGAGCGGTGTCGCGGCCGGACCCTGCGTGTTGAGAGTCCCGTCGACTCCGGTGGCTGTACTCATACTCACTGCCTCTCCGCGCCCGCTACTGCACGAGCACCTGCGCTTCCCCGACCGAGATCGCGGTCGTCCGTGTGAGGCCGTTCAGCAGGATGGTTCCTGTCTGTCCGGCGCCTTCCCAGGTGATGACCCAGTCCGACGTGGCGGTCACGGTGTACTTCCCGTCCGACTGCGACGAGCTGGACTTCTCATAGGTGTGACCGCAGTCCGGGGACGACTTGTCGCCGTACGCCGCCTTGTACGGCGTGCCGGCGGTCGTGCACACGACGTCGGTGCCGTCGCCCATGCCCCAGGTGACCTGGCGGACCATTGCCGTCGCCGTGACGGTGATGCCTCCGGCCGTCGCGGACTCGGTGATCGGTCCCCAGGTGTGCTCGTTCGGCGTCGCGACCCAGAGCCAGACCGGCATGCCGACGATCCCGATGCTGTCCTTACCTGGCTCAGGTGTGATGCCGATGTCGATGGCCCGCAACGCCATCTGCTCGATCGCCAGCTGAGCGACCTCGCGCGGCGTTGGGCCAGTGCCGGAGTTCGGCGGTGGATCGGCTGCCCACACCAGAATCAGTAGGTCGGTCTGAGGTTGGTAGCAGTTGTAGACCGCGCCATCCCCGGGCTCGTGGCCCTGCCAACTCGTGTCGCCTGCCGGCGGTTGGGGATCGACCGCCGCGATGTAGCAGTTGTAGGCGTTCGACCAGTAGCCCGCCTCGTTTGAGCAGGGGACCGGACCGGGCGGTGGCTTCGAGATCCCTTGGTCTGTGCCGTCCCAGTAGCAGGCAGAGCCCGTGCCGGTGTCCGTCGGGCCGTCACCGCCGTCGTTGCCCGGGTCCGACGGATTTCCGGGTACCTCGACCCAGATCAGACACTCGCCAGTAGTCGGGTTGGTCTGCTGGCAAACCGTGTCCGCCTGCGCGGGGATCGGGCCCCGGCGACGATTCCGCCGGCGGTGATCAGGATCGCGACGATCCGGATCACGAGGCGTCGCATGGGTCCTTCTTGAGGTCTTGACCGGTGGCCACCCGCCAGCCCCGGTCGGGTTGGCGGCGTAGTGGTAGTTGGCGACGGTAAGACGGGTCCAGCCGGTGTCGGGGCGGCTGCTGCTGACGATGGACTTGCCGGTCGCATCGACCACGTCAACCCGGCTGACGTCCCAGCAAACATCGATCTGGACCGTGGGAACCTTGCCCGCCTTCGGATCGGAGTTGTCGAGGTTGACCGACTGGACGTCGAGCTTCGCGATCTTGGTGTCGCCGACCTGCTTCTGGTTGGCCTCGCGCTGACTCTTCAAGGCGGTCTGCTGGGCAGACAGCTGCACTCCGGTCGCGACCGTAGAGAGCGCGCCGAGTGATTCGCTCGGCTGCTGTCCAAGCCGGTCCACGGTGTCGTAGTACTTCGTGACAAGCGCCGACGCCGCCTCTGATGCGATATCGCTGTCGGACTGCGGCGTCGGGGAAGTGGTGGTCGGGGCGGGCGAGCTCGAACTCGAGGTGGGGGTCGGGGTCGCCTCCGGATCATTGCCGTCGGAGGCACAACCTCCCACTGCGATCGCCACCGCAGCAGCGGTCGCCAGGAGCGAGAAGCGTCGTGCGTTCGTCATGGCCGAGTCCTGGTCGCCTTCGCGAGAACACCCCGAGAAGGACGCGTACGGCGCCCGGACGGCGGGCCGACTAGGTCGTCGCATTCGCATCGTACGACAGATCCTTGATCCTGAACCGATCTGGTTTTCACGTTGCGTCCTCACTCCCTGCGGCCGAGAGCCGCTCTGCTGACGCAGGTGTGCCGCCCCGGCGGTCGTCGCGCTTCCTCGACCCTCCGCCCGTCCTCGCGGTCCGCTGCGCTCTTCTCGACATACACGTCATGCAGAGCGAGGCGGGCTCCGTGGCCCGGGGCCTGTGGACAACCCGGGTCGAATCGCGGGCTGTGAATCCTTCCGCACACCTTCACGACGAGGAGGTTCGCGGCCATGACCGTCTCGATGAGAAAGATCTACGCCGGCCGGGGCTACGACTACCTGCTCAAGAGCGTCGTGCGCGGCGATGCCAACGTGGGCGACCCGAATCCGGTCACCAGGTATTACACCGACGAGGGCACTCCGCCCGGGCGGTGGATGGGCTCCGCCCTTCACGCCTTCGGGAGTGGCGAGATCAAGCGCGACGACGTCGTAACCTCGCAGCAGCTCCAGCTTCTGATCGGCGCAGGCCTCGACCCCGTCACCGGCGAGAAGCTCGGCAGGGCCTTCCCGACGTTCCCTCCGGTTGATGAGCGCGTCGCCGCCCGAGTGGCCGTCCTGAGTCCCCGTTTGACTGAGGAGCAACGCGACGCTGCGGTCAGGCAGATCAGGGGCGAGGAGGCGAGGAAGCCCTCCGCCGGGGTTGCTGGGTACGACTTCACGTTCAGTGTCCCGAAATCCGTCTCTGCGCTCTGGGGCGTTGCCGACGCCGGCACCCAGGCCCTCATTGTCCAAGCCCACCACGACGCCGTTGCCGAGGTCCTTGACTTCATGGAGCGCGAAATCGTCGCGACCAGGAGAGGCGTTGCAGCCGGTGACGGTGCGGTGATGCAAGCCGACGTCATCGGCGTCGCTGCCACGGCCTACGAGCACTGGGACTCCCGGCTGGGCGACCCCCAACTCCACACGCACGTCGTCATCTCCAGCAAGGTCAAGACGACCGAGGACGGCCGTTGGCGAAGCCTGGACGGGACTCCGATGTACGAGGCAAACGTACCGATCTCCGAGCACTACAACGCCGTGCTCGCCGACCGTATGACCCGCTTGTTCGGGATCGAGTGGGAACAACGTGACCGGGGAAGCGAGCGCAACCCGGCCTGGGAACTCGAGCCGGTCCCGGAGGCCCTCATCCGTGAGTTCTCGAGCAGGTCAAGCCACATCGACAAGGAGAAGGACCGGCTCATCGCCGAGCACATTGAGCGCACCGGGCGCCGCCCATCCCCAGCCCGGATCATCCAACTGCGCGCGAAAGCCACGCTCGCCACACGCCCTGAGAAGGAGATCCACTCCTTGTTCGACCTGACCACCGAATGGCGAGGGCGGGCGGAGAAGACACTGGGGGCGGGCGCAGTCGAGTGGGCGAAGCAGGTCACCGCCCGTCCCATCGCCCGTCCACCCTCCGGGCCGACGACGTACCGCTCGATGTGATCGGCGAGGTCGCCGTCTCCGTGGTCGGGGCAGTCGAGGAGAAGCGGTCGACCTGGCGGCACTGGAACCTCTGGGCCGAGGCCTCCCGGCAGACGATGGGCTGGCGCTTCGCCAGCGCCGAGGACCGCGAGGCCGTCGTCGGGATGATCGTCGAGGCCGCCAAGCGGGAGTCGCTCACCATCACCCCACCGGAACTGGTCGCAGTCCCGGAGACCTTCCGGCGGGCCGACGGCACTAGCCGCTTCCGGCCGCGGCACTCGGTCGTGTTTACTTCCGAGACGCTGCTGGCCGCCGAGGACCGACTCCTCAAGAGATCGGAGGACATGACGGCCCCGGAGGTCGGCCTCGACGTGATCGAGCGGGTGACGCGCAAAGAACACCTGCTGTCTGTCGAGCAGTCCGAGGCGCTGGCGGGCATCGCCGTGTCCGGGCGTCAGGTCGACGTCCTGGTCGGCCCGGCCGGTGCAGGCAAGACCACCGCGATGCACGCACTCAAGACCGCCTGGACCAAGGCCCACGGCAAGGGCAGCGTCGTCGGCCTCGCCCCGAGCGCCGTCGCCGCCCAGGTGCTCGCCGAGGACTTGGGCATCGCCTGCGAGAACACCGCCAAGTGGCTCGACGAGCACGACCGCGGCCGGGCGCAGTTCCGCGAGGGCCAACTCGTCATCCTCGACGAAGCCACCCTCGCCGGCACGCTCACCCTCGACCGGCTCACCGCCCTCGCGGTCGACGCGGGCGCGAAGGTCCTGCTTGTCGGCGACTGGGCGCAACTCCAGTCGGTCGACGCAGGAGGGGCTTTCAGCCTGCTGGTCTCCGCCCGTCCTGACACTCCCGAGCTGACCGAGGTCCACCGGTTCACCTACGACTGGGAGAAGACCGCTTCGCTCGACCTGCGGCATGGACGGGCGGAGGTGATCGGCACCTACCTCGCGCGCGACCGGGTCCACCAGGGCACGACCGACGAGATGGTGGACGCCGCCTACCTCGCGTGGGCCTCCGACGTGGGGGAGGGGCGCACCTCGCTCCTGGTAGCGGAGGCGAGCGAGACGGTGAAGTACCTGAACAGACGGGCTCGTGCCGATCGCATCGTCGGCAACCCGGTGGGAGACGTCGAGGTCAACCTCGCCGACGGCACCCAGGCGTCCGAGGGTGACCTGATCATCACCAGGAAGAACGACCGCCACCTCCACACGCTGCGCGGCGGGTGGGTCCGCAACGGCGACCGCTGGACCGTCACCCGAGTCCACAAGGATGGCTCGACGCAGGTCCAGCGCCTCGGCGTCGACTTCGGTGGCACCGTCACGCTTCCCGCGGCGTACGTCGCCGAGCACGTCGACCTCGGCTATGCCGTCACCGCCCACCGAGCCCAGGGATTGACAGTCGACACCTCACACGTCGTGGTCACCGGCTCGACGACCCGCGAGAACTTCTACGTCTCCATGACCCGCGGCCGCGACTCCAACATCGCCTACGTCGCCCTCGACAAGCCCGACGAGGGCCACGCCCCACCCGAGGGCGACGAGGTCAACGCCCACACCGTGCTGTACGGCGTCCTCCAGCACATTGGCGGCGAACTGTCCGCGCACCAGATGATCGCCGCCGAGCAGGAGCGCTGGACATCCATCGCTCAGCTCGCGGCGGAGTACGAAACGATCGGCGCGGTTGCCCAGCGCGATCGGTGGGTGCGGACGATCAGGAACAGCGGCTTGAGCGATGCCCAGGTCGAGCAGGTGTTGGCGTCGGAGTCGTTCGGCCCGCTCACCGCTGCGCTTCGCAGGGCCGAGTCCGACCACCACGACGTCGACAGGCTCCTGCCGAAGCTGGTCAGGCGCCGGTCGCTCGATGACGCCGAGGACGAAGGCGCTGTAATCATCAGCCGACTCCAGAAGGCGGCCCAACCGAAGCACGGCAAGCATCGCCCGTCCCCGAAACTGGTCGTCGGCCTGATCCCGGTCGCCGGCGGCCCGATGAGCGAACCGATGGCCAAGGTGCTCGGTCAACTCACGGATCTCATGGAAGGACGGGCGATGACGCTCGCCGAGGAGGCCGTCGAATGCAAGGAGCCGTGGCTGAAGCGGCTCGGCGCCGTGCCTATGACCGAGTTCGCCCGACGTCGTTGGCTCTACGAAGTCAGGACGGTCGCCGCGTACCGCCACCGGTACGACGTGGACGGGCGGAGGGTGCTCGGGGAGCCGAAGAACGTCGCGCAGAAGCTCGATGCCGCCCGTGCTGAGCAGGCGATCCGCCGTGCCCGGAGGATCTCCGAGGAAGCCGCCAACGCCCAGGACGGGCGCAGGGCTGTCGAACGGCAGGGACGGGCGCTGGCGTAGCGCTACACAGCGGCAGTTCCGGCCGGGTTATCCCCAGGGTGGGCGATGGTGCGCCCGTCCTGTCGGATGTCAGGCATAGGGAGGAGGTGATCCCGACCGAAAGAGACCGTCATGCTCACCGCACTCTGGCACCTCAGCGCCGCGATCCGCGGCTACCTCCGCTTCTACATGCCCACCAACCGCGCAGTCGACTGGTTGCGGGGCCCGCGCGGCCTGAAGTGGGCGCTCCCCGTCGCCCTCGTCGCCACGCCCGCCTACCTCGGCCTGACGGCGCTCACGATCCAAGGAGCCGCTCGCCCCGGCCTTGGCTGGCTCAACGTGCTGGTGCTTCTCTTCTTCTGGAACGCGATGAAGTTCGCCTGGATGGCCGTGCTCAGCCTTCCGCTGATGCTGCGGAACGCCCTCGGCGACCGTGCGCCTTCCTCAACGCGGACAGCCGCACTCGCAGCGGAGTCCGCTTAACCTTGTCGAGGTTCAACGGGGGATCCAACTCGGTGAGGACGGCCGTCTCCACGTCACCGAGCGTGTCCGCGTCCACGACAGGGACAGCCACGAGGCGCAGATGCTCGTGCATCCACTCAGTCAGGGCGCCCTCGTCGATGTCGACCTCACCTCGTGCCTCCGCGAGGATCGACCCAAGACTGAGCCTGAAGGTCGAGAACTCGTGACGTCCGCCGAGGTGCATGGATTTGATTCGGCCCCAGAGCGTGTTCTTGGACCTCCGGCCGCTGCGCGATCGGGTGGCGCCAGCGAGCCCGGCGTAGATCAGTCCGGGTGTGACGGGTTGGTCGAGTCCGCGACTCAGGTCAGCGGCGCCCTCGTCGTCGACCCACCAGCTGTAGAGCCCGGGGGAGCGCAGCCCGTTCCCCGCCCCTGCCAGGAACGTGGCAGGGGTGATCGCGTCGTCTGTGCGTGTCAGCCGATCGAGCAGGTCGGCAACATTTGCCTCGGGAACCGGCCGGGGAGATCCGAACGACTCTGGCGTGCCGCTCGCTCCGTACCAAGCGAGCCGAGCCCCCATCGTTAGTCCGGCCAGCGGCTCGATGACAGTGGCACCTTCCGCCGACAGCAAGCCACGGATTGCCTCTGCGTACGCCGAGCCCGCATGGAGCTCGATCGTCTTGCCACCGAAAGGTCCGGCGACCCCCCGGAGTTGGTCGACCACGGTCCTGCCCCAGGACCGACGGTAGTCACGGGATGTCTTCGACAGGTTCAGGTCATACGGCTCCAGGACTGCTTCAGGATCAACCAACCCGTGTTCTGCTGATAGGACGAACCACGGCGCGCCGGATTCCTCTGCATAGGCGCGTTCCTTCCGGAAGAGCGCCGACACGTAGAGGTCCTTGGCGGGCGCCGGGACTTCCCGCTTCTTCTTGACGCACCCCACGAGAATCACGTCCGCCTCTGAGTCCGAGGCTGCGGTCACAGGCACGGGGTCGCGCGGTGAGATGGCCGTCGCCGTCGTTGTACGGCGAACGAAGGTCACGGACTCGCCGACCTTGACCGATGCGGTGGTGAAGCCGGGCCAACCGGAACGGGTGCCCTTCCAGAACGCGTTGTGCTCATACGCGGATCGGGGCAGGCCGCCGACCAATGCGTCCAGCTTGTCCCAGGCGAGGGTCACCGACTCGTCGACGTCGGCGAGCAGCGCGCGCAGTGGACCCCATGTGGCCATGGCCCAAGTCTGTCGGACTTGCGCGACAGAACCCCAGCAAACCGGTAACAACCTGGATTAGGATCGGTCATACCCTGCTAAAACCGGTCTCGCTGAACTGGGAAGGCCACGTCGCATGTCCGAACCCTGGCTGTCCGCAGACGACATCGCCGCCCACCTGGGCGTCACGAAGGACACCGTCTATGCCTGGATCTCTGACAAGGCCATGCCGGCCCACAAGGTCGGCCGCCTCTGGAAGTTCCAAGCGAGCGAAGTCGACGCGTGGGTCCGGAGCGGGGGCGCCGCAGTTACCGAGGAGGCGGGTCCGCCTGCATGACCGACCGGGGCTGTCTTGTCGGACGGCTCAGATATATCCTGATCGACTTTGTTCCAGCTAAGGGGAGGTGCACACGATGACGGGTACTCCGCGAACCGACCGCTACGCCCTGTCGTTCACGAGCGGCACCTTGCTCACCAACGAGGCGGCAGTGGTCGCCCCGATCTACCTGCGCGAGCGCGACTGGAAGGCCACACGTGCACTCGCCCAGACGGAGAACCTCCTTGGCACCCGGGTTGCCAGGTCCAACACACGCACGCTCGGCGCGCTCGTGCCCCGCCTACAACTCCTGTCGGACGAGGAGCTTGAGATCGTCGCTGAAGGGACGTCGACCGAGCGGGGTCACTTGATGTGGACGGCCGCCTGTCGGAAGTACGCCTTGATCGGCGAGTTCGCCGACGAGGTGCTCCGCGAGCGGTTTCTCACGCTTGCGGGCACGGTCTCGTACGAGGACTACGACTCGTTCTACCGCGCCAAGGCCATGTGGCACGACGAACTGGACGACGTCACCGGCTCGTCGTACCAGAAGCTCCGGCAGGTCTTGTTCAAGATGATGGTCGAGGCAGGTCTGCTGACCAAGCAGGGCCACATCGAGCCTGCCCTCCTGTCTTCCCGCGTCGCAGAGTGCCTGGACCAGCGCACGCCGAGCGACATCCGATTCTTCCCAACGAGAGTGGCGTGAGAGCCGTGCAGCCAAGGACGACGCTGACTCAGCAGGAGGACCACCTGTTCAAGGTGCTCAGCAGCGAGCGCTTTCTGAAGATGGAGGGCTTGGGCAACGAGGTCGCCCACTTCATCTACGACTACGACCCGGCTTGGGCGCTCGACGTCGCCCAAGCAAAGAAGCGCATCAAGACCAAGCTCGACACCGACCTGGGCATCAAGGTCTTCGAGATCAACCTGTACGACCTGTGCGTCGATCTCCTCAAGGAACGCAACGTCTGGGATCGCGTGTTGGCGGCCGAGCCGACGATGGACAAGACCGACTTCCTCAAGATGCTCCAGAACATGCTGGACCCTCAGATTCATCTGGCGCCGGCCATCAAGGCACGCATCGAAGCGGAGTCGTTCCAGATCCTCTTCCTCACCGGCATCGGCGAGGTGTTCCCGTTCGTGCGCTCCCACACCGTTCTCAACAACCTGCAAACCGTCGTCTCTGACAAGCCGATGCTGATGTTCTTCCCAGGACGCTACGAAGTGTCGGCGACGCAGGGATCATCACTTGTTCTGTTTGGGCAGCTCAAGGACGACTCCTTCTACCGCGCGAAGCGCATCCTCGACCAGGAAGCATGACCCGATGAAACTCAACGAGATCTTCCTCAAGGACGTCACCCGCTCGATCGAGGGTGTCGTCAAGGCCGACGACGTCGACCACCTTGGCATCGAGGTCGAGGAGTACGTCTTCACGAACGACGCGGCCAAGGGTGTGGCCCCGTTGCTGGAGGAGTACACCAACTACACGAACGCCAATGGCGTGTGGATCTCCGGCTTCTTCGGCTCCGGTAAGTCACACCTCCTGAAGATGCTCGCCCACCTCCTCGGCGACGTTGAGGGTCAGGCGTTCCCGCGCGATGAGGTGAGCGAGAGCTTCCTGGGCAAGACCGATGACGCGATGCTCATCGCCTCACTAAAGAAGGCCGCCGCCATCCCGGCGAAGAGCCTGCTCTTCAACATCGACCAGAAGGCCACGCTGATCGCCAAGGATCAGACGGACGCGCTACTCAAGGTCTTCGTCAAGGTATTCGACGAGAGCCGCGGCTACTACGGCAACGACGGAGCCGTCGCGCGCTTCGAGGAGGATCTCGACAAGCGCGGCCAGTACGACGCGTTCAAGGCCGCGTTCGTGAAGCACGCCGGGATCGACTGGGCGCAGGGACGAGAGCAGACGGCGCTCGAAGGCCACAACATCGACAAGGCATTCGCCGACGTCAACGGGGAGGCCAACCCCGGAATCATCGCCCAGTACCAGAAGTCGTACGCCGTCTCCATCGAAGACTTCGCCACGTCCGTGAAGGTGTGGATCGACAAGCAGGAGCCCGGCTTCCGGCTCAACTTCTTCGTCGACGAGGTCGGCCAGTTCATCGCCGACGACGTGAAGCTCATGCTCAACCTTCAGACGATCGCCGAGTCCCTCAACACGAAATGCAAGGGACAGTCGTGGGTCTTTGTCACCTCCCAGGAGGACATGGACAAGGTCATCGGCGACCGGACCAGGCAGCAGGGGAACGACTTCTCCAAGATCCAGGCACGGTTCAGCGCAAAGGTGAAGCTCACCAGCCAGGACGTGGAGGAGGTCATCAGCAAGCGCCTCCTTGAGAAGAACGACGCAGGTGCAGCCGAGCTCATGGCCATCCACGTCAAGGAGGGTGCCAACTTCAAGACCATCTTCGACTTCGTCGACGGTGCGAAGACCTACCGAAACTACGTCGACGGCGGACGCTTCATCAGCACCTACCCGTTCGTGACCTACCAGATCCCGATGTTCCAAGCCGCCATCGAGGGACTGTCGGACCACAACATGTTTGAGGGCAAGAACAGCTCGGTCGGTGAGCGGTCCATGCTCGGTGTCGTTCAGGAGGTCGCCAAGCGCATCGGCGCGGAGCAGGTCGGCTTCCTGGCCACGTTTGACCAGATGTTCGCCGGGATCAGCGCGGCGCTGAAGTCCGCAGCTCAGAGTGCCATCCTCCAGGCCGAGAAGCACCTCCCCGATCCGGGATCCGATGTCACGATCCTCGCCAACCGCCTGCTGAAGGCGCTGTTCCTGGTCAAGTACGTCGACACGTTCAAGGCCACCCCCGCAACCTCACGGTGCTCGTCTACGACCGTTTCGGTCTCGACCTCAACGCGCTCGGCAAGCAGGTGCAGGAGGCGCTCAACTTGCTGGAGACGCAGTCGTACGTCCAGCGCAATGGCAACGTCTACGAATACCTGACGAACGAGGAACAGGAGATCGAGAAAGAGATCAAGTCAGTCGACGTCGACTCGTCCGAGGTCTCAAACAAGCTCTTCAAGTACCTCTCCTCCGACATCCTCAAGACGAACAAGCTCAAGTACGCCAAGAACGGCCAGGACTTCCCGTTCGGCTACAAGCTCGACGACATCGTCCAGGGCAATCAGCGCGAGCTGACCGTCCACTTCATCACGCCCGAGACGAACTACACCGACACCGAGATCGCCGCTCAGAGCATGGGCAAGGACGAGCTACGCGTCTTCCTTGGTCGCGACAAGCGGCTGCTCGCGGACTTGCGTTTGCTGCTTAAGACGGAGAAGTACACCAAGCAGCGCACCAACTCAGGTGCCTTGCCTTCGACCCAAGCGATCCTCCAGTCCAAGCAGGTGCTCAACGCCGAGCGCGAGAAGGAGCTCATCGAGCGCCTCCGCCAGGCCGTCGGCAAGGCGCAACTGATCATCAACGCCGCGAAGATCACCTCTGGCTCTCAGGATGCCGTCACGCGCGTGAGCGACGGATTCCAAGAGCTCGTCAACCGGACCTACACGAACCTCGGCCTGCTCGGAGGAAAGGTCTACCCGGAGCAGCAGGTCGCGGCGGCGGTCCAGAATGACCAGGGCCTGTTCAGCGCGGGATCGCTGAGCGCGCTCAGCTCGCCTGGCACCGAGATGGAGTCGTGGATCATCTCCCAGACCAAGCTTGGAGAGCAGGTCACCGTCAAGAAGATCGTGGACCGGTTCGAGTCCAAGCCCTACGGGTGGGACCTCGGCTCCATCGAGGTCGTGCTCGGTTGGTTGGTCGGTCACGGAAAGGTCGCGCTCGCGGTCGACGCGAACCCGGTTGTGCGGACCGAGGCCGCATCCATCATCCGTAACACCGGCAAACAGCAGCACACCGTCGTCGCGCCGCAGAAGGCGTACGACGCCACGAAGGTCGCCAAGTTCAAGACGTTCTGCACTGACTTCTTCGACGAGGGCGCCGTGCCGAGCGACTCGACCGAGCTGGCCCGCTTCGGTAAGGACAAGCTTGCGGCCAAGCGCGACGAGCTCAACGCCCTCGTGAGCAGTAGCCGCTATCCGTTCGTCGGCCAACTCTCGGGCGTCGTCAGCCTGCTCGACCAGGTCGTCGGCAAGCCCATCGACTGGTACCTCAGCGACTTCGACAAGGCCGACGAGCTGCTCGAGGCCAAGGAGGACATGGTCGATCCGATCAAGTCCTTCCTCAACGGCCAGCAGGCCAAGATCTTCGATGAGGCGGATGCCCTCCTGAAGGCCAACGCTGGCAACCTCGGCTATCTCCCCGCCGGCAGCACTGACACCGTTGAGGCGCTGCTTGCGGACCCGAATGCCTTCCGCGGTAACAAGATGAACCAGCTCAAGGCGGCTGTGGATACGCTCCGCGGCCTGATCGAGAGCAAGGTGAGCGAGAGCCGTGCCGCAGTGAGGAGTGGGATCGAGAACAAGTTGGCGAGCCTGCTCGAGGAACCGATCTTCATCGGAGCAACCGCGGAGGCGCAGAAGTCGGTCACCGGCCGCATCGACATCGTGTTCGCGAGCCTGGACGGTGAGCGACTCGTTGCGGTGATGGAACAGACCGGTGCGCACTTTGTCTCGACGATCTATCCCGCTCTTGTCGACGAACTCGCAGAGTCCGCGAACCCATCGGAGCCGGTGAAGCCATCGGTCGCCCTCAGCACCATCAAGGTGCCCACTGGGCCAGCCTTCATCGAAAACGCGACGGATATGAACCACTATCTGACCGCACTGCGAGCAGTACTCGTCGAGACCCTAAACGACGGAAAGCGAATCACGCTCTGATGGAAACCGCACCGCTGAAGTCGTTTGCCACCGCGGCTCGCACCGAACTGATCCGCGAAGTGGGCGCGCGGATCACCGCCGTGCTCGCCCAGGGCTCGCCCGAGCGTGTGGAGCAGCCCAAGGCCGTGACCGCGCTGGAGCGGGCCATCGCCGGAGCCGGCGGAGGCGACAAAGGGAAGGCCCATGTCGCCGACAAGGTCGCGTACACCTGGTTCAACCGCGTCGTCGCGCTGCGGTTCATGGACGCCAACGGCTACACCGCGATCGGTGTCGTCTCGCCTGCGACCGATCAAGTCGGCCAGCCCGAGGTGCTCGCCGCAGCCAAGCGTGGCCAGCTCGACACCGACGTGGTCAAGGGGACCAACGGCACCACGGTCACAGGGCTGCTAAACGGCACTCGTCAGCCGCGCCCCGGCGTCGACGCCCAGGCCGAGGCGTACGCGCTGCTCCTTGCGGACTACTGCCGTTTCTGGAACAGGGCCATGCCGTTCATGTTCGAGCGGGAGGGCGACTACACAGAGCTGCTCATTCCGGCCAACCTGCTCGCCGAAGACTCCGTCCTCAGCCGGTCGGTCTCAGTACTCACCGAAGACGTTTGCGAGGACGTCGAAGTCATCGGCTGGCTTTACCAGTTCTACATCTCGGAGCGGAAGGACGAAGTCTTCGCCGGGTTCAAGAAGAACAAGAAGGCCGGCGCCGACGAGATCCCCGCAGCCACCCAGCTCTTCACCCCGCACTGGATCGTTCGCTACCTCGTCGAGAACTCCCTCGGGCGTCTCTGGATGCTCAACCGCCCATCTTCGGGTCTCGCACGCCAGATGGACTACTACATCGCCCCGGTCGACGAAGAGACCGACTTCCTCAAGATCAGCAAACCGGAGGAGCTCAAGGTCATCGACCCGGCCTGCGGCTCGGGACACATGCTCACCTACGCCTTCGACCTCCTCTACGCGATCTACGAGGAAGAGGGGTACGCGCCGTCCGAGATTCCTGGCCTGATCCTCGCCAACAATCTCTACGGCACCGAAATCGACCCCCGCGCGGGAGCCCTCGCAGCCTTCGCGCTCACTATGAAAGCGGCGGCAAAAAGAAGGCTGTTCCTCAAGGACACAGTTGAGCCGAACATCTGTGTACCCGACCCGATCACATTCAGCCCCGACGAGTTGACCTATCTGATCACCAAGGACGGAGAACGGCACGCGGAAGAGGCAGTCTGGAACCAATTTGCCGAAGCCGACACTATCGGCGCGCTAATCCAGCCCGACGCGGCGTTGGTCGCGCGTCTGGGTAGGCACCTGGACACGTTGACTGATCGAGGCGACATCTTCAGGGCAGACGCTCTCGAGTGGGCGCGGCGCGTGCTCGCTCAGGCGGAGTACCTGCTTCGGCGGTACGCGGTCGTTGTCGCGAATCCGCCGTATATGGGCAGTGGAAACATGGGGAGGGCGCTCACGGAATTTGTCAAGTCCGAGTACCTCGAATACAAACAAGATCTTTACGCTTGTTTCGTCAGGCGCGGCCTGGATCTCACCCTGCCCGGCGGAGTAGTTGCGATGGTCACTGGCGACACATGGCTATCCATCAAGTCGTTTGAAGATCTGCGACACAACTTGCTTAAAACCGCGGCAATCAAGAGTCTGGTTCACATTCGAGATTCAGGAAATTTGCCCTCTAAGTTCGGCGCAAATACAGCATACGTGCTCGGCGCTACGCCGATCTCCAACCCGCAGGTTCGGTCGGTTTTCGTTCGCACGTCGCTGCCTGGCGTGGAGGCAAAGCGCAAGCAATTCCTGGGGCTACATCTGGACGGTCAAGACAGGACGGCTGGTTCGAAGCGACTCCGGCGGAGTTTGAAAGAATCCCGTCGGCACCCATCGCCTACTGGTTGAGCGACGTTCTGGTGAGCGCGTTTTCAGAACGACTACTCGACACTGAGTTCGTGTCAGGCGGACGCCTCAAGACCCACAACGATGTCCGGTATGTGCGGTACGTGTGGGAGGTCTCTCATTCCAGCATTGGGAGTGGGTGGCGACACCTGTCGCATGGGGGCGAGTTTCGCCGGTGGTACGGGAATAGGTTCCGGGTCGTTCGGTGGGACGACGCTGCGCGTTCGGAGTACGCATCGCATGGCGGACTCCACAACGATCGCTATTGGTACCGGATGGGCATCACTGCCTCGAAGATCACGTCCAGCACGAACTCTTTCCGGATCAAGGAACAGGACCAGGAGTACAGCTCGCTTGCGCCGACGGTCTTTGTGGAGGGAGACGATCGTGAACGGCTAATCCGCGCTCTCGGTGTTCTGAATTCAACAGCCGCCCAGCAGATCTTGTGGGTCCTGAACCCCTCGATGACATTGAACGTCGGTGACATTCTTCGCGTGCCAGTGTTGGAACGCGCGCGGGTCAGCACGAGCTGTGTCGAAGATCTTGTTGAGTATGCGCGGGCGGACTGGAATTCCTGCGAGACGTCCGACTCGTTCGGTGTCAACCCACTGCTCGATGGTTCCTCTGGGGACGGAACATTGTCGGAGGCGTATAGCCGCGCGCGGCGTCGATGGGGTCATGCAGTAGAGGAGGTGACCAAGCTTGAGGAGAGTCTGAATCGCGCTGTTATTGATGCGTATGGCTTGGACGAAGAGCTCGTTCGCGCAGAGGTGAGCCCTGAGGCGGTAACTCTCACATTCAACCCTTCGTACCGATACCGCGACGCAAGCAAGACTCCTGCTGAGGCGGAAGCCGCCCTTCGAGCCGACACAGTCAGGGATCTGGTTTCGTATGCGGTCGGCTGTGCGTTTGGTCGCTACAGTCCTGATGCGCCGGGGCTGATCCTCGCTGATCGTGGAGCGACGTTGCAGGACTACCTCTCTAAGGTTCCGTCGCCGTCCTTCCCGCCTGACACGGACAACGTCGTCCCAATCGTCGACGGCGATTGGTTCGAGGACGACATCGTGGGGCTAGTCCGCCAGTTCCTGCGGACTGCGTTTGGTGACCGGCACTTCGAGGAGAATCTCGAGTTCGTTACCTCGTCGCTTGGCGTGAAGAACCTCCGGGACTACTTCATCACCCGTGCCGGCAGGTCCAAGTTCTACGACGACCACGTCCAGCGGTACAAGAAGCGCCCGATCTACTGGCTCTTCTCGAGCCCCAAGGGATCGTTCAACGCCCTGATCTACATGCACCGCTACACGCCGTCGACGGTCTCGACGGTATTGACCTACCTGCGGGAGTACGTCACGAAGCTGGAATCGTCCCTCCAGCAGGCAGAGCGCGCTGGCAACGCGAAGGAAGCCGATCGGCTGCGCAAGATCCTCGTCGAGCTGAACGAGTACGAGCACGACACGCTCTACCCGAAGGCATCTGAGAATGTCGTCATCGACCTCGACGACGGAGTCAAGGCGAACTACCCGAAGTTCGGTACGGTGCTGAAGAAGATCACCGGCTTGGAGGCTTCCGGTGACTGACCTGAACTCCGTCCGAGACGCCCTACAGAGTCGGCTCGCTTCCAAGCGCATTGTGTTCTGGCATGACCCCGCCGGGGAGTACGACGCTGAGCTCGACGCGCTCGATCTTGACGACGTGACGGTGGTCCGCGTGCAGGACAACGAGTTCGACGTGAAGTGCACCCTTCTCGCCGACCACGTCACCAAGCACCTGGTGTACCGCTCGGGCGAAGTCGCACGCGGCACCGGGAACTGGCTGCTTGACCTGGAACTCGCCTATGGCGTCTTCACGGCGGACAAGACGTCCATGCTCCAGCAGGAACTCGGACTCAACGACCCGGCCTTCGCTCCGGTCATCGAGCAGCACCAGAAGTTCTTCGCTGCGAACAGCCGGAAGCAGGCTCTTGAGAAGCTCCTGAGCGACGGGGACGACGCCACCCGCCTCCGCGCCAAGATGTGCCAGGTGCTCGTGAAGGCACCCGGAAACAAGCTGACAGACATCACTCGGGAACTCCTCGCCGAGAACGCCGCAGGCAAGACTGGCAAGTTCGACGATCTGGTCAGCTTTGGACTCGACGAGTTCTTCTGGGAGGGGCTCGCCGGCATCTACAAGTACCCGAGCAAGGCCCCAACGATGGACGACTTCATCCTGTGGATGTTCAGCCGGGCCATCGAAGACTTCGCGTCAGCCACGCCCGACGAGTTCCGCAACGTCCGCAGCGACTTCAACAGCCTCCGCTACGACGTCCGCAGCCAAGAGATGATGACGGCGCTCGCGTCGCGGGCCGCCGAAGAGCTCGACGTTAAGTCCAAGATCGAGCACCGCGGCTATCGCGACTTGGCCAAGGTCACGATTTTCGAGGAGATCGACCGCAAGGTGATTGTCGACCTCGCTGCCGCCGTCGCCGCTCAGTCGGTGACGCCGCGTGAGGTTGCCGACGTAGTGCGTCAGCGCCAGGAGAGCCTGTGGAAGGCCAAGTACGCCAAGTTGTACGCCGCCATCCAGAGCGCGTCGGAGCTGCTCGCTGCGATTGCCGCTCTGCCGAGCGCGATTGCTTCGGCCGATCTTGGGCTTGAGAAGTACCAGTCCGGCTGGTTCCGAATCGACCAGCAGTACCGATGGTTCACCCACGCCTACCAGACCGCCGACTTCCAGAAGCCCCTCGAATCGCTCAAGGCCGAGGTCGACAAGCAGTACGCCAACAAGTACCTGTACGAATTCGGCGGGTGCTGGCAGCAAGCAATGGAGCCCACTGGCGAGTGGAAGTCGGCGGCTCTGGCGCCACAGGCCAAGTTCTTCGAGCGCTACGTCGAACCTGTCGTGAAGGATGGACGAACCAAGGCGGTCGTGATCATCTCCGACGGTATGCGGTACGAGGTCGCTGACGAACTTGCGTCCATGATCCGCAGCGAGGACCGCTTCGATGCGGAGCTTTCGGCAGTGCTGGGATCGCTGCCGAGCTACACCCAACTTGGCATGGCGTCACTGCTTCCGCAGTCGAGTCTGGAGCTCGATCCGAATGCCCTGCCGGTGCTTGCGGACGGGAAGCCGACGAACGGCACCGCGAACCGTGACAAGGTCCTCCAAGCGGTCAAGGGTCACGCGATCGCTGCTGCCGATGTACTCGCGATGCCTGGCGACGAGCTGCGTGAGCTCTATAAGCAGCACCAGATCTTCTACGTCTACCACGATCGCATCGATGCGGCCGGAGACAAGGCGCCGACCGAGCGGACCGTCTTCGAGGCTGCGGAGGAGACCCTCCGGGAGTTGCTGCTTCTTGTGAAGAAGTGGACGAACGCCAACGCCACCAACATCCTGCTCACTGCCGATCACGGGTTCCTCTACCAGGACATCCCGCTGGAGAAGTCCTACTACGTCTCGGAGTCACCTCAGGGTGACGCAGTGACGAAGGTCAATCGTCGCTACGTGTTGGGCCGGGCGCTGAAGCCTTCCCCTTCGTTCATGACGTTCACGTCAGCCCAGGTAGGTCTCGCTGGTGACATCGACATCCAGATTCCGAAGTCGATCCACCGCATCCCACTGCCGGGCGCCGGTACGCGCTACGTCCACGGCGGCGCATCGCTCCAGGAGATCGTCGTCCCCGTGGTGACGGTCAACAAGAAGCGCAAGAGCGACGTCCGCCGCGTCAACGTCGACCTCATGCCTGAGACCGACAAGATCACCACTGGACAGCTTGCCGTCAAGCTGCTTCAGCGGGAGCCGGTGGCGGACAAGATCCAACCGCGCAAGGTCCGCCTCGGCCTGTACGTCGGTGACACGCTGATCTCTGACCAGCCGATCCTCACCTTCGACAGCGCGGCCGAGGATCAGCGCCAGCGATACCAGTCGACGACCCTGTACCTGACCCAGGACGCCGACGACTTCAACAACCGCCCGGTCGAGCTGCGTCTCGAAGAGCCCATCCCGAACACGACACAGTGGAAGTCGTTCTCGAAGGGCAACTACACCATCAAGCGTTCGTTCACGACGGACTTCGACTTCTAGGAGGTTGCTGCGATGACCGGACAAACCGACCTCGCCGAGGCCGTCGACGATTTCCCCGACGGCGTCGATGACGCGCCAGCTCATGCGGGTCCGCCTGCGAAGTCCGCCCTCGATCAGAAGATCAACGACGTCTTCGGCGGCGCAGTCGTACGCAAGGACTTGGTCAAGGCCGTCAAAGGCAACGCCATCGTGCCCTCGTTCGTCCTGGAGTACCTCCTGGGCCAGTACGCCGCTTCAGACGACGAGGCGACGATCCAGTCCGGCATCGAGAGCGTTCGCAAGATCCTCGCGGACCACTACGTCCACCGAAACCAGGCCGAGCTGATCAAGTCGAACATTCGTGAGAAGGGCCGCTACCGCGTCATCGACAAGGTGCAGGTCCAGCTCAACGAGAAGGACGACACGTACGAGGCGGAATTCGCCAACCTCGGCATCAAGCAGGTTCTCGTGTCGCCCGCGACCATCAAGGCTCACCCAAAGCTGCTTGTCGGTGGAGTGTGGTGCATCTGTGACATCGAGTACCAGCACAGCGACAACGCTCGCGTCGTTCCGTGGATTCTCGGCTCGATCAAGCCGATCCAGCTCTCCAATTTTGACTTCGATGGGTACGTCAGCTCGCGCCGGGAGTTCAGCACTGACGAGTGGATCGACCTGCTGATCCAGTCCATCGGCTTCAACCCGGAACTGTTCGGACGCCGCGCCAAGCTCATCCAGCTCGTGCGGCTCATCCCGTTCGTCGAGCGCAACTACAACCTCGTCGAGCTTGGCCCCAAGGGCACCGGAAAGTCGCACATCTTCTCGGAGTTCTCACCCCACGGCATGCTGATCTCCGGCGGTGAGGTCACCGTCCCCAAGCTCTTCGTCAACAACTCCAACGGCCGCATCGGACTCGTCGGCTACTGGGACGTCGTCGCCTTCGACGAGTTCGCCGGCAAGAAGAAGCGCACCGACAAGGCGCTTGTCGACATCATGAAGAACTACATGGCGAACAAGTCTTTCAGCCGCGGCGTCGAAACCTTGGGCGCAGAGGCGTCGATGGTCTTCGTTGGCAACACGTCGCACAACGTGCCGTACATGCTCAAGCACTCGGATCTGTTCGACGAACTCCCGGAGAGCTACCACGACTCGGCGTACCTCGATCGTCTGCACTTCTACATCCCCGGCTGGGAAGTCGACACGATCCGCAGCGAAATGTTCTCCGACGGCTACGGGTTCGTTGTCGACTACATCGCCGAAGTCCTCAAGTCGATGCGCGACGCCGACTACTCCGACCGCTACCAGCAGCACTTCACACTCGGCTCGGACATCTCCACCCGCGACCGTGACGGCATCCACAAGACCTTCTCCGGCCTCATGAAGATCATCTACCCCCACGGCGAGGCGACGAAGGATCAGATCGAGGAGATCCTCCGATTCGCCGTCGAAGGCCGCAAGCGCGTCAAGGACCAGATCCTGCGAATTGACTCCACGATGGTGGAGGTCAAGTTCGGGTACGCCGACAAGGCCGGCGACTGGCGCGCCGTCACGACCCTTGAGGAGGACGAGTACCCGGCCTACTACAACCACCGGAGCGGCAGTACCGGTAGCGACATGGCGACGGAGGACGGCTCCGCCGTCGAGGCAGCGTCGACAGGATCGGCGGTCGACGCAGCGCCGAAGTCCGAGCCGTTGTTCGAGGGGCACCGGGACTTCCAGGAGAACCAGCGTGGCGTCTCCTATGAGAGCCTGCTGCTGCCGTACCTGCGCGGAGCTACCGACATCAGGATCGTCGACCCCTACATCCGTCTGCCTCACCAAGGACGCAACCTGGTCGACCTGCTCGCGCTGGTCGCCTCGGTCAAGGATCCGGCCGACGAGGTCGCCGTCAAGCTCGTCACAAAGGAAGACAAAGGCGACTTCCAGCAGCAGCATCTCCTCATGCTCAAGGACATCCAGGACGGTGCGGCCTCGTTCGGCATCAAGTTCAACGTCGAGTGGGACGAGACCATCCACGACCGCTCGATCACCACCGACAACGGATGGAAGATCCTGCTCGGGCGCGGGCTCGACATTTTCCAGAAGGGCTCGGGGAGCCAGTACGACATGGGCGCGCGGCGCCAGGAGTTCCGTCAGGTCGTCGCCTTCGGTGTCACGTACATCAAGGAGAGTCAGGGCGCCTGATGAGTGTCTTCGGTCCATTTGGTGACCTGCCCGAACCTACAGAGGTCACCTATGCCGAAGGTCGTTACACGACTCGGACGTACGCCAGCCGCAGCTTCACGATGCAGTTCGGCCGCGATCAAGGGCAGCCGGCCAGGTATGTCCATCGGGTCTTCGATGAGGTAGTGACCGAGGACGACGACGAGTGGGAATGGACGAACGACGTGGTGTTCACAACTCCGGGAGGACGCAAGCAACTTGAGTTGCAGGTGGCCCGCGAAGCAGGTGCTGTGCGGAAGCTCCGTATCCAGAAGGTCCCGACTTCGGGCGACATGACCAGGCTGGAGCCCGTCCTTGAACTCGACCGCGACCAGGCGACGCGCCTCATCGACATGCTGCGGGCGCTGGACTCGATCCCGATTGAAGGCGAAAGCACGGTCGTCGTGGATGACCAGCTCCTCCGTGATGTGTTCGCCGACCCCGCTGCGATCGCCAGCGTGTACGCCAACGACCCCGAGCGTTTCCGCGCTTTGATCGAGAGCGATGCCGACGCGAGCGATGTTGTCGCGCTGCAACATCGGCGCGTGGTCGCTGCAACGATGCGACTTTGGCTGGAGGACGACGACGCCTTCGCTGCAGCACGCGCCGCAGCAGGAGGCCCGGAGAAGGCTTGGCAGAAGCTGCTTGAAGAGAACCCGTGGGTGCTCGGAATCGGCCTTGGTGGTCAGCTCTTCACCTCGTGGGAGGCAGGGCAGCTTGAACAGACGGTCGTCGGGAGGAGCATCAAGGGTGTTGGCAAGCGTGCTGATGCGTTGCTGCGAACGGCAGGCATCGTGCGATCGCTCGCGTTCGCAGAGATCAAGCATCACCAGACAACGCTCCTCGGTGAGGAGTACCGCTCTGGCGCTTGGAGCCCGTCGAAGGAGGTCAGCGGCGCGGTTGTCCAAGTCCAGCAGACCGTCCACCTCGCGAGCCGTGAGCTCGGTGACTACATCCAGGACCAGGCGGACAACGGCGAGTTGCTCAGTACCGGGACGTTTCTCCTCCAGCCGCGCTCCTACGTGATCATCGGTTCGTTGGCCCAGCTGGCCGGCGACAGCGGTGGGCCGATCCCCGACAAGGTGCGGAGCTTCGAGATCTTCAGGCGGAACCTCCACGAACCCGAGATCATCACATTCGACGAACTCGTCGCCCGGGCCGAGTGGCATGTGGATGCCGCGGCGGCTGCGGCCGACAGCGACCAGGTCCAAGCAGAGCGGGCCTCGGACGATCCTTGGGGGTCGACGAACGACCCGTGGTAGGGCTGGGGGATGCCGTATGCTTGTGGGCAGTGGCAACCCAGCGCTTGCCCGTCTCCGAGCCGATCGGCCCCCGCGTGGCCTCCGGCGCCGAGGACAAGGTCCACCGGATCGCACTGGTCTATCGCTCTTCCCAATACACCAGGGTCGAGACGCGGGGTCGATCCGGGAAGCAATGCCATGACCAAGAACGCCGCTGCCAAGAACGTGATCCGTGACCTGATGCAGCGAGAAGGCCTCTCCTACTCGGAGGCGAAGCGCCGCATCGCCGTACCCTGCGACCACTACCTGATGGTGGGCGACGACTACGACGGTGGCGTGACGGTTTTCTGTCACACCTGCAGCCTTCCGGCGGATGCGATCAGTGCTTCAGATGCCGAGCACGTCTACCTTGAGTGCGAGGTGCACTCGCTGAGCGAGGCCAGGCGCACCGGGAACCTGATGGAGTGCATGAATGCGTACCCCATCGGCGACGAGGGCGACGGCTTCGGCCCCGCACTGATGTCCTGCGAGCCGGAGTATCCCGGCTGGTCCGACTAGGTCGGCCCCTGCCGGATGCCTCGCGCAGCCGGATTCGACAGTTCATCAGGCAGCTCCGTCGGTCGATTTTGGGCGGTATCCGCGGAAACTGTCGGCGTTGACCGATAGGAATAGTCCGTGCCACGTCCTCTCGAAGCCCCAGCTGTCGCTGTTCGCCTTCGTCGCCTGTGGCTGGGAGAGGTGGTCGGTTCCGCTGCACTTGCCGCGAGTGACCTCCACGATTCTGCCTTGGACGTCGTGCTTCGGCGCGCTGGATCGACGCTCGTCGTCGTCACGCCCTACGACTTCGGCACGGGCGATCCATTCGCGGGCTCCCTCGGCGACTTCCTGCGAACGCGAGCCGAGAGAGTGAGTGGCGGCGTCATCACGGACGTGGCATGGGACTTCGATCCGAAGCCGAAAGTCATTCGTCGAGACAAGACCACGGATCTCGACATCTACGCGCCCGGGGATCCGTCGCTCCCGGCCTACGCCGCCCTCGCGGGCAGGCTGCGAGATCGGATCCCAGCGACCCCGCCGGCCGCGCGTGAGGCCGTCGGGGCGCTCCGTTTGGTGGGGGCATCGGCGCACCGGCTCTGGCTCGCCGCGCCCTCTATTGAAGCGCGGGACACGCTTGGGAAGGTTCCTGGGGCGCGTGCAGCGTTGGTCACCGCCATTCAAGCGGTGCAACGACATGAGGTCCCTCTCTACCGAGTGATCGTCGACCCCTCATATCGAGGAAAGCGGGTCCTGATCTAGTAGCTGGCCTCCCACCTGACCCCCACGAACTCACCACCGCAAACAAGAAGGACCAGACCATGAGTATCAAGGCACTACACATCCCGCACGATGAGCGACCGGTCGCGGAGGTCGTCGTCAACGAGCGAAATGCGATGAGCTACTACCCCTATGTCCAAGGTGGCCCCGTCGAGGGTGGTTACCTCTCGATCGAGGGCCTGGACCTGGTCTGCTACGTCAATTCGCGGTATGCGACGCTCGACGAGGAGATGGTCAACTGGCGCGCGACGCAGCTGTTCCAGATGGCCGGGGTCGGGATGTTCGGCGGTTCGATCCGTGGCGACGCCCTGCTCGTCCTCGGCGCGGGAGGGGGCGACTACGAGCGGTCCATGCCAGCCGAGTTGATCGCGATCTTCTTGAGTTCCGATGCAGCTGTCTAGGCCCGATGGGATTGCAGCGTTGCCAGCCGTGCGCAACACGACTTGCGATGCGTCGCTCTCGACGCGAGATTGATTGGGACGCGGGGCACGTGTGACCGAGGGCGATTGGGCTGAGCCCACAGACAGGCGGATGAGACTCCGCTACGCAGGGGTCTGCCGAGTCTGCGGCACGGACCTCCCGGCGAAGGTGGAAGCCGTCTACGAGCGGTCGACCAAGACCGTCCGGTGCACCGAGTGTTCGCCGACTGCCCCGGCTGGTTCGGGACTTTCGCCAGCAGCGCGGATCTCCTCTGAAGCACCTGAGCTCACTGATTGCGGTGTGGATGTCGGTGCTGCAGGTTCGTCAGCCCGGCGTGAGTACGAGCGGCGCAAGGCCAAGGACGAGGAGCGACTGCGTCAGAAGTGGGGGAAGCTCGGCGGCATCGCCGTTGCGCTCTCCGACGAGAAGCAGAGCACGAAGGCGTGGGCAACGGGCGCAGTCGGCGAGGAGCGCCTCGGCGCGCGACTCGACTCACTGGTGTCGGAGTCAATCGCAGTGCTGCATGACCGCCGCATCCCCGGATCGAAGGCCAACATCGACCACATCGCAGTCACGACCGCCGGCATCTGGGTGATCGACGCGAAGCGGTACAAGGGTCGCCTGGAGTTGAAGATCGACGGCGGCATCCTTCGGCCGAAGGTCGAGAAGGTCCTGGTCGGTCGGCGCGACTGCACGAAGCTGGTCGACGGCGTCCTCAAGCAAGTCGACCTGGTGCGCGAGGTTGTCGGCGACATCCCTGTCATCGGCTCACTCTGCTTCGTTGAAGCTGACTGGCCGCTGATCGGTGGAGCCTTCGCAACCCGTGGCGTGCAGGTGCTTTGGCCCAAGCGGCTCGCCAAATTGCTCGTCGAGGCAGCGGGTGCGGTTAACGTGCCGTCCGTACGCGGGACCCTCGCAGCGCACTTCAAGCCTGCGTGACTTCGACAGGCTCGGCGGACACGAAGTCGATCCGGGCACCGATGGGCGGCATCGTGGGACTTCGTCGCAAGAGCCATGCGAGTAGTCGTTCGGGGCGGCTGACCGGGTAGCCTCGTCGGTAGGTGACATTCACGGCGCCCTCCTCAGAATCCGGGCGCGGGTTGCGCTGGCCCGGCCTGGGCAGCAGACCGGCGGGCGATGAAATCGGCCGCGCTCTCCAGGCCGCGCTCGGAGGGACGGTTCGCTGCCTCCCACTCGCGTGGGTGCATGCCCGTCTGGACTGCGGCGGCGACGAGGTTGGCGAGGGCGTAGGGCTTGTCCTGGGGCACCTGGTCGAGAGCGCACCACGCCAGGGCGCCGTGGCCGCTGAGCCAGCTCGCGAAGCCGAGCAGAGACGCGGGAGCGGCTCGGACTTCGTCGGGTGCCCGCTGGGTCATGTCGGTCCAGAGCGAGACGTGGGAAGCGGCGTTGCCTCGGTTCATGTCAAGCCAGAGCCGGTCCCGGGTCGGGATGGATTCGACGGCGACGAGCAGGCGGGCCGTGTCGGTGTCCGAGAGTCGCACGCCGTCACGGTGGAACCGTGCCATTCGGCCGAACGCCCAGCTCCCCTCCAGCTTGGCGGTGCTTTCGCGCGCCTCCTGGCGAGTCTCGGGTAGGAGGCGCGCGACCGGCTCGCGGTCGCCGACGAGGGACGACGCGAGTGAGTCCCGGTTGGCGGCCGGCTGGGCTCGGCCGGAGAGGACGGTCGCAGCCGCCACACGCTCCCGGGCGGCCTCGGTCTGGAGGCCCATGTCACCGCTGTCGAGGTCGGCCCATCGGGTCTCGTCGGCCCACAGCGTCACACGGGTGTCGATACCGATGGCGTCGAACCGTGCTGCGAACTCGTGACCGACGTCGGTGGCCGTCTCCCGGTCCGCGGTGAGGCAGGCGATGGCGAGGCTGGAGCCGGGCTGTGCGTGGCGGCTGTAGGCGTCGCGGAGGGAACTCCAAACGCCCTCGCGATCACCGGGAGTCGTCGGCAGGTCGACGCGAGCCGCGGGTAGCTCGGGACTCATCGGCAGGAAGACGAGTGACTCCTGTGGCTTGAAGCCGAGTAGGTGCGGGATGACGGCGATCAGTTCGTCGGGGGAGCGGACGGAGAGTGTCATACCCGCTAGGTGTGACACCTCGACCAGTGCTGGGCGGCCCGAGTCTGGGGCCGCACTGGGGCCGCAGAACAACGAAAAACGGCCCCTGACGCTGGAAGACGCCGAAAGACGTTTTCCCAGGTCAGGGGCCGTTTTCGGCCACTACTGGCAGAGGGCGAAAACCCTCAAATCAGATGTCGTAGTAGAGCTCGAACTCGTGCGGGTGCGGCCGCAGCTGCACCGGGGCGATCTCGTTCTCCCGCTTGTACGAGATCCAGGTCTCGATCAGGTCGGGGGTGAACACGTTGCCCGCGGTGAGGAACTCGTGGTCGTCCTCCAGGGCGTCGAGCACGGCGCCGAGGCTGGTCGGCACCTGGTCGATCTCGGCCATCTCGTCCGGCGGGAGCTCGTAGATGTCCTTGTCGATCGGCGCTGCCGGCTCGATCTTGTTCTGGACACCGTCGAGGCCGGCGAGCATCAGGGCGGAGAAGGCGAGGTAGGGGTTCGCCGACGGGTCGGGGAACCGGGTCTCGACCCGCTTGGCCTTGGGGTTGGTGCCGGTGATCGGGATGCGCACCGAGGCGGAGCGGTTGCGCGAGGAGTAGACCAGCGAGATCGGGGCCTCGTAGCCGGGGACCAGGCGGTGGTAGGAGTTCACCGTCGGGTTGGTGAACGCCAGCACGGCCGGGGCGTGCTTGAGGATGCCGCCGATGTACCAGCGGGCCATGTCGGAGAGGCCGCCGTAGCCGGTCTCGTCGTAGAAGAGCGGCGAGCCGTCCTTCCACAGCGACTGGTGCACGTGCATGCCCGAGCCGTTGTCACCGAAGATGGGCTTCGGCATGAAGGTGACCGACTTGCCCTGCTCCCACGCGGTGTTCTTGATGAGGTACTTGAACTTCATCACGTCGTCCGCGGCGCGCAGCAGCGTGTCGAACTTGTAGTTGATCTCGGCCTGGCCGGCGGTGCCGACCTCGTGGTGCGCGCGCTCGACCTGCAGGCCGCAGGCCTCGAGGTTCTTGACCATGTCGGCGCGCAGGTCGCTGTAGTGGTCGTAGGGCTCGACGGGGAAGTAACCACCCTTGAGCCGGGTCTTGTAACCCTTGTTCTCCTCGTCGGCCTTGCCCGAGTTCCACCAGCCCTCGACGGAGTCGATGTGGTAGAAGCCCTCGTTCACGTCGGTCGAGTAACGGACGTTGTCGAAGATGTAGAACTCGGCCTCGGGCGCGAAGAACGCGGTGTCCGCGATGCCGGTGCTCGCCAGGTACGCCAGCGCCTTCTTCGCGATGTTGCGCGGGTCGCGGGAGTAGGGCTCACCGGTGATCGGGTCGTGGATGAAGAAGTTGACGTTCAGCGTCTTCGACTTGCGGAACGGGTCGATGTACGCCGTGGTCGGGTCGGGGAAGAGCGACATGTCCGACTCGTTGATCGCCTGGAAACCACGGATCGAGGAGCCGTCGAAACCGAGGCCGTCCTCGAAGACCGACTGGTCGAAGGACGACACCGGGACGGTGAAGTGCTGCATGACGCCGGGCAGGTCGCAGAAACGGACGTCGACCATCTCGACACCCTCATCGGCGATGAACTTGAGCAGTTCTTCGCTGTTGTTGAACATTCGTTCCTCCTTGGCTGGCTACTCGGGTGCCAGCCACCAGTCAGACCAGGTGATCGTTCGCGGCGGGGAGTGACGCTCCACTGCGCCGTACCGCTGGCCCGAACCTACCGAACGAGCAGTTTCCCACCCATGACTGAATTGTTTCGCCAATGTAACAAGGTGACGAGATATCGGATCCAGCAGGCCTCGGCTGCTGTCGGCGGCCCTCCGGGACGGTACGGCGACAGCGCCGCCTAACCTGTTCGCGTGCCTGACACCGAACTGCCCACCGCCTCCTGGGGACGCCGGATCCTCGCCCTGGTCGTCGACTGGACGGTCTCGACCCTGGCGGTGGTGGCCTTCGTCGGTCTGGAGGAGTACGCCGAACCCGGCTCCGTCGCCTCGGCGTATACGCTGGTGGTCTACGTGCTGGAGTCGGCGTTGCTGACCTGGCTGGTGGGCGGGTCGTTCGGGAAGCTTGTCACCGGCCTGCGGGTGGTGCCCACCGACGGCCGGGTCCGTCCGCTGAACCCGCTGAAGCTGCTGCTCCGGCAGGTGATGGTGGCACTGGTCATCCCGCCGCTGGTGTTCCGGCCGAACGGCCGCGGACTGCACGACATGGTCGCCGACACCGTGACCGTGACCAACGAGACGTTCCGGAGCCTCGTCGCTGCCCGTTGACGGGTTGGGCTCGGCGGGTTTGTGTCGGAGGGCCTTGATGGACTCGGGGTATGTCCACCGCCGTGCTCGCGATGCCCAGCGCGGAGTCTCGCGTGCGTGCCGGTCTGGAGGCTGCGGGGGAGGCGTTGGACCGCGTGGTGGGCGCGGCGGTCGAGCAGGTTGACGAGCAGGCGCTGGCGGACGCGGTCGCTGCCGCGGCCCAACTGCGGTCGCGGTTGCAGGCGTTCGAGCTGCGATTGGCTGCCGAGGCCGAGGAGCGGAGGGTGGCTGCCGCCGCGGGCGAGACGGGTGCCGACGCGTGGCTGTCACGGTTGACCGGGGAACGTCGCGAGATGTTGCGCGGCGGGCTTCGGTTGGCGCGGTTGCTGCGCGAGCGCTATGCCGCGACCGCCGCGGCGTTGGGGGCCGGTGAGATCCGGGTCGAGCAGGCGCGCGTCATCGTGGACGGTCTCGAGGTCTCCGCTGACGAGGTACCCGAGGCGTTGTTGGCCCAGGCGGAGCAGGTGATGCTCGCCAAGGCGACCGGTGCGGCGACGAGGTCCGGGACGCCGATGCCCCCGACGGGGCTGCGCCGAGCGGTGCGGCGGGCCTACGACCGGCTCGATGCTGATGTCGCGAGGGTGCATCTGCGGCGCAGCGTGCGGCGCAACCATGCTCGTGGGGTGACCGACACCTGGATGAGCTTGCACGACAACGGCGACGGCACCTATGCGGGCCGGTTCTGTCTGCCCGAGCTGCACGGTCAGGTGCTGCGCACGGTGCTGGAGACGCTCTCGGCGCCGCGGCGGGTGGGCCACGATCGGGCGGGCAGGCCGGTCGCGGACGCCTCGGCAGGGACCGAGACCTCGGGGTTGGGCTGGTGCGACAAGCTCGGGCTGGCGTTCTGCGAGCTGATCGAGCACCTACCCACCGACAGGCTGCCGCGGTCGGTGTTCACGCTGATGGCGACCATCGACCTGCCCAGCCTGCGTGAGGAACTTGGCGCGGCCGGTGTCGGGACGAGCACGACGGGTGCGGACCTCCCTGCTGAGGAGGCGCGCCGGTTGGCCTGCGGGGCCGGGATCGTGCCCGCGGTCCTGGGCGGCGCGGGTGTGCCGCTGGATCTCGGCCGGACCCGGCGGTTGCACAGCGAGAAGCAGCGCCAGGCGTTGGGCCTGGTGCACGACTCGTGCGCGATCGCCTCGTGTGACCGGCCGTTCGCGTGGACCGAGGTCCACCACCCCCACGCCTGGTCCGCGGGCGGCGCGACCGACCTGGCCAACGCGCTGCCGTTGTGCTGGGCCCATCACCGCGCCGCCCATGACGAACGGTTCGACCTGGCCCGCCACTCCGAGACCGAGTGGGTCCTGCACCGTCGCCGACGGTGCTGAGGAAGACGCTGAGCGGTTCAGGTCGTGTCAGCGACCGCGCATGTTGTTGCGCATGCCCTTCATGCTGGTCGGCACCGGACCCTTCGGCAGCGGGATCTTCGGCCGCTGGGCGTCGAGCGCCCGCAGGCGGCTGAGCAGCTCGGTCATCTCCGCGGGCTTCACCTGGCGGCCCAGCTTCTGCACGTGACGCACCAGCTTGGGCAGCGGCACCTGACCCTCGCCGTCGCCCACGACGACCTCGTGCACCGGGTAGTCGGCGGCGACCCGCTCGTGCTTCTTCCGCTCGCCGGCCATCAACGGCTTCAGCCGGCTGGCGTTGCCCTCACCGACCAGCACGATCCCCGGAGGACCGACCACGCGGTGCACCATGTCCTGCTGCTTGTTGAAGGCGATGACCTCCTCGACCGTCCAGCCGCGGCGCAGCATGGTCAGCGCGCGTGCGCCGCCGCCGACCTGACCGTCCAGCCGGGCATAGGCCGCCTTCTGGGCACGGCGGCTGAACACGATCATGGTGCCGAGCAGGCCGATCAGCAGCGCGCCGATGATCGACATGATCAGCTTGAGGACGCCCGAGCCGGGCAGCAACCAGAAGATCCCGAACCCGATCGCGCCGAAGACGACGAACGCCCCCAGCATCCACCAGCCCAACGCAGGGTCGACCTGCTTGGACATCTTGAACGTCTCGATGATCTGTCGACGACGACTCATGGTCGACGGATCCATGGGGGTGTTCTGCTTCTCGGCCATTGCGGTGGGGCGGTGCTTCCTTGGTCAGCGGATCCGGTCGTGGCGACGCGGATGAGAACGTAGGACGATCAGGCGCTCGCCCGGGCGGCGCGCGCATCCATCGCCTGACGGTACAGCCGACCGGCGCGGTACGACGAACGGA
Source organism: Nocardioides sambongensis (assembly GCF_006494815.1). Lineage (NCBI taxonomy): Bacteria > Bacillati > Actinomycetota > Actinomycetes > Propionibacteriales > Nocardioidaceae > Nocardioides > Nocardioides sambongensis. The sequence goes on from NZ_CP041091.1 coordinate 890,238, forward strand.
CCAGCGGTCCGGACATCACACCCGCGTAACCCAGCTCCATCGCCTCGTCGCGGAGCTCGACGAACTCCTGCGGCTTGACCCACCGCTCGACGGGGTGGTGACGGACGCTGGGACGCAGGTACTGGGTGATGGTCAGCAGCTCGCAGCCGGCGTCGTACAGGTCCCGGATGGCCTGGGAGATCTCTTCGCGGGTCTCGCCCATGCCGAGGATCAGGTTGGACTTGGTGACCAGACCGAACTCGCGGGCCTGGGTCAGCACGTCCAGCGACCGCTCGTAGCGGAACGCCGGCCGGATCCGCTTGAAGATCCGGGGGACCGTCTCCACGTTGTGGGCCAGCACCTCGGGCCGGGACTCGAAGACCTCGCGCAGCAGCCCGGGGTCGCCGTTGAAGTCGGGGATCAGGTTCTCCACGCCGGTGTCCGGGTTGAGCTCGTGGATCTGCTTCACGGTCTCGGCGTACAGCCAGGCGCCACCGTCGACGAGGTCGTCGCGGGCGACGCCGGTGATGGTCGCGTAGCGCAGGTCCATCCGCTGCACCGACTCGGCCACGCGACGCGGCTCGTCCCGGTCCAGCGGCTGCGGCTTGCCGGTGTCGATCTGGCAGAAGTCGCAGCGTCGGGTGCACTGGTCACCACCGATGAGGAAGGTGGCCTCGCGGTCCTCCCAGCACTCGAAGATGTTGGGGCAGCCGGCCTCTTGGCAGACGGTGTGCAGCCCTTCGGACTTCACCAGGTTCTGCAGCTCCTGGTACTGCGGACCCATCTTCGCCCGGGTCTTGATCCACTCGGGTTTGCGCTCGATCGGGGTCTGCGCGTTTCGGGCCTCGAGGCGGAGCAGTTTGCGGCCTTCAGGAGCGGGTGCACTCACGGGCTCCACCCTACTCGTGGCCGGTGCGCCACCCCAGCCGAGGCCGTACCGACCGGTAGGGGCGTGGTCACGGCACGTCGCGCCGTTGGAACGACCAGATCGACGCCGCAGCCAGCACCACCAGCCCGATCCCGAGGAACCACAGACCGTGGCTGAGGTCGAGGGGGACCTGGGCGCTGCAGAACCCACCACCCTGATCGGCTCCGCACGGCTGGTCCTGCCAGTACGTCGTGCCGCTCCTGAGCACCGCGTCCACGTTGATCGCCGGGTTCCAACGACCGTCGATGCCGAGCACACCGATCGTCACTCCGCCGGCCACCGCGACCGCGAACAGTACGCCGAGCGCGCCGACGGTGCTGCGCAGCAGCATGGTCAGCGCGTAGCCGGCCACCGCCGCCGCTGCCGCGAGACCGGCGCCCCGCCAACCCTGCTGGAGGCCGTCGAGCAGAACCCCGTCGACGACCAGGTCCCGGCTCGAGGCGACCCAGCCGAGTGCCAGCCAGAACAGCGACCCGGCGATCGCCGCGACGATCCCCGCGACCGCGCCCACGGCGGTCGCCTTCGCCGCCCAGACGGGGGCTCGGCGCGGCGAGAAGAGCAGCTGGTTGCTCACCGACCCGCTGGACCAGTCGTGCCCGATGAACGTGGCACCGGCCAGCAGCGCCAGCGCCATCAGCAGCACCGCCACGGCGGAGCCGGCCTCACCCCGCACCTCGGCCAGGTCGAGGGTCGCCCGGGTGCCGTACCACTCGGCCCGGGGCAGCACCTGGCGCTCGCACGCGGTCTGCGGGTCCTCGTCCTCGGTGATGCCCCAGCTGGTCGGGTCCTTCAGGCACTGGCGCAGGTCGCGCTGCACCCACCGGCTGTCCGTCTCCTTCTCGATCAGGCGGGCGACCCGTTGCTGCTCCGACTCGCTCGGTGGCCTCGTGTTCCACGCCTGGGCACCCGCGATGAGCAGCGGCACCAGCAGCATCGCCGCCACGATGACCACGATGGCGCGTCGGGAGCGGAGCCGGGTCAGCTCGACCCGCAGCAACCGGAGGAACGAGCTCATGCGCCGAGCTCCTCTCCGCGGGTCAGCTGCAGGAAGAAGGACTCCAGGTCGGCACGCACCGGTGTGAGCTCGGCCAGCCAGACTCCCGCCTCACCCAGCGTGCGGCTGATCGTGGTCGGGTCCTCGGTGTCCACCAGCAGGGCGTCCTCGGCCGGCGTCACCGCTAGCCCGGCGCGCTCGAGCGCGGCTCTCGCCGCCGCCTGGTCCGCGACCACCACCCGATGGGTGCCGGCGGAGGCCAGCAGCTCCTCGACCGTGCCGGACGCGAGCAGCCGGCCGTTGCCGATGATCGTGGCCGAGGTGCACACCTGCTGGACCTCGGCGAGGATGTGCGAGCTCAGCAGCACGGTGACCCCGGCGGCGGCGAGGCCCCGGATGGTCTCCCGGATCTCGCGGATCCCGGCCGGGTCGAGGCCGTTGGTGGGCTCGTCCAGAATGAGCAGGTCGGGCGCCTTGAGCAGGGTCGCGGCGATCGCGAGCCGCTGCTTCATCCCCAGCGAGTAGGACTTGTACCGGTCCCGGTCCCGCCCGGTCAGGCCGACCGTCTCCACCGCGCTGTCGACCTGGGCGTCGGGGGCACCGATCGCACCGGCCAGGAGCTGCAGGTTGCGGCGTCCGGACAGGTTGGGCGAGAACTTCGGCGACTCCACCACGGCGCCGACCCGGTCGATCACCTGGGGCAGCCGCTCGGGCACCGCCTGGCCGAAGAGCCGCATCGTGCCTCCGCTGGCCCGAGCCAGTCCCAGCAGCATCCGGATGGTCGTCGTCTTCCCCGACCCGTTCGGTCCGAGGAACCCATGGACACCACCGGCCGGCACCGCCAGGTCGAGGCCCTGGACGGCCACCCGGCGGCCCTTGCGCGAGTGGAACTCCTTGCGGAGACCGGTCGTCTCGATCACCAGCTCGCTCAACGTGCGCCTTCCGTCGGTCCGGGCGTGCGGCACACGCCCCATGAGGACAGACGATCTGACCACGGCGGGGCGCCCGCCGGGTCCGGGACACGCCGGACGCACCCGCGCACGCGGGCGCGGACGGGATCAGACGCCGGGACGGATCAGCTGCACCCGCGGCTGCTTCGCCGGGTCGGGCCGCGGGTCGTAGTCCGGGGTCGGCTCGTACGGCGCCCAGGCGAGCAGCGCGCCGAAGTGGCGTCGTACCGGGTCGATGGCGTCGGCGACGGTGACGTCCCGGCCGAGCTCGGCGCTGAGCGAGGTGACCCCCGCGTCGGAGATCCCGCACGGCACGAACCGGTCGTACCAGTCCAGGTCCACGTCGCAGTTCAGTGAGAAGCCGTGCATGGTGATGCCGCGACGGACCCGGATGCCCAACGCTGCGATCTTGCGCTCGGGACCTCGGTCGTCGGCGCGCAGCCACACGCCGCTGCGGCCCGGCACCCGCGCGGTGGCGACCCCGAACTCGGCGCAGACGGCGATCAGCGCCTCCTCCACGCGACGGACGTAGTCGACCACCTTGACGTGGTCGGGCAGCCGCACGATCGGGTAGCCGACCAGCTGCCCGGGGCCGTGGAAGGTGATCTTGCCGCCCCGGTCCACGTCGATCACATCGGCACCGCCGGGGTCCAGCGGCTTCTCGTGCGGTTCGGTGCGCTTGCCGGCGGTGAAGACCGGGGGGTGCTCGAGCAGCAGCACCCGGCCGGGGCCGCCGGCATCGACCTCGGCATGCACCGCGCGTTGCCGGTCCCACGCGGCGAGGTAGTCGACCGAACCGAGCTGGGTGAACTGCAGCGACGTCACGCGATCGACCCTACTCGGCGGCGGACGCGCGCCGACCTGTGGATGAGCGGATGCGCCCGGAGGCCGCACGCCGTAGGACTGGGCCATGGAGTTCTCGGGGCCGCGGCGCGCGGCGCTGCTGACCGTGTCGGTCACCCTGCTGGTCGTGCTCGCCACCGCGTCCCTGGTGGTGGCGGTCAGCGGGGGAGACCGCGGCGGTGCCCCACCGCCCCCGCAGAGCGGTCCGCACGCCCGCATCGCTCCGCGGGCCGTGGACGGGTTGGCGATCCGCGACGCCGTCGCGTCGCTCGCGGTGCTGCGCAACTGGGACGCCGCCCGGTCCCGCGCCTGGGCCCGCGGCTCCACCGCCGCGCTGCGAGCGCTCTACGCCCCCGGCTCCCGCGCCGGCGCCCGGGACCTGGCGATGCTGCGCGCCTGGCGCCGACGCGGCCTGACCGTGCAGGGCATGGAGATGCAGGTGCTCTCCGTGGAGCTCTGGCAGCGCACGGAGCGCCGGATCGTGCTCGTGGTCACCGACCGTCTCGTCGGCGCGGTCGCCGTCGGCAGGGGTGGACGGCGCGCACTGCCGCGGGACCGGAGCAGCAGCCGGCGACTGGGCTTCGAGCGGCGAGACGGGCGGTGGCGTCTGCGTGAGGTCTACGACGAGAGGGGCACGGAGTCGGCGTCGAGCCCGGCCAGCCCGGAGGCGAGTACCGACTCGACGTCCGGGTCGGCGAACCGGTAGCCGGCCTCCATCAGCGCGGCAGGCACCGCGCGGACCGAGCCGAGCAGTTCCGGCGCCATCGGTCCGGCCGCGGCCTTCAGCACCACCGACGGCACGCTCGCGATCGCCGGACGGTGCAGCTGTGCAGCGAGCTCTCGGGTGAACTCACGGTTGGTGGGGGCGTGCTCGGTGGAGAGGTTGAACCGGCCGGCGGCGATCGGGTGCTCGGCGAGGAACGCCACCGCGCCGACCCAGTCGCGCAGGCTGATCATCGGCATGTACTGCTCGCCCGATCCCAACCGGCCGCCCAGTCCGGCACGGAAGAGGAGCCTGAGCTGCGACAGCGGTGCGCTGCGACGGTCCATCACGGGCGCGGTGCGCAACACGCAGACGCGAGCACCGGCAGCGACGGCCGGCCGTGCCGCGGCCTCCCAGGCGCGGGTCACGCGGGTGAGCAGCGCGTGGCCCCGGGTGTCGGCGTCCTCGGTGAGGTCGGCGTCGCCGTGGTCGCCGTACCAGCTGATCCCGTTGCCGGCGAGGAAGGTCGGTGGGGTCGCCACGGCCGCGACGGTCTCGGCCAGCAGCGTGGTCGTGGAGACCCGGCTCTCCTCGAGCTCGCGGGCCCACCGACCAGAGTGCGGGTTGCCCAGGGTGGGGGAGCCGGCGAGGTTGACGACCACATCGGCGTCGCCGATCACGGCGGCGTCGATGGCTCCGTTCGCCGGGTCCCAGGAGGACTCGGTGTCGCTGCGGGGCTCGCGCCGGACCAGCGCGGTCACCCGGTGGCCGCGGCGCTCGAGTTCGTGACGCAGGTGGGTACCGAGAAAACCGGAGGAGCCGGCCAGGACGACGTGGAGGGGGGTCATGCCCTCCACGCTGCCACCGGCCGGCTCCTCGTTCCAGGTCAGACCTCGAACTGGCCCGACTCCAGGCGCTTCTTGACCTCCTGGAGGAAGCGTCCGGCGTCCGCGCCGTCGACCAGGCGGTGGTCGTAGGTGAGCGCGAAGTAGACCATGTGGCGCACCGCGATGGTCTCGCCGAGGTCGGCGTCGTCGATCACGACGGGGCGCTTGACCACCGAGCCGGGACCGAGGATCGCGACCTGCGGCTGGTTGATGATCGGGGTGTCCCACAGCGCACCGACGCTGCCGAGGTTGGTGATCGTGAAGGTGCCGCCGGACAGCTCGTCCGGACCGATCTTGTTGGTCCGGGTGCGCTGTGCGGTGTCGGCGATCTTCTTGGCCAGGCCCGAGATGGAGAGGTCTCCGGCGTGCTTGATCACCGGGGTGATCAGGCCCTTCTCGGTGTCGACCGCGATCGCGAGGTGCTCGACGTCGTAGTAGGTGATCTCACCCTTGTCGGTGTCGATCGTGGCGTTCAGGCTCGGGTGGGCCTTCAACGCGTCGATCGCGGCCTTGGCGAAGAACGGCAGGTAGGAGAGCTTGACGCCCTCGCGCGCCAGGAACTCGTCCTTCTTGGCCGCGCGGAGCCGAGCCACGTTGGTGACGTCGATCTCGACGACCTGGGTGAGCTGTGCCGAGGTCTGCAGCGACTCCACCATCCGCTCGGCGATGATCTTGCGCAGCCGGTTGACCTTCACGGTCTGGCCGCGCAGCGGCGACGGCGTGCTGGAGACCGCAGGAGCGGCCGTCGCGGCCGCAGGCGCGGCCGGAGCCGCGGCGGCGGGGGCCGCCGTCTCCTTCTGGGCGGCAGCGGCGTCCAGGACGTCCTGCTTGCGGATCCGGCCGCCCACGCCGGTGCCGGTCACCGCCGCCAGGTCGACACCGTGCTGAGCCGCGAGCTTGCGCACCAGCGGCGTCACGTAACCGGGACCGTCGCCCGACGCAGGCTTGCTCTCGGCAGGCTTCTCCGGCTGGGCGGGCTTCTCCGGCTGGGCGGGCTTCTCCGGCTGGGCGGGCTTCTCCGGCTGGGCGGGCTTCTCCGGCTGGGCGGGCTTCTCGGGCTCGGCGGGCTTCTCGGGCTCGGCGGGCTTCTCCGGCTCGGCGGGCTTCTCCGGCTCGGCGGGCTTCTCCGGCTCGGCCGGTGTCTCGGACTTGGCGGGCTGACCGCTGCCGATCACGGCGAGCTCGGCGCCGACCTCGACGGTCTCGTCCTCGGATGCCTTGATCTCGAGCAGGGTGCCGGCCACCGGCGAGGGGATCTCGGTGTCGACCTTGTCGGTGGAGACCTCGAGGAGGGGCTCGTCGACGGCGACCTCGTCGCCGACCTGCTTGAGCCAGCGGGTGACGGTGCCCTCGGTGACGGACTCGCCCAGTGCGGGAAGCGTCACGGAGGTGCCCTCGCCGCCGCCTGACTGCTGGCTCGACTCCTGGCTCGACTCCTGGGCCGGCTCGGCGGCGGGCTCCTCCTGGGCCGGCTCTTCCTGAGCCGCCTCCTCCTCGGGAGCCTCCTCGTCGGCTGCCTCCTGCGCGGGGGCTCCTCGGCGGGCTCGTCGTCGCCGGACGGGGCGTCGGAGGAGTCGCCGATCACCGCGAGCACGGCGCCGACCTCGACGGTGTCGTCCTCGGACGCCTTGATCTCGAGCAGGGTGCCGGCCACCGGCGAGGGGATCTCGGTGTCGACCTTGTCGGTGGAGACCTCGAGGAGCGGCTCGTCGACGGCGACCTCGTCGCCGACCTGCTTGAGCCAGCGGGTGACGGTGCCTTCGGTGACGGACTCCCCGAGCGCCGGGAGAGGGACTTCGGTGGCCATGGATTCCTCGACTTCGCTTCTCTACTTCGTGGACGGATGTTTGCCGTACAGATGGTGGTGCTGGGTGGTGCAGGTCGACCGGGGGTCGGTCAACCGTGATTGTGGAGCGGCTTCCCGGCAAGCGCGAGATGCGCCTCGCCGAGAGCCTCGTTCTGGGTCGGGTGGGCGTGCACCAGGGGAGCGACGTCCTCCGGGTGGGCGTCCCAGCCGTAGATCAGCTGGGCCTCGCCGATGAGCTCGCCGACCCGATCGCCGACCAGGTGCAGCCCGATGACCGGTCCGTCGGCGGCCCGGACCAGCTTGACGAAGCCCTGGGTCTTCAGGATCTGGCTGCGTCCGTTGCCGGCCAGGTCGTAGGTGAGCGTCTGCACCGCGTCGCCGTGCAGCTCGCGGGCGGCGGCCTCGGTCAGGCCGACGGAGGCCACCTCGGGTCGGGTGTAGGTGATCCGGGGGACGCCGAGGTCGTCGATCACCGCCGGGACGAGCCCGGCGATCTCCTCGGCGACGAAGATGCCGTGGGCGAACCCGCGGTGCGCGAGCTGGAGCCCGGGGGTGATGTCGCCGACCGCCCAGACGTTCTCGACGCTGGTGCGCAGCCGCGGGTCGACGGTGACGAACCCGCGCTCCATCGCGACGCCCTGCTCGTCGTAGCCCAGGCCGGCGGTGCGCGGTCCGCGGCCGACGGCGACCAGCAGGATGTCGGCGCGCAGCTCCTCACCGCCCTCGAGGGTGACCGTCACGCCGCTCTCGTCGGCGACCGCGCCGGTGACGGGCGAGCCGGTGCGGGCCGTGATGCCACGCTTGCGGAACGCCCGGGAGAGCGCCTTCGAGGAGTCCTCGTCCTCCCCGGCCACCAGCCGCGGCAGCGCCTCGACCACGGTGACCTCTGCGCCGAAGCTGCGCCAGACGCTGGCGAACTCGCAACCGATCACGCCGCCGCCCAGGACGATCGCCGAGGAGGGGACCCGGTCCAGGCGCAGGGCATGCTCCGAGGTCAGGATCCGCTCACCGTCCACGGGCACACTCGGGATCAGCCGGGGCTCGGAGCCGGTGGCCAGCACGACGTGCTCGGCGCTCAGCACGCGCTCGCCGTCAGTGGTCTCGACGGTGACCTCGCGCGGACCGGTGAGGCGACCGCGTCCCTGGACCACCTCGATGCCGCGGCTCTTGATCAGCCCGCTCAGCCCCTTGTAGAGCCGCGCGACCACCGAGTCGGCGTAGTCCACGACCTCCGCGGCGTCGATGCCCTCCAGGGTGGCGCGCACCCCGAACTGCTCCGACTCGCGCGCGCTGTCGGCGATCTCGGCGGCGTGCAGCAGCGCCTTGGTCGGGATGCACCCGACGTGCAGGCAGGTGCCACCGACCTTGCTCGCCTCGACGAGTTGGACGGAGAGTCCGAGCTGTGCGGCGCGGAGCGCGCAGGCATAGCCGCCGGACCCCGCACCGAGGATCAGAACGTCGACCACGTGACCCATCCTTGCACCCTCGCCCGCACCGCAGGCAACGACCCGTCCGGCGTGCCGAAGTGACTCATCGGTAGCCGAGTCGGTGGTCCTGCCCACGGGATGTGTGGGTCTCGGGCACACTTGGGCCATGGGATTGTTCGACCGGTTCCGGCGTCGGCCGCGGATGAGTGGTCCGGTTCGTGATGCGGCGCGGACCGGTTCGACCCGGGTGCGTGGCGCCGAGCGCGCGGACGAGGAGCACCTGCGCACGTGGCTCGACGCCCGCCGTGGGGTGGAGGGTTTCGTGGAGCCGCGCACCGCTGTCAGCGAGGTGACGCTGCTGCTGGTGGCGCACGACGGCGAGTGGACCCGGCGCCGGGTGCCCAGCGCGCAGTGGGCCCACCAGTTCTGCAACCGGCACCAGATCCCCTCCTACGACGCGGCCGTCGTCGGGGTGCCGCAGCGCATGCGCGACTACAACTCCCGGCAGCGCGCGATCAGGAAGCAGCAGGGGCCGTAGCCTCCGCGGCCTCGGCGCGGGCTCGCAGGAACTCCACCAGCGTCATCACCCCGTAACCGGTCGCGCCGGAGGTCAGGTGGCCGGCCGGACCGCCCTTGTTGAAGGTGGGGCCGGCGATGTCGAGGTGCGCCCAGGGCAGGCCACCGGTGAACTCGCGGAGGAACGCGGCCGCGAAGAGGCCGCCGCCCCAGCGGATCCAGTCGTGCTGCGAGAGGTCCGCGATCGTGCTGGAGTGGATCCGGGAGTCCATGTACTCCGGGATCGGCATCGGCCAGGCTTCCTCGCCCCCGGCCTCGGCCGCGGCCAGCACCTCGGCCACGATCTCGTCGTCGCCGAGCACGCCGGCCAGCTTCTCGCCGAGGGCGAGCACCATGTGCCCGGTCAGCGTCGCCATGTCGAGGACCACGTCCGGCTCGACCTCGGTGGCCCGCACCAGGCAGTCGGCGAGCACCAGGCGCCCCTCGGCGTCGGTGTTCGCGATCTCCACGGTCGTCCCGCCGTAGATGGTGACCACGTCGCCGGGGCGGTACGACGTCCCGCTGACCATGTTCTCGGCGAGACCGACGAACGCCGAGACCCGGACCGGCAGGCCGAGGCGCGCAGCGGTCAGCACGGCCTGGACGACCCCGGCCGCTCCCGCCATGTCCTCCTTCATGGTGGTCATGCTGCTCGGCGGCTTGATGCTGAGGCCGCCGGAGTCGTAGGTGATCCCCTTGCCGACCAGCGCCACGTGGGCGCGGGCGTCGGCCGGCTGGTAGCGCAGCTCGACGATCCGCGGAGCAGCGGCGGACCCGCCTCCCACGGCGAGGGTGCCGCCGCAGCCGAGCGCGGAGAGCCGCTCCTCGTCCAGCACCGTGACCTCGACCTTGGCCGCGCCCTTGGCCAGCTCCTTGTTGACGGCCTTGGCGGCCGCGGAGATCTCGTCGGCGAAGGTGGGCGGGGTGAGGTGGGCGGGCGGGGTGTTCACCCAGTCACGCACCGCCACCACCGCGTCGGCGAGCACCTGGGCCTCCTCGACGGCGGCGACGATCTCCTTGCGTCGCGCGGCAGGGGAGAGGAGCACCAGCTCGGCCGGGGCAGCGCTGTCGGCAGGAGCGGAGCGGAACGAGGTGAACGTGTAGCCGCCGAGGTGATAGCCCTCGAGCACCGCGGCTGCCAGCTCCGGGGTGTCCGCGGGCAGGGCGAGCGCGACCGACGCCGCGTTGGTGACCGCGCGGGCGGCGGCGCCGGCCGCACGTCGTACCGCGTCGGGGTGGGGTCGGCGCCGAGGCCGACCAGGACCAGCAGCGGGGAGCCGAGCACGCCGTTGGTCGGGACCTTCGCGATCTCGCCGGGCTTCCCGGTCACCTCCAACGTGGCGAGCAGGCCGCGCAGCTTGCGGCCGTAGGCGTCCGCGACGTCCTCGGCGCCGGGAGCCAGCGACGGGCCGGGGACGACCCCGACCACGACGGCCTCGGCACGGGTCTTGGCAGGACTGGCGGTGCGCAGGGCGAACGAGGTCACCGCCGCAGGATATCCACCACCGGCGAGCCAACGGGGCCACCCGGGTCCCGGCCGCCGATGGCATAGATTCGTGGCATGGACCTGCGCCGCTCCCCGTTGCACGACCGACACGAAGCGCTGGGCGCCAAGTTCGCCGAGTTCGGTGGCTGGACGATGCCACTGGAGTACGCGGGCGTGGTGGCCGAGCACACCGCGGTGCGGACCGGGGTCGGGATCTTCGACGTCTCCCACCTCGGCAAGATCGTGGTGCGCGGGCCCGGCGCTCGCGACTTCGTCAACGCCACGCTGAGCAACGACCTCGACCGGATCGGGCCCGGGAGGGCGCAGTACACGCTGTGCCTGGACGAGGAGACCGGCGGGATCGTCGACGACATCTTCAGCTACTACCGCAGCGACGACGACGTGCTGCTGATGCCGAACGCGGCCAACAACGCCGAGGTGTACGCGCGCCTGGTGGCCGCCGCCCCGGACGGTGTGGACGTGGTCGACGAGCACGCCGAGCACGCCGTGATCGCCGTCCAGGGCCCGGGCAGCGACGCGGTGCTCAGCGGTGCCGGACTGCCGGTCGGACACGACTACCTGACCTTCGTCGACGCCGACGTGGACGGCAGTCGGGTGATCGTGTGCCGCACCGGCTACACCGGCGAGCGCGGCTACGAGCTGATTGCCCCGCGCGCGGTCGCCGGCGCGGTCTGGGACGCGGTGATGGAGGCCGGTGCGGAACTCGGACTGACCCCGTGCGGGCTCGGCGCCCGGGACACGCTGCGGACCGAGATGGGCTACCCGTTGCACGGTCAGGACATCGGCGTCGCGGTGACCCCGAACGAGGCCCGGCTGGGCTGGGCGGTCGGCTGGAAGAAGCCGGCTTTCTGGGGACGCGACGTGGTGGTGGCCGAGAAGGAGCGCGGCGCGCGTCGCAAGCTGGTCGGACTTCTCGCCACGGGACGCGCGATCCCGCGCCCGCACATGGCGGTCAGCCTGACCCCCGACGTGCTGCTCGGCGAGATCACCTCCGGCACCTTCTCGCCCACCCTGAAGAAGGGGATCGCGCTGGCGCTGGTGGCCACCACCGTGCCGGACGAGGCCGAGGTCGCGGTCGATGTGCGCGGCCGCCGCGAGGTCTTCGCGATCACCAAGCCCCCGTTCGTCGACACCTCCGTGAGGGACTCATGAACCTGCCCGACCAGCCGCCCACCTTCCGCCCCGCCGCCGGTTCCGAGGAGCGCCCCTGGACCTGGCGCCTGGAGGACGCCGAGGGGAACGAGGTCGCCCTCCCCGCCGAGCTGGCCGCGACGCACGGGGGCCAGCGGTTCCCCACCCAGGCGGACGCGGAGTCCTGGGTCGGGGAGACCTGGGCCGAGCTCGCCGAGGGAGGGGTCGCCGCGGTGACCCTGCTCGAGGGCGACCGCGAGGTCTACGGTCCGATGTCGCTCTCGGCCTGACGGGTTCGCCGACGCCGTGGTCAGCCACGCCTTCTCCCAGGTGGACGTCTTCTCCACCGAGCCGCTGCGCGGCAACCCGGTCGCCGTGGTGCACGGCGCCGATGGTCTGACCGACGAGCAGATGGCGGCGTTCGCCCGCTGGACGAACCTGTCCGAGACCACCTTCCTGCTGACACCGACCGACCCGGCCGCCGACTACCGGCTGCGGATCTTCACGCCCGGCGGCGAGCTGCCGTTCGCCGGGCATCCGACCCTCGGCTCCGCGCACGCCTGGCTCGCCGCCGGCGGTACGACGCAGGGCGAGGCCCCCGTGCAGCAGTGTGGCGCAGGCCTGGTGCAGCTGCGTCGCACGGACGGCCGGCTGGCCTTCGCCGCACCCGCGCTGGTGCGCTCCGGCCCGGTCGAGCCGGCGCTGCTGGGCGAGCTGGTCGCCGCGCTCGGGCTCGGGGCGGAGGAGGTCCTCGACGCGGCGTGGGTCGACAACGGCCCCGGCTGGGTCGGTCTCCGCCTGGAGTCGGCCGCGCGCGTGCTGGCGCTGCGTCCGGACCACTCCGCGGTGCCGGTCAAGGTCGGCGTCGTCGGCCCCCATCCCGCCGGGGCCGAGTGCGCGGTCGAGGTCCGAGCCTTCTGCGAGCCGGCGCTGGGCGTCGCCGAGGACCCGGTGACCGGGTCGCTCAACGCCTCGCTCGCACAGTGGCTGGCCGGCGACGTGTTGCCGGCGTCGTACGTCGCCGCGCAGGGGACGGTGCTGGGCCGTCGCGGGCGGGTGCACGTGGAGACCGACGAGGCCGGCGTGATCTGGGTCGGTGGTGCCACCCGCTCCACGATCGCCGGCACGGTCGACCTGTGAGCCGGACGTCTCGATCGCGGGTCGGCGACTAGGCTGACGTCCGTGCAGGCCTACCTCGATCTCGTCCGGCGGATCCTCGACGAGGGCGTCGAGAAGAGCGACCGCACCGGCACCGGAACACTCAGCGTGTTCGGGCACCAGATGCGCTTCGACCTCACCGCCGGGTTCCCGCTGGTGACCACCAAGAAGGTGCACACCCGGTCGGTCTTCGGGGAGCTGCTGTGGTTCCTGCGGGGCGACACCAACGTGCGCTGGCTGCAGGAGCGCGGCATCTCCATCTGGGACGAGTGGGCCGATGAGAACGGGGACCTCGGACCGGTCTACGGCGCCCAGTGGCGCTCCTGGCCCACCCCCGAGGGGCGTCACATCGACCAGCTCGCGCAGGTGATCGCGCAGCTGCGGGCGAACCCGGACAGCCGCCGCCACATCGTCTCCGCCTGGAACCCCAGCCAGGTCGACGAGATGGCGCTGCCGCCGTGCCACAGCCTCTTCCAGTTCTACGTCGCGCCCACCCCGGACGGTGGTGGGCGACTGAGCTGCCAGCTCTACCAGCGCTCGGCCGACGTGTTCCTGGGCGTGCCGTTCAACATCGCCTCCTACGCGCTGCTGACCCACATGGTCGCCCAGGTGACCGGGCTGGCGGTGGGGGACTTCGTGCACACGCTCGGCGACGCCCACCTCTACACCAACCACCTCGAGCAGGCCCGGCTGCAGCTCACCCGGGAGCCCCGGGCGCTGCCGCGCCTGGTGCTCAACCCCGCCGTCACCGAGATCGACGCCTTCGAGCTCGAGGACATCGCCGTGACCGGCTATGACCCGCACCCCGTGATCAAGGCGCCGATCGCCGTATGACCACCCCCGCAGGCCGACGGGTGACCATGGTCGCGGCCCGCGCCGAGAACGGCGTGATCGGTGCCGGCGGCGGCATCCCGTGGCACATCCCCGAGGACTTCCAGCACTTCAAGGACACCACGCTGGGGCACGTCCTGATCCTGGGCCGCACCACGCACGAGGGGATCGGCCGCCCGCTGCCGGGACGCCAGACCATCGTGCTGACCCGGGACCGCGACTGGTCCGCCGACGGGGTGCGGGTCGCCGCCGACGTACCGGCGGCCCTGGCGCTCGCCGACGAGCTGCTCTCCGCGGCACCGGCCGACCGGCAGGTGATGGTCGGCGGTGGCGCGCACGTCTACGAGACCGCGATGCCGTACGCCGACGAGCAGATCATCTCCGAGATCCCGCTCACCCCCGACGGCGACACCCATTACCCGGCGTTCAGCGCGAAGCGGTGGCGGGAGGTCCGACGGGACCGGCGCGACCGTTTCACCGTGGTCTGGTGGGAGCGGGTCTTCGCCTGCGGTGGCACCTGAGGGGCGGCACCTGAGAGGGTGGGCACATGGAGCTGCGCGTCTTCACCGAACCCCAGCAGGGAGCCACCTACGACGATCTCCTCCGGGTGGCACTGGCCGCCGAGGAGCTCGGCTTCGGAGCGTTCTTCCGCTCCGACCACTACTCGCCGATGGGGGTGGAGGGGCTGCCCGGCTCCACCGACGCCTGGACCACCCTCGCCGGACTGGCCCGGGACACCAGCACGATCCGCCTCGGCACGATGATGACCAGCGCGACCTTCCGGCACCCCGGGGTGCTCGCGATCCAGGTCGCGCAGGTGGACCAGATGAGCGGCGGACGGGTCGAGCTGGGCATCGGCGCCGGGTGGTTCGAGACCGAGCACACCGCCTACGGCATCCCGTTCCCCAGCACCGCCGAGCGGTTCGAGCGCTACGGCGAGCAGCTCGAGCTGATCACCGGGCTCTGGTCGACGCCGGTGGGGGAGACCTACGACTTCGACGGCACCCACTACCGGCTGGCCGACTCGCCGGCGCTCCCGAAGCCGGCGCAGACCGTCGGGCGTCGCGGCGGGCCGCCCGTTCTGATCGGCGGGCGGGGCAGGAAGCAGACCCCTGCCCTGGCTGCCGCCTACGCCGACGAGTTCAACCTGCCGTTCGTGGACGAGGAGTTTACCGCCCTCCAGTTCGGCCGCGTCCGCGAGGCGTGCGAGCGGATCGAGCGGGACCCGGCGACCATGACCTGGTCCAACGCGCTGGTGCTCTGCGTCGGCGCGGACGAGGCCGAGCTCGCCCGGCGGGCAGCGACCATCGGGCGCGACGTCGCCGATCTCCGGGAGAACGGCCTGGCCGGCACCCCGGCCGAGGTGATCGACAAGATCGGGCGCTTCGGCGACCTCGGCGCGCAGCGCATCTACCTGCAGACCCTCGACCTCACCGACCTCGACCACCTGCGCCTGGTGGCCGAGGAGGTGCTGCCGCACGTGTGAGCCGGTGCGCCCACCGGCGGCAAGGCGAGCCGACGCCGGTCCCGGTCGCCGGACCGGATAGCCTGGGGAGCATGACTTCTGCACCTTCCGGCACCGATCGGTCAGCGTCCGTCGGGACCGGCCGGTCAGCGCCGTTCGGGACCGTGCTGACCGCCATGGTCACGCCGTTCCACCCGGACGGCTCCGTCGACCTGGACGGGGTGCAGAAGGTCGCCCGGCACCTGGTCGAGAACGGCCACGACGGCCTGGTCGTCTCCGGCACCACGGGCGAGTCCGCCACCACCACCAAGGAGGAGGACGGCGAGATCCTCGCCGCCGTCCGGGACGCGGTCGGCGACCGGGTCCGGCTGGTGGCCGGCGTCGGCACCAACGACACCAACACCTCGCTCTTCCTGGCCCGGCAGGCCGCGAAGAACGGCGCCGACGGCGTGCTGCTGGTCACCCCGTACTACAACAAGCCGGGCCAGCGCGGTGTGCTGCACCACTTCCAGCAGGTCGTCGAGGCCGCCGAGCTCCCGGTGATGCTCTACGACGTGCCCGGCCGCACCGGCACCCAGATCGCCTACGAGACCTACCAGGTCGCGGCGCAGTGGGACCCGGTGGTGGCGGTCAAAGACGCGGTCGGCGACCTGGCCCGCGGGCTGCGGCTGCAGGACCTCGGCCTCGCGGTCTACTCCGGTGACGACGAGCTGAACCTCGCCTGGCTCGCTCACGGCGCGGTCGGCTTCGTCTCCGTCGCCGGCCACGTGGTCGGCAACGAGCTGCGCGAGATGCACGACGTCTTCGCGACCGACCCGACCCGGGCCCGCGCCGTCTTCGCCCGGATACTGCCGGCGATCGAGGCGATCATGGGCGCCCCCAACTACGGGGCGACCACCGCCAAGGCGGCGCTCGAGCTCGCCGGGGTGCTGGAGAGTCGACGGGTCCGATCCCCGTTGGTCGAGCTGGACGACGCCGAGCTCGCCGACCTGCGCGCCGGCCTGACCGCGGCGGGGGTGCTCCGATGAGCCACCCGCACCCCGAGCTGAGCGCACCTCCGGCACTGCCCGCCGGCGGCCTGCGGGTGATCCCGCTCGGCGGCCTCGGCGAGGTCGGCCGCAACATGACGGTCTTCGAGTACGACGGCCGCCTGCTGATCGTCGACTGCGGGGTGCTGTTCCCCGACGACCACCAGCCCGGTGTCGACCTGATCCTCCCCGACTTCGGACCGATCCGGGACCGCCTCGACGACATCGAGGCGCTCGTGCTGACCCATGGCCACGAGGATCACATCGGGGCGACGCCGTACCTGCTGCGTGAGCGGCGGGACATCCCGCTGGTCGGCTCGGAGCTGACCCTGGCCCTGGTCAACGCCAAGATCCGCGAGCACCGGATCAAGCAGACGCCGTTCCACACGGTCAAGGAGGGCGACCGGATCAGCTTCGGGCCCTTCGAGCTCGAGTTCGTCGCGGTCAACCACTCCATCCCGGACGCGCTGGCGGTCGCGATCCGCACCGGTGCGGGCATGGTGCTGCACACCGGCGACTTCAAGATGGACCAGCTGCCGCTCGACGGCCGGATCACCGACCTGCGCGCGTTCGCCCGGCTGGGGGAGGAGGGCGTGGACCTCTTCCTGACCGACTCCACCAATGCCGAGGTGCCCGGCTTCACCACCGCCGAGCGGAAGATCACCCCGGTCCTGGACCAGGTCTTCCGCGAGTCCGCCCAGCGGATCATCGTCGCCTGCTTCGCCTCCCACGTGCACCGGGTGCAGCAGGTCCTCGACACCGCGGCCGCCCACGGGCGCAAGGTCGCCTACGTCGGCCGCTCGATGGTCCGCAACATGGGCGTCGCCCGCGACCTCGGCTACCTGAAGGTCCCGCCGGGCGTGATGGTCGACGCCAAGCAGCTCGCGGACCTGCCGCCGGAGAAGCAGGTGCTGATCTCCACCGGGTCCCAGGGCGAGCCGTTGAGTGCGTTGGCGCGCATCGCCCAGCGCAACCACAACTTCGTCCACCTGCAGGAGGGCGACACCGTGGTGCTCGCCTCCAGCCTGATCCCCGGCAACGAGAACGCGGTCTACCGGGTGATCAACGGCCTGGCCCGCCACGGCGCCCGTGTGGTGCACAAGAGCAACGCTCTGGTCCACGTCTCCGGTCACGCCAGCGCCGGCGAGCTGCTCTACTGCTACAACATCGTCAAGCCGCGCAACGTCCTCCCGGTCCACGGCGAGGTCCGGCACATGCTCGCCAACGGCGAGCTGGCCAGCCAGACCGGCGTGGAGAACGTGGTCTACGCCGAGGACGGCGTGGTCGTCGACCTGGTCGACGGCGTCGCCTCGGTGGTCGGCAAGGTCGACTGCGGCTACGTCTTCGTCGATGGCCAGTCGGTCGGCGACGTCACCGAGTCCGAGCTGAAGGACCGCCGGATCCTCGGCGAGGAGGGCTTCATCTCGGTGATCGTGGTGATCGACTCCGTCGCGGGGAAGGTCTCGGCCGGACCGGAGATCCATGCCCGCGGCCACGCCTGGGCCGACTCGGACTTCGAGCAGATCAAGGCGCCGATCATCGACGCGGTGAACTTCCAGCTCTCCGAGGGCAACACCGACACCTACCAGCTGCAGCAGACCGTGCGGCGCACCATCGGCCGTTGGGTGAGCAACGCCCACAAGCGGCGGCCGATGATCATCCCGGTGGTCGTCGAGGCCTGAGTGGCGGTGCGGGTTTCACCGGTCAGCCGGTGAAACCCGCACGACACGCCGATGCGCCCCGGCGTGTCGCGCGGGTTTTGGCGGTCGGCCGGTGAAACCCGCACACCGCCACGACCCCGAGACCCACCAACCCTCGACGCACACTTGAGCCTCCGCGTGTTGTGGCTGTGACTCAAGTGGCTTGTGGGTAGGTTGTGAGCATGGCGACCCGTACGTCTTCCCCGACGGCGTCGCGCAGCAGGTCAACGTCCTCCAGCCGCTCCACCAGCGCCCGGAAGTCGCCCAGCTCGCGGTCCCGTAGTACGAGCAACAAGTCCCGTGCCAAGAAGAGCACGGCGAAGCGGCCTGCCCCGCGCGCGGTGCGCAACGGGTCAGGTCCGGTTGCGCAGTTCTTCACCGCGCTCTTCCGCGGCCTCGCCGCGGTCTGGCTGGGAGTGGCCCACGGTCTCGGCGCCGTGGTGCGAGGGATCGTCGGGGGTGCCAAGGAGATCGAGCCCGAGCAGCGCCGTGACGGCGTCGGGCTGCTGTTGTGCGGACTCGCCGTCATCGTCGGCGCGGCCGTCTGGTTCCAGGTCTCCGGCGGCTTCATGGAGTTCGTCCGCACCGTGGTGTCCGGGAGCGTCGGCAAGATCGGCTGGTTGGTTCCGCTGCTGGTGATGCTGGCCGGCTGGCGGGTGATGCGCGACCCGGTCCACAACGGCCCGGTGGGCCGTCAGGTGATCGGTTGGACCGCGCTCGCGTTCGGCATCCTCGGCATCGTCCACATCGCCAACGGCAGCCCCGAGCCGATCGACGGCGACACCATGCCGCTGCGCGACGGCGGCGGCGCCATCGGGTACGTCGTCTCCGCGCTGCTGCTCGACCTGCTGCGCTCGCCGTACGTGGTGGTGCCGCTGCTGGCGCTGCTCTCCTTCTTCGGCGTCCTGGTGATCACCGCGACGCCCCTCTACCGGGTGCCGGACCGTCTGCGCGACCTCTCCCACCACCTCTTCGGCCACCCCGACGACGACCGCAGCGCCGCCCGCAGGCCCGACCTCGAGGACACCTTCGAGCGCTCCGGCGACCCGGCCTACGACAGCCCGGTGCTGACCGAGCCGAAGAAGAAGCGCCGCACCCGGAAGGTCGACCCCGCGGTCGAGGAGTCGATGGAGCTCAAGGAGCCGATCCCGGCCGACACCGGGATCTCCGACGCCCTCGATGTCGCGGCCGCCGCCGGCGCGGCTGCGGTCGCCGACCAGACCAACACCGCCGAGAACAAGGTGGCCGACACCGACGGCGGGATCGAGCCGCCGCCGCACTCCCCGCTGCCGCAGCGGGTCGAGCAGCTCGCCCTCTCCGGCGACATCGTCTACACCCTCCCCGACGCCGGCGTGCTCAAGCCCGGCGACCCGCACCGGGCCCGCTCGGCGGCCAGCGACGAGGTGGTGCGACGGCTGCAGGGCGTCCTCGACGAGTTCAACGTCGACGCCCAGGTCACCGGCTACACCCGGGGGCCGACGGTCACCCGCTACGAGATCGAGCTCGGCAGCGGCGTGAAGGTCGAGAAGATCACGAACATCCAGAAGAACATCGCCTACGCGGTGGCCACCTCGGACGTGATGATCCTCAGCCCGATCCCCGGCAAGTCCGCGGTGGGCGTGGAGATCCCCAACAGCGACAAGGAGATCGTCTCGCTGGGCGACGTCCTGCGCTCCAACGTCGCCCGCAACGACCATCACCCGCTGATCTCCGGCCTCGGCAAGGACGTGGAGGGCGGGTTCGTCGTCGCGAACCTGGCGAAGATGCCGCACCTGCTCGTGGCCGGTGCGACCGGCTCGGGCAAGTCGAGCTTCATCAACTCGATGATCACCTCGGTGCTGATGCGGTCCACGCCGGACGAGGTCCGGATGATCATGGTCGACCCGAAGCGCGTCGAGCTGAACGCCTACGAGGGCGTGCCGCACCTGATCACCCCGATCATCACCAACCCCAAGAAGGCCGCCGAGGCGCTGGAGTGGGTCTGCCGCGAGATGGACATGCGGTACGACGACCTCGCCAACTTCGGCTTCCGGCACATCAACGACTTCAACAAGGCGGTCCGCGACGGCCGGGTCGAGGCGCCGGCGGGCAGCGAGCGGGTGCTGACGCCGTACCCCTACCTGCTGGTGATCGTCGACGAGCTCGCCGACCTGATGATGGTGGCACCGCGCGACGTGGAGTCCTCGATCGTCCGGATCACCCAGCTCGCGCGCGCGGCCGGCATCCACCTGGTGCTGGCCACCCAGCGCCCGTCGGTCGACGTGGTGACCGGCCTGATCAAGGCCAACGTGCCCTCGCGTCTCGCCTTCGCGACCTCCAGCCTCGCCGACAGCCGGGTCATCCTGGACACGCCGGGCGCGGAGAAGCTGGTCGGCCAGGGCGATGGCCTCTTCCTGCCGATGGGCGCCTCGAAGCCGATCCGGGTCCAAGGGTCCTGGGTCGACGAGAAGGAGATCCATCAGGTCGTCAAGC
Organism: Nocardioides sambongensis; assembly: GCF_006494815.1. Lineage (NCBI taxonomy): Bacteria > Bacillati > Actinomycetota > Actinomycetes > Propionibacteriales > Nocardioidaceae > Nocardioides > Nocardioides sambongensis. The sequence goes on from NZ_CP041091.1 coordinate 910,603, forward strand.
ACTGCAAGGGCCAGCTCGAGCCGACGTACCGCGAGGACGTGACGGCACCCTCGGGCGGCAAGAAGGTGCTCGACGACGACATCGGGGACGACCTGGACCTGGTGGTCCAGGCGATCGAGCTGGTGGTCTCCACCCAGTTCGGCTCGACCTCGATGCTGCAGCGCAAGCTGCGGGTCGGCTTCGCGAAGGCCGGCCGACTCATGGACATCATGGAGAGTCGCGGCGTGGTCGGCCCCAGCGAGGGGTCGAAGGCGCGCGATGTCCTGGTGAAGCCCGACGAGCTCGATTCCGTCCTGATGACCATCCAGGGGGAGGCGTGAACGACATGACCGATGAGTTCACCGACACCGATCACTCCAACGACGAGAACACCGGCCGGACCGGGGCGGAGCACGACGGGTCCTCGGATGCTCCCGAGACCGGTGACGCCGCCGGGCCGCGGATCGAGGTGCGTCGCAACGTCGCCCTCGCCGCCACCACCGGCGGCCTCGCGGCGGTGCTCGCGATCGCGTTCGCGGTCCGGGCCTTCGGCGGCGGCAGCACACTCGACTGGCTCTCCCTGGGCGTCACCCTGATCGTCGCCCTGGTGCATCTCGCGGCCATCCTCGACGCCCGGGCTCCGCTGCTCGTCGTGGACGAGCACGGCGTCCGGGTGCGCAAGGGCGCGTCCTGGCAGGGCATCGCCTGGTCGGAGCTGGACTGCCTGGAGCACCTGCCCCGACGCGGGCTCTTCCGCGACGGCCACGTGCTCGTCGCCGGGTACGACGACCGCCAGCTGATCGTTCCGCTGACCCTGGCCACGCGGGTGGTCGGCGCGGACGACCAGACCCTCAGCGACGCCCTGGCGGCGCTGGCCGCGGGCCGTGCCGACGTGGTCGAGGTGGTGCCCGGCCTCGACGAGGGCGACACCGGCGGCCCGGACGCCGAGCACGCCGACGAGTCCGGTGACCCCGACCGGCCCGACCAGACCGACCAGACCGACCAGACCGACCAGACCGACCATGGTGACCACACCGACGACGGCCCGACGGCCGGCGGCGCGGGGTGGTCCGAGAACGACCCGACGGCGGAGCGTCCGGCGGTGACCGACGACCACCCGCGCCCGGAGCAGAACGAGGCCACCGCGCCGGTCATCGCGCCGACGCCCGCCACCAACGGCCCGACCACAGACGCGACCACATCCCCGACCACCGGCCCGGACGTCGACGCGGTGGTCGCCCCGCAGCGCCCGACCGTCTACTCCGCCCGGGTGGAGTACCCCTCCTCCCACGAGCCACGGGCGACCGGGCGGGAGACCGGCGCACCCGCGGAGGACACCACCACGGTGGTGCTCGAGGACCTGGCGGTGCAGCCTGCGCGTCACCCGGTGATCGGCCCGCAGGTGAAGGCCGCCCGGGAGCGGCTGCGTCTCAGCGTCGACCAGCTCTCCGAGCGCACCCGGATCCGCCCGCACGTGATCGAGGCGATCGAGGTCGACGACTTCGCGCCCTGCGGCGGCGACTTCTACGCCCGCGGCCACCTGCGCACGCTGGCGCGGGTCCTTGGCGTCGACGTCACCGGCCTGATCGTCACCTACGACGAGAACTACGCCGACGCGCCGGTCGACCCGCGACGGGTCTTCGAGTCCGAGCTGGCGACCGGGGTCGGCGGATCGATCCGCGGCACCCGCGGCGGCCGGAACTGGTCGGTGATGGTGGCCGCGGTGATGGCCGCGGTGCTGGTCTGGTCGTTGGCCAGCCTGCTGATGAGCAACCCGCAGCCGGTGGGCGACACGCCCGTGCTGAACCAGAGCGGCGGCATCGTCAGGAGCGACCAGAAGGCCGAGACCGTGACCCTGGTGCTGACCGCGGCCGGCGGCGGCGCCCAGGTCCAGGTCCGGGACGGTGGGGGCGACACGGTGTTCGACGGGCAGCTCGCCTTCGGGCAGTCCTCCGAGCTCGACCTCCCCGCACCGGTCCGGATCACCAGCAGCGACGGCTCGGTCACCTACTCGTTGGACGGCGCGGACGCCAAGCCGCTGGGCAAGACCGGCGAGGAGACCACCAAGACCCTCGTGGCGCCCTGATCCGTCTGCCGCGCCAGTTCGGCACGCGGACCCGCGGCGCGCCATACTTCACGTTAACCATGACAGCCTCGACACCGCAGCCCTTGTCCGTCGCGATGCTCACCCTCGGGTGCGCCCGCAACGACGTCGACTCCGAGGAGCTCGCCGGGCGGCTGGCCGCCGACGGGTTCACCCTGGTCGAGGACCCCGAGGACGCCGACACCGTGGTGGTCAACACCTGCGGCTTCGTCGACGCCGCCAAGAAGGACTCGATCGACACCCTGCTGGCGGCCTCGGACCTCAAGGAGACCGGACGCCCCCAGGCGGTCGTCGCCGTGGGCTGCCTCGCCGAGCGGTACGGCGAGCAGCTCGCCGACTCGCTCCCGGAGGCGGACGCGGTCCTGGGCTTCGACGACTACGGCGACATCGCCGGGCGGCTCCGGGCGATCGTCGCCGGCGAGCGTCCGCATCCGCACACCCCGCGCGACCGCCGCCTGCTGCTGCCGATCTCACCGGCGGAGCGGCAGGGCGTCGAGGCGCCCGTGGCGGGCGCCTCCGGCACCCGCACCCGGCTCGACTCGGGCCCGATGGCGCCGCTGAAGCTCGCCAACGGGTGCGACCGCCGGTGCACCTTCTGCGCGATCCCGATGTTCCGCGGCTCCTTCGTCTCCCGCCGACCCTCCGAGGTCCTCGACGAGGCCCGGTGGCTGGCCGGGGAGGGCGTCAAGGAGCTGTTCCTGGTCTCGGAGAACTCCACCTCCTACGGCAAGGACCTCGGCGACCTCCGGCTGCTGGAGACGCTGCTGCCCGAGCTCACCGCGATCGACGGGATCGAGCGGGTCCGGGTCTCCTACCTCCAGCCCGCCGAGACCCGTCCCGGCCTGATCGAGGCGATCGCGACCACCCCCGGCGTGGCGCCCTACTTCGACCTCTCCTTCCAGCACGCCAGCGCGACGGTGCTGCGACGGATGCGCCGCTTCGGCGACCCGGAGAGCTTCCTGGGGCTCCTGGACCGGGCTCGGGCGCTGGCGCCGCGGGCCGGCGTACGGTCCAACGTCATCGTCGGCTTCCCTGGCGAGACCGAGGAGGAGTTCGCGACGCTGTGCGACTTCCTGGTCGCGGCCCGGATGGACGTCACCGGTGTGTTCGGCTACTCCGACGAGGACGGCACCGAGGCGGAGTCGTTCGACGGCAAGCTGGACGAGGACGAGATCGCGGCGCGGGTCAACCACCTCAACGATCTCGTCGCCGAGCTCAACGCCCAACGCGCCACGGAGCGGATCGGCGAGGAGGTCGTGGTGCTCGTGGAGGACGCCCACCCCGAGGACGGCGTACCGGGGGAGGTCGAGGGACGTGCCGCGCACCAGGGCCCCGAGGTCGACGGAACCACCCGGGTGCTCGACGCGGGTGCCGTGGTCGGGGACCTGGTCGCCGCCGTCGTCGTCGACACCGACGGCGTGGACCTGATCGCCCGTGCGCACGTCGCCGCGGGCGCGGAAGGAGACCGATGACGGAGAACACCCCGGCGGCGGACGACGCGCCGAGCAACTGGAACATCCCGAACGCGCTCACCACGCTGCGGATCGTCATGGTGCCGTTCTTCGGATGGGCGCTGCTCTACGACGGTGGCGACTCGGTCACCGCGCGCGTCATCGCCTGGGCGATCTTCTTCGTCGCGATGGTCACCGACAAGATCGACGGCGACATCGCCCGCGCCCGCGGGTTGGTCACCGACTTCGGCAAGATCGCCGACCCGATCGCGGACAAGGCGATCACCGGCATGGCTTTCATCGGCCTGTCGATCGTCGGCGACATCTGGTGGTGGGTGACCATCGTGGTGCTGGTCCGCGAGTGGTCGGTGACCCTGTTGCGCCTCTCGGTGCTGAAGCGGGTGGTGATCCCCGCCGCGCAGATCGGCAAGTGGAAGACCACCGTGCAGGCGCTGGCGCTCGGACTCCTCGTGCTGCCGCTGCGACAGGTCTCCGGAGGACTCGCCGACGTCGGCGAGGTGATCTTCTACCTCGCCCAGGCACTGCTCGCGGTCGCGGTCGCGCTGACCCTGTGGAGCGGGTACGACTTCTTCCGCGAGGTGTGGCGGCAGCGGGACGATCTTCGGGAACCGGCCGCCGACTGAGAAGGTCTTTTCCGGAGCGCAGGACATACGGGCGACCCGTGTTCGTCATCAAACTGTTGCTCCGAGTTCCGGCGTGACCCTTGCGGGGCCACCCTGGGGCGGGTCTAGGGTCAGGTTCCCGCCGGCCGCTGATCGGTGACCGACGGGATCTCGGGATCCCATCCGCTGTCACGAACTCGGAGTCACCGCCACATCATGAAGAACGCGTCACGTCTGGGGGCCGGCCTTCTCGGGCTCGGTCTCGCAGTGCCCACACTCGCCATCCTCGGGTCGGCCCCCGCCTCGGCGGCCGACCCGGTCACGGTCAACCTCCTCAACATCAACGACTTCCACGGTCGGATCGACGCCAACACCACGAAGTTCGCCACCACGGTGGAGCAGCTGCGTGCCGGCGCCGGTGAGGACAACACGCTGTTCCTCTCCGCCGGGGACAACATCGGCGCGTCGTTGTTCGCCTCCAGCTATCAGCAGGACCAGCCGACGATCGATGTGCTCAACGCGCTCGACCTCGCCGGTTCGGCGGTCGGCAACCACGAGTTCGACAAGGGGATCGACGACCTGACCGGTCGGGTGTCCGACGCCGCGGACTGGGGCTACCTCGGGGCCAACGTCTACGAGGAGGGCACGCAGACGCCGGTCCTCGACGAGTACGCGACCTACGAGGTGGCCGGTCTCACCGTCGGCGTGATCGGCACGGTGACCCAGGAGACGCCGACGCTGGTGTCGCCCGCCGGTGTGGCCGACCTCGACTTCGGCAACGCGGTCGAGGCCACCAACCGGGTCGCGGCCCAGCTCTCGGACGGCGACGAGGCCAACGGCGAGGCCGACGTGATCGTCGCCGAGTTCCACGCGGGTGCGGGGGCCGGCACGCCGGACGGCTCGACCCTGGAGGACGAGGTGGACGCGGGCGGCGAGTTCGCCGACATCGTCGAGAACACCTCGCCCGAGGTGGACGCGATCTTCACCGGTCACACCCACAAGCAGTACGCATGGGACGCCCCGGTCCCCGGCACCGACGGGACCCGTCCGATCCTGCAGACCGGGTCGTACGGCGAGAACATCGGTCAGATCGAGCTGAGCGTCGACCCCGACACCGGTGAGGTCGTCGACTACACCGGCCAGAACGTCGCCCGCGTGGCGACCGCCGACACCACCACCTACCCGCGGGTGGCCGAGGTCGACCAGATCGTCACCCAGGCGCTCGCCGATGCCGCCGTGGTCGGCAACCAGAAGATCGCCGACATCACCGGCGACATCACCACGGCCTTCTCCGGCGGTGACTACGTCAACGGCGTCTACACCGGTGCCGGCCCGAACCCGACCACCGGCCGCGACGACCGCAGCCGCGAGTCCACCATCGGCGGTCTGGTCGCGAACGCGCTCCGGGACGGAGTGTCCGACGTGGCCGACGTCGACCTCGGGCTGACCAACCCCGGCGGCCTGCGCGCCGAGCTGCTCTACGCGGGGGACACCAGCACGAACCCGCAGAACACCGACGGCGTGGTCACCTTCGCCGAGGCGAACTCCGTGCTGCCGTTCAGCAACACCATCGCGGTGGTCACCCTCAGCGGCGCGGACCTGAAGGCCGTCCTCGAGCAGCAGTGGCAGCCGGCCGCGGCCGACCGTCCCTACCTGCAGCTCGGTCTCTCGGACAACGTCCACGTCGTGGCCGACCCCACCCGGAGCGAGGGCTCGCGGATCGTGTCGGTGACGATCGACGGTGAGCTGCTCGATCCCGCGGCCGAGTACGCGGTCTCCACGTTCTCCTTCCTGGCGGCCGGCGGCGACAACTTCACCGCGTTCACCGAGGGCGACTACGTCGACACCGGCTTCCTGGACGCGGAGATGTGGCGCAGCTACCTGGCCGACAGCTCCCCGATCTCGCCGGAGTTCGCCCGCCAGCAGGTGTTCACCAGCGGTTTCCCGACCGCGACCACGCCGGGTGCGACGGTCAGCGCCGAGCTCGGAGTCGGTGCCACCACCGCGCCGGTCTTCCCGGTCAACGCCAAGTCGCTCGACCTGACGTCCCTCGGCTCCCGGAGAACACCACGGTGTCGCTCTCGCTGACCAAGGGCAGCCAGGTGGTCGACCTCGGCGAGGTCGACGTCACCGACGGCATCGCGCCGGTCGAGTTCGTCGCCCCGGCGGTCGGCGAGTGGACGCTGGTGGCCACCGCGGAGCCCAGCGGCACCGAGGTCCAGGTCCCGGTCCGAGTGGCCAAGGCCGACGCGAAGATCACCTCGATCCGGGTCACGCCGAAGAAGGTGATCGCCCAGAAGACCAAGGCCGGCGTCACCGTGCGGGTCCGCTCGGCCGGTGACTTCGCCAACGGCAAGGTGCAGATCAAGGCGGCGGGCAAGACCTACACCCAGAAGCTCCGGGACGGCGTCGCACGCTTCACCCTGAAGAGGTTCAAGAAGCCCGGCAAGGCCACCCTCCGGGTGACCTACCTGGGTGACGACGCCACCACGATGGCGCGGGACTCGGTGTCCTTCCGGGTCGTGAAGAAGAACAAGAAGAAGTAGCACCCGCGGGCCTCCAGCGCCCGCTCCCGCCGCTGCGCCGGGTGCGGCGTCCCTCGTGACGCCGCACCCGGGTGGCGGCCCCCTCGGCCGTCGCGGCCGCCCCTTCCTCTCGGAACCCGGAGACAGAACCCATGCACCTGCGCAGGAACTCCTTGGCGGCCGCCGCGGTCGCCGCCCTCTCGATCGGCGGCCTGGCTGCCGTCACCCCGGCCGCTCAGGCCAACCCGGCCGGTACCGGACTCGTGATCAGCGAGGTCTACGGCGGTGGCGGCAACGGCGGTGCCACCTGGACCAACGACTTCATCGAGCTCTACAACCCGACCGACGCACCGATCTCGGTGGAGGGTCACTCCGTGCAGTACCGGTCCGCGACCGGCACGTCTGCGCAGGTCACGCCCCTGAGCGGCTCGGTCCCGCCAGGCGGCCACTACCTGGTGCAGGAGGCGGCAGGCGCCGGCGGCACCAGCGCGCTTCCGACACCGGACGCCAGCGCCGGGATCGCGATGAGTGGCAGCAACGGCGTCGTCCTGCTCGTCGGGTCGACCACAGCCGTCAGCACCACCGGTGACCTTGCCGGCAGCAGCGAGGTGCTCGACGCGGTCGGCTACGGAGCCACGCCGGGGACCTACGAGACGGCGAGAACCGGGGTCGAGCTGACGGCGACCACCGCTGCCTCGCGCACCGACGGAGCAGACACCGACCAGAACGCGAACGACTTCGCCGAGGGTGCGCCGACCCCGACCAACGCGGCCGGCGAGACCCAGCCGCCGGTCAGCGACACGCTGACCGCGACCGACCCGGCCGACCTCGACCTCACCGTCGACGAGCCGATGGGCACGGTCCAGCTCGAGGCGACCGGAGGTACGGCGCCCTACACCTGGTCGTCGACGCCGCTGCCGAATGGGCTGAGCCTCTCCGCAGCCGGAGAGGTCAGCGGCACGCCGACCGCCGTCGGCACGACCACCGTGACCTTCACCGTCGGTGACGCCGAGGGCGCGACCTCGAGCGTCGACGTCGACGTGGAGGTGTCGGGTCCGCCGCAGGCGGTCGCCATCGCCCAGGTCCAGGGCAACGGGGCGTCGTCGCCGCTGGCCGGCCAGGACGTCGTCGTCGAGGGCATCGTGACCGGCGTCTATGCCGATCCCTACGACGCCGAGCCCGGCATGGCCAACTACGGCGGGCTAGACGGCTTCTTCCTGCAGACCGCCGGGACCGGTGGCACCACCGACGCCACCCCCGCTGCATCCGACGGCATCTTCGTCTCCACCGGCAACGACGTGCCGACCAGCGTCGAGCTCGGCGCATCGGTGGAGGTCGCCGGCACGGTGCAGGAGAACTTCGGCACCACCCGCCTGATCGCCCCGGTCGTCACCGCGCTGGACACGGCGCTGCAGCCGGTGACGCCCCTCGAGATCGCCTACCCGACGACCGAGGCGGGCCGCGAGGCCCAGGAGGGCATGCTGCTGGCGCCGACCGACGACTTCACGGTCACCAACAGCTACGGGACCAACCAGTACGGCGAAGTCGGCCTGGCGACCGGCGACAGCCCCCTGCTGCAGCCCAGCGACGTTGCCGCACCCGCCTCACCGGCGTACGACGCGGTGGTGGCCGACAACGCTGCCCGGGGCGTCGTCCTGGACGACGGCACCAGCATCAACTACCTCAGCAACGGCTCGGCCCAGCAGGACTACTCGGTTCCGTGGCTCACCCTGGACAACCCGGTCCGCGTCGGAGCGCGCGCCACCCTGACCGGGCCGGTGATCCTGAACTACGACTTCGACGTCTGGCGCTTCCAGCCGACCGAGCCGGTCCTCGACGAGGGGAGCGATGTCGCCGTCTTCGAGGACACCCGGGTGGACAATGCGACCCCGCAGGACGTCGGGGGAGAGGTCAAGCTGGCGACCTTCAACGTCCTCAACTACTTCAACACCACGGCCGAGGACTTCGTCGCGAACGGCGGCAGCTGCACCTACTACACGGACCGGGACGGCAATCGGATCGGTGCCAACCAGTGCAGCCCCAACGGCCCGCGGGGCGCCGCGACCGACGCCAGCCTGCAGCGCCAGCAGGACAAGATCGTCGCAGCGATCAACGGTCTCGGCGCCGACGTGGTGACGCTCGAGGAGCTGGAGAACTCGATCAAGCTGCTCGGCGAGACCGACCGGGACGACGCGATCGCCGACCTGGTCGAGGCGCTGAACGAGGACGCCGGCAGCGCCACCTGGGCCTACGTGCCGTCGCCGGCCGAAGCGACCACGGCGGCGAACGTGGCTCAGCAGGACGTGATCCGGAGCGGCTACATCTACAAGCCGGCCACGGTGGCGCCGGTCGGGGAGTCGGACATCCTCTTCGACACCAGTGCCTTCGAGAACGCCCGGGAGCCGCTGGCCCAGGTCTTCGCGCCCGTCGGCGGCGAGCCTTCCGACTCGTTCGCGGTGGTCGTCAACCACTTCAAGTCCAAGGGCTGCACCGACGCCTCCGGCGACAACGCGGACGCGGGCGACGGTCAGAGCTGCTACAACGGTGACCGGGTGCGGCAGGCCGGTGCGCTCGTCGACTTCGTGGCCGACTTCACCGCGGCCGCCGGCGTCGAGAAGGTCTTCCTGACCGGCGACTTCAACTCCTACACGTTCGAGGACCCGATGATGGTGCTCGACGACGCCGGCTACTCGGTCGTCGAGTCCGACCAGGAGGGCGACTGGAGCTACTCCTACCAGGGACTCTCCGGCTCGCTGGACCACGTGCTGGCCAACGAACCCGCGCTGGCCGACGTCAGCGGTGCCGACGTCTGGGAGATCAACGCCAACGAGTCGGTGGCCTTCCAGTACAGCAGGTTCAACTACAACGTCACGCCGCTCTACGCGGCCGACCAGTTCGCCGCCTCCGACCACAACCCGGAGATCGTCGGCATCGATCCCGGCGAGGTGGCCGAGCCGCTCGCCGACTCCCGCACCTCGGCCCGTACGACGCCGAAGAAGGTCGTCGCCGGCAAGACCCGGGTGAAGGTGCACGTCAGGGTGCGGGCCGACGGCGCCGCCGCGGCCGGGCGGGTCGAGGTCCGGGTGGCCGGGCACGTCTACCGGGTGCGGCTGAAGAACGGCGCGGGGACGGTGCGTCTCAAGCCGTTCGGGTCGGCCGGCAAGAAGGTGGTGCAGGTCCGCTACCTCGGCAACGCGACCACGGAGGCCTCGCGGGACACGGTGACGGTCAAGGTGGTCAAGGCCAAGCGCAAGGGCAGGCGCTGACCCCCGCCGCGGACCTGGTGAGGTGAGACGGCCGGTGGACCCGCGGGTCCACCGGCCGTCGTCCGGTCCGGGCCCCGTGTCGGGGCAGCGCGGCCCCGGGGCCGACACGCGACACACCGGACGCGGAAGATCCGGGCCTCCGGTAGCGTTGCACCCACGAAAGCCGGTGCCACCGTCCCCGGAGTGCGGGTAGCGTGGCCGCAGAGGAGAGGAGATCCGCGATGGTGCTGTTCCGCCAACGCCTCGGCGACGTGCTGCGCGGTCGTCGTGCTGAGCTGGGACTCACCCTGCGCGAGGTCTCCGGTGTGGCCCGTGTCAGCCTCGGCTACATCTCCGAGATCGAGCGGGGCCAGAAGGAGGCCAGCTCCGAGCTGCTCTCCTCGCTGTGCGAGGCGCTCGACATGCCGCTCTCGGACGTGCTGCGGGACGTCGCCGACGCCGTCGCACTCGACGAGGCCGCGCTCGCGGCCGACCTGCCGGCGATCCCCGCCCGCCCGCACGCGGGCGAGGTCGTCGCCTCAGCCGCCTGATCTCCGAAGGGTCGGGAAACGGGCCCGGCTCAGCGCCCGGCCATCGCCTCCAGGCGGGAGATCCGCTCGGCCATCGGAGGGTGGGTCGAGAACATCTTCGAGAGGTCCTGGGCGCGGAACGGGTTCGCGATCATCATGTGCGAGGCGTTCTGCAACTGAGGTGTCGGCGCCAGCGGTGCGCGAGCGGTGCCGGACTCCAGCTTCCGCAGGGCGGAGGCGAGCGCCATCGGGTCACCGGTCAGACGGGCGCCGTCCTCGTCCGCGTCGTACTCGCGGGTGCGGCTGATCGCCATCTGGATGACGCCGGCGGCGAACGGCGCGAGCAGGGCGGTGGCGATCATGACCAGCGGGTTGGGCCGGTTCTCGTCGTTGCCGCCGAAGATCGAGGTGAACGCGAGGAACTGCGCGACCGAGGAGATCACGCCCGCCACCGCCGCGGCGACCGATCCGGTCAGGATGTCGCGGTTGTAGACGTGCATCAGCTCGTGACCGAGCACGCCGCGCAGCTCGCGCTCGTCGAGCAGGTTCAAGATCCCCTCGGTGCAGCACACCGCCGCGTTCTGCGGGTTGCGTCCGGTGGCGAATGCGTTCGGGGCCTGGGTCGGGGAGATGTAGAGCCGCGGCATCGGCTGGCCCGCCGTGGTGGAGAGCTCACGCACGATCCGGTGCATCGCCGGCGCCTGCGCCTCGGTCACCGGATAGGCGTGCATGGCCTTGATCGCCAGCTTGTCGGAGTTCCAGTAGCCGTAGGCGGTGGTCGCGACACCGATCAGAGCGAAGATCCAGATGAAGGCGGCGTTGCCGGTCGAGGCGGCGATCAGGCCGCCCACGGCGAGCAGCAGCGCGAAGATCGCGCCGAACAGTCCAGCGGTCTTGAGGCCGTTGAAGTGGCGGTGCATACCGGGTCAACGTCTCGCGCCGTGACGGGGTTCCGGCCAGCACCGTGGCGCGCATCTCACCCGGCGGCGGGCTGGCAGGACGGGCACCAGTAGCTGACTCGCTCCTGACCGGGTACGTCGCCGCTGTCCGCGGACCGGATCCGTGTCCCGCAACGGCGGCAGGCCCGACCCGCTCGTCCGTAGACCCAGGTCGGTGCTCGCGGGTCGGCGGTCGTCACCCGCCGGGGCCGGTCCCGGTTGAGCAGCAGCAGCCGACGTGCCCGGTCCACGACGGCGGGGATGTCGTCCACCCCGCCCACCGCGACCTCGGGATGGAGGCGGGTGAGGAAGCAGATCTCGGCGGCGTAGACGTTGCCGATGCCGGCCAGGTTGGACTGGTCGAGCAGGGCACTGCGCAACGGGCGCTCCGGGCGGGCCAGCAGCCGCGCGGCGGCCGTCGCGGCGTGCCCGGGCCCCCAGTCCGGGTCGAGGAGGTCGGGCCCGAGGTGGCCCACCACCTCCGACTCGTCGGCCGACGGGAGCAGGTCGACGGCGCCGAGCGAGAAGCCCACCGCCTCGACCGGTCCGGAGCCGCGGACCGGGGTCGGTGCGGCGAGGAGCACCACCCGCGCGGTGTGTCCCGGACGTTCCCAGCGGTCACCAGGACGGTGCACCCGCCAGGTGCCCTCCATCTTGAGGTGGGTGTGCAGGGTCACCAGGTCGCCGTCCAGATCGAATCGGGTCAGCAGGTGCTTGCCCCGGGACACGGTGCGCACCACCGTCGCGCCGGCCAGGTCGGCGGTGGCGTGCCGGGGGACGCGCAGGTCCGAACGCTCCAGCATCCGGCCCGACAGCGCGCGCTCCAGCAGCGCGGCGGTGCGGAACACGGTGTCGCCCTCAGGCACGGAGGCGCAGCCCCCGCGGAGTCGCCACGAATCCGGCCGCGGCCAGCGCGTCCCGCAGGGCCGAGGTGGTGCCCAGCAACGGCGCTCCGTCGGCCTTCTCCACGGTCAACCGGCCCAGGTGGCCGCGCCGCACCGTGGCGGAGAGCGCCTCGGTCGCCGGCCCGAGCAGGTCGGGGTCCTCGCTCCAGGTGAGCAGCGTGCGGCCGCCCCGCTCGACGTACAGCGCCGGTGCGCCGTCGACGAGCACCACGATCGCGCCTGCCTTGCGGCCGGGGCGGTGCCCGCCGTCGGCCACCGGGTCCGGCCACGGCAACGCCGCGCCGTAGGGGTTGGCCGGGTCGGTCGCTGCCAGCGCGACCGCCACCGGCTTGTCGCCGGGGGCGGCGGTGTGGCTGCGCAGCCGGTCGACCGCGCCCGCGGTGGCGAACTGGGCTGCTCCGAGACCGTCGACGAAGTAGCCGCGGCGGCAGCGGCCGGACTCCTCGAACGCACTGAGCACCCGGTAGACCCCCGCGAACCCGCCGGGCACCCCTCGGCCACCACGGCGCCCCGGGTGACCACGCCGTGGCGCGCGAGCATCCGCTCCGCGACGGCGTGGGCGCGCCGGGTGGGGTCCTCGTCGGCGGCGGGCACCGGGGCCCACCGGCCGGCGGTCTGCGGTGGCCCGCTGCGGGTCAGCCTTGCGGGGCGCGAGGGCGTGGCGCGACCACGGTGGGCGGCGCGCCCGGTCCGGGTCAGTGCCCGCAACGGGGCCAACGTGTCGTTGGTGACCCGGCCGCTCCAGACCGCCGACCAGAGGGCGTCGCTGAGCGTGGCGTCGGTCGGCGGCTGCTCGTCGTCGGCGCGGCACGCGGCCGCGACCTGGTCGGCCACCTGGCGGAAGAACCAGGCTCCGCCGGGTGCGAGGACCTCCAGCACCCGCTCGGTCAACCGGTCCTCCACCGACTGGGGCGGCGGGAGGGAGAGCGGTGCCTGGTCCGCCAGGTGCAGCGACACCCAACCGTCGCCACCGGACAGTGGACCGTGGCCCACCCAGAGCACCTCGCCGGTCGCGGTCAGCTCGTCCAGCATCGCCGGCTCGTAGTCGCGGACCCGGCCGGCGAGGACCAGTGACTCCAGCGCGGAGGCGGGCACCGGCGCGCCGGCCAGCTGCTCGACCGCCGCGAGCACCCCGTCCAGCCCGCGCAGCGCGTTGCGGGTGGTGGTCAGCCCGTGCCAGGACATCGCGAACCGAGCGAGCGTGGTCGGCTCGACCGGCTCGATCTCGTGCCGGAGCCGGGCCAGGCTGCGCCGGCGCAGCCGGCGCAGCACCTCGGCATCGCACCACTCGGTGGTGTCGGCACCGGCCGTGGGCAGGAACTCTCCGGAGAGCACCCGTCCTTGCGCCTCGAGCCGTCCGAGGGTGTGCCGCACCACCGCCACGCCGAGCCCGAGCCGTTCGCCGAGGTCGGCGACGGTGAACGGCCCGTGCGTGCGCGCGTAGCGTCCGACGAGGTCGGCCAGCGGATCCTCGACCGGCTCGGTGAAGGCCGCCGGGACACCCGGAGGCACCGGCACCCCCAGTCCGTCACGGAGCCGCCCGACGTCCTCGATCACGGCCCACGCCTCGCCGTACGGCATCCGCACCGCGACCACCCGCCGGGCGCGCTCGAGGTCGGCGAGGACGCTCGGCGCGTCGAGCCCGGGCACCGCGCGCTCGACGACCTCCGCCGTGGTGAGTGGGCCGACCAGCCGCAGCAGGTCGACCACGCCCTCGGCGTCGCGCGCGCGCCGCTCCGCAGCGGTGCGCTGCAGCTCGGCAGTCACCTCGACGAGGACGTCGGGGTCCAGCAGCTCGCGCAGCTCGGCCCGGCCGAGCAGCTCGGCGAGCAGTCCCTGGTCCAGGGTGAGAGCGGCCGCACGCCGCTCGGCGATCGGGGAGTCGCCCTCGTAGAGGTACTGCGCCACGTAGCCGAACAGCAGGGTCCGGGCGAACGGCGAGGGTTGCGACGTCTCGACGTCGACGACGCTGACCTCGCGGCGGTCCAGCCGCTGCAGCAGCCCGACCAGGCCCGGCAGGTCGTAGACGTCGTTGAGGCACTCGCGCACCGTCTCCAGCAGGATCGGGAACGACGGATACCGGCTGGCCACCTCGAGCAGCGACGCCGCGCGCTGTCGCTGCTGCCACAGCGGGGAGCGTCGCCCGGGGTCGCGGCGGGGGAGCAGGAGCGCCCGGGCGGCGCACTCGCGGAACCGGGCCGCGAACAGGGCCGACCCGCCGACCTCCCGGGTGACCAGGTCCTCGATCTCGTCGGGCTCGAAGACCACCAGGTCGGCGCCGGGCGGCTCCGCGTCGGTGTCGGGGATCCGGATCACGATGCCGTCGTCGGCCGCCATCGCCTGGCCGTCGACGCCGTAGCGCTCCCGCAGGCGGGTGTTGATCGCCAGCGCCCACGGCGCGTGCACGCTGGTCCCGTAGGGCGAGTGCAGCACCAGGCGCCAGTCGCCGAGCTCGTCGCGGAAGCGCTCCACGAGCAGCGCGGTGTCGCACGGCAGGATGCGGGTCGCCTCGGCCTGGTCGCGCAGATAGCCGACCAGGTTCGCCGCGGCGTAGTCGTCCAGTCCCTCGGCCCGGACCCGGGCTCGCGCGTCCTCCTCCGGCAGCGCGCCGATCTCGCGGGTGAACGCGCCGACCGCGGCACCCAGCTCCGCGGGGCGGCCGGGATTGTCGCCCTTCCAGAAGGGCAGCCGAGCGGGGACGCCGGGGGCCGGGGTCACGATCACCCGGTCATGGGTGATGTCCTCGATCCGCCAGGAGGTGGCACCGAGGGCGAAGACGTCGCCGACCCGGCTCTCGTACACCATCTCCTCGTCCAGCTCGCCCACCCGGCGGTTGCTGCCCTCGCCGGCGAGGAAGACGCCGAACAGGCCGCGGTCGGGGATCGTGCCGCCGCTGGTGACGGAGAGACGTTGGGCCCCGGGTCGGCCGGTGAGCTCGCCGGTGACCCGGTCCCAGGTGATCCGGGGCCGCAGCTCGGCGAACTCGTCGCTGGGATAGCGGCCGGCCAGCAGGTCGAGCACCGCCTCGAACGCCGATCTCGGCAGGTTCGCGTAGGGAGCGGAGCGGCGCACCGTCGCGAAGAGCTCCTCGACCGTCCAGGCCTCCAGGGCGACGGTCGAGACCACGTGCTGGGCCAACACGTCCAGCGGGTTCGCCGGAATCCGCAACGCCTCGATCCCCCCGGTCCGCATCCGGCTGACCGACACCGCGGCCGGCACCAGGTCGCCGCGGTGCTGGGGGAAGAAGACGCCTCGGGAGACCTCGCCGACCTGGTGCCCGGCGCGGCCGACCCGCTGCAGCGCACTGGCCACGCTCGGCGGGGCCGCGATCTGGATGACCTGGTCCACCGCCCCCATGTCGATGCCGAGCTCGAGGCTGCTGGTGGCGACCACCGCGGGCAGGCGACCGGACTTCAGGTCGTCCTCGACCAGGGCGCGCTGCTCCTTGGACACCGAGCCGTGGTGGGTGCGGGCCATCAGCGGCGCGGAGCCGGCCGCGGCACCGGACTGCGCCATGATCTGCGCGGGCGGGGCGACCTCGGCGGCGCTCTCCTCGGCGGCGATCTCGTTCAGCCTCGCGGTGAGCCGTTCGGCGGTACGACGACCGTTGGTGAAGACGATCGTCGACGCCGAGCCGTCGATCAGGTCGGCCACCCGTTGCTCGACGTGCGGCCAGATGCTCGGTGCGGTGGTGGCGCCGATCTCGGCGTCGAGGTCGTCGGCCTCGCCGCCGTCGGGGCCGGTGCGGGGGAGGTCGGTCATGTCCTCGACCGGGACCTCGACCCGCAGGTCCCACTCCTTGTGCGCGGGCGGGGTGACGATCTCGACCGGAGCGGCGCCGCCGAGGAAGCGGGCGACCTCCTCGGTGGGACGGACGGTGGCGGAGAGGCCGATGCGCTGGGCCGGGCTGGCCAGCCGGGCGTCGAGTCGCTCCAGGCTGAGGGCGAGGTGGGCGCCGCGCTTCGTCCCGGCGACGGCGTGGACCTCGTCGACGATCACGGTGTCGATCCCGTCCAGGGTCTCCCGGGCCTGCGAGGTGAGCATCAGGAAGAGCGACTCCGGCGTGGTGATCAGGATGTCCCCCGGTCGGGTGCCCAGCCGCCGCCGCTCGTTGGCCGGGGTGTCGCCCGAGCGCACGCCGATCTCGACCTCGCGCAGCCCCTCGCCGGTCGGGTCCAACCGGGCCGCCGTCTGCCGGATGCCGGTCAGCGGGGCGCGCAGGTTGCGCTCCACGTCCACGGCGAGCGCCTTCAGCGGGGAGACGTAGAGCACGCGGGTCCGCTGCCGGCGTTCGGCGGGAGGGGGTGAGGTCAGCAGACGGTCGAGGGCGGCCAGGAAGGCACTGAGCGTCTTGCCGGAGCCGGTCGGCGCGACGACCAGGGTGTGCCGACCGCGTCCGATCGCCGCCCACGCCCCGGCCTGGGCGGCGGTCGGCTCGGCGAACGCCGCCCGGAACCAGGTGCGGGTGGCCGCACCGAACCCGGCGAGCGGGTCGGTGGGGTCGGCGGGGTCGGGAGCGGCGAGCACGTCACCAGTCTGACCCAGACCGCCGACATGACCGCAGCACGTCACGGCAGCACGTCCCGGCACGACCCAGGCTCACGGTGCGGGCGGGTCGGGGTTCAGTCGAGCGCCGCGACGCCCCGCGCGACCCACGCGCTCAGCTCGTCGTCGTGGGTGAGGTGCTCCGCCGCGACCCGCACCCAGCCGCCCATCACCCGGGTGCCCATCTCGACCGGCTCGGCCGGGGTGCTCGCCACCAGCTCCCGAGCGGCACCGGCGCCGACCCTGACCATGATCCCGCCCTGACCGCTGACCGCCAGTGCCATCGAGCCGTCGAGGAGGAACGCGAGGCCGCCGAACATCGCCTTCTCGGCCCCGAGCCGTCCACCGGCGATCGGCAACCCGTCCAGGGCCGCGCGGACCCGGGTGGCCAGCGTCTCGTCGTACGCCATGGGGTGAGGCTAGGCCCGAGCGCCGACACCGCTGCCGGATGCTGCCTCCGGCGGGCGCGTGGTCACGGGTTCCGGCCGATGAACCCGAGCAACCGGGTCTGCGCGTCGGCTCCGGCGGGGACCTCGACCTTCGGCCCGTACTGCCCACTGGCGCGCAGCACCTCGTCCAGCGGCTCCATCCCGGCCAGCATCACGGCGCAGCGTCCGGGGTCGAGCCGCTCGTCCTGCCCGGTCGCGCGGGCCAGGTCCCAGGTGTGCAGGAAGACGTCGGCGGTGTAGAACCGGGAGACCATCCGGTCCAGCGGCATCGCCGGGATGTGCGGGTGCTCGAAGGTCCGCCCCCGCACATCGGGGGAGTCGAGCAGCGCCTGGACGTCCGCCGAGCGCTGCCGCCAGGCCGCGACCGGGTCGTCGTCCACGTCGACCGGCGGAAGGCTGATGCCGGCCGACGACAGCAGCCCCGGGAACCACTCCACCAGGTGTCGTACGACGTCCCGCGCCGTCCAGCCCTCGACCGGGGCCGGTGCGGACCAGCCGGGCGCATCGGCAGCGCCGACGCCGGCCACCCGCTCGCCGAAGAGGCCGGCCACCACCCGGTGCTCGGCGGCCGGCTCGTCGGGGGTCATCCGGCCGCCCCGTCGCCCGCCCGCTGCATCTGGACGAGCAGCGCGTCGAGCGCGTCGTAGCCCTCGTTCACGCCGACCTCCATCCCGCTGGCCAGCATCCCGGCGCGGGACTCGAAGTCGTAGACGACCGAGAGCGCCTCGAGGCGGGTGCGCCCGCCCGGGAGCTCGTGGAAGAGCAGGGTGTCCAGGCTGACCGCGTCGGGCATCTCCTCGAAGCCGAAGGTCTGCACGATCCGGCGGTGCTGGTCGACCCGGTGCACCGCGCCGTAGAAGTGGGCGACGTCCTCGCCCTCGCGGGTGGCGGTGTAGCGGTATGCGCCGCCGGTGCGGATGTCCCACACGTCGATGTCCATGCCGATCGAGTGCGGGCCCATCCACTGGGCGACGAGGTCGGGCTCCACGTGGGCGCGCCAGAGGAGCTCGCACGGAGCGTCGAAGTCGCGGGTCATCCGGATGGTGGGCAGGTCGGGATCGGCCTCGATCCGGGTGCCGCCGGTGGTCTGGTCGGAAGGGGTGGTCATCCTGCTGCTCCTCGGTGTGTCGGGTCGGCCGGGTCGGCGTCGCCGGGCGCGGGGGAGTCGTGTCCCTGCATCCGGACCAGCACGGTGTCCAGCCGCTGGTAGCGCTCCTCGGCCTGGCCGCGGTAGCGGTCGATCCACTTCGTCATCAGGTCGAACACCTCGGCGTCCAGGTGCACCGGGCGCCGTTGCGCATCGCGGCTGCGTCGCACCAGCCCGGCCTCCTCCAGCACCTTCAGGTGCTTGGAGATCGCCTGGAGCGAGACCTGGTAGGGAGCGGCCAGCTCGCTGACCGTCGCGTCTCCGGTGCTCAGCCGCGCCACCAGGTCCCGCCGGGTCGGATCGGCGAGTGCGCCGAAGGCCCGGGACAGGCGGTCATCGTGTTCAACCATGTGGTTGATTCAATGCCCGCGGGCGCGGTTTGTCAACCGATGGGTTGAGAAAGGTCGATGATCGTCCCGCGAGGAACCTCAGCTCCGCGCCATCGGAGGCTGGATCGCGTCGGCCGGGCCGCGGCGGTAGAGCAGCGCCCGACGCCCGCCGGTCTCGCCCGCCCCGCCGTGGTCGTCGGTGGCCACCACGAAACCGTCGGTGCCCAGCACCTTGCGCCGGAAGTTGCCGAGGTCCGGCGGGGTGCCCCACACCGCGGCGTACACCCGGCGCAGCTCGGGCAGCGTGAAGGGCTCGGCGACGAACTCCGTCGCCAGCGTCGTGTACTCCAGCTTCGCCCGGACCCGCTCCCGGGCGTCCAGCAGGATCTGGTGGTGGTCGAAGGCCAGGGTGGGCGTGTCCGGCCCGGTGCCGAGCAGGTCGTCGACCGCCCACCAGCGGGCGTCGGCGGCGTCGGTGCCGGCCTGCGGGTCGGGGAGGTCCGGTGCCAGCGCGACGTAGGCGACCGACACCACCCGCATCCGGGGGTCGCGGTCCGGGGCGGAGTAGGTCCTCAGCTGCTCCAGGTGGCCGCCGAACCCGGCCACGCCGGTCTCCTCGGCGAGCTCGCGTGCGGCCGCCTGCTCGGCGTCCTCGTCCGGCTCGACGAACCCGCCGGGCAGGGCCCAGGATCCGGCGAACGGGTCCTCGCCGCGTCGGACCAGCAGGACCGCGAGTGCGCCGTCGCGGATGGTGAAGACCGCCAGGTCGACGGTCACGGCGAAGGGAGGGTGATCGGTCATCGCCGCTGCACCCCCGCTGCCTCCATCTCCGCCAACGCGGCGGCCGAGCTCTCCGCGGCGACTCCGGCATGCAGGCCGTCGAGCAGGGTGACCGTGAAGCCCTCCTTGACGGCATCCAGGGCGGTCGCCCGGACGCAGTAGTCGGTGGCGATCCCGGTGACGTCGACCTCCTCGACGCCGGCTTCGCGCAGGATGTCGGCGAGCCGGCGGCCCTCCTCGCTCACCCCCTCGAACGCCGAGTACGCCGGCTCGCCCATGCCCTTGACCACGTGGTGCGTCACCGCGTCGGTCACCAGGTCGGGGGCGTAGTGCGACCCGTCCTCGCCCTGCACGCAGTGCACCGGCCAGGTCTCCACGAAGTCGGGGTCCTCGCCCGGGGCCGCGAAGTGTCCGCCGTTGGTGCCCTCGCCGTGGTGCCAGTCCCGCGACGCCGCGACCACGCGGTAGTCGTCGGCGCGTGCGTCGAGGTGCTCGCTGATCCGGCGGGCCACGTCGTTGCCGCCGTCGACGCCGAGCGAGCCGCCCTCGACGAAGTCGTTCTGGACGTCGACGATCAGCAGGGCCCTGGCGGCCCGGGGCCCGGTGCTGCCGGTGCCGTCGAGGGTGCTCGGGGTGGTCGAGGTATTGGTCTGGTTCATCGGGGTCTCCTCCCGCTGGGTGGGTGGGGCGTGCAGGTCGGGTGCGTCCGCGGTCACGGTGAGGTAGGCGTCGCCGGCCGCCACTGTGCGCTCACCGGGCGGCAGGGTGGCCAGGGTGGCCCGGGTGTGCTCGCGGACCTCGGCGAGGCCGGGGGCGTGGACCACCTCGCCGGCCCGGACCAGGGCCACCTGTGCGGGCGTGGCGCCCTCCGGCGGCCCGGCGGTGTCGGCGGTGTACCACTCCGCGGTGAGCACGCCGGCGTCGTACCGGCGCCAGGCGCGCTTGGCGCCGCCCACCGAGGCCTTGGCCGCCGACCTCTTCGCCACCGGGCGCAGGGTGCCGCCGGGCTCGTCGGCGACCGCGACGAGCTTGTAGACCATGCTCGCGGTCGGGTGTCCGGACCCGGTGGCCACGCGGGTGCCGACGCCGTAGCCGTCGATCGGGGCGTCGGCGAGCGCGGCGATCACGAACTCGTCGAGGTCGCTGGTCACGGTGATCCGGGTGCTGGTGGCGCCCAGTTCGTCGAGCAGCGCGCGGGCCCGCACCGACTCCTCGGCCAGGTCGCCGGAGTCGATCCGGATCGCGCCGAGGCCGGTGCCGGCGACCCGCACCGCGGTCCGGATCCCCTCGGTGGTGTCGTAGGTGTCGACGAGCAGCGTGGTGCCCGCGCCGAGCGCCTCGACCTGGCTGCGGAAGGCCTCCGCCTCGCTGCGGTGGGCGAGGGTGAAGGCGTGGGCGGCGGTGCCGACGGTGGGCACGCCGTGCAGACGCCCGGCGGCGAGGTTGCTGGTGGAGGCGAACCCGGCCAGGTACGCAGCCCGCGCGGTCGCGATCGCCGCCTGCTCGTGGGTACGACGACTGCCCATCTCGATCAGCGGCCGGCCGCCGGCGGCGACCGCCATGCGCGCCGCCGCACTGGCGATCGCGGTGTCGTGGTTCAGCACGCTGAGCACCAGCGTCTCCAGCACCACGCACTCGCCGAGGGTGCCGCGCACCGTGAGCACCGGGCTGCCCGGGAAGTAGAGGTCGCCCTCCCGGTAGCCGTCGATGTCGCCGCGGAAGCGGAAGTCGCGCAGATAGCGGGCGGTCTCCGTGCCGACCACGCCCTGGGCGGCGAGCCATTCGACCTCCGCCCCGCCGAAGGAGAAGTCGGTGATCATCGGCAGCAGCCGGCCGAGTCCGGCGAGCACGCCGTAGCGGCGGCCCTCGGGCAGTCGGCGGGCGAACGCCTCGAACACCGCCGGGTTGTCGACGCTGCCGTCGCGGACCCAGGAGTCGAGCATCGTCAGCTCGTAGCGATCGGTCAGCAGGCCGGTCCGGTCCATCGCAGCACCTCCACGTTGTAGTCAGAATGACTATAACACGGAGGGGTGCGCTCCTCTATAGGCTGCCCGCCATGACCGCCGCACGCGAGGAGGCCGAGGCCCTCGCCGAGGCCTATGAGACGGACCTGCGCGCGGCCACCGTCGAGCGGCGCTCCCGCGGCGCCTTCTACACGCCACCCGCGCTCGTCGCCTGGGTGCTGGACCACGCGCTGCCGGCGTCGACCGACGGCGCGGACGCTCCGCGGGTGCTCGACCCCGCCTGCGGCACCGGCCACTTCCTGGTCGCTGCCGCACGACGACTCGGTGACGTGCGCGCGGTCTGGGGCTCGGACCTGGACCCCGAGGCGGTGCGCATCGCCCGGCTGCGGCTGGCGGCGCTCGCGCCGGAGGTCCCCCCGGCCGAGATCGAGGCGCGGGTCAGGGTCGCCGACGGACTGGCCGAGTGGGCCGGCGAACACTTCGACGCGGTGGTCGGCAACCCGCCGTTCCTCGGACAGCTGCGGGCACGCACCGCCGGGCGCACCGGAGGCCTCGGTGCCTACACCGACACCAGCGCCGCCTTCCTGCACGCCGCCCTCGACCTGGTGCAGCCGGGTGGCACGGTCGCGCTGGTGCAGCCGCTCTCGGTGCTCGCGGCCCGCGACGCGGGACCGGTCCGGGCGGCCGTCGCCGGCAGGGGTGCGGTCACCGCCTTCTGGTGCAGCCCCACCCCGGTCTT
Organism: Nocardioides sambongensis; assembly: GCF_006494815.1. Taxonomy (NCBI): domain Bacteria; kingdom Bacillati; phylum Actinomycetota; class Actinomycetes; order Propionibacteriales; family Nocardioidaceae; genus Nocardioides; species Nocardioides sambongensis. Next base: position 932,856 of record NZ_CP041091.1, read on the forward strand.
CGCCGACACCCCGGTGCTGACCTGCGTGCCGGTGGTCCGGATCGGCGCCGCGGCGGCCATCGGCCCGGACGAGTGGGGCGCGCTCGCCGCGCCGTCCTTCGGCATCCCGGCCGTGACCCTGCCGAGGGGCCCCGGGACGCTCGGTGACCTGGCCGTGACCACCGCGGACTTCCGGGACCAGTACTACGGGCTGCGGCCCTACGTGGCCGAGTCGCCGGGGCGGAGCGACCCGGCCCGCTGGGCCCCACTGGTGACCACCGGCCTGATCGACCCCGCCGACCTGCGCTGGGGCGGCTTCCCGACCCGCTTCGACCGCCGCCGGTACGACGCCCCGGTGGTCGACGTCGCCGCGCTGTCCGCCGGTCCCGACCGGGCACTGGCCCGCTGGGCGGCTGCCCGCCGGGTGCCCAAAGTACTGGTGGCCGGGCAGGGCAGGGTGATCGAGGCGATCGCCGACGCCGAAGGCGGGCTGCTGCCGTCGGTGCCGGTGCTGACCGTGGTGCCGCGCGACGGGCAGGACGTCTGGCCGCTGCTCGCGCTGACCCTGGCGCCACCCCTGGTGGCGGCCGCGGCGGCGCGCTACCTGGGCACCGGTCTGACGGCGGCGTCGATCAAGGTCAGTGCCACCCAGTTGGCCGCGCTCCCGCTGCCCGGCGACGGCCGCTCCGAGCGCGCCGCCTGGCGGGAGGCCGCCCGAGGGGCCCGACGCGCGCAGCAGGCCCGCGCGGCCGGCGCGGACGACCTCCAGCACGCCGAGGCCCTGGAGGAGGTCGGGGTGCTGATGACCGCGGCCTACGGGCTGGACCCGCACGGGGCGGACCAGGAGCTCTGCGGCTGGTGGAGCGGGCGCCTGCGGCGGAACGCCGTCGGCGTTCGGACCGATAACCGTTCGGACCCTGGCGGCCCGGGCTCCTAGGATCACGGGGTGACGCACCCTGAGGCCGGACCCGCGCCGTTCCCGGCGCCCGACGACTCCGGACCACCCGCCGAGCCGGAGTCGATGATCCGGGCCCGGGGCCTGCGCAAGTCCTTCGGCTCGTTCGAGGCGGTCCGCGGGGTCGACCTCGACGTGCGTCCCGGCGAGGTGTTCGGGTTCCTCGGGCCCAACGGGGCGGGCAAGTCCTCCACGATGCGGATGATCGCCTCGGTCTCCCCGGTCACCGCCGGTGAGCTCCGGATCCTGGGCATGGACCCGGCCGTGGACGGGCCGGCGATCCGTGCGCGGATCGGGGTGTGCCCGCAGGAGGACAACCTGGACAACGAGATCAACGTCGCCGACAACCTCTACGTCTACGGGCGCTACTTCGGGCTGCCGAAGGCGGTGGTCCGCGAGCGCGTCGCCGAGCTGCTGGAGTTCGCCAAGCTGACCGACAAGGCCGGCGCGCAGGTCGACGAGCTCTCCGGTGGCATGAAGCGTCGGCTGACCATCGCCCGCTCCCTGATCAACCGTCCCGACCTGCTGCTGCTCGACGAGCCCACCACCGGGCTGGACCCGCAGGCGCGCCACCTGCTCTGGGACCAGCTGTACCGGCTCAAGCAGGCCGGCGTGACCCTGGTGATCACCAGCCACTACATGGACGAGGTCGAGCAGCTCGCGGACCGCCTGGTGGTGATGGACAAGGGCGTCATCGTCGCGGAGGGCTCCCCGATGGAGCTGATCCGCGCGCACTCCACCCGCGAGGTGGCCGAGTTGCGCTTCGGGGTGGGGGAGCACCAGGCGCTGGAGGCGGAGATCGCCGACCTCGGGGACCGCGTCGAGGTGCTGCCGGACCGGCTGCTCGTCTACGCCGCCGACGGCGAGGAGGTGGTGGCGCAGGTGCACGCACGCGGTCTGGTGCCGCTGGCCACCCTGGTCCGGCGCTCCACGCTGGAGGACGTCTTCCTGCGCCTCACCGGCCGGACGCTGGTCGAGTGATGGCGGCCGCGACGCCGGGCTCGCTCGGCCTGCGGGAGGGGATCGGCCGCCAGGTCGACTACTGGGCCACCCTGTGGCGCCGGACCTGGCGGGGCGTGATCGTCTCCTCGTTCCTCTCGCCGTTCCTCTACGTGCTCGCCATGGGGGTGCTCCTCGGCGGGTTCGTCGAGGCCGACCCGGACGTGCTGGAGGGCGCGACGTCGTACCTGGCCTTCGTGGTGCCGGGGCTGATCGCGGCGCACGCGATGCAGACCGCGGTCTCCGAGACGACCTACCCGGTGATGGGCATGATCAAGTGGCAGCGGGTCTACGAGTCGATGCTGGCCACCCCGCTCGAGCCTCGCCACGTGGTGGGCGCGCACCTGTCGTCGGTGGTGCTGCACCTCGCCGTCACCTGCGGTCTCTACAACCTGGTGATGGTTCCGTTCGGGGTCTTCGAGGCGTGGTGGTCACCGTTCCTGGCGTTCGTCGCACAGGTGCTCTGCGGGACCGCCTTCGCCGCGATCGTCTACGGCTACGCCACGCGGGTCCGCTCGGAGGAGAGCTTCGGCGTGCTGTTCCGGGTCGGTGTCTTCCCGCTGTTCCTGTTCTCCGGTGCCTTCTTCCCGGTCGTCAACCTCGGGGAGGCCGGTGCCTGGCTGGCCCGGGTGACGCCACTGTGGCACGGGGTGAACCTCTCCCGGATGCTCACCCTGGACCACGTGACCTGGTGGGTGGCGGCGGTCAACGCCGGCGTCCTGGTGGCCCTGGTCGTGCTGGGTTGGCGCTGGTCGGTCTCCGGGCTGCAGAAGCGGATGATCGCGTGAGCGCCGCCGCGGCGGCCTCCGCGGCACCGCCGCTGCGTCCCTGGCAGGCCGTTCGTCTCCTGCTGCTGCGCAACTACATGTCCTACCGGCGCGCCTGGCCGCTCTTCTTGACCGGCTTCCTCGAGCCGTTCTTCTACCTCCTCTCCATCGGCATCGGCGTCGGTGCCCTGGTCGACTCGTTCTCCTTCGGTGGGAGGGAGATCGACTACGCGACCTTCGTCGCCCCCGGGATGCTCGCGGTCTCCGCCTTCAACGGGGCACTGATGGACTCCACGTTCAACGTCTACTTCAAGCTCCGGCTCAACAAGCTCTACGACCAGATCCTCGCCACACCGATGACCACGTCCGACGTCGCCCGTGGGGAGATCGCCTGGGGGCAGTTGCGGGGCGGGATCTACGCCACCGGCTTCCTGCTGGTGATGCTCGCGATGGGTCTGATCGAGTCCTGGTGGGCGCTGCTGGCGCTGCCGGCCGTGCTGCTGCTGGGCTTCGCCTTCAGCGCGGTCTGCATGGCCGCCACGACCTGGATGAAGTCGTTCCAGGACTTCGACAAGATCACCTTGATCCAGCTCCCGTTGTTCCTCTTCTCGGCCACCTTCTTCCCGATCGACACCTATCCGGAGCCGGTGCGCTGGCTGGTCGAGTGCACCCCGCTCTACCGCGGCGTGGTGCTCTGTCGCGAGCTCACCACCGGCGAGGTCTCCTGGGCCTCGGCGGTCTCGGTGGTGTATCTGGTCGCGATGGGTCTGGCAGGGTTGTGGCTGGTGCGGCGCCGGCTGGACGCGCTGCTGCTCACCTGAGCGGCGGACGCCGGCCGGGCGACGCGCGGGACGGGATGTGCAGGACGGAGGAGGTCCGGTGGGGCGACGACGGGTGATCGGGATCGGTGCCGGGGCGGTGGTCGTGGTGGCCGTCGCTGTCGCGCTCGCGCTCTTCCAGCCCTGGCTGCTGGTGGTCGACGAGACGGTGGAGGAGGACCTGCCCGACGACGTGGTCGCCACCGACGACAGCGGTCTGGCCGGGGACGGGGAGTCCGACGGCGCGACCGACGCCGCCGAGCAGGCGCAGAGCCCGGAGCCGACGCGGTCCGCGCCTGCCTGGACCGAGCTCGCATCCGGCGACTTCATCGACGCCGAGCACGGCACCACCGGCCGGGCGCGGATCGTGCGCAGCGCCGACGGCGACCGTCAGCTCTGGCTGGAGGGCCTGGACACCTCCAACGGCCCGGACCTGCACGTGTGGGTCACCGACCGCCCCAGCGGGGGCGACTGCGCCGGCTGCTCGGACTCGTGGGGCATCTACGACGACGGCGCCTACGCGCGGCTCGGCGAGCTCAAGGGAAACCGCGGTGACCAGCGCTATCCGATCCCGGACGACGCGGACCTGTCGGCGATGACGTCGGTCGTGATCTGGTGCGACCGGTTCAACGTCGCCTTCGGCACTGCCGCGATCGCCTGATCGGGGTCGCCCTGAGCGCGCCCGCGCCGCTCAGCGCCCCGAGACGCGGGCGCCGACCGCCTCGGCGGTGCGGCGCACGGCGACCACCGTGCTCGCGACCTCGGCCGGGGTGGGGTCGTCGGCCTCGCGCCAGGTGACCGCGATCGCGGCGACCGGGTGGTCGTTGTGGTCGCGCACCGCCACGGCCACCGAGGCGAAGCCGGGCGTGACCTCGCCGGACTCCTCGGCGTGCCCGCGGGTCCGGGTCTCCACGAGGACGCGACGCAGGGCGGTCGGTCCGTCCGGTCCCCGCCCGTGCCGGTCGGTGAACGCCGCTCGGTCGGGGTAGAGCGCCCGGACCTGCGCGGCGGGCAGCGCCGCGAGGATGGCGCGGCCGCTGGCGGTCAGGTGCGAGGGCATCCGCACCCCGACGTCGGTGACCAGCGGCGGCCGGCCGGGTGCGCGCTCCTCGATCACGTAGAGCACGTCGCGGCCGTGCAGCACCGCGAGGTGGGCCGACTGCCCGACGGCATCGACCAGCATCGCCAGCGGACGCCGGGCGATCCGCTGCAGCGGCTCCTGGCGCACGTAGCCGGAGCCGACCTCGAACGCGGCCACGCCGACGCCGTACCGGCGCTCGTCGGGGAGGTGCACGACAAAGCCCTCGTCGACCATCGCCGCCAGCAGGTGGTACGTCGAGGACCGGGGCAGTCCGGTCGCGCGGGCGATGCGCTCGACCGGGACCGGTCCCGGCTGCGCCGCCAGGAAGCGGAGCACGCGCAGCGCCCGGGTGGCCGCCGGCACCTGGGACCGCTCCGGCACCGGTGTCATCCCCGCCTCCCGTCCGCGCCGCCCCCGGCGAAGTGTCTCGTATCCGAGACAGCAGGGTCTCATGGGCCCTGGTCGCAGGGAGGGTTCGGGCATTGGATGGAGCCATGACCGCCCCCATCGCCGTCGGCACCGGCCCGGTGAGCCGTACCGACCTGTTCGCCGTCGCCCGCGACGGCGCACCCGTCCGGCTCACCGACGAAGCCCTGCTCGCCATCGACGGTGCGCGCACCGTCGTCGAGGAGCTCGCCGCGGGGGAGACGCCCGCCTACGGCATCTCCACCGGCTTCGGCGCGCTGGCCACCCGCCACATCGCCGAGGACCTGCGTGCGCGGTTGCAGCGCTCGCTGGTCCGATCCCATGCGGCGGGCTCGGGCCCGGAGGTCGAGCGCGAGGTGGTCCGCGGCCTGATGCTGCTGCGGCTCTCCACCCTGGCCACCGGACACACCGGTGTCCGCCGCGAGACCGCAGAGCTGTTGGCGGCGCTGCTGAGCCACGGCATCACCCCGGTGGTCCACGAGTACGGCTCGCTCGGCTGCTCGGGGACCTCGCCCCGCTGGCCCACTGCGCGCTGGCGCTGATCGGCGAGGGGGAGGTGCGCGACGCCGCGGGAGCGCGGGTGCCCGCCGCCGACGCCCTGGCCGCGGTCGGGCTGGAGCCGGTCGTGCTGGCGGCCAAGGAGGGCCTGGCGCTGATCAACGGCACCGACGGCATGCTCGGCATGCTGGTGCTCGCCCTGGCCGACCTGGACCGGCTGTTGCGCACCGCGGACGTCGCCGCGGCGATGAGCGTGGAGGGGCAGCTCGGCACCGACCGGGTCTTCGCCGCCGACCTGCAGGCGCTGCGGCCGCACCCCGGGCAGGCGGCCAGCGCGGCCAACCTGGTCGCGCTGCTGGCCGACTCCGGGGTCGTCGCCTCGCACCGCGGCCCGGACTGCAACCGGGTCCAGGACGCCTACTCGCTGCGCTGCTCGCCGCAGGTCCACGGCGCCGCGCGGGACACCCTGGACCATGCTGCCGCGGTGGCCGAACGCGAGCTGGCCAGTGCGGTGGACAATCCGGTCGTGGTGGACGGCCGGGTCGAGTCCAACGGCAACTTCCACGGCGCTCCGGTCGCCTACGTGCTCGACTTCCTGGCGATCGCGGTCGCCGACGTCGCCTCGATCAGCGAGCGTCGTACCGACCGGTTCCTGGACCGGTCCCGCAGCCACGGGCTGCCGCCGTTCCTCGCTGACGACCCGGGGGTCGACTCCGGGCTGATGATCGCCCAGTACACCCAGGCGGCGGTGGTCTCGGAGCTGAAGCGGCTCGCCGTCCCGGCCAGCGTCGACTCGATCCCCTCCAGCGCGATGCAGGAGGACCACGTCTCGATGGGCTGGTCGGCGGCGCGCAAGCTTCGGCGGGCGGTGGACGGGCTGACCCGGGTGGTGGCGATCGAGGTGCTCACCGCGGCCCGGGCCCTCGACCTCCGGGCGCCGCTGGAGCCGGCCGCAGGCACCGGGGCGGTCGTCGCCCTGCTGCGCTCGCGCGGCGTCGCCGGGCCGGGGCCGGACCGGCACCTGGCCCCCGACATCGAGACCTGCGTCGACCTCGTCAGCAGCGGCGCCGTGCTCGCCGCGGCCGCCTCGGCGATCGGAGACCTCCGGTGACCACCACGAACCCCCGACTCCCCATCCACGCCGCCACCGGCACCACGCTGACCGCGCGGAGCTGGCAGACCGAGGCCGCGCTGCGGATGCTGATGAACAACCTCGACCCGGACGTGGCCGAGGACCCCGCGGAGCTCGTCGTCTACGGCGGCACCGGGCGCGCAGCGAGGTCGTGGGAGGCCTACGACGCGATCGTGCGCGCCCTGACCGACCTGCACGACGACGAGACCCTGCTGGTGCAGAGCGGCAAGCCGGTCGGCGTGCTGCGCACCCACGTCTGGGCCCCGCGGGTGCTGATCGCCAACTCCAACCTGGTCGGGGACTGGGCGAACTGGGAGGAGTTCCGTCGGCTCGAGGACCTCGGGCTCACCATGTACGGCCAGATGACCGCGGGCTCGTGGATCTACATCGGCACCCAGGGGATCCTCCAGGGCACCCACCTGACCTTCGCCGCGGTCGCCGACAAGTGCTTCGGCGGGACACTGGCGGGCACCATCACGCTGACCGCCGGGCTGGGCGGGATGGGCGGTGCGCAGCCGCTGGCCGTGACCATGAACGACGGCGTCGCGATCTGCATCGAGTGCGACCCGCAGCGGATCGAGCGCCGGCTGCAGACCCGCTACCTCGACGTCCGGGCCGAGTCGCTCGACCATGCCCTCGAGCTGGCCGTCGCCGCCCGGGACGAGCGCCGCGGACTCTCCATCGGGGTGCTCGGCAACGCTGCCGAGCTGGTCCCGGCGCTGCTGGATCGTGGCGCTCCGATCGACGTGGTGACCGACCAGACCTCGGCGCACGACCCGCTCGCCTACCTGCCGGCCGGGGTGCCGTTCGAGGAGTGGCGGGCGCGCCGCGAGGCCGACCCGGACGGGTTCACCCGGCTGGCCCGGGACTCGATGGCCGCGCACGTGCGGGCGATGGTCGGGTTCGCCGACCGGGGCGCGGAGGTCTTCGACTACGGCAACTCGATCCGCGACGAGGCCCGCAAGGGCGGCTTCGACCGCGCCTTCGACTTCCCGGGGTTCGTGCCGGCCTACATCCGGCCGCTCTTCTGCGAGGGGAAGGGGCCGTTCCGCTGGGCGGCCCTCTCCGGCGACCCGGCCGACATCGCGGCGACCGACCGCGCGGTGCGTGAGCTGTTCCCGGCGGAGGCCGATCCGTCGTACGCGCGGCTGCACCGGTGGCTGGACATGGCCGCCGAGCGGGTGGAGTACCAGGGGCTGCCGGCCCGGATCTGCTGGTTGGGCTACGGCGAGCGGCACCGGGCCGGGCTGCGCTTCAACGAGATGGTGGCCTCCGGCGAGCTCCGTGCGCCGGTGGTGATCGGGCGCGACCACCTGGACTGCGGTTCGGTGGCCTCGCCCTACCGGGAGACCGAGGCGATGGCCGACGGCTCGGACGCCATCGCGGACTGGCCGCTGCTCAACGCCCTGGTGAACACCGCGTCGGGGGCCACCTGGGTCTCCCTGCACCACGGCGGCGGTGTCGGGATCGGTCGCTCGCTGCACGCCGGTCAGGTGGTCGTCGCCGACGGCACCCCGCTGGCGGCTGAGAAGATCGGGCGCGTGCTGACCAACGACCCGGCGATGGGCGTCATCCGTCACGTCGACGCCGGCTACCCGCGGGCCGCCGCGGTCGCCGAGGAGCGCGGCGTGGTGGTGCCGCGATGAGCTCCGGCGGCCCCGACTTCGAGCGGATGTGGGCGGAGCTCGCCCCCGTCGGCCGGTCGGCGCGCAGCGGCGGCTACTTCCGGCAGCCCTGGACCGCCGCCGAGACCGAGCTGCGGGGGTGGTTCGCCGAGCAGGCGCGCGACCGCGGCCTGGTGCTGGACGAGGACCCCTTCGGCAACCTGGTCGCCTGGTGGCGGCCGGCCGACGCGGACCCGGCGCGGCCCGCCGTGCTCACCGGCAGTCACCTGGACTCGGTCCTCGACGGTGGTGCCTACGACGGACCGCTCGGCGTCGCCTCCGCCTTCTGTGCCGTCGACCTGCTCCGCGAGCGGGGAATCCGTGCGCGGCGTCCGCTGGCGATCGCCGCGTTCGCGGAGGAGGAGGGCTCCCGCTTCGGCCGGGCGTGCCTCGGGTCGCGCCTTGCCGCCGGCGCCGCGGCCTGGACCGACGTCCGGGACCTCACCGACCGGGACGGCGTCCGGCTCGGCGACCTGCTGCCCGGCGGTCCGGCGGAGCCGTGGCTCGCCGGGATCGGCTGCTACCTCGAGCTGCACGTCGAGCAGGGCAGGGCCCTGGTCGACCACGACGCCCCGATCGGCGTCGCCGCCGGGATCTGGCCGCACGGGCGATGGCGGTTCGACCTGCAGGGTCGCGCCGACCACGCCGGCACCACCCGGATGGAGGACCGCGCCGACCCGATGCTGACCTATGCGATGACCGCCCTCGCGGCCAACAAGCAGGCGCGGCTGGCCGGTCAGCGCGCCACGTTCGGACGAGTGGAGGTGGCCCCGAACGGCACCAACGCGGTGCCCGGGCGGGTCCGCGCCTGGCTGGACGCTCGGGCGGACTCCGCCGATGAGCTGGCGGCGATGGTCGCCGCGATCGAGACCCAGGCCCGGGCGCGGGCGGACCGGGACGGCACCCGGGTCGAGGTCACCGCCGAGTCGGTCAGCGACGCGGTCGCCTTCGACGAGCCGCTGGCCCGGCGCGTCGTGGGGCTGGTCGCCGGCGAGGACCCCGGCACCGCCCGACGGATCCCGGTGCTGCCCACCCAGGCCGGCCACGACGCCGGCATCCTGCAGGCCGCGGGCATCCCGTCCGCGATGCTGTTCGTCCGCAACCCCACCGGTGTCTCGCACGCTCCCGAGGAGTTCGCGCCGATGGCCGACTGCCTGGCGGGGGTGGAGGCACTGGCCGACACGTTGGCGGGGCTGCTGCAGTGACCGGCGCGGCGTCGTACCTGTTGGAGCGGGCGTGGGTCGACGGCGCCGTGCACACCGACGTGCGGGTGGTGGTCGAGGACGGCCTGATCGCCTCCGTCACCCCCGACGGGTCGGGGCCGGCGGACCCGCGCGCCGAGGGGACAACCACCGCGATCCCCGGTCTCACCCTGCCCGGTTTCCGCAACACCCACAGCCACGCCTTCCACCGGGCACTGCGCGGTCGTGCCCAACGCGGCCCCGGCACCTTCTGGACCTGGCGCGAGCAGATGTACGACGTCGCCGCCCGGCTCGACCCCGACGGCTACCACCGGCTCGCGGTCGCGGTCTACGCCGAGATGCTGGCTGCGGGCTACACCGCGGTGACCGAGTTCCACTACCTGCACCACCAGCCCGACGGCACCCCGTACGACGACCCGAACGCGATGGGCCACGCACTGATCGCCGCCGCCGCCGAGGCCGGTATCGAGCTCACCCTGGTGGACGCCTGCTACCTGGCCGGTGGGATCGACCGCCCGCTCACTCCCGCCCAGCGCCGGTTCAGCGACGGCGACGCCGAGGCCTGGGCGGCCCGGATGGGGCGGATCGAGGGGGACCGGGTCGGCGGCGCGATCCACTCCGTCCGCGCGGTGCCCCGCGAGCAGCTGGGCACCGTCGTCGCTGCCTGCACGGGGCGACCACTGCACGCACACGTCAGCGAGCAGCCCGCGGAGAACCGGGCCTGCCGCGCCGCGCACGGTCTGACCCCGGTCGAGCTGCTCGCCCGGACCGGCGCGCTCGGGCCGCGCACGACTGCGGTGCACGCCACCCATCTCACCTCCGCGGACGTGGCACTGCTGGCGGAGAGCGACACCGAGGTGAGCCTCTGCCCGACCACCGAGCGCGACCTCGGTGACGGGATCGGACCGGCGCGCCGCCTCGCCGACGCCGGGGTTCGCCTGAGTATCGGCAGCGACAGCCACGCCGTGATCGACGCGTTCGAGGAGATCCGTGCCGTGGAGACCGACGAGCGGCTGGCGTCGCTGGTCCGCGGTCGGTTCCACGCCGCGGACCTGCTGGGGCTGGGTGGCGGCCGGATCGCGGCCGGTGCACCCGCGGACCTGGTCACGATCGACCTGCGCAGCCCGCGCACCGCCGGCGCCGGTGCCGACGAGCACGCCGCCGTCTTCGCCGCCACCGCTGCCGACGTGGTCCGGGTGATGGCGCGGGGTCGCGTGCTGCTCGGCGACGACAGCGGCGACCCCGGAGTCGCCCACGCCCACCGTGCCGACCTGGGTCGCCGGCTCGCCGAGGTCCTGGAGGACCTGTCCACCCACGGGGAGGCACCGTGACGGCGACGCTGCTGACCGGCATCGGTGAGCTGACCACCAACGACCCCACCCGTACGACGCCGGGCGACCCGCTCGCGCTGCAGCGGGACGCCGCCGTGGTGTGGGAGGCGGGCACGATCGTCTGGGTCGGCAGCGCGGACCGGGCGCCCGCGGCGGACGAGCGGATCGACGCCGCCGGTCGCGCGGTGCTCCCGGGGTTCGTGGACAGCCACAGCCACCTGGTGTTCGCCGGCGACCGCACCGATGAGTTCCGCGCCCGGATGGCGGGGGAGCGGTATGCGGCCGGCGGCATCCGCTCGACGGTCGCCGCCACCCGCGCCGCGACCGACGACCAGCTGCGCGCCAACCTGCACCGCCTGGTCGCGGAGATGGCACGGCAGGGCACGACGACGGTCGAGGTGAAGTCCGGCTACGGACTGACGGTGACCGACGAGGCACGGGCGCTGCGCCTGGCCCGGGAGGTCACCGAGGAGACCACGTTCCTCGGCGCCCATGTCGTCCCGGCCGAGCTGGAGCACGACCCGGCCGCCTACCTGGACCTGGTCACCGGCCCGATGCTGGAGGCCGCAGGGCCGCACGCGCGCTGGATCGACGCGTTCTGCGAGACCGGCGCGTTCGACGCGGACCAGGCCCGGGCCGTGCTGGCGGCGGGCGCCGCGGTCGGCCTGCGCGGCCGGCTGCACGCCAACCAGCTGGGACCGGGGCCGGGCGTCGCGCTGGCCTGCGAGCTCGGGCTGGTCGCGGTGGACCACTGCACCCACCTCACCGACGCCGACGTCACCGCGCTCGCCGACTCCGGCACCGTGGCGACCCTGCTGCCCGGTGTGGACTTCTCCACCCGCCAGCCCTACCCCGACGCCCGGCGGCTGGTCGATGCCGGCGTGCGGGTCGCCCTGGCCAGCGACTGCAACCCGGGGTCGAGCTTCACCAGCTCGCTGCCGTTCTGCATCGCCGTCGCGGTGCGGGACCTGGGGCTCACCGCCGAGGAGGCGGTCCGTGCCGCGACCGCCGGCGGCGCGGACGCCCTCGACCGGCCCGACCTCGGCAGGGTGGTGCCGGGGGCCCCGGCCGACCTGGTGCTGCTGGACGCCCCCAGCCACGTGCACCTCGCCTACCGCCCGGGAGTGCCGCTGGTGGCCCGTACCTGGCGCGGCGGACGTCCGGTCGCGTCCGCGGGCTGAGCCGGCAGCCCCGGGCCCGCGGATGGCGGGCGCTTGGCAGGGGATGGCAGGGGTTGGCAGGGGATCGCGCACCGCTGTCCGTCCTCGGCCTCACGCTCGGTCGCCGTCGCGGTCGAGGATGGTCGGCGATGAACGACGACGCCGTCCCCGTGATCACCCCGGACACCAAGGACTGGACCTGGGTCCTGGAGCGAGCCTGCCCCGAGTGCGGCTTCGACGCCTCCCGGATCGAGCCGACCGACGTCGCCGGGCTGCTGCGGGCCGAGCTGCCCCACTGGCGGCACGCCCTCGCCGCGCCGACCGCGCGCAGGCGACCGGCCGCGACCACCTGGTCGCCGTCGGAGTACGGCTGCCACGTGCGTGACGTCCACCGCGTCTTCGCCGGCCGGGTCCGCCGGATCCTCGACGAGGACGGCGCGGTCTTCGCCGACTGGGACCAGGACGCGACCGCGGTCGCCGAGCGCTACCACGCCCAGGAGCCCGCGACGGTGCTCGCCGGACTCCAGGCGGCCTCCGCCGACGTGTCCGCCGCCTACGACGCGGTGCCCGCCGACGCGTGGACCCGGGTGGGCGTGCGGAGCAACGGAAGCAGGTTCACCCTGGGCACGTTGGCCGCCTACCACCTGCACGACGTGGTGCACCACCGGTGGGACGTCGCCCGGTGCTCACGGCCGTGACGCGTCGGGGATGATGGGCAGGTGCGGCACACGGAGCTCTGGGAGCGTCTCGACCACCACCTGGGTGGTGCCTACGCGGGCAGTTGGGCGGAGCAGTTCGTGATCGGGTCGCTCGGCCACCGCACGGTGCGGGAGGCGCTGGACGCCGGCGTGCCGCCCCAGCAGGTGTGGCGCGCCGTGCACGAGGTCCTCGACCTGCCGGCCAGCGAGCGATGAGGACCCGGTGACCGGGCACACCGCACCCGCGGCACCCGACGCGGAGATCGAGCGGATCCAGCGTCGTACCGTCCGGGTGCTGGTGCTCACCCAAGCGGTCGGTGCGGTCGGGATCACCATCGGCGTCGCCACCGCCTCGCTGCTGGCCCGCGACCTCTCCGGGTCCGAGGCGCTCTCCGGCCTGGCCCAGACCGCACAGGTCCTCGGCGCCGCCGTGATCTCGTTCCTCCTGGCCGGCCTGATGCACCGGCGCGGACGACGTACCGGCCTCACCACCGGCTACCTGCTCGGCGCGGCCGGAGCGGGGTTGGCGGTGCTCTCCGGCGCCGTCGGTTCCATGCTGCTGCTGATCGCGGGTGCCGGGCTGCTGGGGGCGGCCACGTCGGCCAACAACGCCGCCCGCTACGCGGCCACCGATCTCGCCGGTGACCACGATCGCGCGCGCTCCCTCTCGATCGTGGTCTGGGCGACCACCGTGGGGGCCGTCGCGGGCCCGAACCTGTCCGGACCGGCCGGCGCGTTCGCCCGCGCCCTCGATCTGCCCGAGCTGGTCGGTCCCTTCCTGATCGCCGCCATCGGGATGGCCGTGGCGGCGATCGTGGTCTCGGTCGCGCTGCGCCCCGACCCGCTGCGGATCGCGCAGCAGCGCGCCGCGGATCCCGCGCACGACCCCGCCCACGACCCCGCCCACGACCCCGCGCCGCCCGCGGGCGGGTCCTCCTGGACGCGTGCCCGGGCGGCGGTCGCGGACCGCCCGGTGCTCGGCCACGCGATCGCGGGCCTGGCCCTCGCGCACGCCACGATGATCGCGGTGATGGTGATGACACCGCTGCACATGGACCACGGGCACGCCGGCCTGGAGGTGATCGGTGTGGTGATCAGCGTGCACGTGCTGGGCATGTTCGCGTTCTCGCCGTTGGTCGGCATGCTCGCCGACCGGGTCGGACGCGAGCCCGTGCTGGCCGGCGGCGGTGGCACCCTGATCCTCGCCCTGCTGCTCTGTGCGTCCGCACCGGCCGGGATGTCGTGGCAGATCACCGCCGGGCTCTTCCTGCTCGGCGTGGGCTGGTCGCTGGCGATGGTCGCCGCGTCCACGCTGGTCGCCGAGCACGCGCCGCTGCACGCGCGCACGGCGGTCCAGGGCACCTCGGACCTGGTGATGGGGGTGACCGCGGCCGGCGCCGGTGCGCTGGCCGGTCTGGTCGTCGACCTGGCCGGATACCCGACCCTCGCGCTCCTCGCCCTGGTCCTCGCCGGCGGCGTGGTGGCCGCCGGTCTCCGCGCCGGTACGACGTCGGCCCGGTCCCTCGACCTCGCGTGAGCGTGGATCCGACACGCCGCGCCAGGTGCATGCTTCGAACAGGTGTTCGTCTATCGTTGGGACGACAACGAAACACCGTTACCGCGATGCGCCGAGTCGAGCGTGCTTCCTGGGGACAACACGCGCTTGCGCCGGTGCCCTCCACAGGTCCATGGCGGTCACCACGATCTGTCGGAGGACAGGACTAGCGTCCAACGCGAGATGACCCGCAAGAACCGCACCAAGACTTCCACGTCCACGCAGCACCCCAGCACAAGGAGATCCGACATGGCCGCTGACGACCGGCTGAAGGCGCTCGACACCGCGCTGCTCAACATCGAGAAGGCTCACGGCAAGGGCTCCGTGATGCGGCTGGGTGACGACGCCCGTGCCCCGCTCGATGTGATCCCCACGGGCGCGATCGCGCTCGACGTCGCCCTCGGCCTCGGCGGCCTGCCCCGCGGCCGTGTGGTCGAGATCTACGGCCCGGAGTCCTCCGGTAAGACGACCGTCGCGCTGCACGCGGTGGCCAACGCCCAGCGGGCCGGCGGCATCGTCGCGTTCATCGACGCCGAGCACGCCCTCGACCCGGAATACGCGAAGGCGCTGGGCGTCGACACCGACGCCCTGCTGGTCTCCCAGCCGGACTCCGGCGAGCAGGCCCTGGAGATCGCGGACATGCTGATCCGCTCGGGCGCGCTCGACCTGATCGTCATCGACTCGGTCGCCGCCCTGGTGCCCCGGGCCGAGATCGAGGGTGAGATGGGTGACAGCCACGTCGGCCTGCAGGCCCGCCTGATGAGCCAGGCGCTGCGCAAGATGACCGGTGCGCTCAGCCAGTCCAAGACCACCGCGATCTTCATCAACCAGCTGCGCGAGAAGATCGGCGTCATGTTCGGTTCGCCGGAGACCACGACCGGTGGCCGGGCGTTGAAGTTCTACTCCTCCGTGCGGCTCGACGTGCGCCGGATCGAGACCCTCAAGGACGGGACCGACATGGTCGGCAACCGCACCCGGGTCAAGGTCGTCAAGAACAAGGTCGCGCCGCCGTTCAAGCAGGCCGAGTTCGACATCATGTACGGCCAGGGCATCAGCCGCGAGGGCGGCCTGATCGACGTCGGCGTGGAGGCCGGCCTGGTTCGCAAGGCCGGTGCTTGGTACACCTACGAGGGCGACCAACTCGGTCAGGGCAAGGAGAACGCCCGCAAGTTCCTCAAGGACAACCCGGACCTCGCCAACGAGCTGGAGAAGAAGATCCTGGAGAAGCTCGGGGTGACGCCGAGCGTCGAGGACGACCTCACCGACGACCCGATCGGCGTCGACAGCTTCTGATGTCGGCGCAGCGACGGCGTGCTTCCGGCGGCCTAGGCTCGCCGGGGGCCCCGGCGTCCGACCAGCCTCCCGTGCCCGAGCAGGACCCGGAGCCGGACCACGAGGCGGTCGCGCGCAAGATCCTGCTCGACCAGTTGACCGGGCAGGCGCGCAGCCGTCACGAGCTCGCCGCTCGACTGGCCCGGCGCAACGTCCCCGACGACGTGGCGGAGCCGTTGCTCGACCGGTTCACCGAGGTCGGCCTGATCGACGACGAGGCCTTCGCTCGCTCCTGGGTGGACAGCCGCCGACGGACCCGGGGCCTGGCCCGACCCGCCCTGGCCCAGGAGTTGCGCCGCAAGGGCATCGACAACGAGACGATGCAGACGGTCCTCGACGAGGTCGACCCCGGCGACGAGGAGGAGTCCGCCCGCCTCCTGGTCCGCAAGAAGCTGCGCTCGCTGCGCAACGTGGACGAGACGGTGGCGGCACGCCGGCTGACCGGCATGCTCGCCCGCAAGGGTTACTCCGCCGGGATCGTCTACACCGTGGTGCGTCAGGAGCTCGGTGCCTCAGAATGGCAGAGTGACTCCTGAGAGCGGCACGGATCGCGAGATCCTGACCTACGACCTCTTCGGCACCGCGGTGCGCGACCTGGCCCACCAGATCGTCGACGACGGCTACGAGCCCGACATCGTGCTCGCGATCGCGCGCGGCGGTCTGGGCCTCGCGATGGGGCTGGGCTACGCGCTTGACGTGAAGAACCTCTCCGCGGTGAACGTGGAGTTCTACACCGGCGTCGACCAGCGCCTCGACGTGCCGATGATGCTCCCGCCGACCCCGGCGGCGATCGACCTGACCGGCCTCAACGTGCTGATCGCCGACGACGTCGCGGACACCGGCAAGACGCTCGAGGTGGTGCGGGACTTCTGCGCCGACCACGTGGCGCAGGCGCGCACCGCCGTCATCTACGAGAAGCCGTGGTCGGTGATCCGGCCCGAGTACGTCTGGCGACGCACCGAGCGGTGGATCGACTTCCCGTGGTCCGCGACGCCGCCGCTGGTCGACCGGCGCGGCGGCGCCGCGCACTGATCGCATGGCCGCCGGCACCGACCTGACGGCGCCGTCGGAGGGCACGCCGACGGTGCTGCTGCGGCCGATGGAGCGCGGTGACCTCGCCCACCTGCTGCGCTGGTTGCTCGATGCCGAGGTCGCCCGATGGTTCCCCGGACCGTCGGGGGAGCCGTTGAGCCTGGCGCACGTGGAGGCCGAGTACGGCCCGCGGCTCGAGCCGATCAGTCCGATCAGGATGTGGGTGGTGGAGGCGAACGGCCGCTCGGTCGGTTTCGTCCAGGACTACCGGATCCGCGACCATCCCGACGGCGGCGCGCACCAGCCGCCGCCGGACGCGGTGGCCGTCGACTACGGGATCGGCGAGCCGGCTTGGCGCGGCCGGGGCATCGGCGCGCTGATGCTCACCGAGTGGTTCCGGCTGGCCCGTTGGCACCATCCCGACGCCCCGGCCTACTTCGCGGCCGTCGATCACCGCAACCGAGCGTCGCGGCGACTGCTGCGGGGGGTCGGCTTCGTCGAGGGCCTGTGGTTCGACCAGCCCCGCCCGGACGGGGGCACGGTGACCTTGGTCGGGCACCTGCGCGCGCCGGAGGTGGTTGGATGACGCCCATGACGAGCGACACCGTCTCGGCCTTCGCCGCAGCGCTCCGGGTGCCACAGGGTCCGGTCGACCTGACCGCGCTCGCCACGCACACCACTCCCGCCTTCGACGGCGGGAAGGCCGAGGGCCGGTCCGCGCTGGAAGCGCTCGGCCCGGAGCTCGCCGACCTGCAGGAGCAGCTCTTCGCGAACGGGCGCACGGGTGGTGCATGCCGGCTGCTGCTGGTGCTGCAGGGGATGGACACCTCCGGCAAGGGCGGCACCCTGCGCGCGACCGTCGGCCTGGTCGATCCCCAAGGCGTGCGGATCACCTCGTTCAAGGCGCCCACCGAGGAGGAGCGTGCCCACGACTTCCTGTGGCGCGTCGACCGGGCGCTGCCCGTCCCCGGGGAGATCGGTGTCTTCGACCGCTCGCACTACGAGGACGTGCTGATCGGCCGGGTGCGGCGACTCGCGCCCGCTGCCGAGATCGAGCGGCGCTACGCGGCGATCAACGACTGGGAGGAGATGCTGGCGGCCGGCGGGGTGACCATCGTCAAGTGCATGCTCCACATCAGTCGGGACGAGCAGAAGCAGCGCTTGCTGGAGCGCTTGGACCGTCCCGACAAGCACTGGAAGTTCAACCCCGGCGACATCGACGAGCGTGAGGTGTGGCCGGACTACCGGCGCGCGTACGAGATCGCGATCGAGCGCACCAACACCGACCACGCTCCGTGGCACGTGATCCCGGCCGACCGCAAGTGGTACCGGAACCTCGCCGTCGCCGAGCTGCTCCTCGGAGCGCTCCAGGGCATGGGCCTCACCTGGCCGGAGGCGGACTTCGACGTGGAGAGCGAACGGACCCGACTGCTCACCGAGGGGTGAGCGGCCGGGCCCGTCACGGACGACCCGTGGAAGGCTCGGGCCGCACCGACTCAGTAGGAGTAGGTGTAGAACTTCTCGGACTGGCTGGTCGCGAAGCCGCCGCCGGCAGCGATCTTGATCTGCCAGTAGTACTTCCCGTTGCGCGGGGCCGGCAGACCGACCCGGAAGGCGCTCTTGCGGTTGGTGCGGACGGTCCGCCAAGGCTTGTAGGAGCGCCCCTGCTTCTTCAGGATGGTGACCTTGCCGCTGTACTTCGGGGCGACCTTGCCAGCCAGGACGACCTTGTTGCCGCCGACGTCCTTGTAGCTGATCTTGCGCTGGACCGCGACGGCCTTGGTGGCCGAGGACCCGGTCCAGGTGGTCGAGCTGCTCGATCCGCCGCTGTACACGGCGCGGTAGCTCGCGTTCTTCACGGCCTTGGTCGAGCCCGAGAGGCCGGAGTAGGTCGACGTGGCGACGGTGGTCCAGGTGCTCTGGCCGGCGAGCTTGCGCTCGACCTTGACCGTGCCGTAGTACGGGTCGTCGACGCCCGGGGTGGTGCTGACGACGTCGATCGAGAAGTAGATCGTGTCACCGGCGGCGGCAGGTCCGGGCTGCGACTTGTAGGAGGAGCCGTAGAGCCAGCTCTTCGAGCTGAAGCCCACGATCTTGGTGGAGCCGGTGGCGGCGGAGGCCGGAGCGGTGCTGACGGCACCCAGCGAGACGGTGGCGACGGCCGCCGCGAGGGCGGTGCCGAGGAGTCGGCGCATACGCATGGAGTTGGTCTTTCTTTCCCGTGATGTCAGGCGCCGCGATCGCGGAGCCGGGTGGTCGGGCCCGAGCTCCGCCGCGCGTAAACTATCGGGTAACGCCCGGCTCTCCGCGGGCGTCCCACCCGGCGGGCGCGGGAGGTCGCACGCCTAGAGTGTGCGCCGTGGTCCCCACCGTCGCCGTCACCCGCTACGTGACTCCGCTCCGCGAGGGCGGCAGCCTGCCCGGCATCGTCGAGGCCGAGGATCTGGGCACCTACGTCTGCAAGTTCCGGGGTGCCGGTCAGGGGCTGAAGGTGCTGGTCGCCGAGCTGGTCGTCGCCGCTCTCGCCCGGCGCCTGGAGATCCCCACACCGGACCAGGTGCTGCTCGACCTGGACCCGTCACTGGCGCGCTACGAGGCCGACGAGGAGGTGCAGGACCTGCTCAACGCGAGTGCCGGCATCAACCT
Organism: Nocardioides sambongensis; assembly: GCF_006494815.1. NCBI lineage: Bacteria > Bacillati > Actinomycetota > Actinomycetes > Propionibacteriales > Nocardioidaceae > Nocardioides > Nocardioides sambongensis. Next base: position 952,131 of record NZ_CP041091.1, read on the forward strand.
GGGCATCGACTTCCTCCCGGGATCGTTCGGGTTCGACTCCAGCGTCGAGCCGGACCCCTCGCTGGCGGGGCGGGTGCTGTGGCTCGACGCGATGACCGCCAACGTCGACCGGAGCTGGCGCAACCCGAACCTGCTGGTCTGGCGCGGCGTGCTCTATGCCATCGACCACGGCGCCTCCCTCTACTTCCACTACTCCTGGCCCGGTGGCCCCGGCGACCCCGCCCGGTTCGCCCGGCAGCCCTACGACGTCACCGAGCACGTCTTCGCCCGGTTCGCCGCGCAAGCGCGCGAGCAGGACGCCGCACTGGCCGGTCTCCTCGAGCCGGCGGTGCTGACCGAGGTCCTCGCCGAGGTGCCCGACGAGTTCCTGGAGCCGGTCCCGGAGGCGGAGACCCCTGCAGCGGTGCGGGAGCGCTACGTGGCGTTCCTCGCCGCCCGGGTCGACGGCGCGCGCGAGTGGCTCCCCGGCGGTGCCGCGTGAGTGGTACGACGCCCGCGACCCGCCTGCCCTACCAGTACGTCGTGCTGCGCTGCGTGCCACGCGTCGAGCGCGAGGAGTTCCTCAACGTCGGCGTGGTGCTGTACTGCCCCGAGGCCGACTACCTCGCCTCGGCGTCCCGGGTCGACCCGGCGCGGGTGGAGGCGCTCGCGCCGGGGTTCGACGTGGTCGGGTTGCGCAGTGCGCTGGCCGCGGTGGAGGCGGTCTGCCGCGGCGAGGCGCACGCGTCCTACGCGGCGGCGCTGCGGGCCACCGCGTACGGGACGCGTGAGGCGGTGGACACGCCGGGGACCCGGTTCGGTCTGCTGAAGGCTCCGCGCAGCACCGTGCTCCAGCCGGGGCCGGTGCACGGCGGGGTCACCGACGACCCGGCCGGGACGCTGGCCCACCTGCTCGAGCGCCTGGTCGACTGACCGGCGCCCGAGTCGCGCGGGGAGCGATGGCTACCAGGGATCGGGCCGGGGATCAGACCGGGACGAGCTCGACCGCGCCGACCGCGTAGCGGGCCAGCAGGATCCGGGCGACCTCGGGGTGCGCACCGAGCGGTTCGGAGACCGCCACGGCGCCGGCCTCGACCGCCAGCTCGGCGGCGCGGTCGACCAGGGTGCCCGGGGCCAGGAACAGCGACGCGACGGCGATGTGGCGGCGACCCTCGGCGCGGAAGGCACGCACCGCCTCGCCCGTGGCCGGGGGAGCGCTGGTCGCGTAGGCCGCCGAGACCGGCAGCTTGTGGTGGGCGCCCCACACCCGGGCCAGGCGGGCGACGGCCTGGTTGGCGAGCGGGTCGGAGGAGCCGGCCGCGGCCAGCACCAGCGCGTCCAGCTCGCGGACCCGGTTCTCCGAGAGGGCGGCCCGCAACCGCTGGTCGAGCACCTCGAGGAAGCACGACTCCAGGCCGAGCACACCGGTGGTGCGGATCTTGAGGCCGGGGTGACGGGCGGTCGCCTCCGCGACCATCTCGGGGATGTCGACGCGCGCGTGGAACGCCTCGACGAGCAGCAGCGGGACGACCACGATCTCGTCGTACCCGGCCCGGACCAGCTTGTCGACGACGGTCTGGAAGCCGGGCTTGGAGAGCTCCAGGAAGGCCTTCTCGATGCGCAGGTCGGGGCGCTGGGCCTTGGCCTCGTCGACGAGAGCGGAGATGGTGGCAGCGGAACGGGAGTCGCGGCTGCCGTGGGCGAGGGCCACCAGGGCGGGAGCGGTCATCGGACGCTCCTCCTCTCGTGAATCATGAGTGAATGCCGCATTCGGTCTTGTTGGTGCCGGCCCACCGTCCGCTGCGGGGATCGTCCCCGGGGGCGACACGGCGGGTGCACGGCGCGCAACCGATCGACGGGTAGCCGTCGTAGACCAAGGGGTTGACCAGGACTCCGTTGTCGGCGATGTAGCGCTCGACCTGCTCGTCGCTCCATCGCGCGATCGGGGAGACCTTGACCTTGCCCTTCTTGGCGTCCCAGCCGATCACCGGCGCGATCACACGGTTGTGCGTCTCGGCGCGGCGAAGCCCGGTCGCCCATGCGTCGTAGCCGGCCAGCGACGCTGCCAGCGGCTTGACCTTCCGCAGTTGGCAGCACAGGTCCGGGTTCGTCCGGAACAGGTCCTTGCCGTACTCCGCGTCCTGCTCGGCCACGGTCTGCTCGGGGGTGAGGGTGATCAGGTTGACGTCCATCGTCGCCTCGACGGCATCGCGGGTGCCGATGGTCTCGACGAAGTGGTAGCCGGTGTCGAGGAAGACGACGTCGATCCCGGGCACCACCTTCGCGGCGAGGTGCGCCAAGAGGGCGTCGCCCATCGAGGAGGTCACGCAGAAACGCTCGCCGAAGGTGGCGGCGGCCCACTCGATGATCACCTCTGCGGGGGCCAGCTCGAGCTCGGCACCCCAGTGGGAGACGAGCTCACGCAACTCCTCCGGGGAGCGTCCGGCGGTCTCGGTGCCACGTGCGCTGCGCGCACGGGCGGTGGTCGGTGCGGTCATCAGGCACCTCCCGTCACTGGTCGGTCGGGTCGGACCATGCCGAGCATGGTCACGGTGAAAGCGCGCAGGCACGCGCGGCACTCCCAGCCCTTCTCGGCCGGGAAGAGGTCGGTCTCGCCGCAGAACGGGCAGTGGAAGGGGACGGCCCGGGCGTTGCTGCCCTCGGCGGTCATGCCGGGCCCCTCATCCGACCGTCTCCACGGTCTTGTCGCCGCGCAGCAGGTCGTCGTCCGCGCGGGCGGCCCAGGCGGCGAAGGTCTCGCCGTCGGAGCGGTCGGCCAGGAAGTTGGTGACCACGTTGGTGACGTAGTCGTCCAGCCCGGCGCTGGTGATCTTGTGGGCGCGCAGCTTGCGGCCGAAGGCGGCGTGCAGCCCGGTCGCGCCGCCGAGGTGCACCTGGAACCCCTCGACCTGGTTGCCGTCGTCGTCCATCACCAGCTGGCCCTTGAGGCCGATGTCGGCCACCTGGGTCCGGGCGCAGGCGTTCGGGCAGCCGTTGACGTTGATCGAGATCGGCGTGTCCAGCGCCGGGAACCGCCGCTCCAGCTCGTCGACGAGCTTGCGGGCGCGCTCCTTGGTGTCGACGATCGCGAGCTTGCAGAACTCGATGCCGGTGCAGGCCATCGTGTTGCGGCGCCATCCGGAGGGACGCCCGGAGAGACCGATCGTGTCGAGCCGGTCGAGCAGCTCCTCGACCGTCTCCGGCGCGACACCGATCAGCACGATCTTCTGGTACGGCGTCAGGCGGGCCCCGGTGACGCCGTACTGCTCCATCAGGTCGGCGAGCTGCACCAGCAGGGTGCCGCTCACCCGGCCGGCGGTGGGGGCGATGCCGATGTAGCGGTCGCCGTCCTTCTGCTCGTGGACGCCGATGTGGTCGCGGTACCCGACCGGGGCGGCGGGGGAGTCGAGGCTGACCAGCTGGCGGCCGAGGTACTCGTTCTCCAACACCTCGCGGAACTTCTCGACGCCCCAGTCGGCCACCAGGAACTTCAGCCGGGCGCGGGAGCGGAGCCGTCGGTAGCCGTAGTCGCGGAAGATTCCGGCGACGCCGGCCCACACGTCCGGCACGGCGTCCAGCGGGACCCACACACCGAGCTTCTGCGCGAGCATCGGGTTGGTGGAGAGTCCGCCGCCGACCCAGACGTCGAAGCCGGGGCCGTGCTCGGGGTGCACGGTGCCGACGAAGGAGACGTCGTTGGTCTCGGGGGAGACGTCCATGCTCGGGTGTCCGGTGAGGGCGGTCTTGAACTTCCGCGGGAAGTTCGAGAACTCCGGGTTGTTCAGGTAGCGCCGCTCGATCTCGGCCAGGGCCGAGGTGCCGTCGATGATCTCGTCCGCGGCGACGCCGGCGACCGGCGAGCCGAGGAAGGGGCGCGGCGAGTCGCCGCACGCCTCCATCGAGTGCAGGCCGACCTCGTCGAGACGTTCCCAGATGGCGGGCACGTTCTCGATCTCGATCCAGTGGTACTGGATGTTCTCGCGGTCGGTGACGTCGGCGGTGTCGCGGGCGAAGTCGACGCCGATCGAGCCGAGGGCCCGGACGGCGGCCGGCGAGAGCAGCTTGCCGTCGGAGCGCACCCGCAGCATGAAGTAGCGGTCGTCGAGCTCCTCCTCGTCCAGCGCCGCGGTCTTGCCGCCGTCGATGCCGGGCTTGCGCTGGGTGTAGAGGCCCATCCAGCGGAAGCGGCCGCGCAGGTCGGCCGGGTCGATCGAGTCGAACCCGCGCTTGGAGTAGGTGTAGAGGATCCGGTCGCGGACGTTGAGCGGGTCGTCGTCCTTCTTGGACTGCTCGTTCTTGTTCAGCGGCTCGGTGTAGCCCAGGGCCCACTGGCCTTCGGCCCGACGCGGGCGGGGGATCTCGGTGAGCTGGGCCTTCTTGGCCTGGAAGCGCAGATCGGACATGCGGGAGTTCTGGTCCTTCGCTGACTTGGTGCGCGCATCGGTGCCACGGCGCGCAGAGGGTGGAAGTGGTCTGCGGTGGGGATCAGCGGGGCCAACACATCATGCTGCGGGTGCGCCCGAGGTCCACGTGGCGACGTACCACGAGGAACGCATGGGTTGCAGCGGAGACCATGTCAAGAAGTCTCAGCCTGCGGACGGGGTCGCCACAACGTCGAATCTCATGTTGTGGACCCTCGTGTCATGATGTGAGACATGCGAATGCCTTTCGCGGCGTGGGCCCGGGGGGCGGTGCGACCGAGGTCACACTGCGTCGGACGGTGCTCGGATCGTGAAGGACGGCGATGGGACTCGCCGCCACTACGCTGTCTGTCATGAGCGAGAACGCCGCCGCGACCCCGTCTGATTCCCCCGCCGCGCAGGCGGGCCTGGTCTCCAGCGCCTACCAGCAGGCGCTGGAGGTGATCGCCGGCGTCGAGCCGCGCGTCGCCGAGGCGACCCGGCAGGAGCTCGCGGACCAGCGCGCGTCGCTGAAGCTGATCGCCTCGGAGAACTACGCCTCTCCGGCCGTGCTGCTCACCATGGGCACCTGGTTCTCCGACAAGTACGCCGAGGGCACCGTCGGGCACCGGTTCTACGCCGGCTGCCAGAACGTCGACACCGTGGAGGCGCTGGCGGCCGAGCATGCCCGCGAGCTCTTCGGTGCCGAGTACGCCTACGCGCAGCCGCACTCCGGCATCGACGCCAACCTGGTCGCCTTCTGGTCGATCCTGGCGCACCGCGTCGAGGGTCCGTGGCTGGAGAAGTTCGGCGCGAAGAACGTGAACGAGCTCAGCGAGGCGGACTGGGAGTCGCTGCGCCAGGAGCTGGGCAACCAGCGGCTGCTCGGGATGAGCCTCGACGCCGGGGGCCACCTGACCCACGGGTTCCGTCCGAACATCAGCGGCAAGATGTTCCACCAGCAGCAGTACGGCACCGACCCGGAGACCGGGTTGCTCGACTACGACGCCGTCCGCGCCAAGGCGAAGGAGTTCAGGCCGCTGGTGCTCGTTGCGGGCTACTCGGCCTACCCGCGACGGGTGAACTTCGCCAAGATGCGCGAGATCGCCGACGAGGTCGGCGCCACCCTGATGGTCGACATGGCCCACTTCGCCGGCCTGGTCGCGGGCAAGGTGTTCACCGGCGAGGAGGACCCGGTTCCCCACGCCCACGTGGTCACCACCACCACGCACAAGTCGCTGCGCGGCCCGCGTGGCGGCCTGGTGCTGGCGCAGGAGGAGTACGCCTCGTCGGTGGACCGCGGCTGCCCGATGGTGCTGGGCGGCCCGCTCTCGCACGTGATGGCCGCCAAGGCGGTCGCGCTCGCCGAGGCGCGCCAGCCCTCCTTCAGCGGCTATGCACAGCAGATCGCGGACAACGCCAAGAGCCTGGCCGACGGGTTCCTCTCCCGCGGTGCGGACCTGGTCACCGGCGGCACCGACAACCACCTGGTGCTGCTCGACGTCTCCGCGTTCGGGCTGACCGGTCGCCAGGCCGAGTCGGCGCTGCTCGACGCCGGCGTGGTCACCAACCGCAACTCGGTGCCGGCCGACCCGAACGGCGCCTGGTACACCTCGGGCATCCGCCTCGGCACGCCGGCGCTGACCACCCGCGGCTTCGGCCACGACGAGTTCGACCGGGTCGCCGAGCTGATCGTCGAGGTGCTCAAGGCCACCACGCCGGGCACCACCAAGGCGGGGGCGCCGTCCAAGGCGTCGTACCAGCTGGCCGACGGGGTCGCGGACCGGACCCGCGCCGCCTCGGCCGAGATGCTGGACAAGCACCCGCTCTACCCGGGTCTCGAGCTGGTCTGAGCGGGCGGCCGACGGACGCAGGGCGCGTGCCGGACGACGACCGGCAGGACGCGACCGCGGGGGAGCCCCCCGTGGTCGCGTCGTCGTCTCCGGAGCGCGCGGACCCGGCCACCGGCCCCTGGTGGCGCCGCCGCCTGCACGAGCTGTGGCGGATCGTGGTCACCGCCGCCGGCGCCTGCCTGCGCTACCGGGTGACCGGGCTGGCCGCCGAAGCCGCCTTCTTCGCCGTGCTCTCGGTGCCGCCGCTGATCTTCGCGCTCGCCGGCGCCGTCGGCTACGTCTCCGACCAGTTCACCGCGGCGCAGGTCGCCGACGTGCAGCAGGCCGTGACCGACCTGACCTCGACGTTCCTGACCGAGAGTGCGGTCAACCGGGTGATCACGCCGACCATGAACGAGGTCCTCGACGGCGGCCGGTTCGACGTCATCTCCCTCGGCTTCGTGCTGGCGCTGTGGTCCGGGTCGCGTGCGCTCAACGTCTTCGTCGACACCATCACGATCATGCACGGCCTGGGCGGCCACCGGGGGATCGTCCGGACCCGGGCGCTCTCGTTCGTGCTCTACATCCTGGCCCTGGTCACCGGGGCGGTCTCGATCCCGCTGCTGATCGCCGGACCCGAGCTGGTGCGGCGGTGGCTGCCCAACCGGGCCGAGTTCCTGATGCACTTCTACTGGCCCACGGTGATCGTGGTCTGCATCTGCTTCCTCGCCACGCTCTACCACGTCTCGGTCCCGGTCCGGACCAACTGGAGCTTCAACCTGCCCGGCGCCTGCTTCTCGCTGGTGGCCTGGATCATCGGCTCCTACGTGCTCCGCTGGGTGCTGACCGTGACCGCCGCCGACTCCCGCTCGATCTACGGTCCGCTCGCCGCGCCGATCGCCGTCCTGCTGTGGCTCTACGTCGTCGCCCTCGCCGTGCTGATCGGCGCGGCGGTCAACGCCGCCTTCGACCATGTCTACCCGCAGCAGACCACCACGCGGGCGCGCCGCGAGCTGATGAACCGCCTCCTCCGACGCCCCGCGGCGGACGTGGACTAGATTCGCCGCCGTGAGGGACGTCCACCAGCCGATCGAGGGCAGCGCCGCCCTGGGGAAGGTCGCGCTGCCGGAGACGGTGCGATCCCCGTGGTGGGAGCTGGGCCGGCGACTCCTGGCGGCGATGGCGATCCTGGTCGGCACGGTGCTGTTGGTCTACTTCGACCGGGAGGGGTATCGGGACGCCGGCGATGCCACCGAGGCGAACCCGTTCGGCACCGTCAGCCTGATCGACGCGCTCTACTACACGACGGTCACCCTCAGCACGACCGGGTACGGCGACATCGCGCCGGTCAGCGACGGTGCGCGACTGATCAACGCGTTCGTGATCACCCCGGCCAGGATCGCGTTCCTGGTCCTCTTGATCGGTACCACGCTCGAGGTGCTCGCCCAGCGTGGACGAGAGCAGTTCCGAGTCGCTCGTTGGAGGAAGAAGATGGACCACCACGTCGTGGTGATCGGCTACGGCACCAAGGGCCGCAGCGCGATCGACACGTTGGTCAACAACGGCCTCGACCGGGACCACGTGGTCGTGGTCGACCCCAGCCCCGCGGCCCTGTCCGAGGCGAACGCGCAGCAGCTGGCGGTGGTGACCGGCGACGCCACCCGGCGGGAGGTGCTCCGCCAGGCCCGGGTGCGCGATGCCGACCAGATCGTGATCACCACCGGCAACGACGCGACCAACGTGCTGGCCGCGCTGACCGTGCGCCAGCTCAACCCCGACGCCTGGATCGTCGCCTCCGTCAGTGAGCACGAGAACGCGCCCCTGATGCGTCAGTCGGGTGCGGACTCGGTGATCACGTCCTCCGACGCCGTGGGACGCCTGCTCGGTCTGTCCACCCTCTCCCCGAAGCTCGGCTCGGTGATGGAGGACCTGCTCACCTACGGCGAGGGCCTCGAGGTCGCGGAGCGGGACCTGCTGGTCTCCGAGGTCGGCCGGCCGCCCCAGTCACTTCCGGACCAGGTGATCGCCGTGGTCCGGGACGAGAAGGTGTACCGCTACTTCGACCCGGTGGTCACCCTGCTGGCGCGCGGTGACCGGCTGGTCGTCGTACGACCGGCCAAGGAGCTGCCGTGGGCACCGCGGCCCGGCACCCACAACGAGGACTCGGCCTCCGAGCCGGACTGACCGGCCGGGGCTGGGTCGGCCGGGGCTCAGTCCTCGCTGGCCGCCGCCTTCGCGGCGTCGACGTCGAACTCGCGGACCGCTGAGATGACCTGCTCCAACGCGGGCGCCGGCAATGCGCCGGCCTGGGAGAAGACCAGTGCTCCCTGCTTGAACGCCATCAGCGTGGGGATCGAGGTCACCTTCGCGGCGGCGGCGAGCTGCTGTTCGTCCTCGGTGTTGACGGAGCCGAAGACGAGGTCGCCGTGCTGCTCGGCGGCGGCCTGGTAGATCGGGGCGAAGTTGCGGCAGGGGCCGCACCACGACGCCCAGAAGTCGACGAAGACGATGTCGTTGTCGAGGACCGTGGACTCGAAGTTGGCGGCGGTCAGATCGGTCGTGGCCATGGTGGTGCAACGTACCGGGGAGCGGGATATTCCCGTCGGGGCCCCGGCCCACCCGTGCGGGGGGTGCGGTGGGTTGGGCCGTGGTGGTTGGGTGGAGACAACCGAACCCCCTTCCCTCAGGAGGCTCCTCATGTCCCGGACGGACGTACAGGACGAGATCAAGAACCTGGTCGACACCGCGTCGCCGAAGGTCGAGGCCGCCGCACTGGTCGCGGCCGAGCGCGGCGCCGCGCTCGCCGACATCGCCGCGCAGCGCAGCGCTGACTTCGCCGAGGTCGCGGCCGAGCGCGGGGGCGAGTTCGCGGGGCTCGCCGCGGAGCGCGGTGCCGTGATGGCCGAGGTCGCCGCCGAGCGCGGCGCCCAGCTGGCCGGGCTGGTGGCCGCGAAGAGCAACGAGGCCGCTGTGCGGCTGGCCGAACGGATCCCCGACGACGTCGTGGACCGGCTCCCGGACACCATCTCCGACCACCTGCCGAGGAAGAGCCGCAAGGGCCGCAAGGTGCTGCTCGCCTTCGCCGCCCTCGCCGCGGGCGGGGCGCTGGCCTACGCACTCTCCACCCGCAAGAAGTCCGCCCCGGCCCCGGCCCCGGTCCCGCCGCCGGAGCCGAGGGACACCAACGAACCGCCCGGAGCCTGACTCCGCACGAACGACGAAGGCCCCGGTCCTAGGACCGGGGCCTTCGTGTCGGTGGGCGATACTGGGTTCGAACCAGATTTCAACTGGTCGGCCGATCTGGCCGCTGGCCAGCAAAAACCCGGCGTGACCTGCGCATATAACCCGTTCCGGCGAGTGAAGCATCCGGAAGCATCCGGAAGCATCGTGCCCTATGATTGGGCACGTTGAGGGCACGAAGGGCGTGCCCGACCCGATCGGAGACCGCATGGCCAGCACCGGCAAGACCAAGTTCGGCACCACGAGGAAGCTGCCGTCCGGTCGTTACCAGGCGCGCTACACCGGCCCTGACGGCATCCGCCGCAAGGCGCCGGTCACGTTCGACACGCTCCGCGACGCTGAGACCTGGCTGGCCACCGTGCGGGCCGACATCGTGCGTGACGTCTGGGTGCCCAGCAAGCAGACCGCACCCGATCTGACGTTCGGCGAGTACGCAGACGCCTGGCTCGCCGGCCGCACGCTCAAGGCCCGCACCCGCGCCCACTACCGCAAGCTCCTCGACCAGCAGATCCTCCCGACGTTCGCCGCGACGACGCTCAAGACGATCACCCCGGACAGCGTGCGCGCCTGGCACGCCGTGACCGCGACGGACCGCCCCACCCTCCGCTCCCACGCCTACGGCCTGCTGCGCACCATCCTTGGCCAGGCCGAGCGCGACGACCTCATCGGCCGCAACCCGTGCCACATCCGCGGCGCGGGCAACGCCAAGCGCGTGCACAAGGTCGAGCCCGCCACTCTGGGCGAGCTCGAGCACATCGTCACCGCGATGCCGCAGCGCTACCAGCTCCTGGTGCTCCTCGCCGCCTGGTGCGGCCTGCGGTTCGGTGAGCTCACCGAACTGCGCCGCGGTGACGTCGACACCCGCAAGGGCGTACTGCGCATCCGCCGCGGCGTCGTGCGCGCGGACGGGGAGACCCTGGTGACCACCCCGAAGTCCGACGCAGGCATCCGCGACGTGTCCATCCCGCCACACCTGCTGCCGCTGGTCCGCGAGCACCTGCTGCAGCACGCGGCACCCGGCCGCGACGGCCTACTGTTCCCCGCCCGGTCAGGTGGCCACCTCGCCCCCGCGAGCCTCTACCGCGTCTACTACCCGGCACGCGCACAAGCCGGACGCCCAGACCTCCGATTCCACGACCTCCGCCACACCGGCGCGGTCCTCGCCGCCTCGACAGGCGCCACCCTCGCCGAGCTCATGGGCAGGCTTGGCCACTCCACCCCCGGCGCTGCGCTGCGCTACCAGCACGCCGCCCAGGGCCGCGACGCCGCGATCGCCGAAGCCCTATCCCGCCTCGCCCAGGGCACCCCACCACAGTGAGAACCCTCTGGCTCACCTGCCCACGCTGCGGTCGCAACCTCGCCCGCGTTACCCGTGGTCCCGGCGCCGGCCCCGCCAGGCGCGTAGTCGGCGCCGACGTCCTCGACATCGCCGCGGCCGGCACCGGCACGGTGAGGGAATGGCGAGCGGTCGAGGATCCCCGGTTCAGAGACGTCCCCGAGGACGTCATGGTTCGTGACCTCGCCGCGACATGTCTAGGCGTCACCTGGCCAGACAACGACCCACCCGACCGCGGCACGCAGTCGCTGCTCCGCGCCCGCCTGGCGCTGGTCCGCGCACTGTCGTTCACCTGCACAGGGCGAGCGGGCACCGCGAGCCGCGGCCCGATCGGGTGCGGGGTCGAGGTCAGGAGAACCGACGCATGGCTCTGGCGCGCTTGGCTCGAGGAGGCCGAGGCAGGCGAGGGGTCGCGGCACCGGTCGCTGCACGACGACCCATCCCCGCCCAGCGGAAGCGTCACCGACTGACGAGCGTGGGAGGCATGGTGGTGTCGTTTGCTGTGGTCTACAGTTCCCACACACAACCGCATGGCGATTGGTTCACGCTGCAGCCCTCAACGGGCACGGTCAGCGCGAACCATGCACCTCGCCCGAGGACGCACTAGGGAACCTCGCCCAAGCCTTGTGCAGCCGATCGGCCCCGGCAGGCCGGTCATACGGAGGCTGCCCAATGGCAACGAAGAACCAGCGCCCCACCACCGCCGCGACCCCGCAGAAGCGACTCCGCAACCTGACGGTCGCCGCCGAGTACTTCGACGTCACCCCGCGCACGGTCCGCCAGTGGATCGCTGACGGCCGACTCACCGGCTACCGCGTCGGCGCCAAGCACGTCCGCGTCGACATGAACGAAGTGGAAGCCATGGCCGAGGTGATCCCGAGCAGCGCGGCCGGTCGGTGAGGGCGGTCGTAACCGCCGAGCCGCAGTGGTTCGGAAAGGTCCCCGACAAGCTAATCCGGCGAGCGGGGAGGCGCCGCGCGTCGCGATAGCTCTCTACGCTCTCGTGGCGCGTCAGAGCGTCGGACGCGACGAGTGGTTTCGCACGTGGCGCCAAGTGGCCGCCGACTTGAAGACCTCCATCAGCACCGCCAAGCGGGCTGCGAAGTGGCTCGAGGACGAAGGCTGGATCGAGAAGGCTCATCAGGTCTACACCGGCCCGGGGTCGACCCGGTTGGCCAAGGAGGGCGAGGCGCCCTCGGCCGGGAACGTCTGGCGTTTACGCGACCAGGACGAGGTGCGGCGCGAGAGCCTTACCTGTGACACCGAGGGGGTGGTCACGGCTGACCAGGGGAGGGTGGTCACGGGTGACCAGGGGAGGGTGGTCACGGGTGACCACCAAAAGGAGAACCTCGTAAGGGAGAGCAGTAGTAGTACCGGCTCGCACTCGCAAGCGACCGCCACAGCGGCCGAGAGATCCAGGGCTGCCGCCGACTGCGCGCTGGTAGCCGCCCTCTCCGCGCTGCCAAGAAGGGTGCGACCAAGGCCTACTGCCAAAGTGGTCGAAGTGCTCTCCGAGCTCGAGGCCGCGGGCTGGACCGTGCCCGATCTGCGCGAGCACCTGGCCGACCTCGGCTGGCCCGAGTCCGCGACGCCTGGCCTCGCAGTCGAGCGCCTACGTGACCTACGCGACTGCCAACCTCCCGAACGAGCCGCCGAGCCGCCCGACCCATCGGCGCGCTGCGAGGTGTGCGGGCAGACGGACGAACGCCGCTGCCGTCTCGCAGGCTCCAAGGTTCACCCGGACGATCGACACGCCTATCGGCCGGTCGGCCTCAGCGCTTCGGCGAGAACGACAGACTGGGAACTGCCGGCCACCAGAGCGAGAGCCGGCCTCGGCGGCGTGGTGAGAGGCGGGTCCAGTGGCTGACAACCGATCAGGGAACCGGCCCGGAGGCCGGACGGTGCGGGTCGAGGTGCGTGGTGATCCCGACGCGGTGGCCGAGGTCGACCAGATCATCTCGGCAGCGCTGTCCGCGGCTGGCTTGACTGCCGCGCCTCGGCCGCGGCATCTGCGTGTGGTGCCGCCACCGGACCGCCGGAAGCGAGCGACGCGGTGAGGCGCCGACGTCCGTCGTCGCGGCGCTTGGGTGCGGCGCTGGTCGAGGAGCGGTGCTGGTGCGGGCGGCCGCGGCGCGGCGTCGTGGCCGCGGCCCGCGGTGTGCTGGCGCATCACTGCGGACAGTGTGCCGAGCACTGCACGGTCGCGCTGTACCTCGAGCGGGTGCCCACGCTGCTGCGACGGGGCACCTCGTGACGGCCGCAGGCGCCCAGGCCGGTCCTGGTGGCGACGCGCCGGCATCGGCCTGGCGTGCGCGGTTCGCTGGTGCGCGGGTCGGGATCGTGTTCGGTCAGCGGGTGCGGATTGTGTCGGTGGCTCGTGCTGGGGTGCGGTGTCGGTTCCCGGACGGTCACGTCGAGCGGGTCCACCCCGACGACGTCGAGCCGGGCCCGCCGTTCCCGATCGGGGAGGCGGCGCGGTGACTGAGGACTACGGCGAGCACCCCGCAGCGTGGAAGGCCACGACCCACTGCACGGTCTGCGGTCAGACCGAGGACGCTTGCCGCCGCAACCCGTACGGCGGGCACGAGTACGTAGGCGCGGCGACGCATCAGGTGCAGCTCAACCGCGAGCGCCGCCAGCACCTGGCTGCACGCCACGGCACGGGGGAGGGCGACCGGTGACCCCGCAGCCGCTGCTGCGCCTGGTCGACGTGCAGCACCCGACCACGCCCACCGTCGCGGGCGCCGCCGTCGCGGCCGGTCTGCCGGGGGAGGTGCTGGCGTGGGATCGGTTGCTCGAGGCCTACCGCGGTGCGGCCGGACGGGACGGGCTCAAGGCGTCCACGGTCGGCATGCACGTCTCGCACTGCCGCGACCTGGCCCGCCAGGTCGACCGGGCGCCTGGCGAGGTGACCGCGGACGAGGTCCGCGCCTGGCTGGCACGCCCGGGGTGGTCATACCGCACCCGCAAGGCACACCGGGCATCGGTCGCCGCCGTGCTCGGCTGGGCAGCCCGCACGGGCCTGGTCGAGGTCGACCCAACCGCAGGCGTCTACGCCTCCCAACTGCTGCCCACCGCCGCAGTGCCCGACCTGCCTTCACCGCACGGTGTCGAGAACGCCGAGGGTGGTCCGGTCGAGCAGGACGGGCCCGTGGACAGGCCGGGTGTGCCCGTGGACGCCCGCACCGCGGCGTCCGCGGCCGAGCACCCGGCCAGGCTCTGGGCGCGCCGCAGCGGCGTGTCCGTCGCGGCCACGGGTGCACTGCCGGTCCAGGTGCTCGAGGCGTGGGCGGCCGCTGGTGCGCCGCGGGTCGAGGTCGCCGGCCACACCGCGGCCGCGGCGTGGGCGCAACTGCTGGACGGCTACGAGGTCGCGGCCCGCGCTCGAGGACTGCGACCCGGCACCATCCGCCAGCGCCGCCACCACTGCGAGCACCTGGCCCACGCCACCGGACTAGCGCCCCTCGACGTCGAGCCGGACGACCTGCTCGAGTGGCAGGCCCGCGAGCACCTGGCACCGGCCACCCGCCGATCCGTACGCGCCAGCATGCGCGCTGTGCTGGGCTGGGCACACCAGGCCGGCCACCTGCCCGACGATCCCGCCGCCGACCTGCCCCCGGTACGGGTGCCCTCCGGCGTGCCACGGCCCGCGACCGAGACCGCGATCCGCGACGCAGTGAACCGCGCCTCGCCCAAGCAACGCATGATCCTGCTGCTCGCCGCCTACGAGGGGCTGCGCCGCGCCGAGATCGCCGCGCTCCGCGTCGAGGACCTCACCCCGACCGGGTGGCACATCGTCGGCAAGGGCGGCCGCGAGCGCCTGGTCCCCGCCCACGCCGCCCTGCTGGACGAGCTCGCCGCCTACCTCGACCACACCGGGATCCGCGGCGGCTGGCTGTTCCCGACCGAGGACGGCGCCGGCCACCTCACCACCGAGCACATCGGTCGCACGGTCAGCAGACTGCTGCCCCCTGGCGTATCGCTGCACAAGCTGCGCCACCGGTTCGCCTCTCAGGCCTACGCATCGGCCTACGACATCCGATCCGTGCAGGAGCTGCTGGGCCACGCCTCGCCCGCCGTCACCGCACGCTACGTCGCGGTCCCCACCCCACAGCTCGAGGCCGCCGTCCGCGCCGTGCCACCCGTCCCAGGCATCACCACCCCACACCCACCCCGGTCACCGATCCGCAGCGCCTCGACCAGGCGCCCGACCTCGACCAGGCGCCCGACGTCGACCAGGCGCCCGACCTCGACCAGGCGCCCGACGTCGACCAGGCGCCCGACGTCGACCAGGCGCCCGACCTCGACCAGGCGCCCGACGTCGACCAGGCGCCCGACCTCGACCAGGCGCAGAGCGGCTGCGCGGGAGGAGCCTGACTCAGGATGAGAACGTCAGCACAACGCTGCCGCTGTCCACATCCGTGGGCACACTGGTCGCCATGCCTTCGACCAGGTACGACCAGGCAATCGCCGACATGCGCGGCCTGGTCGAGCACCGCAGTCGCGTCGAGGCGAGCATCAAACGTCGGTTCGTTGAAACGCTGGCCTGGCACCGCAGCCACGGCGTGCCGTGGACCGTGCTGGCCGATGGGCTCGGAATCGCCAAGCAGACCGCGCACCGAGCCTGGTCCACCGCGGTCGCGGACCGGCTCAGGGCTGGCGAACCCGCCCGCCCCACGGAACCCGACGTCGAGCTCTGGTAGTCACCGGCCGGCGCCGACCATCCCGCCGCGCCGCCCGCGCCACCACACAATCGAGGAGCCGCCGGACATGGTCGCCTACGCCGCCCTGGTCGTTGCGCTGGTCGCCCTGACCATCGCCACCGCGACCTACGTCGCCGTCCGCCGCTACGCCACCACCACGTCGGCATGCCTGCGCGCTCAGCGCGGACGACCATCCACCAGCCAACCGGCAACACCCCCGCGCCCCGACGCCAGCCGCACCCACCCCGCGCCACCCGCGGCCACCCCTGCCACCGACCAGCCGAGAGGACCCCGACAGTGAGCATGTTCGGCACCAGCAGAGCCACCAGCAAGAAGCACGCCACCGGCAACACGACCACCACGACCACCACGACCGCCGCCGACCCGACGACGCCAGTACCGAACCCCGACCTGCCCGCCGGTTACGACGACCCCGCCTCGCCGTTCCACGTCCCCGGTGACCTACGCGAGCACTACCGAGTCGACCCTGACCAGGACCTGGAGAGGTCGACCAGCTTCGACTTCAAGAAGTGGTGCGCGACCAGGATCGCGGTCCGCGAGTTCGACCAGCTCGCCGCCGAGGAGACCGCCCAGCTCGGCAACATGTCCGACGAGCGGATCGGGCTCCGCATGCCCGACTTCATCGGGACCGCCTCGCCCTTGTACGCGACTCCCCGCGGCCGGCGCCGCGAATACGATCCCGACGCGGACCCCGCGAAGAAGCTCGGAGTGATGATCCGCAAGTGGGGGATGGGCACCACCGCGATCACCGACGTGCAGTACTCCGCTGCCGACGTGGCGCTCTACTGCCACGCGGTCAACCTCGCTGACGCCCGCACCCGGCGGGACCAGGCGCAGCGCGAGGTCGAGGCGCAGGCCCGGTTCGAGGCGCAGCACACGTGCGAGGTCTGCGGCCGCTTCGACCCGACCACCGCCAGCCACGACCTGGACGGGCTGCGCGTCCCGCGGTGCTGCGCGCCGTGCAGCCGGGTCCTCACCCACGAGGCCCGCCGCCTCGAGGCTCTCGCCGTCGAGGGGCTCGCCGCCGAGGAGGTCGAGGGCCGCGCACGTCTCGACCTCGCCCGCACCTGGATCCACGAGCGCACCGGCCTACGCTCCTGACCACCCACTGACCGGTGCGGCCGTGGTGGTCCCGCACCGAGGGCGGGCAGGCCCGCGGTGGCTCAGGCGTCTGCCCGCCCGCCTCACCCCTCGACGTCCCACGCACGCCGTGACCTGACCACCGCGTCACGCGCTGCTGGTGACGTCCACTCCACCCGCAGTACCAGCCCGCGCGCTGCGAGCTGCCCGACCAGGTGCGCAGCCGCATGCTCTGCGACCAGGTCGGCCCGCACAGGGCCCACGCCTGCCACCCGCGCCGACCGGAAGATCGCGGCCCGAATCGCGGCGACCTGGTCGCCGTCCTCGAGCCGCAGCACCGGCTCCACGTCCCCGCCCATCGCGCGCGTCACCGCGCCATCGTCGCCGACCTCCACCGCGAAACGCATCAACACGCCCCCGGTTTCTGATCCGCCGCGGGGTCGCGGCAGCCCCCGACCTGCCTTTTCTTCCCGACGCGGGCCCCAACCCCGAAACCGGACGGAATCGAACAGATGTTCGGAATAACGGCCGTAGGCAATGTCTACGCGACGTCGCCAACGTCTACGACAACGCGGGACGCACCCCGACGACTCACCGCCCCTCGAGCTGCACCGCGGCGTGCGGGCCGCCTCGAGCTGCACCGCGGCGGCCTGGTCGACGTCGAGGCGCACCGCGGCGTGCGGGGCCGCGTCGAGCTGCACCGCGGCGTGCGGGCCCGCGTCGAGCTGCACCGCGGCGTGCGGGCCGCGTCGGCTGCAGCGCGTCGAGCTGCACCGCCGGCGCGACCTGGTCGACGTCAGGCAGGATCGTGCGTCGGCTGCGCAGCGGCTGCGCGGTCAACCACGCGGCGCATCGCGGCCTGGTGCTGCGCCCGCTCGGCTGGCGACGCCGGCCAGTCCCGCAGCATCGCCGCTGCAGCTGCGCCGTCCTCGACCAGGACGGTCTGCACGGGGCGGCCGAGAGAGCGTGCAGCACGCCGAGCAGCGCGCCGCCATGCAGCGACGTCTGCGCCTTGGGTGCTGCGCGCTTGCCCCGTCGCGATGAGGTCGGCGCGGATCGTCGCCTCGAGCCGATCGCGCCGAACGTTGATCGAGGTGACCGGTGACGCCATGGGCCACGGTCTACCACGGCGGTCCGACCGCGCTCCACCCAACCGGCGGGGCCGGCCGATCCGGCTGGCTCTTGCGGTCCGAGCGTGGTCGGGAGACCGTGTGAATCAGTCGAGCCGTCGTGCCCCCGCGTGCCCAATCAGTGGGCACGCGCCGGGGCGAATCGGGCACGTACAGGGCACGAGGCCGGACTCCGTGGTGGGAATCCGGCCTCTGACCTGCGCTTATGTCGGTGGGCGATACTGGGTTCGAACCAGTGACCTCTTCGGTGTGAACGAAGCGCGCTACCACTGCGCCAATCGCCCGACAGCGCGCGGTCGTCGACCGCGCGGAGGCGACTCTAACGCATACCGCGAGCAGGGTTCACATCGGGACCGGTGCGGGGTGGGGCGAGGGCCGAGCCGGGCCGTTGGCCGGCGCTCAACGGTCGAGCCCGAGCAGCTCGGGCTCCCGCGCGCGCCAGCGTTCGGCCGCCTCGCGGGTGACCGGTCCGGGGCGGGCAGCTCGCGGTCGTCCCACGTCGCGACGGCCTGGACGTCACGCGTGGTGGAGACCAGGAAGACCTCGTCGGCGCCGCGGGCGACCTCGATGGGCTCATCGACCTCGCGGCCGCCGTACCACTCCAGGACGAGGGCACGGGTGACACCGGCCAGGCATCCACTGGCCAGGGTCGGGGTGCGCAGCTCGCCGTCGACGACGTAGAAGACGTTCGTCCCGGTGCCCTCGCACAGGTGGCCGGCGAGATTGGCGAAGACCGACTCGCTGGCGCCGCGCTCGGCGGCCCGGGCGAGCGCCATCACGTTCTCGGCGTACGACGTCGTCTTGAGGCCGGCGAGCGCCCCGCGCTCGTTGCGTGGCCAGGGTGCGGTGACGATCGCGGTGGTGGGCGGCATCGGAGCCATCGGCGCCGCCACGACGGCGACCGTGCAGGCCTCGTCGCCCCGGCCCGAGCCCAGCGGCGCGTTCCCTCCGGTGACGGTGATCCGCAGGCGCCCCAGGGGCAGGGGTGGCCGTCGAGCACTGCTGCCACTCCCTCGCGGACGTGGTCGAGGTCGACCGCGGGCAACCCGAGTCCGGTCGCCGACCGCTGCAGCCGCTCCAGGTGCCGGTCGAGGGCGAACGGCCGGTCCTGCACCACCTTCACCGCCTCGAAGACGCCGTCGCCGACGGTGAAGCCGTGGTCGGTGAGGGGCACGGCGGCCGCCGTCGGGTCGGCCAGCAGGTCTCCGTTGATCCAGGCGCGCACGCGGTCAGCCTAGGGCCAACGGCCGCGCGCTGACCGAGGCATCAGTAGATGGTGACCGTGACGGTGTTCGAGCAGGAGCCGGCATAGCTGTTGAGCACGCTTTTCTCGCTCGCGTCGGCGCTCAGCCCCCACCGGACCTTCACCGCGACCCACTCCGCCACGTAGCGGCACCTCGACCGGGTGGGCAGCCACTGGGCCGGGTCCTGGTCGCTCTTGGACTGGTTCACGTTGTCGGTGACGCCGACCAGCGTGCGGTGGTCGCCGAGGTCGTTGGCGTAGGCCTGGCGCCGCGCGGTGGTCCAGGAGCGTGCACCCGAGCCCCATGCCTCGGCGAGCGGGACCATGTGGTCGATGTCGACGTCGGAGGCTGCGGTCCAGGAGACGCCGTCGTAGTAGGAGTACCAGCGTCCGCTCTTCACGGTGCACTTGCTCGCGCTGGTGTAGGTCAGCGGGGTGTCGGTCTCGCGCTCGCTGATCAGCACCTCCGCGCGGGTGTTCTGGCAGTCGCCGTTGGCGTCGACCCAGTGCGGGAAGAGGTCGCGGTCGTAGCCGCTGTTGGACTCGCTCGCGGTGGGTATCTGGGCGACGGCCTGGGCGAGGGTGCCGGAGAAGGTCGCGGCCTGTGCCGGAGCAGCCGGTACGCCGAGCAGCCCGGCAGCGAGCAGCGACAGGACGGCCAGGAGGCGGGTGGTGGAGAACAGCATCCGAGAACGAAGCATGAGAGCTCCTGCTGGTCGGTGCCGGACCGGATGCCCGGCGTGGCTGTCTCCTTCCTACGGCCTCCGGTGCCTCGTGCGCGAGCCCCACATCGGGGAGTTCGGCACTGTTCACCGAGTCGTCACAACCGCCGACCACCCGGTCGACCACCCGGTCGACGGGGCCCGGGCACGGCCGCGACACCCTGGAGGGACCCCGGTTTTGGCCCCCTCCGAGCGATCCGCTAATGTTCTTTCTCGCACGGGAACGGCGCCGGAAACGGGGCCGGGAAGTGTCAGGCGGACGTAGCTCAGTTGGTAGAGCGCAACCTTGCCAAGGTTGAGGTCGCGAGTTCGAGCCTCGTCGTCCGCTCGGAGAGGTCAGACCACTGGCTGGCCAGCGGTCAGCCTGGTCCCATCGCACGATGGGACCAGGGCCTGACGCTCGCACGGTGGGTTGGCCGAGAGGCGAGGCAACGGACTGCAAATCCGTCTACACGGGTTCAAATCCCGTACCCACCTCCACCACCACAACTCAAGACTTGGGCGATTGGCGCAGCGGTAGCGCGCTTCCTTGACACGGAAGAGGTCACTGGTTCAAACCCAGTATCGCCCACCAGCGGATCCGCCCCTCACCCGAACCGGTGAGGGCGGATTGCATTTCCGCCCGCCCTCCTCACGGAGGAGGCCGATACTCCGCACGGCCGATGTATCCGGACCTCCGACGCGGTTGACTCCGCCCCACACGGGTCATGGAGGAGTTCGGATGGAGCTGAAGTGGCGATCTCGTCGCGGCACCGCCGTCGCGGTGGCACTCGGGTGCTCGGTGGCGCTCCTGCCGATGCTGGTGCAGCCTCGGCCTGCCAGCGGCGCGGAGGCGCCGGAGACCCGGCTGATCACCTACACCTGGTCCCACACGGCTCATCTGGCCACCTTCAACTTCGATGCGCCGGGATCGGTCGGTGCCACCTTCGAGTGCAGCCTGACCGGGCCGGGGGAGGCGAGCGCTTGGTCGGCTTGCGTCAGCCCCCGCCAGTACGACGAGCTCACCCCCCGGGTCTACGAGTTCAGGGTCCGGGCGCGCGCCGGGGACGGTACGGCGGATCCGACGCCGGCGGCGCGACGGTTCAACATCGGGGTCGACACGGTCTGGCCGGAGACGAGCCTCTCCGACATCGTCGCGCCGACGACGGCGCGCACGGCGACCTTCGGGTTCGCCTCGAGCGAGGGCGGCACGTTCGAGTGCCGGCGGCGTCATTCGGGCCGACTGCTCGGTGACTGGGCGCCCTGCACCACCCCGGTGCGCCTCGCTGACCTTCCCGACGGGACGCACCAGTTCGAGGTACGCGCCGTCGACCTGGCGGGGGAGTACGACCGCACGCCCGCGTCGTACACCTGGCTGCTGGACGCCACACCTCCCGACACCACGATGTCGGTCGGAGACCTCGACGGCCGAGCGGCGTCGTTCTCCTTCGCCGGCGGCACGACGCACGAGTGTCGGCTCGTCGGCCCCGGTCGGGTCGCAGTCTGGACCCTCTGCCGCTCTCCCCAGAAGTACGAGGCGCTCGCGGACGGTCGGTACACCTTCGCGGTGCGCGCGCTCGACCGCCACGGCAACGCCGATCGGACGCCCAGCGTGCACACGTGGGTCGTGTCGACGGGGTTGCGGATGCTCGTCCGCCCGCGTGTGGAGGGCGCCGCGCGTCCCGGCAGGATGCTGCGCGCCACGCCGGGCAGGTGGGCGCCGACACCCACCTCCGTCCGCTACCAGTGGCTGCGGGACGGTCGACCGATCCGCTCGGCGCGGTCGCGCGGCTACCGCGTGCGCCCGGCCGACCGGGGAGACCGCCTCAGCGTGAAGGTCAGCGTCACCAGGGCGGGTCATCCGAAGGCCACCGCGGTCTCCGCTTCGCGACGCGTCCGGTGAGCGTCGGCGAACAAGGGGGACGGGCCGCGTCGTGGGGTGGGGGGATGCCGGGTGCCTGATCGAGCCATCGCACGAGATCAGGCACCCGGCACGACCCACCCGCACTCGTAGGCGAGGACGACGGCATGGACACGGTCCGGCAGCCCGAGCTTGGCCAGGATCCGCGCGACATGGGTCTTGACGGTCGTCTCGGAGAGGTACAGCATCTCGGCGATCTCGGCGTTGCTCGCCCCGCGGGCCAGATGTCCGAACACCTCGAGCTCCCTCGCCGTGAGTGTGGACAGCGCCTCGGGCGTGCCGGGTGTGGCCGGAGCGCGACGCAGGTAGGTGTCGATCAGGCGGTGCGTCACCGTCGGTCCGAACAGCTGGCCACCGCCGTGCACGCAGCGCACGGCCTGGATGATCTCCTGGGGCGTCGCGGTCTTGAGGAGGAAGCCGCTCGCGCCCGCTCGCAAGGCCCCGAAGACATGCTCATCGAGGTCGAACATCGTCAGCATGACCACCTTCGCTGTCGGACGCGCGGCGCGGGTGAGCCGGACGCCCTCGATGCCGTCAGTACCCGGCATCTCGACATCCATCAGTACGACGTCCGCCTGTGCCGCACGTGCACTGGCGGCGGCCTGACGTCCGTTCTCGGCCTCGGCGACCACGTCGATGTCGCCCTCGACGGCGAGGATCGTCCGCAGGCCACTGCGGATGAGGTGCTGGTCGTCGGCGAGGACGACGCGGATCATCGGACGGGCTCCGGGATCGGGCGGTCGCCGCCCGTCGTCGGCGCAGGGCGACCCGAGCCTTCCGATGCGTTCGTCCGCGCCACCGGCCACCGCGCCGCGAGGAGGAAGCCCGTTGCGACCGGTCGTGCCTCGAGGTGGCCGCCGAGGCGCGCCACCCGTTCCCGCAGTCCGGCGATGCCGAGCCGGGACCCCGGCCCGGAGGGGGAGCGCGTGGCGACACCGCTGCGGATCTCGATCGACACGGAGCCGTCCCGGCGCTCGACGCTCAGATCGGCGATCGTGTCGGGGGCGTGCTTGACGACGTTGGTCAGGCCCTCCTGGATCACGCGATAGGCCGTGTCCGCCGCGTCGCTCGGAGCGAGGTCGTCGAGCCGGTGGACCCGGATGACGAGGCCTCCCGCCTGCACCCGGGCCACCAGCTGTGCGACCTCCGTGGCGAAGGGCCCGGGGTGCCGGCGCTCCAACCTCCCCATCAGCGCGTCGAGCTCCCTGCGGGCATCGATGCCGACGGCCAGGGCCGCCTCGAGCGCGGCTCGGGCGGTCGCCGGAGCGTGCTGCCGCGTGGACTCAGCGGCGCCCAGCTGGAGCAGCATCACCCCGAGCGAGTGGCTCGCGACGTCGTGCAGCTCGCGCACCAGACGCGCGCGTTCCTCGACGACGAGTGGGGCCATCATCGTGTGGAGCTGGGCCTCCCAGGCGCGGACGCGGCCGACCTCCCGCTCGTGGTCGCGAACGAGCTGACGCCACACCAGTCTCGCGAGCACGACCAGGAACACCAGCGCCGCCGCGACCACGGCATGCTCCAACGATCGCTGTCCCGCTGCCGCCACGGCCGCCGCGGCGAGCGCGAGGAGGAGCAGTGTCTCGCGGACTCCCGCCCGGACCGCGATCCAGGCGGTCACCGTGAGGGCGCCCATCTCGGCGACGCCCTGCACCATCGGGGTGTGGGTGAGGGCCGCCGTCATCAGGACGATCGTCAGCGCAGCGACCGCCAGGGACGCCGAGAAGCGGCGCAGGACGAGGGTGGCGCACACGAGCGCGCCGAGTGCGGCGGAAGCCGGACGTAGGTGGACGTCGTCGGACAGGGTGAGCTCCACCAGCCCGAGGAGGCAGGCCCCGCTGGTGAGAGCGAGGTCCCAGGTCCACGGGACCCGTGAGGTCCGGCGTTCGGGGCCCGGCTCCGCGTCCGGAGCGACCGGCGCCCGGAGGAGGGTGAGCAGATCGCGCAGCTCGCGTACCGCGCCCTCGCCTCGGAGGCGCGCCTGCTCGAGCGATCCGGCATCGAGCGTCGCCAGCCCGCAATGGATGCGGTCGGTCATCTCCTCGACGGCGTAGCCGACCACCGTTGCGCTGCGGGCCATCAGGCGGCGCCGCTCGGACGCCAGCACTCGAGCTGACAACCCGCCGACGTCCTGCTGCTCCAACGCCAGTGCGCGACGACGCACCAGGTCGACGCGGCGTCGCCGAGCGCCGAGGTGGCGTGCCACCAGAAAGGTGCTCGTGAAGAGTGCCACGCCGACCGCGGTGCGCACCGGTGACAGACCGGTGGCGAGGATGATGCCGTTGAACAGCGCGACCAGCGGAGCGGCGACGCGTAGCGGGACGCGCTGTCCGACCACCACCAGAGCGAGCAGCGCGGGCAGCAGGCCGGAGGCGTTGTCGCGGTCGACACCGGCGAGCAGGCCGGCCGCCTGCGTCCCGCACACCACCAGGGCACCGCCGGCGGGGTGGCGACCCAGGAGCCAGCACCCCGCTGCGAATCCGCAGGGGATGAGCGCGACGGCGGGCCACTGGCCGAGCAGGAACGTCGCCGACCACGCGGCGGCAGCGGCAGCGGCAGCGGCGTGCCACCGGCTCCGCAGCGCTCGGCTCTCGCTCACGCGGTCAGCGTAGAGCCGCGCCGAGAGGCACGCGGCGCTTTTCGGGCGACTGTTCCCTCATTCGGCCGATGCCGTCCTCCGGCAGAACGAGGGGGTCGGTCCCGAGGATGACGCACCCTCCAGGCACGTCACGGGACGCTGAAAGCATGCAGCCCCGACTCCGCATGCTCGCGACGATCGCGCTCGCAACGGTCCTCGCCGCCGCACCGCTGACGGCCGCCACCGGTGACACCGGTGACACCGGTGACACCGGTGACACCGATGCGGTGGAGGTCAGCGGAGGAGCTGCGGGCACGATCGTCTACCTGAAGGGAGGCGATGTCTGGGTCGCCCGCGGCGACGGCACGGGGCAGCGGGCGGTGTCCGATGACGGCACCCCGCGGTCGTCGTACCTCTCACCGTCGATGGACGACGACGGCGTCATCGTGGCGATCCACGCGGGTCGCCTGGTGCGGATGCGACAAAGTGGTGAGCGGCTCGGCTCCTTCAGGCCGCCCGGGGTGCCGGACACGCTCGGGCACCTGCAGGACGACTTCCTCGTCTACGCCGCAGTCTCGCCGGACGGCTCGAAGGTCGCCTACACCTACGCCGGGCACGACTGCGATCCCACCGCCGGCTGTGGGTTCCGGGGCGTCACCGGGATCACCACCGCCACCCGTCCGACCGGACCGACCGTGCATGGTTCCAACCTGCACTCCCAGCCCTCGTGGGTGGGGAACCGGAGGGTGATGGTGCACGGTGGCTACGGCTCCCAGATGATGCTCGACCCCGTCGGTGCGGCGCCCGAGTTCCACTGGTTCGATGACGAGGACGTCGTCGGCCCGGAGCGCTCCACCGATCTCGGGGATGCCGAGGTCTCGCCGGACGGCCGCATGCTCGCTGCCGTCCGCGGCTACGGGGCGGACACCCACATCGTCTGGTACTCGGTCGGCGCAAGCGCGTCGGTGGGGTCGCCGCCGCTGCCGGTCCTTCACTGTATGACCTCCACCCTCGACGGGCTGGCCGGTCCGACCTGGGCGCCCGGTGCAGCCGCGCTGGCCTGGGAGGAGCCGGACGGGGTGTGGCTCAAGGAGGACCCGCGGGACTGCACCACCATCCAGCCGCGCCTCGCTCTTCCGGGGGGCTCCTCGCCGGACTGGTCGCCGGCCGACTACGTCGCCGACCCGCGCGCCTTCCGCCTCCTCGACCGCCCTCGCTTGCGCGGCGTGGGAAGAGTGGGCCGGGTCCTCCACGCCACTCCTGGGCGCTGGGCGCCTTCGCCGGCCACGACCCGGTATCAGTGGCAGCGCAACGGACGGCCGATCCGGGGCGCGACGAAGGGTTCGTACCGGCTGCGTCGCAGTGACCGTGGTGACCGGATCAGCATCCGGGTGACCGCGCTCCGCAGCGGCTACCGCAGCCAGGCGGCGACCTCGCGCGCGGTGCGGGTCAGGTGACGGAGGTCAGGAGAGGCAGACCCACCAGACGCCGGCGACGCCGGGCAGCAGCCCGAGGACCAGCCACCAGGAGAGCATCGGGCGGCGCAGCAGCGCGAGGGTGGCGGCGATGCCGCCGACGCCGAAGGCGGTGCCGATCGCGATCAGTCCGAGCTGGGCGTCGAGACGGTCCGGGTCGACGTGGTCGGCGGCGATGATCAGTCCGACGGAGAGGTGGAGCACCGTGGTCAGCGCGAGCACCGCGAGGACGCGCCGCTGCACCTTCTCCAAGCGGGCGAGGTCCTCGGGGTCGGTCCTCTTGCGCGGGGCGTTCGGGTCCATCAGGTGACGACGGCGGGGCGCCGACGTCGGTGGGGTCTGTGGAGCCTGCGGGGTGCTGCCGGTCGACCGCTCAGTCACGAGCCCAGGCTACGCCCGCAAGGACCGGGACGGGCATCGATGCCACCCCGGTCGAGGGTGGCATCGAGCACAGGGCGCGGCGCCCCTCGCCAGCGCCGCGACCCGTGCCACCACCCTCAGAGCGCGTACGACGACGCGCGTCGGAGCTCCTGCGCCGCGTCGGCGACGATCCGCCCGATCAGCTCCTCGCAGGTGGGCAGGTCGTCGATCACGCCGACCACCTGACCGCTGGCCAGCACGCCGGCCGAGGTGTCGCCCTCGACCAGGCCCGCCTTGAGCATCATCGGGGTGTTGGCGGCCAGGGCCATCTGACCCAGCGTGCGCCCCTGCTGCTTGCGCATCTCCCGGCCGTCCTTGAGCAGCTGGCCCCAGGACATCCCGGACTCCCGCTTGAAGGCGAGGGTGCGCTTGGCGGTGGGGCCCATCCGCCGTACCGCGCTGGTCTCCTCCAGTTCCTCGACCAGCTCGGTGCGGAGCATGCGGTGCGGCATCCCGTCCACCTTCGCGGTGACCACGGTGTCGGTCAGGCCCCGCTCGAGGTAGAGCTGCTTCACCGCGTCCGGCACCGCGCTGTCCCGGGTCAGCAGGAAGCGGGTGCCCATCCCGATGCCGGCAGCCCCGTAGGAGAGCGCGGCCGCGAGTCCGCGTCCGTCGAAGAACCCGCCGGCCGCGACCACGGGGATGTCGACGGCGTCCAGCACCGTCGGGAGCAGCAGGGTGGTCGGCACCGGTCCGGTGTGGCCGCCGCCCTCGCCGCCCTGCACCATCACCGCGTCGGCGCCCCAGGAGGCCACCTTCTTGGCGTGCTTCGCCGCTCCGATCGACGGCATCACGACGATGTCGTGCTCCTTCAGCGTCGCGATCAGCTCTGGCTTGGGGGCCAGCGCGAACGAGGCGACCTTGACGTCATGGTCGATCAACAGCCGGCAGCGGTCGGCGGCGTCCGCGGCGTCGGCACGCATGTTGACCCCGAACGGTGCGTCGGTGCGGCTCTTGACCTCGATGATCGCCTTCTCCAGCTCGGCGAAGGTCATCGTCGCCGAGGCCAGGATGCCGAGGCCGCCCGCGTTCGCCGTACCGGAGACCAGACGCGGGCCGGACACCCAGCCCATCCCGGTCTGGACGATCGGGTGGGGCACCCCGACCAGGTCGGTGAACGGGGTGCGCAGCGCCTGCGGGGCGACCGTCATGCCGTCGCCTCCTCCGGCTCGGGCACCTCGCGGAACCGCAGCCCCTTGGGGTCCAGCATCTCGCGGATGATGGTGAGCTCCTCGAAGGTGGGCTCCCGGGTGGTGTCGACCTGCGCCGGGATGTCCAGCTCGAACCCGGTGGCGGCGACGACCTCGTCCACGGTGACACCCGGGTGCACGCTGCGCAGCCGCATGGTGTGCTCGGCGCCGGTCATGTCGAAGACGCCGAGGTTGGAGACGATCCGGTGGATGTCGTTGTACTTGGCGGCACCGGGTCCGGCCGCCGCGGCCCGGGCCGGACCGACACCGGAGACGATGTCGACGCTCTCCACGAAGACCCGCGAGGAGTGGCGCGGCACCCAGTAGGAGGTCCGGTTGTTCACCGTGTTGCCCGGTGCGCCGCGTGAGCCGAGCAGCTGCCGCTTCGGCTGGGCGAAGTCGCCGATCGCCGAGATGTTCTGGTTGCCGTGGCGGTCGACCTGGGTGGCGCCCATCATCACGTGTCGCTTGCCGTAGGCGACCACGTCGAAGACCCTCCGGAACGGGATCCAGCCCTCGACGACGTCGGCCTTGGCGAAGAGCGGCGGCACGCCGGCCAGGAACAGCGACTCCCCGTCGGAGATCACCAGGTCGGGGTTGGAGGTCAGCTTGGCGAGGCGGACGCCGAGCATCGGCAGCAGGCCCATCGGGCTGCCGAAGATCTCCCCGTCCTCGGCGAACGCGTCTGCGATCGCGGCCGCGCACACGTCGGCCCGGGTGTAGTCGCTCACTTGTCCGCCTCCTCGTTGAACGCCTTCACCGCGTCCTGGTACGCCGCTTCGTCACCGGCCAGGAACCGGTCGTGGAACGCCTGCCAGTCGGCGTCATCGCCGCCGGCCGCCTTCGCGTAGGCCTTCTGGAACCGCTCGTCGCGCTCGTAGTCGGGCACGCAGTTGGTGAAGTGCGCGCCGTTCGGGGTCTCCACGACGCCGGTGACCATCATCCGGTTCAGCAGCAGGCGCTGGACCGGGGTGTCGACGGTGAGTCCGGCGGTGTCGGTGATCTGCTCGACACTCAGGTAGGTCCGGTCGGCCGCCATCGCGAACAGGTCGTCGAAGTAGGGGTCGGGCCCGAGGTAGCTGGCGTTGCCGTGCACGTCGGCGCGGTTGAGGTGGACCAGGGCGGCGTCCAGGCGCAGCGCCGGCACCGCGACGAGTTCCTCGTGGGCACCGTCGGCGTCGGCGTACGGGCTGGTGACCGTCTCGATCCACGGGTTGTTGACCAGCACGTCGGAGCCGAGCCCGGCCCGCATCGGCAGGAACGGCAGCCGCTCGGCGGCAGCCTTCAGCCCGGTCTGGAACATCCCCTCGTCGAGCTCGACGACCTCGGGGATGGACTTCTCCTGGCGCGCCCGCTGGAAGTTCGGCTCGAGCGGGACCGAGTCGAGGGAGACGAAGGCGTAGACCAGCCTGCGGATCTTGCCGGCCCGCGCGAGGAGGCCGACGTCGGCGCCGCCCCAGCTGACGACGGTCAGGTCGGTGAGGTCGGAGTTGTACAGCGCCCGGACCAGGGCCATCGGCTTGCGCCGGGGTCCCCAGCCCCCGATGCCGATGGTCATCCCGGACTCCAGGCTGCCGATCACCTCGTCGATCGACATCGTCTTGTCCCGTGGTCGACGGCTCACTTCGCGTTCTCCTTGCTCTTCGTCTCGCTCTTGTCGGTGCCCGCGAAGTCATCGCGCAGCTCGTCGCTGACGCCCATCAGGTTCAGCTCGAAGGTGAAGCCCTGCTCCCAGCGGTAGGACTTGTTGACGTTGACCGGGTCGATCCCGTTCAGCGCCTCCTTGGCCGCACGGATCACCCGGGTGTCCTTGGCCGCGATGTCGCGAGCCACCCGCAGCGCGGACTCGAGCAGCTCGTCGCGGGGGACGACCTCGAGCACCGAGCCGAACTGCACCAGGTCCTTGGCGGGGATCGTGCGGGCGGTGAAGTAGAGGGTGCGCATCATGTGCTGCGGCACCAGCCGCGCCATGTGGGTGGCCGCGCCCAGGGCTCCCTGGTTGACCTCGGGCACGCCGAAGAACGCGTCGTCGCTGGCGACCACCACGTCGGCATTGCCGACCAGGCCCACGCCACCGCCCACGCAGAACCCGTTGACCGCCGCGATCACCGGGACCGCGCACTCGTAGACCGCCTTGAAGGCCACGTAGCAACCCTTGTTGGCGCCCAGTAGGGCGTCGAAGCCGGTGGTGTTCTGCATCTCCTTGATGTCGACGCCGGCGTTGAAGCCCTTCCCCTCGGCGCGGAGGATCACGACCTTCGTGTCGAGGTCGGCACCCGCCTCGTCGAGGGCGGCGGCGACGTCGTACCAGCCCTGGACCGTGAGTGCGTTGACCGGGGGAGCGCTCATCGTGATGACGCGGATGCCGTCCTCACGCAGTTCACTGCTGATTGTCATGCGGCGGAGCCTACCAAGCATTTGCTTGGTAGGGTATCGGCATGTCTCTCTCCATCGACCTCAGCGGCCGGATCGCCCTCGTCACCGGCGGTGCGCGCGGGATCGGCCGCGGTGTCACCGAGGTGCTGCTCGAGGCGGGCGCCACGGTGGTCACCTGCGGGCGCTCGCCGGCCGAGCCGCCGGCCGGCGCCGGCCACCGGATCTGCGACGTCCGCGAGCCCGACTCCGTCGCCGCCCTCGTCGACGGGATCGTCGCCGACCACGGACGACTCGACCTGGTGGTCAACAACGCCGGGGGAGCGCCGTACGCGATGGCGGCCGACGCCTCGCCCCGCTTCCACGACAAGATCGTGGCCCTCAACCTCGACGCGACGCTGCTGGTCAGCCAGGCCGCCAACCGGGTGATGCAGACCCAGGACGGCGGAGGATCGATCGTGAACATCTCCTCGGTCTCCGCCCTGCGACCGTCACCGGGCACGGCCGCCTACGGCGCCGCGAAGGCCGGGGTCGACTCGCTGACCACGTCGCTCGCCCAGGAGTGGGGTCCCCGGGTCCGCGTCAACGTGATCAACGTCGGCCTGGTGCGCACCGCGGACACCGCCGACCACTACGGCGGCGACGAGACCGTGGCCGCCATCGAGGCCACGATCCCGCTGCGCCGGATGGCCCAGGTGCGCGAGATCGGGCAGGTGGCCGCCTTCCTCGGCAGCGACCTGGCCTCCTACGTCTCCGGTGCCCACATCGCCTGCCACGGCGGGGGCGAACAGCCGATCTTCTTGTACATCGCCCAGAACGCAACAACGGAGGAGACCAAGTGAGCAGGTTGCTGGAAGGACGCGTCGCCATCGTCACCGGTGCCGGACGCGGCATCGGTCGTGCCCACGCGCTGGAGCTGGCACGGCACGGCGCGAAGGTCGTCGTCAACGACTACGGCGTGACCCTGGCCGGGGAGGACTCCCAGGACACCCCCGCGCACGACGTGGTCGCCGAGATCGGTGACATGGGCGGCGAGGCCGTCGTGAACGGCGCCGACGTGGCGGACTTCGAGGCCGCCGAGGCGATGGTGCAGCTGGCCGTCGAGGCCTTCGGTGGCCTCGACATCCTGGTGAACAACGCCGGGTTCGTGCGTGACCGGATGCTGGTCAACACCTCCGAGGAGGAGTGGGACTCGGTGATCCGGGTGCACCTCAAGGGTCACTTCGCCCCGCTGCGGCACGCCGGCGCCTACTGGCGTGCCGAGGCGAAGGCGGGGCGTCAGCGTGCCGCCCGGGTGATCAACACCTCCTCCGGCGCGGGCCTGCAGGGCTCCGTGGGGCAGGCGACCTACTCGGCGGCCAAGGCCGGCATCGCGGGTCTCACGCTCGTCGCCGCCCAGGAGATGGGCCGGTACGGCGTCACCGTGAACGCGATCGCGCCGGTCGCCAGGACCCGGATGACCGAGGGTGCCTTCGACACCTCGGGCATGGCACTGCCGGAGGACAACTCGCCGATCGTCGCCTGGCTCGCCTCGGAGGAGGCCGGCGACATCACCGGGCGCGTGATCGAGATCGACGGCTCCCAGCTGACCGTCGAGTCGGGGTGGCGCCACGCCGCCAGCAACGACCGCGGTCAGCGCTGGGCGGCCGACGAGGTCGGCCCGGCGCTGCGCGACCTGCTCGACCGGTCGCCCGCACCGGAGCCCGTGTACGGAGCGTGACCCCACCGGTCCGCCGGTGCTTCGGCGGACCGGTGGGCCCCGCCCCCTTGGGAGACACGCCCTAGCCTGGTGGCGTCCCCGGTGTGCCCTCCTCGGCCACCGTCGAGACGGACAGGAGCGTGGGGCGATGTCGGAACAGGCGCACGTCGACGCCGCCCCGACCGAGGGTGCAGCGGGAGCGCCAGGAGCAGCCGCGACCGGACCGGGGGCTCCCGACCCCCGGCGGTGGCGGATCCTCGGCGTCACCCTGGCCGTGGGCTTCATGGTGCTGCTCGACGTCACCATCGTGAACGTCGCGATCCCGTCGATGCGATCCGGGCTGGACGCCGGGGCCGGCGAGATCCAGTGGGTGGTGTCGGGCTACGCCCTCGCCTTCGGCCTGACCCTGGTGACGGGCGGTCGCCTGGGTGACGCGTACGGGCGGCGCCGGCTGATGGTGGTGGGACTCGTCGGCTTCGTCGCGGCCAGTGCCGTCGCCGGTTCCGCCCCGACGGTGGAGACGGTCGTCGCCGCGCGGCTCGCCCAGGGATGCGCCGCCGGGTTGCTGACCCCGCAGAGCTCCGGGCTGATCCAGACGCTGTTCCGCGGTCGTGAGCGCGGGATCGCGTTCGGGCTGTTCGGACTGACGGTCTCGGTCTCCTCCGCGATCGGACCCGTGCTCGGTGGTGTGCTCATCGCCGCCTTCGGCGCCGCCGACGGATGGCGATGGATCTTCCTGGTCAACGTGCCGATCGGGCTGGTCCTGCTGGTGCCGATCGCACGGCTGGTGCCGGGCCGGGAGCGGGAGGCCGAGGTGGACACCCGGCTCGACCTGTGGGGTGCCGTCCTGCTCGGCATCACGGTCCTGCTGGTGCTGCTGCCCGTGGTGCGACTGGAGGCCGGCCAGCGGGGTGCGCTCGTGCTGCTGGCCGCGGTCCCGGCGGCGGCCGCGGCGTTCGTGTGGTGGGAGCGACGTGTGGTGCGCCGCGGAGGAGCTCCGCTGCTCGACGTCGGCCTGCTGCGGCGAGTGCCCGGCTACGCCAGCGGGATCGCGGTCGGGACGCTGTACTTCACCGGGTTCACCGGTGTCTTCCTCGTGATGAGCGTGTACCTGCAGGACGGGCGTGGCCTCTCCGCGCTGCAGACCGGACTGGTGCTCACCCCGTTCGCCGTCGGGTCCGCGGTCGCGTCACCTCTGGCCGGGCGGTTCGTGGACCGGGTGGGGCGACTGATGACGGTGCTGGCGCTGGTCACGATGATGGTGGGCATCGGGTGCCTCTCGGTGACCGCGGCGCGCGCCGACAGCGCCGGCGGGTGGGTGCTGGCCGGCGCGTCCCTGCTGCTCGCGGGCCTGGGCGGTGGCGCGGTGGTCTCGCCGAACATGACGCTCGCGCTGGCGGAGGTCCCCACCCGGATGGGCGGCGCGGCCGGTGCCGCGTTGCAGACCGGGCAGCGGATCGGCGCCGCCGTGGGTGCGGCGCTGGTGATGACGGCCTACCACCTCGCGCTCGACGAGAGCGAGCCCGGGACGGCTCTGCGGGCCGCGCTGGGACTGTCGGCCGCGCTGCTGGCGCTGGCGCTCGCCGCCGCCGTGCTGTCCTGGCGTGCCGCGCGGCGGGAGAGCTGACGGCGGGCCCGACCAGCGGCCTCCCGGCGCGCCGGGAGGCCCTCAGCGCATGCCGTCGGCCCCTACCGTCAGCGTCGCTGGTCAGATCCGTTCGAGGACCGTGCCGGTCGCCATCGCGCCGCCGGCGCACATCGAGATCAGGGCGGTGGAGGCGTCCCGGCGCTCGAGCTCGTGCAGGGCGGTGGTGATCAGTCGGACGCCGGTCGCGCCGACCGGATGGCCGAGCGCGATCGCGCCGCCGTTGACGTTGACCTTGTCCAGGTCGACGTTGTGCTGACCGGCCCAGGACAGTACGACGGAGGCGAAGGCCTCGTTGACCTCGAAGATGTCGAAGTCGCTGATCGCCATCCCGGTGCGGTCGAGGATCCGCTGGGTGGCGTCGATCGGGCCGTCGAGGTGGTAGTAGGGGTCCGAGCCCACGAGGCAGTGGCTGCGGATCCGGGCTCGGGGCTTCAGGCCCAGCGCCTTGGCCCTCTCCTCGTCCATCACCAGCAGGGCCGCGGCCCCGTCGGAGATCTGCGAGGACGTGCCGGCCGTGTGCAGACCGCCCTCGAGGACGGGGCGGAGGTTGGCCAGCCCGTCGAGCGTGGTGTCCCGCAGCCCCTGGTCGGTGTCGACGACACGGGTCTCGCCGGTGGGCTTCCCCTCCTCGTCGAGGACGGGAGCCTCGAACGGCGCGATCTCACGCTTGAACCGGCCTTCGGTGACGGCGACCTTCGCCTTCGCCTGGGATGCCGCGCCGAACTCCTCCAGGTCGGAGCGGGAGAGGCCGCGGTTGTTCGCGATCCGGTCGGCGGCCTCGAACTGGTTGGGCATGTCGATCGTCCAGTCCTCGGGCCGTGGGTCGCCCGTCCCGGCCGGCACGTTGGCGCCCAGGGGGATGCGGGACATCGCCTCGACACCGCAGGACACGCCGACCTCGATGGTGCCGGCCGCGACCAGGTCGTTGACCAGGTGCGTGGCCTGCTGGCCCGAGCCGCACTGGGCGTCCAGGGTGGTGCCGCCGGTGTGCTGGGCGAGCCCGGCATGCAGCCAGGCGCGGCGGATGGTGTCGTTGGACTGCTCGCCGGCCTGGGTCACGATGCCGCCGATGACCTGCTCCACCAGGTCGGAGTCGATGCCGGCCCGGCGCAGCACCTCGGCCTGGACGAATCCGACCAGGTTCGCCGGGTGCACGCCGGCCAGGTGGCCCCTGCGCTTGCCGAGGGGGGTACGGACTGCTTCGACGATGACTGGAGTGCCCATGTCGGCAACGTAGCACCGAAAATAGAACGCGTTCTGGTTCGTCCCGGTGACTCGACGACGAAACCCTTTCTTGTTTTGCCGATTGTCTGTAGTCTCCGTGCAGAACGTGTTCCATGTGGCGCCTGCCACAGGGTCGACGACGGCCCGTGACGAAAGGTTTCTGCGCGTGACCGAGCTGGTGCTTCCGGAGGGCTGGGACCCGACCGATCCCGACATCAACGCCGTGGCACTGCCACATGACGAGTTCAAGGCGCTGCGTCGTACCGAGCCGATCCACTGGGTCGAGCAGGTCCCGGAGGCCCGGGCCGGCTTCCTGGACCAGGGCTACTGGGCCTGCACGCGGCACCAGGAGGTGCGCGAGGTCTCCAAGGACAACGACAACTGGTCGACCGCCGAGAACGGGGTCATCATCCGGTTCGCCCCGGACATGACCCGCGACCAGGTCGAGCTGCAGCGGGCGATGCTGATCCACCACGACCCGCCCAGCCACACCAAGATGCGCGGCATCGTCTCGCGTGGGTTCACGCCGCGAGCGATCGCCAAGCTCAAGGAGAGCCTGGAGGCGAAGGCTCGCGAGATAGTCGAGGCGGCGGTCGCGAAGGGCTCCGGTGACTTCGTCGAGGACATCGCCGCGGAGCTGCCGTTGCAGGCGATCGCGGACTTCCTCGGTGTGCCCCAGGACGACCGCAAGAAGCTCTTCGAGTGGTCGAACCAGATGATGGGCTACGACGACCCGGAGATCGACGCCGACCCGGCGCTGGCGTCGATGGAGATCCTGGGCTACTTCGACCAGCTCGCGAACGAGCGGCGTGCCAACCCGCAGGACGACATCGTCACCAAGCTGATCAGCGTCGGCCAGGACGACGACCACGGTGCGCTCACCAACGACGAGTTCGGCTTCTTCGTCATCCTGCTGACGGTGGCGGGCAACGAGACCACCCGCAACGCGACCACGCACGGCATGCACGCGTTCCTGCAGAACCCCGACCAGTGGGAGCTGTGGCGCACCGAGCGGCCGGACACGGCCGTCGACGAGATCGTCCGGTGGGCCACGCCGGTCACCGTCTTCCAGCGCACCGCGAAGCAGGACACCGAGCTCGACGGGCACCCGATCAAGAAGGGGGACCGGGTCGGCCTGTTCTACGCCTCGGCGAACTTCGACGAGGAGGTCTTCGAGGACCCGTTCACGTTCGACATCCTGCGCGACCCCAACCCGCACGTGGCGTTCGGCGGGCACGGCGCGCACTACTGCATCGGCGCGAACCTCGCCCGCCTGCAGATCAACCTGATCTTCAACGCGATCGCCGACGTCGCACCCGACATCAGCCTGGCCGGGGAGCCTCGGCGCCTCCGCTCGGGCTGGCTCAACGCCATCAAGGAGATGCAGGTCACCTACAAGTGACCTGAGGTCCCGGCGTGCGAGGGCCCGGTCCCGGGGAGGGGGCCGGGCCCTTCGTCCGTGGCGGGGATCTGCCGCCGCCCGGCGACCGATCGGGACGGCGGCGGCCGTCGCGTGCTGGCAGGATCGCCTGACGTGACCACGAAGACCGATGTCGCGACCTGGACGCCGCGCCGCGCGATCGTCACCTTCGGACTGGTCAGCCTCTCGGCCGACATGGTCTACGAGGGCATGCGGTCGGTGGCGGGGCCCTACCTGGGCTCGCTCGGCGCCTCCGCACTCGCCGTCGGGTTGATCACCGGCGCCGGCGAGGCGGTGGCGCTGCTGCTCCGGCTCGGCACCGGCGCCTGGGCCGACCGCAGTGGCCGGCCGTGGCGACTGGTGGTGCTGGGCTACGGCCTGACCGCTGTCTGCGTGCCACTGCTCGCGGTCGCGCCGGCGCTCGGGGCCGCAGGACTGGCCTTCGCCGCGCTACTGATCCTGCTCGAGCGGTCGGGCAAGGCGATCCGGAGCCCGGCCAAGTCCGCCCTGCTCGCGGGAGTCGCGGGGAACGGTGGCCTGGGCAGGGCGTTCGGCATCCACAAGGCCCTGGACCAGGTGGGCGCCTTCGCCGGGCCCCTGGTGGTCGCCGGGGTCGCGGCACTGACCGGGGCGCTCTGGCCCTCGTTCGCGGTGCTGCTGGTGCCGGGCGTGGTCGCACTCGCGTTGTTGGCGCTGCTCGGCAGCCGGGTCCCGTCACTGGCCGCGCCGACGGTGCGGGCCCCCGCCGATGAGATCACCGGCGCCCCGGCGACCGGGTGGGCCGCCCGGCTCGGGCTCGACCTGCCCGCGCGCTTCCACCGACTCTCCGCGGCGTGCGCACTCGCGACGGGCGGCCTGATGACGTTCGGCATCATCTCCTACCGGTTCGTCGAGGACGACCTCGTCCCGGCCGCCGCCGCGCCGCTGGTCTACGCGCTGGCGATGGCCACCGGTGCGGTGGCGGCGCTGGTCACCGGCGCCGTGTTCGACCGGGTCGGAGCGGCGGTGCTGTACGTCGTACCGGTGCTGGTGGCGATGGTCCCGCCGCTGGCGTTCGGTGGCACCCTCGCGCCGGTGCTGCTCGGCGTCGCGGTGTGGGGCGTCGCCACCGGGCTGCTCGACTCGACCGTGAAGGCCCAGGTCGCCGCCGTGGTGCCGACGCACCACCGCGCCACCGGGTACGGCGTCTTCGCCGCCGCCCAGGGAGTCGGCGCGGTGCTGGGCGGGCTGGTCGCCGGTGCCCTGGTCACCGATCACCTCACGGCACTGGTCGGCGTCGTCGCCGCCACGCAGGTCGCCGCCCTCGCCCTGTTGGCCTGGGCCGGGGTCGGCTCACCGCGCCCGCGCGGCTGAGGGCCCGGAGGAGCCGGGGGAGTCCGGGGCGTCAGCCCCGCGCGGTGAGCACGATCGGGTCGCCGTCGGTGATCGCGATGGTGTGCTCGACGTGGGCGCCGCGGGAGCCGTCGGCGGAGCGGATCGTCCAGCCGTCCGGGTCGAAGACGATCTCGTCGGTGGTGTGCAGGAACCACGGCTCGATCGCGATGACCAGGCCGGGCTTCAGCTTCAGGCCGCGCCCGGCGCGACCGTCGTTGGGCACGTGGGGCTCGCCGTGCATGGTGCGACCCACGCCGTGGCCGCCGAACTGCAGGTTGACGGCGAGGTCGGCTCCCCGTGCCACGTCGCCGATGGCGGCCGAGATGTCCCCGAGGCGGTTGCCGCCGCGGGCCTGGGCGATGCCCGCGTCCAGCGCCTGCTGGGCGGTGTCGATCAACCACTGGTCCTTGGGGTCGGGCGTCCCGACGATGACCGACAGCGCGGAGTCGGAGACCCAGCCGTCGATCGAGGCCGCGAAGTCGACCGAGAGCAGGTCGCCGTCGGCGAGCGTGTAGTCGTGCGGCAGGCCGTGCAGCACGGCGTCGTTGACCGAGGTGCACAGCACCTTGCCGAACGGGCTGGCGCCGAACGACGGGTGGTAGTCGATGTAGCAGGACTCGGCGCCCGCGTCCTTGATCATCCGGTGCGCGAGCTCGTCGAGCTCGAGCAGGTTCACCCCGACGGCCGCCTTCTCCGCAAGTGCGGTGATGACGGAGGCGACGAAGCGGCCGGCGGGACGCATCTGCTCGATCTGGGTCGGGGTGCGCAGTTCGATCACGGGGTCAGCCTACGGCGCCGCCGTCGACTCGTGGGAGTCGGCGACGGCGCCGCGGATGAGGGGTGGGGCGACCACCTGCGCTCAGTTGCTGGGCTTGTCGGCCCCGACGACCCACATCGCGAAGAACTGCGAGCCGCCGCCGTACGCGTGGCCGAGGGCGCGGCGGGCGCCGTCGACCTGGTGGTCCCCGGCCGCGCCGCGGACCTGGAGCGCCGCCTCGCCGAAGCGCAGCATCCCCGAGGCGCCGATAGGGTTGGAGGAGAGGACGCCGCCGGAGGCGTTGAACGGGATCCGGCCGCCCATCGCGGTCTCGCCCGACTCGGTCAGCTTCCACCCCTCGCCCTCCCCGGCGAAGCCGAGGTTCTCCAGCCACATCGGCTCGAACCAGGAGAACGGCACGTAGACCTCGGCAGCGTCGATCTCCTCGATCGGGTTGGTGATCCCGGCCTGCTTCCACAGGGCCGCGGCGGCGTCGCGCCCGGCCTGGGGATTGACCTGGTCGCGCTCGGCGGCGGTGGTCGGCTCCGAGCGCATCACCGTGCCGTGGATCCAGGCCGGGTTGGGCGAGGACCTGGCGACGTCCTCGTCGGCGATCACCAGCGCGCAGGCCCCGTCGGAGGACGGGCAGGTCTCCTCGTAGCGGATCGGGTCCCAGAGCATCTGCGAGGCGAGGACGTCGTCGACGGTCTTCTTCTCCCGCAGGTGGGCGTAGGGGTTGTTCAGCGCGTTCGTGCGGTCCTTGGCGGCCACGATCGCGCCGATGTGCGTCGGCGCCCCGGAGCGCCGGATGTAGGAGCGCACGTGCGGCGCGAAGTAGCCACCGGCACCGGCGTGGACCGGCATCACGAACGGCACGGGCACCGACAGAGCCCACATCGCGTTCGACTCCGACTGCTTCTCGAAGGAGACGGTGAGCACCTTCTTGTGCACGCCGGACTGCACCAGCGAGCTGGCCACGATCGCGGTGGACCCACCGACCGAGCCGGCCGTGTGCACCCGCAGCAGCGGCTTGCCGGCGGCGCCGAGGGCCTCGGCGAGGTACAGCTCGGGCATCATCACCCCTTCGAAGAGGTCCGGTGCCTTGCCGACCACGATGGCGTCGACCTCGTCCAGGGTCATCTGGGCGTCGGCCAGCGCCCGGTCCATCGCCTCGCGGCACAGCCCGGCCATCGAGACGTCCTCACGCTTCGCGCGGTGGTGGGTCTGGCCCACGCCGATCACCGCGGCAGGCCGCTTCGAGTTCGATCCAGCGCCCATCAGTTGCTCGCCCCTTCCGACGACATCACGCACACCAGGTTCTGCTGCAGGGCCGGACCGCTGGTCGCGTGGCCGAGCGTCTTGTCGGCGGAGCCGTCCCAGATCCGGCGAGCGGCCTCGCCGATCCGGATGCCTCCGCCGGTGAACATCGGGTTGCCGCCCAGTGCGCCTCCCGAGGGGTTGATCCTGGCGTCGGTGCCGAGGCCGAGCTCGGCACGCAGGATCAGCTCCTGGTGGCTGAACGGCGCGTGCAGCTCGGCCACCTCGACGTCGGTGAGCCCGCCGGCGGACGCGCCCGCCGCGGCACCCGCGCGCCCGGCGGAGGCCGAGCGGGTCAGGTCACGGGTGCCCAGGTGAAGCCCGTCGGTGAAGTGGGACAAGCCGGTGATCCAGGCGGGTCGGTCGCGCACCTCCCGTGCCCGGTCCCCGGCTGCGAGGACGATCGCCGCCGCACCGTCGGTCACCGGCGCGGCGTCGTGCTTGCGCAGCGGGTCGGCGAACATCGGTCGCTTGAGCAGCTCTTCCACCGAGGAGCCGCCCGAGCGCACCGCGAACTCGTTCTTCTCCGCGTCGGTCAGCGAGCGGTTCACCACCTCGGCCATCGCGGCCTCGTCCCACAACCCGGCGTCCAGGCCGAGGCGCGCCTGCAGCGCGGCGATGGAGACGGTGTCGGGCCACAACGGGGTCATCGTGTAGGGATCCAGCTGCAGCGCCAGGGTGCGGCGCAGCACGCCCGCCGACGCCTTGCCGAAGCCGAACACCAGTGCGGTGTCGACCTCGCCGGTCTGGATCTTCAGCCAGGCCTCGTAGAGCGCCCAGGCCGCGTCCATCTCCACGTGGGACTCGTTCACCGGCGGCAGCACGCCGATGGCGTCGATGGCGCTCACGAACGAGAAGGACCGCCCGGCCAGGTAGTCCGAGGAGCCGGAGCACCAGAACCCGATGTCCTTCTTGGTCCAGCCGGTCTGCTCGTAGCAGTCGGCGAAGAGGGGGACGAGCATCTCCGCGCACTGCGGGGACCCGTCGTAGTCCTGCAACTGTCGCTGGGCGAACCCGACGACGGCGACGTCACGCATGTCAGTACCTTTCCGGTCCGCTCAGAGGTGGTGCTTGTAGGTGTCGTAGTCCGCGTCCGGGTCACCGGTCGGCGCGAAGTGGCTGATGTTCTCGATGGTGGTGCCCCACTCCTCGCGGGGCTTCCAGGCGGCCTTGACCCGCAGTCCCATCCGCACCTCGTCGACGGGGATGTCGAGGATCAGGTGCTGCAGGGCGATGTCGGCGCCGTCGAGCAGGATGTAGGCGGAGACGTAGGGCGGCTTGATCTTCTGACCCATGAACGGCACGTTGACGATGCAGAACGTGGTGACGGTGCCGGTGTCGGAGAGCTCGACCTCCTCGACGGTCGGCACGCCGTCGGTGGGGCAGGCCGGACGCGGTGGCACGTACACCTTCTGGCAGCTCGGGCACCGCTGGCCGACGATCCGTCCCTGCGCCAGGCCGCGGAAGAAGGCGGACTCCTCGGGGGAGGCGGCGTAGGTGTAGTCGAGGCTGACCGGCGTGACGATGCCGCTGACCGGGTCGGCGGAGGATGCCGCGGCGGCGCCTGGCTCGGCGTCTGTCCCGGCGGCTGTCCCGGCGGCGTCGGCCGGCTCGAAGACGACGTCGGTGATCAGTCCGGTGCGCTCGGCCGCCCAACGGGCGCGCACCCGCATCCCGGTGGTGATCTGATCGGGCGCGCTGACGTCGACCGCGTGCAGGATCGGCGCGTCCGCCCCGTCCAGGGTGACCAGGGCGAAGGCGAACGGCCGGTCGAAGGGCTGCCCGGCGACCGGCTCGCTCACCCAGGTCCACGAGGAGACCGTTCCGGTGTCGGGCAGGTCGACGAAGTCGGTGGTCGGCCGGTGGGAGACCGGGTCGAACTCCGGAGGCGGTACGACGACGCGGCCGTCGCTGGTGCGAGCACCCACGAACGTTGCGTCGCGCAGGCCGGTGAGGAATCGTCCGAGCACCGGGCCGACGGATCGGGTGTAGTCGAAGGCGACCGTCACCGGCGCCGAGAGTGTGCGACTCATGCCCGAAAGTGAAACACGTTCTACTATTCTCGACAAGCATTCAGCAGCAGGGATCGAAGGAGACCGGATGAAGCTCGGACTGCAACTGGGGTACTGGGGCGCGCAGCCGCCGACCGGCGTCGCGGAGTTGGTGCGCGCCGCGGAGGAGGCCGGGTGGGACGCGCTGTTCACCGCGGAGGCCTGGGGGAGTGACGCGTTCACCCCGTTGGCCTGGTGGGGCCGCGAGACCTCGACCCTGCGGCTGGGCACCTCGATCGTCCAGATGTCGGGTCGGACCCCGACCTCCATCGCGATGCACGCACTGACGCTCGACCACCTCACCGGCGGCCGGATGATCCTCGGGATGGGGGTGAGCGGTCCCCAGGTGGTCGAGGGCTGGTACGGCCAGCCCTTCTCCAAGCCGCTGGCGCGCACCCGCGAGGCGGTCTCGATCATCCGGCAGGTGCTCGCCCGCGAGACACCGGTCACCAACGACGGCGAGCACTATCCGCTGCCCTACGCCGGCCCGCGCTCGGTCGGTCTCGGCAAGCCGCTCAAGCCGATCGTGCACCCGCTGCGCGCCGACCTGCCGATCTGGCTCGGCGCGGAGGGACCCAAGAACGTGGCTCAGACCGCGGAGATCGCCGACGGCTGGATACCGATCTTCTACACGCCCCGGTCCGCTGGGATGTACCAGCCCTGGCTCGACGAGGGCTTCGCTCGCCCGGGTGCACGACGTACCCGTGAGGACTTCGAGATCGCGGCCACCTGCCACCTGCAGATCGTGGAGAACGCCGAGCAGAAGCAGCAGGCGCTGGACGCGATGAAGCCCTTCGCCTCTCTCTACATGGGCGGGATGGGAGCCAAGGAGCAGAACTTCCACACCCAGGTCTTCGCGCGGATGGGCTACGGCGACCTCGCCGAGAAGGTGCAGGAGCTCTACCTGGCCGGCCGCAAGGACGAGGCCACCGCGCTGATCCCCGACGAGCTCGTCGACGACCTGCACATCATCGGCACCCCGGGCGAGGTGCGGGAGCGGGTCGCGCAGTGGGAGGAGACCGGCGTGACCACGCTGCTGTTGAGCGCCCGGACCGCCGACGACGTCCGGTCGGTGGCCGAGGCGCTGGGGTGAGCCGCGTGCCGGGTGGGCGGCGCGCCCACCCGGCACACCCGGGCTCCCCGAAGAACCGCGCAGGTCAGCCGCGCAGGGCGGAGGCGAAGATCGCCGGCAGGCCGCGCCACCGGGGGTGAGCGGCGAACCGGGTCAGGCGCCGACCGGTGGTGGTCGCGGTGCGGTTGTCCACGAACCACGGTGGTTTGGGTGCCAGGCTCCACTCGCCGTGCACGATCGAGCGTGGCGAGGGCCGGAAGGGACCTCGGACGACGGTGCGCTCCACGCCGTCGAGCAGGAGCGCGTTGTGCACGATGCCGCGACCGCTCTGGATGTCGTCGAGCGGGTGCCCCGGGAAGGCGCCCCAGGTGGCGTTCGCGGTGAGGTAGCCCACCCCGGTCCACACGTTGATCCCGATCGTGCCGTAGCGCAGCCGGGC
This sequence comes from Nocardioides sambongensis, assembly GCF_006494815.1. Classification (NCBI taxonomy): domain Bacteria; kingdom Bacillati; phylum Actinomycetota; class Actinomycetes; order Propionibacteriales; family Nocardioidaceae; genus Nocardioides; species Nocardioides sambongensis. Next base: position 994,751 of record NZ_CP041091.1, read on the forward strand.
GACCTGGTCCTCGAAGCCCTCGCCCAACGCCCGGCGGGTACGGGGGTGAAGGACGATGTTGGCGCCCAGGGTGCCGCGCAGCCGGTCGTTGCAGAAGTCGACCGCGCGCGCCAGGAAGTCCGACCCGCGGCCGGGTATCTCGGTGACGCCGAGCACCGGCCCGAAGAACTCGGAGCGGAAGGCGGGCTCCGTCGGATCCGCCGGGTCCAGGCCGGTGATCAGGGTGCGCTCGGCGGTGCCGCCGACCGGGACCGCCCGCGGGTGCGCCCGGCGGGCATCGTCGGCCCGCGCCACGGTTCCCGGATACCACGGCAGCCGCGCAGGAGCCGCAGCCAGGGCCTCCGTGAGCTCGCGGAGGAAGTCGTCCTTCTGCTCCCAGTCCGCGCTGAGCACCACCACCTGTGCCGCGATGCAGTTGCTGCCGCCGTTGTGCAGCCGCTGGGTCGCGATGTGCTGGGCCTGGAACCGCAGGTCCCGCTTCGACCACTTCCCGGGCACCACGACGACCGGCGCCGCGCCGCCCAGCTCGCTGGTGATCGGCTTGGTCAGCGCGGGCGTGCCGGCCGCGCGGTTGGCGCGGGCGGTCTCACCGGTACCCCAGACGATCGCATCGTGGGTGGCCTCACTGCCGGTCATGTGCACCGCCGCGACGTCCGGATGCTCGATCAGTGCGGCGCCGAGCTCGAGGCCGCCGGTGACGATCTCGATGGCCCCGATCTCGATGAACGGCGCGAAGATCCGTCGGTACACCTCGGCCAGCGGGTCCGAGATCGGGTTGAGCTTGACCGCGGCGACACGGTTGTCGGCGTACAGCACGTAGAGGAGGTCGCTGGGCACGATCGAGGTGATGTTGCCCGCCCCCAGGACGGCCGCCACGCCCGCGGTGTCGTCGGGGGTGCGCTGACCGAGACCCTGGCCGGCCACGAGCTCGTCCTCCCCGACGCCGGGGCGCATCCAGACCTGCGCGGTGAAGCCGTTGAGCAGGAGCCACTCGAAGGGGTTGGACGGCAGGACGTCGACGGCGATCCGATCACCGGCGATGCGGCGTACGTCGAACCCGGCGAGCGGGTCGCCGCCCTCGGCCATGACGGTGAGGGTGCGGTGCAGGGCCTGCACGTAGCTCGCGGTCGCCCACGGGCCGCTCATCCACTCCTCGCCGACGAGCGGTGAGTCCGCGGGCAGGCCCTTGATCTCGCACGCGATCCGGACCCAGTCCTCGGCACACTCGTCGACGAGCGCGACGAACCGGGTCAGCAGCGCTGCCCGCTCGGCCAGCGGGGTGCGCGCCCACCTCGTCTCACCGGCGGTGAGTCGTTCGACGATCAGGTCGGCCGCCAGCGCCGCGCTGGTGGCGGCGTCCGCCTCGGTGCTCATCGGGCCGCAGCGATCATGGCGGCGGCCTTCTCGCCGACCAGCACGCTGGGCGCGTGCGTGTTGCCGTGCGTGACGGTCGGGAACACCGAGGCGTCCGCGACGCGCAGCCCGCTCACACCGTGGACGCGCAGCTCGTGGTCGACCACGCCGTCGGCCTCCGAGCCCATCCGGGCCGTGCACGAGGGGTGGTAGGTGTGCACGATGTTGCGCCGGATGTCCGCCTCGAGCTCGGCCCGCGTCCGGACGCTGGCCGGCGGGTGCAGGTGGCGGGTGGTGAGCGGCTTGAGCGCAGCGGAGTCGGCGACCGCCCGGATCCGCTCGATCGCGGCGACCATCGAGTCCATCTCGGCCGGGTCGGACATGTAGTTGAACCGCGCCGCGACCTGGGCCTTCGGGTCCGCGCTGCGCAGCCGGACCGACCCACGGCTCTTCGAGCCGATCAGCGATGCGGCGATCACGTAGGCGGCCTTGTCGTGGGTGGAGAAGCCGTTGTCCCAGAAGTACGCGGGCCCGCCGACCAGCTGGATGTCGGGCGTCTCCTCGTCGGGTCGGGTGCGGAGGAAGCCGGTGACCTCCGCGATCGGCGAGGTCAGCAGTCCCTTGCGCGCGGCGAGGTACTTCACGAGCTGGATCGGGGACTCCGCCTCGGCCAGCGTGCCCTTCGCGCTGGTCTCGAAGTTCGCGGTGTAGAACGGGTGGTCCATCAGGTGGGCGCCGACGTTCGGGTTGTCCAGCAGCGTGGCGATGCCGTGCTCGGCGAGGTGGTCGGCCGGACCGATCCCCGAGAGCATCAGCAGCTGCGGAGTGTTGAAGGCGCCGGCGGACAGGATCACCTCGCGGTCGGCGCGGATCGTCCGCAGCCTCCCCTCGACCTCCACCTCGACGCCGACGGCCCGGCCGCCCTCGACCGAGACCCGGTGCACCTGGGCGTCGGAGAGCAGGGTGAAGTTGGCACGCTTGAGCGCGGGCCGCACGTAGCCGTCGGCGGTCGTCCACCGCTGACCCCGGCGCAGCGTCGACTGGTGGTTGCCCGCGCCGAGCTGGTCGGCGCCGTTGCAGTCGTCGTTGCGGGGCATGCCGGTCTCGACCATGCCCGCGACGATCCGGTCCGAGAGCGGGTTCCGATCGCGCTGGTCCTCGATGTAGAGCGGGCCGACGGCGCCGTGGTACTGGCTGGCGCCACGCGAGTTGCGCTCGGAGACCTTGAAGAGCGGCAGCACCTCGTCGTACGACCAGCCGACCGCGCCGCCCTTGGCCCAGTCGTCGTAGTCGTGACGGCTGCCGCGGACGTACATCATCGCGTTCATGCCGCTGCACCCGCCGAGGTAGCGGGCGCGCGGGTGGTAGAGGACGCGATCGTCGAGGCCGGGCTCCGGCTCCGTCATCACGGCCCAGTCCAGGTCGGTCTTGAACTGCTTGGCGAAGGCGGCGGGCACCTTCACCTCCATCCCCGTCTTGCGCGGGCCGGCCTCGATGAGGAGCACCCTGTTGTCGGGGTTCTCCGAGAGCCGGCCGGCCACCACGGAGCCCGCGGACCCCGAGCCCACCACGATGTAGTCGTACGTCGCCATGTCAGTCATCACCCTCGCCTCACCCTTGTCTCACCCTTGCGTCGTCATCGCGCGGCCGCCGCCACTGTGGCGGTCGTCACGTCGGTCCTCGTACGGTGTCAACGCGGGACTCGCGGGCGCTTGGCGTTGCAGCCAAACCTGGGCTCCGCCATTGTGTGCCTGACCAACCGGAGGCGGGCGTGGGGCGAAGGGATGCGGCGGTGACGGCGAGCGTGGCTTCCATGCGGGTGTGGCTGGAGCGGTACGCCGAGGAGGCCGTGGTGCCGCCGATCTCCGACGAGGTGCCCCGCCGGATCGACGAGCACATCGCCGGGCAGATGCCCGAGCTCGCCCAGGACCCGATGCTGGTCGCCGACCTGCACGCCAGCACCCGTGCCCAGTGGCGGGTGTTCGCCGCCAACCTCACCTCCGCGCACAGCTTCACCCCGCTGCCGCAGGCCGCCGATCTCGCCCGTTCGCTGGCCCGCCGCGGGTTGGAGCTGAGCGTCCTGCTCAAGGTGTACCGCTCGGCCCACAAGGTCCTCTTCGACTACTTCGCCGAGGTCACCGCGGCGCTCGGCCCGCAGGACCCGGCCCCGACGAGCTGCTCACCTACCTCTGGAGCCGGGGCGAGCAGTGGCTCAACGACTCGGTCGAGGCGCTGATCGACACCTACGGCGACGAACGCCAGCGCCTGGTCGCCGGCGCGGTCCAGCAGCGTTCGGAGCTGGTCAGCACGCTGTTGGGCGGCGCCGGCGGAGACATCGACCGGATCTCGCGGGACCTGGGGCACCAGGTCGCCCACTGGCAGACGGCCGCGGTGCTGTGGCTCGACGACAACGACGACCCGACGACGACGAGCAGCGCCCTGAGTGACCTGACGGCAGCGTTCGCCCGCGCGCTCGACGCTCCGCCACCGCTCACCCTGGTCGCGGGAAGTCGCGAGCTCTGGCTCTGGGCAGCCACCGCACGCAGGCCGGATCCCGGACGGATCGAGGACGTCGCCACCGTCCTGGCGGAGGCGGGCGCCCATCTGGCCGTCGGGATGCCGGCCCGCGGACTGGCGGGCTTCCGGTCCAGTCATCTGGAGGCCCGCGCGGTGGAGCGGTTGGGCCTCGCGGCACGTCGATCACCCGCTCTGCTGTCCTACCCCGACGTCGAGCTCCTCTGCCTGGTCGCCGATGCGCCGGAGCTGGTGCACCGGATGGTCGGGCGGGAGCTCGGCGACCTCGCCTCACCCGACCGCAACGTCGCCCTGGTGCGGGAGACGGTGCTGGCCCACCTGGAGGGTGGCCTGAACGTGGAGGCCACGGCGGAGCGGATGTTCGTGCACAAGAACACCATCCGCTACCGCCTGGCGCGGGCCGAGGAGCTCCTGGGCCACCCGCTCGCCGAGCGGGTGGCCCTCCTCGAGCTCGCCCTGCGTCACGTCGTCCTGCACGGGCTGCCCGAGGAGTCCTCCACGCAGGCCTGATGCCGTGTTTTGTCGTGCAGTCCGAACCCGGGCCGACGTTTTGGTCCAGCGCATGAGCGCGGCCCGGCCGGCGACTGCGACCTTCGTCACATGAACGCGAATCTCTACGGTCTCCTCGCAGCCTCGGCCGCCGCCCACCCCGCCAAGGTCGCACTCCGGTCGAGCACCGGATCACTGTCCTACGCCGAGCTCGACGAGCTCACCGGCAGGGTCGCCGCGGACCTCCGCGGCCAGGGCGTCGGGCCCGGTGACCGGGTGGCGATCATGTTGCCGAACGTCGCGGCGTTCGCCGTCCTCTACTACGGCGTCCTGCGCGCCGGCGCGGTGGTGGTGCCGATGAACCCGCTGCTGCGTGAGCGCGAGATCGAGCACTACCTGCGCGACCCCGAGGTGTCCGTGGTCTACGCGCTGGCCGACCTCCGCGACGTCGTCGCGCCGGTGGCCGAGCGCCTGGGCACGGTGCTGCACCCGGTGGTGCCCGGTGAGTTCGAGGCAGGCCTGAGCGAGGCCGCCGGAGACGAGACCGCCGCCGACCGGGATGCCACGGACACCGCCGTGATCCTCTACACGTCCGGGACCACCGGCCGGCCCAAGGGCGCCCAGCTCACGCACGGCAACATCGGTCGCAACGTGGAGATCGGCACCGGGATGTTCGAGATGACCGACGCCGACGTCGCGATCGGTGCGCTGCCGCTCTTCCATGCGTTCGGGCAGGTGTGCGCCCTGAACTCCGCCATCGCTCGCGGAGCCGAGCTCGTCCTCATCGGTCGCTTCGACCCGGCGCAGGTGCTCGCGGCGATGGCCGAGCACCGCGCCACGATGTTCCTCGGAGTTCCGACGATGTACGGCGCGCTCCTCCACGACCCGAGCGCGGCCTCCACCGACACCTCCTCGCTCCGTGTCTGCGTCTCCGGAGGCGCGTCGTTGCCGGTCGAGATCCTGCACGCGTTCGAGCGCGAGTTCGGGTGCACCCTGCTGGAGGGGTACGGGCTCTCCGAGACCTCTCCGATGGCGTCCTTCAACCGGCGCGAGCACCGCAAGCCGGGCTCGATCGGCCTGCCCATCCCCGGCGTCGAGATGCGCCTGGTGGGCGCCGACGGTGCCGAGGTCGGGCCCGGCGAGATCGGCGAGATCCTGATCCGGGGGCACAACGTCATGAAGGGCTACTGGCGGATGCCCGAGGAGACCGCCGAGGCGATCAGCGCCGACGGCTGGTTCCGGACCGGCGACCTGGCCCGCCGCGACGACGAGGGGTTCTACTTCGTCGTCGACCGTCTGAAGGAGCTGGTGATCCGCGGCGGCTACAACGTCTATCCCCGCGAGATCGAGGAGGTGCTCTACGAGCACCCGGCGGTCCGCGAGGCCGCGGTGATCGGCATCGCCCACCCCGATCTCGGCGAGGAGGTCGGGGCGGCCATCGCTCTCGTCGGCCCGGACGCCGCGACGGTGGACGAGCTCCGGGCCTTCGTGCGCGATCGGGTGGCGCCATACAAGTACCCCCGCCACGTCTGGATCGTCGACGAGCTTCCCAAGGGTGCGACCAACAAGATCCTGAAGCGGGAGATCGCCGTCCCGGAGGTCGCCTCCCAGGGCTGAGCCGACCGTGCTCTCCACGGACACCGGCGAGACCCTCGCCGGTGTCCGTGCCGGCAGGTACGGTCGGGCGCATGAGGCGGGCTCCGCACGAGAACGTGGCCACCGTGCTGGTCGATCCCGCGGTGCTGCCCGACCTCGAGCTCGCACTGATGGAGCTGGACCTGCGGGTGTGGCCGGTCTCCACCGCTCCGATCGCGCTCGACGGCCCGCGACAGGCCTTCCAGATCCGCCGCCGACTGATCGAGGCACACCGCGGAGCATGGGACTGTGCCGCGGCGTGGACGCCGGTCTGGATCAGCTTCGGCGAGCGGTGGTACGTCGGCAGCGAGCCGTTGCCCTGGACGGCTCACCGCACGCTCTGGCAGGTGCTCGAGGAGCGGGCGGACCACGTGCGCTACCGCAAGCGCCTCGGCGGCGTCCGTCCGCTCGCCGTGCCGACCGAGGACCGGCGGGTCAGCTGAGAGCTCGCCGGTGTCACGGCGCGACGCGCCCCCGGACCGAGCAGTGCGGCGCCGATCGGGTGCGCCCGGACGCTTGCCGACAAATAGAACACGTTCTAGTCTGCCGGGCATGGACACCCTGTACACCGGCACCCACAACGGCCACCTGATGGTGGCAGCGCTCAAGCGCCACCGCGACCGCCCCGTGATCCACCTCGGCGACGTGACGCTCACCGGCGGTCAGGTGGGGAGCGGATCAGCCAGTACGTCCAGGCTTTCGAGGCGCTCGGGGCCGGCACCGGAGTCGCCACCGCGCTGCTGGCGCCCAACCGACCCGAGGTGCTCTTCATCCTCGGTGCCGGCCAGACCCAGGGCTTCCAGCGCACCGCGCTGCACCCGCTCGGCTCGGCCGACGACCACGCCTACGTGATCAACGATGCGGGCATCACGGCCCTGATCGTCGACCCGTACTTCACCGACCGGGCCGTGGAGCTCCTGGACAAGTGTCCCGGGTTGAAGCAGGTGCTGACCATCGGCCCGGTCCCCGACGCCCTCGCCGCCTGCGGCACGGACCTGGTGGCGGCCGCCGCCACCTACCGGCCGCAGGCGCTCGCCGCCCGCGTGCTGCCACCCGACCACATCGTGTCGATCACCTACACCGGAGGCACGACGGGGCGGCCCAAGGGGGTGGTCGGCACCGCGCGTGCGATGAACACGATGACCCACATCCAGCTGGCCGAGTGGGAGTGGCCCGAGGCGCCCCGGTTCCTGATGTGCACCCCGCTGTCCCATGCCGGTGCGGCGTTCTTCGTGCCCGTCGTGATCAAGGGAGGCACGCTGTTCGTCACCGCTCGCTTCGATCCCGCCGAGGTCCTCCGCGTGGTCGAGGAGGAGCGGATCACCTCGCTGATGCTGGTGCCGTCGATGCTCTACGCGCTGATGGACCACCCGGACTCGCGCACGCGTGACCTCTCCTCCCTGGAGACGGTCTACTACGGGGCGTCGGCGATCAATCCGGTGCGCCTCAAGGAGGCCATCGAGCGGTTCGGGCCGATCTTCGCGCAGTACTACGGTCAGTCCGAGGCGCCGATGGCGATCGCCTACTTCCCGACGTCCGACCACGTCGATGCCGACGGCCGCCCCGTCGAGCACCGCCTCAGCTCCTGTGGCCGGCCCGCGGCCTTCCTCCGCACCGCGCTGCTCGGCGAGGACGGCCGGCCGGTCGAGCCCGGCGAGCCCGGCGAGATCTGCGTCGCCGGGCCGCTGCTGGCCGGGGGGTACTGGCAGCTCCCGACGAGACGGCGAGCACGTTCCGGGACGGATGGATGCACACCGGCGACGTGGCTCGCGAGGACGAGGACGGCTTCTGGTACATCGTGGACCGGACCAAGGACATGATCGTCACCGGTGGCTTCAACGTCTTCCCGCGGGAGGTCGAGGACGTGGTCGCGGGCCACCCGGCCGTCGCCCAGGTCGGCGTCATCGGCACCCCGGACGACAAGTTCGGAGAGCTGGTGACCGCGGTCGTCGTCCTGCGCGACGGGGTCGCCCGCGACGAGGCGTCGATCGCCACGATGGCCGAGGAGATCAAGCAGGCCGTCAAGGAGAAGAAGGGCTCCGTCCAGGTGCCCAAGCGGATCGAGGTCGCCGACGCCCTCCCGCTCACCGCTCTCGGGAAGCCGGACAAGAAGGCACTGCGCGCGCAGTACTGGACCGGGGAGCGCAGCGTCGGCTGAGCAGGCGTGGCCCGAGCGCCCGGTCGCCTGTGTCCGCTCGGGTCCGCTCGGATCCGGGCGGCGCGCGACGTACGCGCGCCGCCCGGACTCAACCTGAAGCCAGGCTCAACGCCCCTGGAACTGGGGTGCCCGCTTCTCCAGGAACGCCCGGGGGCCCTCCTTGGCGTCGGCGGAGGAGAAGACCGCGGCGCCGACCTTCGCGTCGTCCGCCCAGCACTCCTCCTCGTGCTTGCCCTCGGAGTCGCGCATGGTCCGAAGGATCGCCTGGACCGCGAGCGGGCCGTTCGCAGCGATCATGTCGGCCAGCTCGTGGGCCTTGGCGAGGGCCTGCCCGTCGGGGACGACGTGCCCGATCAGGCCCAGTTCCTTGGCCTCCGGGGCGAGCAGCGTGCGGCCGGTCAGCAGCAGCTCCGCCGCCACGGTGTAGGGGATCTGCCGGGGAGGCGCACCGCCGAGCCCCCATCGGGTAGAGGCTCCACCGGGCCTCGGCGACGCCGAACTTCGCCGACTCCCCGGCGACGCGGATGTCGGTGCCCTGCAGGATCTCGGTGCCGCCGGCGATCGCGGGCCCCTCGACCGCCGCGATCAGCGGCTTGGTCAGCCGGAAGCCCTTGAGCAGGCCCTTGATCACGGTCGGGTCATAGCTGCCGTCCTCGAAGCTCTCCGACGGCGGCTTCTCGTTCGCGGTCTTGAGATCCATCCCGGCGCAGAAGAAGCCGCCGGCGCCGGTGAGGATGCACACGCGGATCTCCGGATCCTGGTTCACCCGGTCCCAGGCGTCCTCCATGATCCGCATCATCGGGCCGGACAGGGCGTTGCGTCGCTCGGGCCGGTTCATCGTCACGATCAGCTTGTGGCCGTCCTGCTCGACAAGGCAGTCGGGGGTGGCGTCAGCGGTGCTCATACGAAGAACACTAGCGAGAAAGTGAAACGTGTTCTAGTGTCGCCTCGTGGCCCTCAACATCGCTGATCTTTTCGAACACGCCGTCGACGCCGTGCCCGACAAGCCTGCCGTGCAGGTCGGAGATCGCGTCGTCACCTTCGCCGACCTCGAGTCGGCCTCGAACAGGCTCGCCCACTTCCTCCAGGACCGGGGGATCGGTGCGGGCGACCACGTCGGGCTCTACGCCAAGAACAGCATCGAGCACGTGGTCGCGCTGCTCGCCGTGCTCAAGGTGCGGGCCGTGGCGATCAACGTGAACTACCGCTACGTCACCGGCGAGCTGGACTACCTGTTCGACAACGCCGACCTGAAGGGCCTGGTCATGGACCGGGTCTACGCCGACCTCGTCGCCGAGGTCGCCCCTCGGCACGACAGGCTGCAGACGATCGTCGTGGTGCCCGACCCGCTCGAGCCCGGGGACGCCAGCGACGTCTCCCGCTTCGGCGGAATCCTGCTCGACGACGCGATGGAGGGACGCAGCGACGCCCGCGACTTCGGCGAGCGCAGCCCCGACGACATCCACATCATCTACACCGGCGGCACCACCGGCTTCCCCAAGGGCGTGATGTGGCGCCACGAGGACTTCTGGCGCGTCCTGGGCGGCGGTGTCGACTTCATGTCCGGTGAGCTCCAGGAGGAGTTCTCCCAGTCCCGCGCCGCCGCCGAGGGCGCCGGCCTGGTCACCCTGCCGCTGAGCCCGTTGATGCACGGCGGCGCCCAGGCCAGCCTGCTGATGCACCTCTTCGCGGGGCAGAACACGATCCTCGAGCCGAAGTTCGACCCCGTGCGCACCTGGGAGATCGTGGACCGCGAGGGCGTGCAGATGCTCTTCATGACCGGTGACGCGATGGCCCGCCCGCTGATCGAGGCCTACGAGGAGGGCGGCTTCGACGGGCAGACCCTGTTCGCGATCGCCTCCAGCGCCGCGATCTTCTCCAAGGCGGTCAAGGAGCGCTGGATGAAGGCGTTCCCGAACGCCGTCTTCACCGACTCGATCGGCTCGTCCGAGACCGGCTTCCAGGGGACCGGCCTGCAGGACGCCAGCGCGCTGTCCACCGACGGCCCGGTCGTCTCGATATCGCACGGCACGGTGGTCATCGACGACGACAACAAGGTCCTCGACCCGGTCGCCGACGTCGGCAAGGTGGGACGCACCGCCAAGGCCGGCTTCGTCCCGGTCGGCTACTACAAGGACCCCGAGAAGTCCGCCAAGACCTTCGTCACGATCGACGGCGAGCGCTACTCCATCCCCGGCGACTTCGCCCGGATCGAGGAGGGGAACCGGATCACCCTGCTCGGCCGCGGGTCCAACTGCGTCAACACCGGCGGGGAGAAGGTCTACCCCGAGGAGGTCGAGATGGCGATCAAGGCCCACCCCGACGTGTACGACGTACTCGTCGTCGGCATCCCGGACGACAAGTTCGGCCAGGCCGTCGCCGCCGTGATCCAGCCGCGCGAGGGGCCACCGTCGAACTCGAGGGGCTGCGGACCTTCCTGCGCTCCCACCTGTCGGGCTACAAGCTGCCCCGCGCGCTGACGCTGGTCGAGCAGATCCCGCGCAACGCCACCGGCAAGGCGCAGTACCCCAAGGCCAAGGAGCTCGCCCTGGCCTCGCACACCACCCTCTCGAACGGAGCAGGAGCTTCCGCCTGATGCGCACCCCCCTGTGCGATGCCTTCGGCATCGAGTACCCGATCTTCGCGTTCACCCCCTCCGAGCACGTCGCCGCCGCGGTCTCCCGTGCCGGCGGACTCGGGGTCCTGGGCTGCGTCCGATTCAACGACGCCGACGAGCTCGACCGGACCCTCGACTGGATGGACGAGAACACCGACGGCAAGCCGTACGGCGTCGACGTGGTGATGCCGATGAAGATCCCCACCGAGGGCACCTCCACCGACCTGTCCAGCCACATCCCCGAGGACCACAAGAGGTTCGTCGACGAGACCCTCCTCAAGCTCGGAGTGCCGCCACTGCCCGAGGGCGAGGGGCGCGAGGGAGTGCTCGGCTGGCTGCACTCGATGGCGCGCTCGCACGTGGACGTCGCCCTTCAGCACCGGCCCGTCCTGATCGCGAACGCCCTGGGCACGCCCCCGAACGACGTGATCGCCGAGTGCCAGGCCGCCGGCCTCAAGGTGGCCGCCCTGGCCGGTGCGCCCAAGCACGCGCAGAGCCACGTGGCGAACGGCGTCGACATCATCATCGCTCAGGGCTACGAGGCCGGTGGGCACACCGGGGAGATCGCCAGCATGGTGCTCACTCCCGACATCGTCGACGCGGTCGGCCCCCACGTGCCGGTCCTCGGCGCCGGGGGGATCGGGTCCGGTCGGCAGATCGCCGCGTCGTTGGGTCTGGGAGCCCAGGGAGTGTGGACCGGGTCGATCTGGCTCGGCACCGAGGAGTACCGCAACCTCGCCTCCAACAAGGGCTGGGAGACGGCGTTCCTGCGGGCGACCTCCTCCGACACCGTCCGCACCCGCGTCTACACCGGCAAGCCGGCCCGGTTGCTCAAGACCAAGTGGACCCAGGCGTGGGAGGAGGAGGGTGCGCCGGCCCCGCTCCCGATGCCGCTGCAGAACCTGCTCGTCGCGGACGCCCACAACCGGATCAACGCCTCGGGCGACCCGGACGTGATCTCGATGCCGGTGGGACAGATCGTGGGCCGGATGAACGAGGTCCGTCCAGTCGCCGAGGTGATGGGAGACCTGGTCGCGGAGTTCGAGGCGACCGTGAAGAACCTCAGCGCGATCGCGGGTCTCTGACCGGCGTACGCCGAGACCCCGCACGACGAAGGCGCCGGCCACGTGGCCGGCGCCTTCGTCGTACTCGCTCAGCCGGCGGCGGCGAAGCCGCGCCCGATGGCCAGGGCCTGCTCGGTGGCGCCGCCGAAGAGGAACTCGAACCGCTTGCCGGCGGTGAAGTAGCGGTGCGCCTCGCCGTCGAGGTCGATGCCGACGCCGCCGTGGACATGCACCGTGGTGTGCGCCAAGCGGTGCCCGGCGTCGGCGGCCCACAGCTTCGCGGTGGCGGCCTCCTGGGCGGCGGGGAGGCCCTCCGCGAGGCGCCACACCGCCTGCCACAGGGTCAGCCGCTGGGCCAGGACGTCGATGAAGCCGTCGGCCAGCCGCTGGGAGACCGCCTGGAAGGTGCCGATCGGTCGTCCGAACTGCTCCCGGGTCTTCGCGTACTCCGCGGTGAGCCGGAGCGCGCCCTCGGTGACCCCGAGCTGCTCCGCGGCGGCGCAGGTGATCAGGAGCTCGGCGAGCCGTTCCGCCGCAGCCTCGTCCCCGACCCGCTGGGCGGGAGCCCCGCGGAACGTCACCAGCGCGGCGACGTCGCCGTCGCTGGTCCTCTGCGCGACGCGCTCCACTCCGTCCGCGTCCGCGTCCACCAGGTGCACGCCGAGCCCGTCCGGACCGGTCGCGGTCACCAGGAACGCCTCGGCCACCATCCCGGCCCGGACCAGGGTCTTCACCCCGGTCAGCGCACCGTCGGCCTCGGCCCGCACCGTCGGCGTACCGGGCAGGTGTGAGCGCTCCTCGGCGACCGCCGCGGTGAAGATCCGGTCTCCGAGCTCGATCTCCGTGCCGGCGAGCAGGGCGGTGCAGGCGCCGTGCACGGCCAGCGGCACGGGGGCGACCCGCCTGCCGACCTCGACGAGGACGCGGGCGAGCTCGATCAGGCCCAGCCCGGCGCCGCCCTGTCGCTCGGGGACGTGCAGCGAGAGCAGACCGGCGTCGCTGAGATCGGCCCAGAGCGCCCGGTCGAACCGGTCGCCCGCGGCCTCCACCTGCTTCAGGCGGTCGTTGGTGGTCCGGTCGGCCAGGATCCGGGCGGCCAGGTCGGCGGCCTCGTCCTGCTCGGGGGTGAAGAGGAAGTCCATCGGGTTTCTCCGTCGTGACGTGGGTGGTCAGGCGCGCTTCGCGGCGGGCAGGCCCAGGCCCACATAGCCGATGATGTCGCGCTGGATCTCGTTGGTGCCGCCGCCGAAGGTCATCACCAGCGACGACCGGTGGAACCTCTCGAGACGGCCGGCGAGGACGGCGCCGGGGGAGTCGGCGGTCACGCCCGCGTGCGGACCCACGATCTCCATCAGGCTGCGGTAGACCTCGGTCGCCAGCTCCGAGCCGTAGATCTTGGTGGCGGACGCCTCGGCGGGTGACAGCGCGACGCCGTGGTCGGCGTCGGCGGCCAGCTTCCAGTTGACCAGGGTGAGCGCTTCGATCCGGGCGTGCGCGCGGCCCAGGGCGATCTGCACCCACTCGGTGTCGATCACCCGACCGCCGTCGGGGTTGCGGGTCTGCGCGGCCCACTCCTTGACCAGGGTGAGGGAGTGCTGCAACGGCGCGGCGGAGGTCAGCGCGACGCGCTCGTGGTTGAGCTGGTTGGTCATCAGGGCCCAGCCGCCACCGCGCTCGCCGACGAGGTTGTCGGCCGGCACCCGCACGTCGGAGTAGTACGTCGCCGAGGTGTGCACGCCGGCGACGGTGTGCACGGGCGTGTAGGAGAACCCCTCGGCGTCGGCCGGCACCAGGATCATCGACAGCCCCTTGTGCCGGGGTGCCTCGGGCTCGGTCCGGCAGGCCATCCAGATCCAGTCGGCGTACTGGATCAGCGACGTCCACATCTTCTGTCCGTCGATCACCCACTCGCCGGCGCTCTCGTCCAGGGTCGCCCTGGTCCTCAGCGAGGCGAGGTCGGTGCCGGACCCGGGCTCGGAGTAGCCGATCGAGAAGTGCAGCTGGCCGGCGAGGATCTTCGGCAGGAAGTGGTCCTTCTGCTCGTCGCTGCCGAACCGCATGATCGTGGGCCCGACCGTGTTCAGGGTAAGGTAGGGGATCGGCACCCCGGCGATCGCCGCGGCGTCGGTGAAGATCAGCTGCTCCACCATCGAGCGGGCCTGACCGCCGTACTCCTTGGGCCACCCGATGCCGAGCCAACCGTCCGCGCCGATCTGGGCGATCACCTTCTTGTAGACCCCGGCCTCACCGAACTCGCCGGTGGCCGAGGCCAGCCCGGCTCGGATCTCGGGAGTCACCAGATCGGCGAAGTAGGCGCGGAGCTCCTCCCGCAGCGCGATCTGCTGAGGTTCCAGTGCGAGGTGCATGTCAGTGATCTCCTGAGCCGTGGCTTGTCTCCGTGCGAGCAAAACTATAACGTGTTCTACATGAGCGACACCCGGATGTTGGACCAGGGGACCGCGCCCGAGCGGTTCGCACGTGGTTGGCACTGCCTCGGGCTGGCATCGGCGTTCGCCGACGGCAAGCCGCACGCGATCCAGGGCTTCGGCACCAAGCTCGTGGTGTGGCAGGACAGCAAGGGCGAGCTCAACGTGCTCGACGGCTACTGCCGGCACATGGGTGGCGACCTGACCCAGGGTGAGGTCAAGGGCGACGAGATCGCCTGCCCGTTCCACGACTGGCGGTGGGGAGGCGACGGCAAGTGCAAGGAGATCCCGTACGCGCGCCGGGTCCCGCTGCGTGCCCGCACCCAGCGCTACGAGACCGCGGTGGTCAACGACCAGCTGCTGGTCTGGCACGACGTCCAGGGCTCCAAGGCCGACCGGGAGATCCTCCCGCCGCAGCTGCCCGGCGTGGCCGAGGGTGAGTACACCGACTGGGTGTGGAACACCGAGGAGATCATCGGCTCCCACTGCCGGGAGCTGATCGACAACGTGGTCGACATGGCGCACTTCTACTACGTGCACTTCGCCTTCCCGACCAGCTTCCGCAACGTCTTCGAAGGCACCGAGGCGACCCAGTTCATGGAGTCGAAGGGCCGGCCCGACAAGGCCGACGGCGGCTACGGCGACTCCGACCTGTTCCTCCGGTCCGAGGCGCGGTACTACGGGCCGGCGTACATGATCAACTGGCTGGACACCGACTACAAGGGCTTCAACACCGAGGTCGTGCTGATCAACTGCCACGTGCCCACCGGCCCGGACTCGTTCACGCTGCACTACGGCATCACCGTGAAGAAGCCGGAGGGGATGGACGACGCGACGGCCGACTTCATCGCCAAGAAGTACGCCGACATGTTCGGCAGCGGCTTCCTCCAGGACGTGCACATCTGGAAGAACAAGGTGCCCGTGCAGAATCCGCTGCTCTGCGAGGAGGACGGACCGGTCTACCAGCTGCGCCGCTGGTACGAGCAGTTCTACGTCGACGTCGACGACATCGACCCGGAGATGACCGACCGCTTCGAGTTCGAGGTCGACACCACCAAGGCCAACGAGTACTGGCAGGCCGAGGTCGCCGACAACCTGGCGAAGAAGGCCGAGCAGGACGCGGCCGCCGGGGTCCCGGCGGGGCACTGATGGCCTCGTTCGTCCCGACCAGCGAGGACACCGTCGAGGACCAGCGGCTCTACACCTCGGCGCGGCTGGTCCAGGTCTCCTGCCTGGACTGCCTCGCGACCGTCGGCGTCAAGAAGAACAGCGACCACCACACCTCGATCCAGTGGACCGCCGCAGCGGTGGAGGCCTGCCCCGAGCTGGCGCACCGGGCGCGCAGTTCCGATGGTCGGGACAGCTTCCGGCCCTGCCCCCGGATGCTGGCTAGCATCGACGCCGCCGTGCGCGCAGGAGACGTCGAGATCGGCGCCCACGACGGCTACTGAGCCGCTCGGGCGCGCTCGGGCTCCGCGGAGGCCGTCCGCGGCGCGCTCCGCCGTACCAACCCTTCGACCCGCAAGCAGAGGAACACAACGTGGACATCGAGTCCTTCGTGCTGGACGTCGTCGACATCGTCGACGAGACCGCGGACGCGCGGTCGATCAGCTTCGCCCAGCCGGCCGACGCCGCGGAGAAGTTCGACTACAAGCCGGGCCAGTTCCTCACTGTCGCGATCCCGAGTGACCAGACCGGCATCGCCGCCCGCTGCTACTCGCTCTCCAGCAGCCCGCACGACGGGGGACCGCTGACCGTCACCGTCAAGCGCACCGCCGAGGGCTACGCGTCCAACTGGCTCTGCGACAACCTCAAGACCGGCGACACCCTGCGGGTGCTGCCGCCGTCGGGCATCTTCAGCCCGGCGTCGCTGGACCGTGAGCTCCTGCTCTTCGCCGGCGGCTCCGGGGTGACGCCGATCATGTCGATCGTGCGGACGGCGCTCGACGAGGGCACCGGCCGGATCGTCGTGTTCTACGCCAACCGCGACGAGCGCTCGGTGATCTTCGCCGACGAGCTGGCCCGTCTCTCCGCCGAGAACCCCGAGCGCCTGCAGGTCATCCACTGGCTGGAGTCGGTGCAGGGCCTCCCCACCGCGGAGCAGATGAGGGCCTTCGCCGGCCAGCACCTCGCCGCGGACGCCTTCGTCTGCGGCCCCGCGCCGTTCATGAAGATGGTGACCGGCGTGCTCAAGGAGCTGGAGTTCCCGCGGGACCGCCGGCACCAGGAGAAGTTCGTCTCGCTCGGCGGCAACCCCTTCGGTGACGTCGAGGAGTTGCAGCGTGCCGAGGAGGAGATCGCGGCGGCCGAGTCCGACGACGACGGCGCCGCCGCGGACGTCTTCTCCGACCTCGCCGCGGGGCCGGTCAAGCTCGAGGTCGAGCTCGACGGCGACACCTTCGCCTACGACGACTGGGACCCGAAGCAGACCATGCTCGACTTCCTGGAGGGCAAGGGCGTCAAGGCGCCCTACTCGTGCCGGGAGGGGGAGTGCTCGGCGTGCGCCATCCGCCTGATCGAGGGCGACGTGAAGATGACCCACAACGACGTCCTCGACGACGAGGACCTCGAGGACGGCATCCGGCTCGGTTGCCAGGCCCACCCCACCACGGACACCGTGAAGGTCAGCTACAGCTGACCCGCCGGTGCCGGTGGCGCGGTCACCAGCCGCGTTCGCGCCACTCCGGGAGGTGCGGCCGCTCGTCGCCGAGCCGGGAGTCGTCGCCGTGACCTGGGTAGAACCAGGTGTCGTCGCCGAACCGGCCGAAGATCTTGGACTCGACGTCGTCGACGAGCGTCCGGAACGCGGCCGCGTCCCCGAACGTGTTGCCGACGCCGCCGGGGAACAGGGAGTCGCCGGTGAAGAGGTGCCAGGTGCCGCCGGATGCGGTGTCGTCGTACCCGAGGACGATCGAGCCCGGGGTGTGGCCGGTGACCCGGATCACCTGCAGCGTGGCCGCGCCCACCGCGACGGTGTCGCCGTCGCGCACCCGGACGGTGACCGGCACCCCGGTCTGCTCGGTGATGGCGTCGGCGTCGGGCTCGCCGGCGACCACCGCCGCGCCGGTGGCCTCGACCACCGCGGGGAGGGCGCGGTGGTGGTCCCAGTGCTGGTGGGTGGTGACCACCGCGGCGAGCCCGTCGTCCCCGATCAGCGGTAGCAGCGTCTCGGGGGAGTCCGCCGCGTCGATCAGGGCCTGGGCACCGGTCTCCCGGCACCGCAGCAGATAGGCGTTGTTGGACATCTTCTCGTCGACCGCGACCTTGGTGATGGTGAGCGCATCGAGCTCGCGCACCTGGGGGGACCCGCCGACCGTGACATCTCCGACATAGCTCACGGGGACGATCCTGCCACTGCGCCACGCGTGTTTCCACGGGCGGGGCGACGGAGGGGAGCCGACGGGGACGTGGCGGGAAGTCAGGCGGCGAAACCGTAGTTGTCGGTGGTGAGTGAGAAGGTGTCGGCGGCGTGGCGGGTTGTCCGCGCGCCGTACCCTGGCAAACACTTGTTCGAACCCGAGCGAGAAGGCTCGACCACCGGAGCAAAGGACCGAGGACCGGTAGTGACCGACCAGTTGATCATCCGCGGCGCGCGCGAGCACAACCTCAAGGACGTCTCGATCGACCTGCCGCGGGACTCCCTGATCGTCTTCACCGGGCTCTCCGGCTCGGGGAAGTCGAGCCTCGCGTTCGACACCATCTTCGCCGAGGGCCAGCGCAGGTACGTCGAGTCGCTCTCGGCGTACGCGCGGCAGTTCCTCGGGCAGATGGACAAGCCCGACGTCGACTTCATCGAGGGTCTCTCCCCGGCGGTCTCGATCGACCAGAAGTCGACCAGCAAGAACCCCCGCTCGACCGTCGGCACCATCACCGAGGTCTACGACTACCTGCGGCTGCTCTACGCACGCGCCGGCCGGCCGCACTGCCCGACCTGCGGCGCACCGATCGAGCAGCAGACCCCGCAGCAGATCGTCGACCGGATGCTGACGCTCGAGGAGGGCACCCGGTTCCAGGTGCTGGCTCCCGTGGTGCGCGGGCGCAAGGGTGAGTACGTCGACCTGTTCCGGCAGTTGCAGACCCAGGGGTTCTCCCGGGCCCGGGTGGACGGCGAGACGCACGGCCTCGACAACCCACCGACCCTGGACAAGAAGCTCAAGCACACGATCGAGGTCGTGGTCGACCGGCTCGCGGTGAAGGAGTCGGCCAAGCGCCGGCTCACCGACTCCGTCGAGACCGCGCTCGGTCTGGCCGGCGGCCTGGTCGTCTTCGACCTGGTCGACTCCGGCCAGGAGCTCAAGTTCTCGGAGAAGATGGCGTGCCCCAACGAGCACCCGATCGAGACCGACGACCTCGAGCCGCGCTCGTTCTCCTTCAACTCTCCCTTCGGCGCCTGTCCGTCCTGCACCGGACTCGGCACCCGGATGGAGGTCGACCCCGAGCTCGTCGTGCCCGACGAGACGGCGACCCTGGCCGAGGGCGCACTGCAGCCGTGGAGCCACGCGCACGTGGCCGACTACTTCGGCAAGCTGCTGATCGCGCTGGGCGAGGAGCTCGGCTTCGACGTCGACACCCCGTGGTCCGACCTGTCCGCCAGGGCGCGCAAGGCGATCCTGGAGGGCCACCCGACGAAGGTCCACGTGGTGACCCGCAACCGCTACGGACGGGAGCGCTCCTACTACGCCCAGTTCGAGGGCGTCCGGACCTACGTGGAGCGGCGCCACCGTGAGGCCGAGAGCGACACCAGCCGGGAGCGCTTCGAGGGGTTCATGCGCGAGGTGCCGTGTCCCGTCTGCGCCGGCAGCCGGCTCAAGCCGGTCTCCATGGCGGTGACCCTCGGCAGCCGGGACCACGGCGGCAAGAACATCGCCGAGGTCTGCGCCCTGCCGATCAACGAGGCGGCCGACTACCTCAACGATCTCGATCTCTCCGCTCGCGAGCGCCAGATCGGCGAGCGGGTGCTCAAGGAGATCCAGGAGCGGCTCAACTTCCTCCTCGACGTCGGCCTCGACTACCTCTCGCTCGACCGCCCCTCCGGCTCGCTCTCCGGTGGCGAGGCCCAGCGGATCCGGCTGGCCACCCAGATCGGGGCCGGCCTGGTCGGTGTCCTCTACGTCCTGGACGAGCCGTCCATCGGCCTGCACCAGCGGGACAACCAGAAGCTCATCGAGACCCTGGTCCGCCTCAAGGACCTCGGCAACACGCTGATCGTGGTCGAGCACGACGAGGACACGATCAAGGTCGCCGACTGGGTGGTCGACATCGGCCCCGGCGCCGGAGAGCACGGCGGTCAGGTGGTGCACTCCGGCACGGTCGCGGATCTCTACACGCACCCCGACTCGATGACCGGGCAGTATCTCTCGGGTCGCCGGGAGATCGCGGTGCCGCCGATCCGTCGTCCGCGGACGATCGGACGTGAGCTCCGGGTGCACGGCGCCCGCGAGCACAACCTGCAGAACATCGACGTCTCGTTCCCGCTGGGGATGTTCGTCGCGGTCACCGGTGTGTCCGGCTCCGGCAAGTCGACGCTGGTCAACGACATCCTCTACACCTCGCTGGCCAAGCAGATCTACAACGCCCGCACCATCCCGGGCAGGCACCAGAAGATCACCGGTCTCGAGCACGTGGACAAGGTGATCCACGTGGACCAGTCGCCGATCGGCCGGACCCCTCGCTCCAACCCGGCCACCTACACCGGCGTCTTCGACCACGTGCGCAAGCTGTTCGCGCAGACCCCCGAGGCCAAGGTGCGGGGCTACCAGCAGGGTCGGTTCTCGTTCAACGTCAAGGGTGGGCGCTGCGAGGCCTGCTCCGGTGACGGCACGATCAAGATCGAGATGAACTTCCTGCCGGACGTCTACGTGCCGTGCGAGGTCTGCCACGGCGCCCGCTACAACCGCGAGACGCTGGAGGTCCACTACAAGGGCAAGACCATCGCCGAGGTCCTCGACATGCCGATCGAGGAGGCGGTGGACTTCTTCGCCGCGGTGCCGGCCATCGCCCGGCACATGACCACGCTGATGGAGGTCGGGCTGGGGTACGTGCGGCTCGGCCAGCCCGCGACGACGCTCTCCGGCGGAGAGGCACAGCGGGTGAAGCTCGCCGCCGAGCTCCAGAAGCGCTCGACCGGGCGTACCGTCTACGTGCTCGACGAGCCGACCACCGGTCTGCACTTCGAGGACATCCGCAAGCTCCTCGGCGTGCTGTCCAGCCTGGTCGACAAGGGCAACTCCGTGCTGGTCATCGAGCACAACCTGGACGTGATCAAGACCGCCGACTGGATCGTCGACATGGGACCCCAGGGCGGATCCCGCGGCGGCACCGTGGTCGCCGAGGGCACGCCCGAGGACGTCGTCGGCGTGCCGGAGAGCTTCACCGGACAGTTCCTGGCCCCGCTGTTGGACGGGCGCGAGGCGGTCCAGTCGAAGGCGGTGCGAGCACCGGCGGCGGAGCCGGCGCCGGCGCGTGGGCCGGGTGCGAAGAAGGCGGCTGCGAAGAAGGCGGCTGCGAAGGCTCCCGCCAAGAAGAGCGCGGCAAGGCGGACGACGACTCGCAGGTCCGGAGCCAGCTCCTGACCCGGCCGCCCGGCAGATCCGACTGACCCGGCCGACCCGGGGAACCGCGCCGCCCGGCACAGGTCCTCAGGCGGGTCACAGCAACGATCCGTACCCTGGTGGACATGGCAACCCTGAACCGCCGACACGCACTCGGGGGCGCGGCCGCCGCCGGCATCGGAGCGCCGCTGCTCGCGGCCTGCGGCGGTGAGAGCGCCGACCCGGACGCACCCACCACCGTCAGCGCGTCGCCGGACGGCGGCAACACCCCGACGTCGGGCGCCGCGGAAGGCGGGTCCTCCGGAGGCGCTGCGTCCGGGCTGGTCGCCGTCGACGACGTGCCGGTCGGCGGGGGCGTGGTCGTCTCCGCCGAGGAGATCGTGGTCACCCAGCCCACCGACGGCGAGTTCAAGGCGTTCACCGCGGTGTGCACGCACTCGCAGTGCCTGGTGACCTCGGTGGAGGACGGAGAGATCGTCTGCCCCTGCCACGGCAGCCACTTCGCGGTCGCGGACGGCGCGGTGACCTCCGGCCCGGCGCCGTCGGCGTTGGCCGAGGTGGGGATCGAGGTCGTCGACGGTCAGGTGGTCCGTTCGTGAAGGACGTGCGTGCCTCCCGCCGGATCGTCTTCCAGGGTCTGGGCGCCCTCGGTGTGGCCGTCGCGCTGGCCGGTTGCGGTGGCGGGGAGTCCGAGGCTCCGGAGGTCGAGGCCGGCACCGAGCTGGCCACCACGGACGAGGTCCCGGTCGGTGGCGGCGTGGTGCTCACCGAGGAGAAGGTGGTGCTCACCCAGCCCACCGACGGCGAGTTCAAGGCGTTCACCGCGGTCTGCACCCACCAGGGGCTCACCGTGACGTCCGTCGACGGCGACACGATCCGGTGCAGCCACCACGGCAGCGCCTACTCGGCGACGTCCGGCGAGGTCACCGGCGGTCCGGCGACCCAGGCGCTGGCCGAGGTCGCCATCGAGGTCGACGGCGACCGGATCCTCTCCGCTTGAGCCTCACCGGCCCACCAGCCGGGTCGGTGCCCGACCGTAGGGTGAAGCCGTGCCGTCCCCGCTGACCTACCGGCCCGAACCGGGCTCCATCCCGACCCAGCCGGGCGTCTACCGCTTCCGGGACCGGAACCGCCGGGTGATCTACGTCGGCAAGGCGAAGAACCTGCGGTCCCGGCTCTCCTCGTACTTCCAGGACCTCGGCAACCTGCACCCGCGCACGGCCTCCATGGTCACCACGGCGAGCTCAGTGGAATGGACCGTGGTCAAGACCGAGGTCGAGGCCCTCCAGTTGGAGTACTCCTGGATCAAGGAGTACGACCCGCGGTTCAACGTGAAGTACCGCGACGACAAGTCCTACCCGTGGCTGGCGGTGACCGTCGGCGACGAGTTCCCGCGGGTGATGGTGGGCCGCGGCGCCAAGCGCAAGGGCACCCGCTACTTCGGCCCCTACAGCCACGCCTGGGCGATCCGGGAGACGGTCGACATCCTGCTCCGCGTGTTCCCGATGCGCTCGTGCACCAACGGGGTCTTCAAGCGGTCGGCGCAGATCGGACGGCCCTGCCTGCTCGGCTACATCGACAAGTGCTCCGCCCCCTGCGTCGGCCAGGTCTCCGCCGACGAGCACCGGGCGATCGTCGACGACTTCTGCGACTTCATGGCCGGTCGGACCAAGCAGTTCACCCGCCGCATCGAGACGGAGATGTACGCCGCCTCCGACGCGCTCGACTTCGAGAAGGCAGCGCGGCTGCGGGACGACCTCGGCGCCATGGAGAAGGCGCTGGAGAAGCAGGCAGTGGTGCTCGGCGACGGCGCGGACGCCGACGTGATCGCCCTCGCCGAGGACCCGCTCGAGGTGGCGGTGCAGATCTTCCACGTCCGCGGCGGCCGGATCCGCGGCCAGCGCGGTTGGGTGGCCGACCGCACCGACGACGGGGGCACCGCGGAGCTGGTGGAGGACTTCCTGCTCCAGCTCTACGCCGGCGTGGCGCGCGAGGAGGCGCGCGACGTCGTACCGCGGGAGATCCTGGTGCCGCAGATGCCGGCCGACGCGGCCACCTTCGAGGCGCTGCTGGGCGACCTGCGCGGCAGCCGGGTGGACATCCGGGTCCCGCAGCGCGGTGACAAGCGCACGCTGCAGGAGACCGTGGCGCGCAACGCCGCCGAGGCGCTGGCTCTGCACAAGACCAAGCGCGCCAGCGACCTGACCACCCGCAACCGAGCGCTCGCCGAGATCGCCGAGGCACTGGAGCTGGAGGAGGCGCCGCTGCGGATCGAGTGCTACGACGTCTCCCACATCCAGGGCAGCGAGATCGTGGCGTCGATGGTGGTCTTCGAGGACGGCCTGGCCCGCAAGGGCGAGTACCGACGGTTCGTGATCCGTGACCAGGAGGGTTCCGACGACGTCGCGGCGATGCACGAGGTGATCACTCGGCGGTTCCGGCGCCTGCTCGACGAGCAGGCCCGCAGCGAGCTGCGTCCCGGTGGTCCCGGCGACGCGGAGAGCGGACCGATGCTGGTCGACCCCGACACCGGGCGGCCGCGCAAGTTCGCCTACGCCCCCGGACTGGTCGTGGTCGACGGTGGCGCTCCGCAGGTGGCCGCCGCCCAGCGGGCGCTCGACGAGCTCGGCATCGACGACATCCCGATCTGCGGGCTGGCGAAGCGGCTGGAGGAGGTCTGGCTGCCCGGCGAGGAGGACCCGGTGATCCTGCCGCGCACCTCCGAAGGGCTCTACCTGCTGCAACGGGTGCGCGACGAGGCCCACCGCTTCGCGATCACCCACCACCGCTCGCGCCGGTCGAAGTCGATGGTGGAGAGCCTCCTGGACGACGTACCGGGGCTGGGCGAGGTGCGGCGCAAGACGCTGATCCGGCACTTCGGCTCGCTGCGCAAGCTGCGGGCCGCCACGGTGGAGGAGGTCGCGGAGGTGCCCGGGATCGGCCCGCGCACGGCCGCCGCGATCAAGGGCGCCGTCGGGGACGCACCCGCGGCGCGCAAGACTGGTGTCGCAGTGGACGAAGTCGGCGACGGTCCCGAGGACGGGACCGCGGGGGAGCGAGGTGGCCGGTGACCGGATCGACGGTGCGGGACGAGGACGTCAGGCGTGGCCAGCTGGTCGTGGTGACCGGGATGACCGGCGCCGGGCGCAGCACGGCCGCCAAGGAGCTGGAGGACCTCGGCTACTACGTCGTGGACAACCTGCCGCCGAGCCTCGTCCCCGAGGTGGTGCGCCTGGTCGACGAGAGCCTCGGCCCGTTGCAGCCGATCGCGGTCGTCGTGGACGTCCGGTCCGGCTCCTTCTTCCACGGCCTGAAGAGCACGCTCGCCCACGGATTCACCGGGCGTGACGCGTCCCTGGTCTTCCTCGACGCGACCGACGAGGTGCTGGTCCGCCGACAGGAGGCGGTACGACGCCCGCACCCGCTCCAGGAGGGTGGGCGGCTCCTCGACGGGCTGCAGCGCGAACGGGTGGTGATGGCCGAGGTGCGCGCGGACGCGGACCTGGTGATCGACACCTCCAACCTGAACGTGCACCAGTTGACCGACCGGATCGCCGAGGGATTCGGCTCCGCCGAGGCCACCCGTCTGCGGGTGATGGTGATCAGCTTCGGCTTCAAGTACGGGATCCCGGTGGACGCCGACTACGTCGCGGACATGCGCTTCCTGCCCAACCCGCACTGGGTCCCGGACCTGCGCAGCCACACCGGCAAGGACCAGGACGTCGCCGACTACGTGCTGGCGCGGCCCGGCGCCGAGGAGTTCCTCGACGCCTACCTGCCGGTGCTCACCACGGTCGCCGCCGGCTACCTCCGCGAGGGGAAGCGGTTCATGCGGGTGGCGGTCGGGTGCACCGGCGGGAAGCACCGCAGCGTGGCGATGACCGAGGAGATCGCGCGGCGTCTGGCGGAGCAGGGCTACGCCGTCCGCACCGTGCACCGCGATCTCGGACGCGAGTGATGGGCACCGGCGGTCTCGACCGGGCCCAGTCGGTGGTGGCCCTGGGCGGCGGCCACGGGCTGCACGCCAGCCTGAGCGCCCTGCGGATGCTGGTCGACGACCTCACGGTCGACGACCTCACGGCGGTGGTGACGGTGGCGGACAACGGAGGCTCCTCCGGTCGCCTCCGGGGCGAGTTCGGGGTGCTCCCGCCCGGCGACCTGCGGATGGCCCTGGCCGCGCTGTGCGGGGACGACGAGTGGGGCGACACCTGGGCGAAGGTCCTCCAGCACCGGTTCGCCGGCGAGGGGGAGATGCGCGGACACGTCGTCGGCAACCTGTTGATCGTCGGGCTCTGGGAGCTGCTGGGGGACCACGTCGACGCACTGGACTGGGTCGGACGGCTGCTGGGCGCCAAGGGCAGGGTGCTGCCGATGGCGGTGACCCCGATGGACATCGCCGCCGAGGTCAGCGGCGTCGCGGCCGACGACCCGTCGGCCCGGGTGGTGGTGCGCGGGCAGGTCGAGGTGGCCACGACCGGGGGCGTGATCGAGTCGATCTCCCTGGTCCCTCCGGACCCCGAGGTGCCGCCCGCGGTGGTCGAGGCCATCAGCGGCGCGGACTGGGTGGTGCTGGGTCCGGGCTCCTGGTTCACCTCCGTGCTCCCGCACCTGAAGGTGCGGGACCTGGCGCGGGCGCTGGTCGAGACCGACGCCCGCGTGGTGGTGGTGCTCAACCTCGCCGAGCAGATCGGCGAGACCGGCGGCTTCGGGCCGAGCGACCACCTCGCGGTCCTCGCGCAGCACGCTCCCGAGCTGACGATCCACACGGTCCTGGCCGACCGCAGCACGATGGAGGACTCACCCGCGCACCGCGCCGACCTGGAGGAGGCGGTGCGGACCCTGGGGGCGCACCTCGTGGTTGCGGACGTCGCCGTGGACGACGGGTCTCCGCGCCACGACCCGGAACGGCTGGCGGCCGCCTACGCGGGGATCCTGGGCTCCGCACCCGGCGGCGACTGAGCGCCGCCCCGCGCGTGGTGACCCCGGTCATGACGGGCGGTCTCTGTGCGGCATCCGGGCCCGCGGTCGTTGACTCCCGTGGCAGGATCGGACCCATGGCGATGACGGCGCAGGTGAAGGCGGAGCTCGCAGGGATCGGAGTCACCAAAGCGTGTTGCCGCAAGTCGGAGGTCGCCTCCACCCTTCGGTTCGCCGGGGGGCTGCACATCGTCGGCGGGCGGATCGTCGTGGAGGCCGAGCTGGACACCGGTGCGGCCGCGCGGCGCCTGCGCAAGGACGTGGCCGAGATCTACGGGCAGAGCTCCGACGTGGTCATGGTGCAGGGCAACGGGATCCGGAAGGGGAGCCGTTACATCGTCCGCGTGGTGAAGGACGGTGAGGCGCTCGCCCGGCAGACCGGACTGCTCGACCAGCGCGGCCGACCGGTGCGCGGACTGCCGCCGGCCGTCGTCTCCGGCGGCGCCTGCGACGCGGTGGCCGCGTGGCGCGGCGCGTTCCTGGCACACGGCTCGCTGACCGAGCCCGGTCGTTCCTCGGCGATGGAGATCACCTGCCCCGGCTCGGAGGCGGCGCTGGCGCTGGTCGGCGTCGCGCGCCGCTTGGGCATCCAGGCCAAGGCCCGTGAGGTACGGGGCGTGGACCGGGTGGTGATCCGCGACGGCGACGCGATCGGTCAGCTGCTCACCCGGCTCGGCGCCCACGAGACGCTGATGGCCTGGGAGGAGCGTCGGATGCGACGTGAGGTGCGTGCCACCGCCAACCGTCTCGCGAACTTCGACGACGCCAACCTCCGTCGATCGGCCCGGGCCGCGGTGACCGCGGGTGCCCGCGTCGAGCGCGCCATGGAGATCCTCGGCGACGAGGTCCCCGACCACCTGAAGATGGCCGGCTCCCTCCGGCTGGAGCATAAGCAGGCATCCCTGGAGGAGCTCGGGCAGCTCCACGAGCCGGTGCTCACCAAGGACGCCATCGCCGGCCGGATCCGCCGGCTGCTCGCGATGGCGGACAAGCGGGCCGAGGAGCTGGGCATCCCGGACACCGAGGCGTCCCTGACCCCGGAGATGCTGGCCGGCGACGCCTGACCGGGGCGCCCGTTACCTGATGTTCTCGCAGGTCATGAGTTTTTGGAACGATCTGAGACGTTCCTGCCGCCAGCGCCGGGGCGAGGGCCGGGGACGCTAGGGTCGAGTTACCCAGATCACCCTGTTCAACTCGGAGGAGCCCACCTGTGACCGTACGAGTAGGCATCAACGGATTCGGCCGGATCGGCCGGAACTTCTTCCGCGCAGTCCGCGCCAGCGGTCTCGACATCGAGATCGTCGCGGTCAACGACCTGACCGACAACGCGACGCTCGCGCACCTGCTGACCTACGACACCATCCTCGGCCGGCTCGACACCGACGTGTCGGCCACCGAGGACGCGATCGTCGTCGGCGGCAACAAGATCCATGCGTTCGCCGAACGCGACCCGGCCGCCCTGAAGTGGGGCGAGGTGGGCGCCGACGTCGTGATCGAGTCGACCGGCTTCTTCACCGACGCCGCGAAGGCCCGTGCCCACGTCGACGGGGCCGGCGCCAGGAAGGTCATCGTCTCCGCGCCCGCGACCAACCCCGACCTGACCGTCGTGATGGGCGTCAACGACGACCTCTACGACCCGGCGGCGCACACCGTCATCTCCAACGCGTCGTGCACCACCAACTGCCTGGCGCCGATGGCGAAGGCGCTCAACGACAGCGTCGGGATCGTCAAGGGCCTGATGACCACGGTGCACGCCTACACGGCGGACCAGAACCTGCAGGACAACATCCACAAGGACCTGCGCCGCGCCCGTGCCGCCGCCCTCAACATCGTGCCCACCTCGACCGGTGCGGCGAAGGCGATCGGACTGGTACTGCCCGAGCTCAAGGGCAAGCTCGACGGCTACGCACTGCGCGTGCCGACGCCGACCGGGTCCCTCACCGACCTCTCCTTCGAGGCGTCGCGCGAGACCAGCGTCGAGGAGGTCAACGAGGCGGTGAAGGCGGCCGCCGACGGCCGCATCCTGCGCTACTCCACCGACCCGATCGTCTCCTCCGACATCGTCACCGACCCGGCGTCGTGCATCTTCGACGCACCGCTGACGAAGGTGATCGGCAACCAGGTCAAGGTGGCCGGCTGGTACGACAACGAGTGGGGATACTCCAACCGCCTGGCGGACCTGGTGGTGCACGTCGGCTCCTCCCTCTGAGAGGCTGCGACCCGTGACGGGGTCGGGCGCCGACCGGCGCCCGACCCCACACCCGAGCACACATCCCAGCGAAGGAAGCACGCACACCATGGCGGAGTATCCAGGCCTCGGCGAGGTCAGTGGCAAGCGCGTTCTCGTCCGTTCCGACCTCAACGTCCCGCTCGAGGGCGACGCAGGCGCGAAGGTGATCACCGACGACGGCCGGATCCGGGCCAGCGTGCCGACCATCAGGGCGCTCGCCGAGGCGGGGGCGAGGGTGGTGGTCACCGCCCACCTGGGGCGTCCGAAGGGCGCGCCCGACGCGGAGTTCTCGCTGGAGCCCGTCGCCGCCCGCCTGGGTGAGCTGCTCGGGGCCCCGGTGGCGTTCGCCGGCGACACCGTCGGGACCAGCGCGACGGAGACCGTCGCCGGGCTCGAGGACGGGGCTGTCGCCGTACTGGAGAACGTGCGGTTCAACCCCGGCGAGACCAGCAAGGACGACGCCGAGCGTGGCGAGTTCGCGGACCGGCTCGCCGCCCTCGCCGACGCCTTCGTCTCCGACGGGTTCGGTGTGGTGCACCGCAAGCAGGCGAGCGTGTACGACGTCGCCCAGCGGCTCCCGCACGCGATGGGCGGCCTGGTGGCGGCCGAGGTCGACGTGCTGCGGCGGCTGACCGTGGACCCCGAACGCCCCTATGTGGTGGTGCTCGGCGGCTCGAAGGTCTCCGACAAGCTCGGCGTGATCGACAACCTCCTGGAGAAGGCCGACAAGCTGCTGATCGGCGGCGGGATGGTCTTCACGTTCCTCGCCGCGCAGGGCCACGGCGTGGGCAGCAGCCTGCTCGAGGAGGACCAGATCCCCACCTGTCGCGACTACCTGGCGCGGGCGGCGGCCTCGAGCGTCGAGATCGTGCTGCCCAGTGACATCGTGGTCGCCGACTCGTTCGGCGACGAGGCCTCCGCCCGGGTGGTGGCCGCCGACGCGATCCCCGAGACCACGCTCGGGCTGGACATCGGGCCGGCGTCCGGAGCGACGTTCGCGGCAGCCCTCTCCGACGCGCGGACGGTCTTCTGGAACGGCCCGATGGGTGTCTTCGAGGTGGCGGCGTTCGCCGAGGGCACCCGTGCGGTGGCCGAGGCGCTGACCCACGTCGAAGGGCTCTCCGTCGTGGGCGGCGGGGACTCCGCGGCCGCGGTCCGCACCCTCGGCTTCGACGAGGCCGCGTTCGGCCACATCTCGACCGGGGGCGGCGCGAGCCTGGAGTACCTCGAGGGCAGGGAACTGCCCGGCATCACCGTTCTGGAGGCGAACTGACCATGGCCACGAAGAAGAGCCCGGCCGGCCGCGTGCCGCTGATGGCCGGCAACTGGAAGATGAACCTCAACCACCAGGAAGCGGTGGTGCTCGTCCAGAAGCTGACCTGGACCCTGTCCGACAAGCGGCACGACTACGGCCGGGTCGAGGTCGCGGTGATCCCGCCGTTCACCGACCTCCGCTCGGTGCAGACGCTGGTGGACGGCGACCGCCTGCAGCTGCGGTACGGCGCGCAGGACGTGTCCGTGCACGCCAACGGGGCCTACACGGGCGAGGTCAGCGCTGCGATGCTGGCCAAGCTCGGCTGCAGCTATGCGCTGGCCGGGCACTCCGAGCGGCGCCAGTACCACGCGGAGAGCGACGAGGTCGTCGCGGCGAAGGCGGGTGCCGCGCTGAAGGAGGGCATCACCCCGATCGTGTGCGTCGGCGAGGGGCTCGAGGTCCGTCAGTCCGGAGAGCACGTGGCCTACACGACCGCGCAGCTGGTCGGCTCGCTCGCGGGCCTGACGGCGGAGCAGGTGGCCGGTCTGGTGATCGCCTACGAGCCGGTCTGGGCGATCGGCACCGGAGAGGTCGCCACGCCCGACGACGCCCAGGAGGTCTGTGCGGCGATCCGCGAGCAGGTCGGTGCGTCGTACGGCGAGGAGGCGGCCTCGGCGGTGCGCGTGCTCTACGGCGGATCGGTGAAGGCGGCCAACGTCGCGGGGATCATGGCGCAGCCCGACATCGACGGATGTCTGGTGGGCGGCGCCAGCCTGCAGGCCGACGAGTTCGGCGGCGTGTGCCGCTACTACGACATGCCGAGCCTCGGGTGACCCCCGCGGTGCGGTCCCGACCAACCCTCTGACGTAGGATCACGCACGTGTTGTCGACCCTGCTGACCGTCCTGCTCGTGATCACGAGTCT
Source organism: Nocardioides sambongensis (assembly GCF_006494815.1). Lineage (NCBI taxonomy): Bacteria > Bacillati > Actinomycetota > Actinomycetes > Propionibacteriales > Nocardioidaceae > Nocardioides > Nocardioides sambongensis. The sequence goes on from NZ_CP041091.1 coordinate 1,024,965, forward strand.
GCTGCTGATCCTCCTGGTGTTGCTGCACAAGGGGCGGGGCGGCGGCCTCTCGGACATGTTCGGTGGCGGCGTCTCCAGCTCGCTCGGTGGCTCATCGATCGCCGAACGCAACCTCGACCGGTTCACGGTCGGGATCGGCGTGATCTGGTTCGCCTGCGTCATCGCACTCGGCCTCCTGCTGGCCTACCAGAGCTGATCTGACCCCGCACACGACCGGCCCGACAGCGGGCCGGCACGACGAGTCTTGAGGAGAATCCGTTGGCCGGAGGCGGTAACGCGATCCGTGGTAGCCGAGTGGGCGCGGGCCCGATGGGGGAGGCCGAGCGTGGCGAGGCTGCTCCCCGCCAGGCGATCACCTACTTTTGCGCGCACGAGCACCGCTCGGTGATCACCTTCTCGGTCGAGGCTGCTGTCCCGGAGTCGTGGGACTGTCCCAAGTGCGGACTGCCGGCGTCCCAGGACTCCGACAACCCGCCCCCGGCCCCGAAGAACGAGCCGTACAAGACGCACCTGGCCTACGTGAAGGAGCGCCGCTCCGACCAGGAGGCCGAGGTCATCCTGGACGAGGCGATCCAGCTGCTGCGCACTCGCCGGAAGACCGGCGAGATCATCTTCTGACGCGCTGACCTGCCGCACGGCGCGCAGCCCGGGGTCCGGGCTGCGCGCCGTTGGCCGTTCAGAGGAGCGACGCGGCGTCCTGGTCGAGGAACCAGACGGTCTCCTCCTCGCCGTGCACACCCCGGGCCGGGGTGTCGGCGAGGCTGGTGCCGTCCCGGGATCCCTCGGCGGCCAACCCCCGCGAGACGGCGTCCGCCTTGCCCTCGCCGGAGACCAGGAACCACACGGAGCGGGAACGGGTCAGCGCCTCGAAGGTGAAGGTGACCCGGTCCGGCGGCGGCTTGGGGGAGTCGTGGACCGCCGTGGTGATGGCATCCACGACCGCCAGTCCGGGGTGGTGCGGGAAGAGCGAGGCGATGTGGCCGTCGGGTCCGACACCGAGCATCAGTACGTCGAAGGCGCCGCCGCCGTCTCGTCGTACCTCGGCGGCGTAGGCGTCGGCGGCCTCCTCCGCGGTGGCGACCTGGTCGGAGGCGGGCACCTCGTGGACCAACCGTGCGCCGACGGCGTCGAGGAAGTCCTGACGTGCCTGACCGGCGTTGCGGTCGGGGGAGGCGGCGGGGACGAAGCGCTCGTCCCCGAACCAAAAGTGCACCGCTCCCCAGTCGACGCCGGACCCGTCTGCGAGCCGGGCGACCTCGGCGTGCACCTTGCGGGCGATGGTGCCGCCGGTCAGTCCGATGTGCGGCACGGCACCGGCCGCCTGCGCGTCGGCGATCCGGTTGAGCAGCTCACCGGCGATCGTGGTGGCCAGGGCGTCCGCGTCGGGGTGGACCTCGATCCGCGGCTGGTCGAAGCTGTCGAGGTTCATCGGTCGCGGTGCTCCCGGTAGTAGGCGATGAGGGCGCGGGTGGAGGAGTCCTGGCCGGCCAGCACGTCCTCGTCGCCGGCCACGGCCGGGGCGAGGTCGAGGGCGAGCTTCTTGCCGAGCTCGACCCCCACTGGTCGAAGCTGTCGACCCCCAGATCACGCCCTGGGTGAAGGTGATGTGCTCGTAGAGCGCGATCAGCTGGCCGAGCACGTTCGGGGTGAGAAGCGGAGCCATGATCGAGGTCGTCGGACGGTTCCCGGTGAACGTCCGCGCGCTGACCAGCTCCTCGGCGACCCCGGCCGCCCGCACCTCGTCGGCGGTCCGGCCGAAGGCCAGGGCCTGGGTCTGGGCGAAGAAGTTCGCCAGGAAGAGCTCGTGGACGTCGTGCTCCCCGTCGACGAGCGGGTGCGCCGGCTGGGCGAAGGCGATGAAGTCGGCCGGGACGAGCCGGGTGCCCTGGTGCAGCAGCTGGTAGAAGGCGTGCTGGCCGTTGGTGCCGGGCTCGCCCCAGAAGACCTCGCCGGTGTCGGTGGTCACCGGGGTGCCGTCCCAGCGCACCCCCTTGCCGTTGGACTCCATCGTCAGCTGCTGCAGGTACGCCGGGAAGCGGTGCAGGGACTGCGCGTAGGGGAGCACCGCGTGGGTCTGCGCGTCGAGGAAGTTGGTGTACCAGACGTTCAGCAGGCCCATCAGCACCGGGACGTTCGCCCCGTGCTCGGTACGACGGAAGTGCTCGTCCATCGCCCGGAACCCGGCCAGCAGGTCGGTGAACCCCTCCCGCCCGATCGCGACCACCAGGGAGGTGCCGATCGCCGAGTCCACCGAGTACCGGCCGCCGACCCAGTCCCAGAAGCCGAACGCGTTCGCAGGGTCGATGCCGAAGTCGGCCACCTTGTCCAACGCGGTGGAGACGGCGACGAAGTGACGGGCCACGGTGTCGCCGTCGTCCTCGCCGAGGGCGCCGAGCTCGCGGAGCCGGTCGAGCAGCCAGGTGCGGCACAGCCGTGCGTTGGTGAGCGTCTCCAGCGTCCCGAAGCTCTTGCTCGCGACGATGAAGAGGGTGCTGCGCGGGTCCAGGTCGGCGAGCGTCTCCGCGACATCGGTCGGGTCGATGTTGCTGATGAAGCGGCACTCCAGGGACTCGGCCCGATAGGCCTTGAGCGCCTCGTAGGCCATCACCGGGCCCAGGTCCGACCCACCGATCCCGATGTTGACCACCGTGCGGATGCGTTCGCCGGTGACCCCGGTCCAGTCGCCGGAGCGGATCCGGTCGGCGAAGGCGTAGACCCGTTCGAGGACCTCGTGCACGCCGGGCACCACATCCTCACCGTCCGCGGTGACCGAGGTCCCCGCCGGAGCGCGCAGCGCGGTGTGCAGCACCGCGCGGTCCTCGGTGACGTTGATCGGCTCGCCGGTGAACATGGCGTCGCGCCGCGCAGCGAGACCCACCTCGTCGGCGAGGTCGACCAGCGCGGCGAGGATCTCGCCGTCGATCAGGTTCTTGGAGAGGTCGACGTGCAGGTCGGCCGCGGTGACGCTGAGCCGGCTGGCCCGCTCCGGGTCGGCGTCGAAGGCCGCCCGGAGGTCGGGCTCGCGCGTGGCGGCGAGCTCGGCGAGCCGCGCCCAGGCCTTCGTCGTCGTCGGGTCGACCGGGTGCTGGGGCATGGGCGTGGTTCCTCCGATGGGGTGGCGGGTCAGCCTGCGGCGCGGTCCAACTGCTGCTGCACCGTCTCGGTGAGCTCGTCCCAGGAGGCGGCGAACTTGTCGACGCCCTCGTCCTCGAGCACCGTGAACACGTCGGCCAGGTCGACGCCGACGGCGGCGAGAGCGTCGAAGACCTGCTGCGCCTGCGCGCCCCGTCCGGACACCTGGTCGCCGCTCACCTCGCCGTGGTCGGCGAACGCGTCGAGCGTCTTCTCCGGCATCGTGTTGACCGTGTCGGCGACCACCAGGTCGGTGACGTAGAGGGTGTCCGGGTAGTCCGGGTTCTTCACCCCGGTGGACGCCCAGAGCGGCCGCTGGGCGTGTGCACCGTCGGCGGCGAGCGACTCCCAGCGAGGACCGGCGAAGGCCTCCTGGAACGCCGCGTAGGCGAGGCGGGCGTTGGCCACGGCGGCCTTGCCGCGCAGCGCCAGCGCGTCGTCGCTGCCGATCTTCTCCAACCGGTTGTCGATCTCGGTGTCGACCCGCGAGACGAAGAACGAGGCCACCGAGCGGATCTCCGAGACGTCCTTGCCGGCCGCGCGGGCCCGCTCGAGCCCGAGCAGGTAGGCCTCCATCACCTCCCGGTAACGGTCGGTGGAGAAGATCAGCGTGACGTTGACGCTGATCCCCTCGCTGATCGCCGCGGTGATCGCCGGCAGTCCCTCGGCGGTGGCGGGGATCTTGATCAGGGCGTTCGGCCGGTCCACCGCGGCCCACAGCGCTCGCGCGCTGGCGATGGTGCCGTCGGTGTCCCGGGCGAGTGCCGGCTCGACCTCGATCGACACCCGGCCGTCGTGCTCGGTGGCCGCGGCGACCTGGCCCAGGATGTCGCACGCGTTGCGCACGTCCTCGGTGGTCAGCTCGAAGATGGTGCGGGCCACATCGGCACCGTCGGCCACCAGTCCGCGGACCTGCGCGTCGTAGCGCTCACCGTCGGCGATGGCGCCGGCGAAGATCGTCGGGTTGGTGGTCACGCCGACCACCGACCTCTGGTCCACCATGGCGGCCAGGTTGCCGGTCTCGATCCGTTCCCGGGACAGGTCGTCGAGCCAGATGGAAACCCCCGCGTCGGCGAGGGCCTTCAAGCGATCACTCATGGAACTTCCTCCTTGGACGGTGGGTGCATCGTGCCCGTTCGCGCGGATCTCAGCCCGCGGCGGCCGCGATGCTGTCGTGGGCGGCATTGACCACGGCGTCGACGGTGAAGCCGTACTCGGTGAACATCCGCTGATGGTCGGCGGAGGCACCGTAGGTCTCGATCGAGATGATCCGGCCGTGGTCGCCGACGACCTCGCGCCATCCCTGGGCGATGCCGGCCTCCACCGACACCCGGGCGCGGACGGTCGGGGGATCACGGTCTCGCGGTAGGACGCCGGCTGGGCGTCGTACCACTCGCGGCAGGGCATCGAGACGACCCGGGCGCGGACCCCCGCCTCGGTGAGCCGGTGGTAGGCCGCCACCGCGAGCTGGAGCTCGGAGCCGGTGCCGATCAGGACCACCTCGGGAAGGCCGCCCTCGCAGTCGAGCAGGACGTAGCCCCCTTGTGCACGTTCGAGGTGTCGCTGTAGCCCTGCTCGCCCCGCGGGTAGATCGGCAGGTTCTGGCGGGACAGTGCCAGGCCGGCGGGGCGGTCGGAGTGGCCGAGCACGGTCGCCCACGCCGCGGCGACCTCGTTGGCGTCACCGGGGCGGACCACGTCCAGGCCGGGGATGGCGCGCAGGGCCGCGAGGTGCTCGACCGGCTGGTGCGTCGGGCCGTCCTCACCGAGACCGATCGAGTCGTGGGTCCACACGTAGGTCACCGGCAGCTGCATCAGGGCGGCCAGCCGCACGGAGGGGCGCATGTAGTCGGAGAAGGTCAGGAACGTGCCGCCGAACACGCGGGTGCCGCCGTGCAGCGCGATGCCGTTCATGATCGCGCCCATGGCGTGCTCGCGGATGCCGAAGTGCAGCACCCGCCCGGCGTAGGGGTCGCCCTTCCACATGTCGGTGGAGCGCTCCGCCGGCAGGAACGAGGGGACGCCCTCGATGGTCGTGTTGTTCGACTCGGCGAGGTCGGCCGAGCCGCCCCAGAGCTCGGGGACCTTCGGGGCGACCGCGTTGATCACCGCGCCGGAGGCCTTGCGGGTGGCGATGCCCTTCTCGTCGGCCGGCCAGGTGGGCAGGTCCGCGTCCCAGCCGTCGGGGAGGGTGCGGGTGCGCATCCGCTCGAAGGCGGCGACGTCCGCGGACGGCTTGGTGGTCCAGTGCTGGAACGCCCGGTCCCACTCCGCCTGGGCCGCCTTGCCCCGCTCCACGGCCTCGCGGGTGTGCTCGAGCACGCCGACCGGGACCTCGAAGGACTGCTCCGGGTCGAAGCCGAGGATCTCCTTGGTCGCGGCGACCTCGTCGGCACCGAGGGCCGAGCCGTGCGCCTTCCCGGTGCCCTGCGCGTTGGGCGCGGGCCAGGCGATGACGGTGCGGAGCACGATGAAGGAGGGGCGGTCGGTGACCGCCTCGGCGGCGCGGATCGCGTCGAAGAGGCCCTGGACGTCCTCCTGGTAGCCGTTCGCGCCCGCGGTCCAGTCGACGGTCTGGACGTGCCAGCCGTAGGCCTCGTAGCGTGCCGCGACGTCCTCGGCGAGGGCGATGTTGGTGTCGTCCTCGATGGAGATCTGGTTGTCGTCGTAGATGACGGTGAGGTTGCCCAGCGCCTGCACGCCGGCGATGGCCGAGGCTTCGGCGCTGATCCCCTCCTCGATGTCGCCGTCGGAGCAGATCGCGTAGACGTGGTGGTCGAACGGGGAGGCACCGGGCTCGGCGTTGGGGTCGAGCAGACCCCGCTCGCGCCGGGCGGCCATCGCCATGCCGACCGCGTTGCCGACTCCCTGGCCGAGGGGCCGGTGGTGGTCTCGACGCCGGCGGTGTGGCCGTGCTCGGGGTGTCCCGGGGTCTTCGAGCCCCAGGTGCGCAGCGCCTGGATGTCCTCCAGCTCGAGGCCCCAACCGCCGAGGTAGAGCTGGAGGTAGAGGGTGAGCGAGGAGTGTCCGGCGGAGAGCACGAACCGGTCGCGCCCGGCCCAGTCCGGGTCGGCGGGGTTGTGCCGCATCACCTTCTGGAAGAGCAGGTAGGCGGCCGGCGCGAGGCTCATGGCCGTGCCGGGATGGCCGTTGCCGACCTTCTGGACGGCGTCCATGGCCAGCGTTCGAACGGTGTCGACCGCCTTGCGGTCGAGGTCGGTCCACTCCAGGTCCGGGATCATGATCCCGAGCCTATCGAGAGGCCCGACACCGGGCACATCGCCTCGGTGCCCACGGATCGGTCCGGTCCCGTTACAATCGATGCGCTCTGCCCCGACCGGGCCTCTGCTGCAGTGAGGATCTCCGTGACGTACGTCGACCCCGCCAGCCCCGAGCTGAGCAGCCGGGGCGCCCAGCGCGGTGTGAACGGTGTGCTCCCCGAGGGCGATCTGCCCAAGGCGAGCGCGAAGGACGTCGTGATGGCGTACGTCGGTCTCACCAAGCCGCGGGTCATCGAGCTGCTGCTGCTGACCACCGTTCCGGTGATGTTCTTCGCCGCGCGCGGCGTCCCGCCCCTGGGGCTGGTCGCCGCGACCGTCGCCGGTGGCGCGCTCTCGGCCGGCTCGGCATCGGTCTTCAACTGCGTCTACGACCGCGACATCGACGAGCAGATGCGACGTACCCGTCGCCGTGCGCTCCCGCGGCACATCGTGACGCCCGTCGCCGCGCTGGTCTTCGGCGTCGTGCTCGCCGCGCTCTCGACGGCGATCCTGCTGCTCTGGGTGAACCCGCTGTCGGCGGCGCTGTCGCTCGGCGCGAACGCGTTCTACGTCTTCGTCTACACGATGCTGCTGAAGAGACGGACCACCCAGAACATCGTCTGGGGAGGCATCGCGGGCTGCTTCCCCGCGCTGATCGGCTGGACCGCGGTGACCGGGGAGATGTCCTGGGTCCCGATCGTGCTCTTCGCCGTGGTCTTCTTCTGGACGCCCCCGCACACCTGGGCCCTGGCGCTGCGCTACCGCGAGGACTACGCGCAGGTGGACGTCCCGATGCTCCCGGCGGTGAAACCGGCCAAGGCGGTGGCCCGCCAGATCGTGGCCTACTCGTGGGTGATGGTCGGCGTCTCGCTGCTGCTGTGGCCGGTGGCCGGCACCGGCTGGTTCTACCCCGCGGCCGCGGTGGTGCTCGGTGGGGTGTTCCTGGTCGAGGCGCACCGGATGCTGCACCGCGCCTCACGCAGCGACGAGCTCAGCGTGATCCAGCCGATGCGGCTCTTCCACTCCTCGAACCTCTACCTCTCGCTGCTCTTCGTCGCCGTCGCGATCGACCCGCTGCTGCACTGACCGGGCCGCGTCCGCGGCGCGGTCAGTCGCGCTGACGGGCCGCGAGGACGAGCCAGGCGAGGGCGGCCGAGGTGAGGGCCGCGCCCAGCATGTGCAGGCCGACCAGCAGCTCGGGAAGGTCGTTGAAGTACTGCACGAAGCCGATCACTCCCTGCAGCAGCTCCACCGCCAGCAGCAGCGTCGCGGCGCGGCGCAGCACGGCGAGGCGGCTGCGGACGGCCAGGAACAGCACTGCCACGGTCACCGCGACCAACGCGTAGACGGCCGCGGCGTGGACGTGCGACATGACCTGCGGGTCCAGGCCGGTGCGCCGGGAGTCCAGGTCGCCGGAGTGGGGGCCGGAGCCGGTCACCACCGTGCCGAGGTACAGCACCACCCACCCGACCACGTAGGTCGCCACGACCGTCCACCACAGACCGGGTGAGGCGGCCGGCCGGGGGACCGGGCGGAGGTGGTCGAGCAGCACGACGCAGACACCGATGATCGCCATCGACACCAGCAGGTGCAGCGCGACCACCCACGGGTTCAGGTCGGTGAGCACCGTGACGCCGCCGATCACGGCCTGCGCCGGGATCCCCAGGGCGATCACGGTGGACAGCAGGACCGATCGGCCACCGCCGGCGTCCCCGCGGCGACGCGACGCCAGCGCGGCGAGCCAGCAGCCGATCGCGATCGCGACCAGCACGAAGGTGAGCATGCGGTTGCCGAACTCGATCGCGCCGTGCCAGCCCAGCGCGCCGTGCGCGACGTAGGACTCCTCGGTGCAGCGGGGCCAGGTCGGGCAGCCCAGGCCGGACCCGGTCAGGCGCACCGCGCCACCGGTGACCACGATCGCGATGTTGGCGACCAGGTTCGCTATCGCGGCCGGCCACAGCACGGCTGCGGCGCGGTCGACCGCGCCTCGTCGTTCACCGGCCGGGATGTCCACCTGCTGTGTCACGGTTCCTCATTCTGCTCGGTGACGCGGCGCTCGGCCGCATCGCGTGCGATGTGATCTGCTGCGCGCGCTCGGTCGGCCGGGTCACTCCCACCGGAAGGTGCGCGCGGTGAGCAGCGACCCGAGGCCGGCCCACCCGGTGAGCACCGCGAGGTCGCGCCAGGGCAGCGCGCCGTCGCAGGCCGAGCGCATCGCCTCGCCGAGCGCACCTGAGGGCAGCCAGGTCATCGCCGTGCCCAGGTCGCCGTACGCGGAGGCGGGAAGGACCACGGCCCCGCCCGCCATCAGCAGCAGGTACACCAGGTTCGCCGCCGCCAGCGTCGCCTCGGCGCGCAGCGCGCCGGCGAGCAGCAGGCCGAGGGAGGCGAACGCCGCCGTACCGAGCAGCAGCGTGAGGAGCAGACCTGCCACCTGGAGGGTCGGCGCCCAGCCCAGGGAGAAGCCCACCGCCCCGATCACGGCGAACTGCAACAGCTCGACGGCGAAGAGCGCCCCGATCTTGCCGCCGAGCAGCGCGGCCCGGGAGAGCGGTGCCGTGCCGAGGCGCTTGAGCACGCCGTAGCGGCGCTCGAACCCGGTGGCGATCGCCAACGAGGTGAAGGAGGTGGACATCACCGCCAGCGCCAGCACACCCGGCGTGATCACGTCGACCATCGGGTCGTCGAAGGAGATGCCGACGCGCTCGGAGCCCTGCACCGCGCCCACCAGCACCACCACCGGGATCACCACGGCGAGCAGCAGCTGCTCGCCGTTGCGCAGCATCAGCCGCGCCTCCATGGCGGCCTGGGCGAGCACCTGGCGGACCAGCGGTGCGGCGCCGGGGCGGGGGAGAAGGTGCTGCTCACGGGGTCTCCTGCTCGCGTCCGGTCAGCTCGAGGAAGACGTCCTCCAGGTTGCGCTGACCCAGGCTGAGCGACTCCGGCAGCACCTCGTGCTTCTCGCACCACGCGGAGACCCGGGCCAGCGTGCTCGCGTCGGCGGGCCCGGACAGGCGCAGGCTGTACTCGTCGAGCACGTGCAGCTCGGTGCCCGGGCCGAGGTCGGTGGCCAGACCCTCCGGCGCGCCCGGCGGGAACGGCTGGGTGACGACCAGCCGGATCGTGGCGACGGTGCCGCCCCGGGTCAGCTCCAGGGGTGAGCCGCTGGCGACCAGCCGGCCGCGGTCGATGATGTGCACGCGGTCCGCCAGCCGCTCCGCCTCCTCGAGGTAGTGCGTGGTGAGCACCACGGTCACCCCGGCCGCGCGCAGCTCCTCGAGCAGCTCCCAGACGGTACGCCGGATCTGCGGGTCCATCCCGGCGGTCGGCTCGTCGACGAAGACCAGCTCGGGTCGACCGACCAGCGCCATCGCCAGCCCGAGCCGCTGCTGCTGGCCCCCCGACAGCCGCCGGTACGGCGTCCGCGCGCACTCGTGCAGCGAGAGCCGGTCCATCAGCTCGGTCACCGGCACCGGATGGGCGTGCAGCCGGGAGAGGTGGCGCAGCATCTCCGCCGGCCGGGCGCTGCTCCAGGCACCGCCCGACTGCAGCATCACGCCGATCCGGGGAGCAGGGCCTTGCGGTCGCGGATCGGGTCCAGGCCGAGCACCCGGACCGTGCCCTGGTGCGGCCGCCGATAGCCCTCGCAGGTCTCCAGGGTGGTGGTCTTCCCGGCGCCGTTCGGCCCGAGCACGGCGGTGATGGTGTGCGACTCGACGTCCAGGCTCAGGCCGTCCACGGCGCTCTTGTCGCCGTACCTCATCACCAGGCCGTCGATCACGACGGCAGGGTGGTGGGGGGCGGACACGGCGCTCAGTCTAGGAAGGAGGTGTCCGGGGCCGGGCCCCGGTCCCCACCCGGGGCCGCCTACGCTGGCCGCCGTGACGACCTGGTCCTACGCACTGATCCTCGTGCTGGCCGGCGCGACGGCGGTGCTCCTGCTGGTGGACCTGATCCGCGACCGATCCACGCAGGACAGCCACTACCTGGCACTCGCGGTGATCGAGGTCGCGGTCCTGCTGCAGCTGGTCGCCGGGTGCGTCGCGCTGGCGCGGACCGAGCGCGACGTCGAGGGGGCGGTCTTCATCAGCTATCTGGTCACCGTCGCCCTCGCCCCGGTCGCCGGAGCGCTCTTCTCGCTGGCCGAGCGTTCCCGGGTGGGCACCACTGTCCTGCTGCTCGCGGTGGCGACCGTGGCCGGGATGGAGGTCCGGCTCTGGGACATCTGGTCGGGCAGCCATGGCTGAGCCGAGCCGGGAGCCGGCGAGGACGCAGCCGGAGCAGCTCTCGGCCGGGTGGGGCCGCGCCCTGGTCTTCGTCTACGGCGTCTTCGCGGTCGCGGCGACCGGTCGCTCGGCGGTACAGCTGGGCACCGACCCCGACCGCGCCCCGCTGGCGTACTCGCTCTCACTGCTCGCCGCGATCCTCTACCTGGTCGCCACCACCTGCCTGCTGCTCGGCGGTCGGCTGGGCTGGCGGATCGCGGTGGTCGCGGTGACCATCGAGCTGATCGGGGTGCTCACCGTGGGGACACTGAGCTATGTCGCCACCGACCTGTTCCCGGACAAGACGGTCTGGTCGCACTTCGGGCAGGGCTACGGCTTCCTGCCCCTGGTGCTGCCCGTCCTCGGCATCGCGTGGCTGCGCGCCACCAGGCCCGCGGAGTAGCCCCGCGACCTCCCCGGTGCGGCTGTGGCCCGGCTCACGCTGCGGTCGCAGGTAAGGCGGGCCTTGCTTGAAGCATCGGAATCAATAACGCCACACTGATGTTGTGGAAATCGTGGACGGAGCACCGGGGACAGGAGATCAGCCGACGCGTCAGCGCGTCGCGCAGTCGATCCTGGTCAACGGCCCGTCGACCGCCGCCGACCTCGCGGACCGGCTGGACCTGACGCCGGCGGCCGTCCGTCGCCACCTCGACCAGATGCTGGCCGACGGCCTCGTCGAGCACCGTGAGCCGCGACCGAGCGGCAATCGGGGGCGTGGCCGCCCGGCCAAGGCGTTCGCGCTCACCGAGCGTGGTCGCGACGGCTTCGAGGCCCAGTACGACGACCTCGCCGCCGCCGCACTGCGCTTCCTGGCCGACACGGCCGGCGACGGAGCGGTGCAGGCGTTCGCCGAGCAGCGGGCCGCGTTCATCGAGGAGCGCTTCCCGAAGGTCGCCGCCGCGCACCCGGACGCCTCACCGGCGGAGGTGCTCGCCCGGGTCTTCTCCGAGGAGGGCTACGCCGCCTCGGTGCGGGAGCTGCCCTTGATCGGCGGCGCCGGAGGCCAGGCGGCCGAGCAGTTGTGCCAGCAGCACTGTCCGGTCTCCCACGTCGCCCACGAGTTCCCCCAGCTGTGCGAGGCGGAGACCGCGGCCATCGGCCGGGTGCTCGGCACGCACGTCCAGCGGCTGGCGACCATCGCCCACGGCGACGGCGTCTGCACCACCTGCATTCCCGACACCGGGGTGACTGCGCACCCCGCGTCCACCGAAGAGACCGCCGACAAGAAGGAGCGGGTCAACTCATGACCTCCATCGAGGAACTCAACCCCGAGCTGAAGGGCATCGGCCGCTACGAGTTCGGCTGGGCCGACCCGGACGTCGCCGGAGCCGCCGCCCAGCGCGGCCTCAACGACGCCGTGGTGCGCGACATCTCCGGCAAGAAGAGCGAGCCGGACTGGATGCTCGACCTGCGCCTCAAGGGCCTCAAGCTCTTCGATCGCAAGCCCATGCCGACCTGGGGCTCCGACCTCGGCGGCATCGACTTCGACAACATCAAGTACTTCGTGCGCTCCTCGGAGAAGCAGGCCACCTCGTGGGAGGAGCTGCCCGAGGACATCAAGAACACCTACGACAAGCTCGGCATCCCGGAGGCGGAGAAGCAGCGCCTGGTCGCCGGTGTCGCCGCGCAGTACGAGTCCGAGGTGGTCTACCACTCCATCCGCGAGGACCTCGAGGCCCAGGGCGTGCTGTTCCTGGACACCGACACGGCGCTCAAGGAGCACCCGGAGCTCTTCCAGGAGTACTTCGGCACCGTGATCCCGGTCGGCGACAACAAGTTCGCCGCGCTGAACACCGCGGTGTGGTCCGGCGGCTCCTTCATCTACGTCCCGCCGGGTGTGCACGTCGACATCCCGCTGCAGGCCTACTTCCGGATCAACACCGAGAACATGGGCCAGTTCGAGCGGACGCTGATCATCGTCGACGAGGACGCCTACGTGCACTACGTCGAGGGCTGCACCGCGCCGATCTACTCCTCGGACTCGCTGCACTCCGCGGTGGTCGAGATCATCGTGAAGAAGGGCGGTCGCTGCCGCTACACGACCATCCAGAACTGGTCGAACAACGTCTACAACCTGGTGACCAAGCGGGCGGTCTGCGAGGCCGGCGCCACCATGGAGTGGGTCGACGGCAACATCGGCTCCAAGGTCACCATGAAGTACCCGGCCGTCTACCTGATGGGCGAGCACGCCAAGGGCGAGACCCTCTCCATCGCCTTCGCCGGCGAGGGGCAGCACCAGGACGCCGGCGCCAAGATGGTGCACGCCGCGCCGCACACCTCGTCCTCGATCCTGAGCAAGTCGGTGGCGCGCGGCGGCGGTCGTACGTCGTACCGCGGTCTGATCCAGGTCAACGAGGGCGCGCACGGCTCGAAGTCCAACGTCCTCTGCGACGCGCTGCTGGTCGACCAGATCAGCCGCTCGGACACCTACCCCTACGTCGACATCCGCGAGGACGACGTCTCCATGGGCCACGAGGCGAGCGTCTCGAAGGTCTCCGACGACCAGCTCTTCTACCTCATGTCGCGCGGCATGGAGGAGGACGAGGCGATGGCCATGATCGTGCGCGGCTTCGTCGAGCCGATCGCCAAGGAGCTGCCGATGGAGTACGCCCTGGAGCTCAACCGCCTGATCGAGCTGCAGATGGAGGGCGCGGTCGGCTGACCGCCGCCCGGCGCACCCGCACCCCGCACTCGTCGTACGTAGAGAGAGAAGCAGTGACAGTCACCGATTCCGTCCGCTCCGCGCTGGAGCAGGAGAAGGTCGAGAGCCACCTCAACCCCGTCGGCTCCTTCGACGTGGCCGACCACCCCGTGCCCGTGGGGCGCGAGGAGATCTGGCGGTTCACCCCGCTCAAGCGCCTGCGCGGCCTGCACGCCGACGCGCCGTTCGACGCCCGCACCTCCAAGCTCAGCTGGAACGAGCCCGAAGGCGTCGAGGTCGACATCGTGACCGGCGACCGGGCACGCGCGCTGCGCGGCGTGAGCGGGCTGGTCCCGAACACCCGGTTCGCGGCCCGGATCCTCGACGAGGTCGAGCCGACCGTGCTGGTCGACGTGCCCGCGGACACCGAGCTGGACGAGCCGCTGGTGCTCGAGATGGTCGGCCAGGACGTCAGCCAGACGACCGGCGGTCACCTGGTCTTCCGCTTCGGCGCGCACAGCAAGGCGGTCGTGGTGGTCAACCACACCGGCTCGGCCGCGGTCGCCGCGGTCGCCGAGATCGTGGTCGGCGACGGCGCGGACGTCACGTTCGTCTCCATCCAGGACTGGAACGACGACGCCGTGCACCTCAGCCACCACCAGACCCGGGTCGGGCGCGACGCGACGTTCAAGCACGCCGCGATCTCGTTCGGCGGCGACCTGGTCCGGATGGACGCGAACGTGACCTACGACGGCCCCGGCGGCTCCGCGGAGCTGCTCGGGCTCTACTTCGCCGACGCAGGTCAGCACATCGAGCACCGGATCTTCGCCGACCACAACGCGCCGCGCACCAAGTCGAACGCGGTCTACAAGGGTGCGCTGCAGGGCGAGAAGGCGCACACCGTCTGGGTCGGCAACGTGCTGATCCGCAAGGTGGCCGAGGGCATCGAGACCTACGAGGAGAACCGCAACCTGGTGCTCACCGACGGCTGCCAGGCGGACTCCATCCCCAACCTGGAGATCGAGACCGGGGAGATCGAGGGTGCCGGGCACGCCTCGGCCACCGCCCGGTTCGACGACGAGCAGCTCTTCTACCTCCGATCCCGCGGGGTGTCGGAGAAGGAGGCGCAGCGCCTCGTCGTCCACGGCTTCTTCAACGACCTGATCCGCAAGGTCGGCGTGGCCTCCCTCGAGGAGCGGCTGCTGACCACCGTGGAGGCCGAGCTCGCCAAGAACGTCCTCAAGGAGATCTGAGTGACCTTCCACCGCGCCTGCGCGCTGACCGACATCCCCGAGGACGAGGGCCTGGCCGTCGACCTCGAGGAGCTGACGGTCGTGCTCGCTCGTGACGGCGAGGACGTCTACGCCCTGCAGGACCTCTGCTCGCACGCGGCGGTCCCGCTCAGCGAGGGCGAGGTCGCCGACTGCCAGATCGAGTGCTGGCTGCACGGGTCGATGTTCGACCTGCGCTCCGGCAAGCCCACCAACCTCCCGGCCACCGAGCCGGTCGCCACCTTCCCCGTCGACCTGCGTGACGGAGACGTCTACGTCGATGTCGACACCACCCTGAACGGAGTCACCCCAGCATGAGCACCCTCGAGATCAACGACCTGCACGTCTCGGTCAGCACCGACGACGGCGCCAAGGAGATCCTCAAGGGAGTCACCTTGACGATCACCTCCGGCGAGACCCACGCGATCATGGGCCCCAACGGCTCGGGCAAGTCGACCCTCGCGTACTCGATCGCCGGTCACCCCAAGTACGAGATCACCGGTGGCACGGTCACCCTCGACGGCGAGGACATCCTGGAGATGTCGGTCGACGAGCGGGCGCGCGCCGGTCTCTTCCTCGCCATGCAGTACCCGGTCGAGGTGCCCGGTGTCTCGGTGGCCAACTTCCTGCGCACCGCGAAGACCGCGATCGACGGCGAGGCACCCAAGCTGCGCACCTGGGTCAAGGACGTCAACGGCGTGATGGAGCGGATGAACCTCGACTCCACCTTCTCCCAGCGCTCGGTCAACGAGGGCTTCTCCGGCGGTGAGAAGAAGCGCCACGAGATCGCGCAGCTCGACCTGCTCGACCCGAGCGTGGCGATTCTCGACGAGACCGACTCCGGCCTGGACATCGACGCGCTGAAGGTCGTCTCCGAGGGCGTGAACCGGTTCCGGGAGCGCGACGACAAGGCGGTCCTGCTGATCACCCACTACACGCGGATCCTGCGCTACATCAAGCCCGACCACGTGCACGTCTTCGTCGACGGCCGCGTCGCCGAGTCCGGCGGCCCCGCGCTGGCCGACGAGCTCGAGGCCAACGGCTACGAGAAGTACCTCGGCGCAGCGGCCCGATAGGCCTGACCACCGAGCCCGACCACCGGGCCTGACCACCACGTCTCGCACCACCGCACCGCACTCCGTGAAAGGGGTTCCGATGATCGAGGGACTGCTCCCCGAGCTGGAAGTCATCCGCAAGGACTTCCCGATCCTCGAGCGCACGCTCGCGGGCGGGCTGCCGTTGGTCTACCTCGACAGCGCGAACACCTCGCAGAAGCCGCAGATCGTGATCGACACGATGGTCGACCACCTGGAGCGGCACAACGCGAACATCGCGCGAGCGATGCACCAGCTGGGCGCCGAGGCCACCGAGTCGTTCGAGTCCGCCCGGGACAAGGTGGCCGCCTTCATCGGAGCCCCGAGCGCGACGAGGTGGTCTTCACCAAGAACGCCTCGGAGGGTCTCAACCTGGTGGCGAACACGTTGTCGTTTGCCGGGGAGCGGCAGCTGCGGGCCGGTGACGAGGTGGTGATCACCGAGATGGAGCACCACTCCAACATCGTGCCGTGGCAGCTGGTCACCGAGCGCACCGGCGCCACCCTGCGCTGGTTCGGGATCACCGACGAGGGGCGGCTCGACCTGGACCGGATCGACGACCTGGTCAACGAGCGCACCAAGGTGGTCTCGCTGACCTGGGTCTCGAACATGCTGGGCACGGTCAACCCGATCGCGGAGATCACGCGGAAGGCCCACGAGGTCGGCGCCATCGTCGTGGTCGACGCCTCCCAGGCCGCGCCGCAGCTGCCCATCGACCTGGCCGCGATGCTGGTCGAGGAGCGTCCCGACGTGCTGGTCTTCACCGGACACAAGGTGGTCGGCCCGACCGGTATCGGCGTGATCTGGGGCAGCCGCGCGGTGCTGGAGTCGCTCCCGCCCTTCCTCGGTGGCGGCGAGATGATCGAGACCGTCCGGATGGAGGGCTCGACCTTCGCCGGCATCCCGCACAAGTTCGAGGCCGGTACGCCGCCGATCGCCGAGGCCGTCGGTCTGGGCGCGGCGGTGGAGTACCTCGGCCACATCGGTCTGGACGCGGTGCACGCCCACGAGCAGGCCGTCACCGGCTACGCACTGCAGGGACTGGCGACGGTGCCGGGCCTCACCGTGCTCGGGCCGCTCGACGCCTCCGAGCGTGGGGGAGCGATCTCCTTCGAGCTCGACGGCGTCCACCCGCACGACGTGGCGCAGGTGCTGGACAGCCGCGGCGTCGCGGTCCGCGCCGGGCACCACTGCGCCAAGCCCGCGCACGCCCGGTTCGGGGTGCAGAGCTCGACGCGGATGTCGTCGTACCTCTACACGACGCCGGCCGAGATCGACGCCCTGGTCGACGCGCTGAACTACACCCGCTCCTACTTCAAGCTGGGGTGACCATGAGTGCCGCACAGGATCTGGATGCGCTCTACCAGGAGATCATCCTCGACCACTACAAGAACCCCCACGGCAAGGGTCTGCGCGAGCCGGGCGACGGCCAGCGCAGCGCGGACGTGCACCACGTCAACCCGACCTGCGGTGACGAGATCACGCTCCGCGTCCACGTCGAGGGCGCAGCCGGGGAGGAGCGGATCGCCGACGTCTCCTACGACTCCGTGGGCTGCTCCATCTCCCAGGCGTCCGCCTCGGTGCTGCACGAGCTCCTCGTCGGCAAGACCGTGGACGAGGCGATGGACGTGCACGGCGAGTTCCTCGCCCTGATGCAGGGGAAGGGCACCGTCGAACCCGACGAGGACGTGCTCGAGGACGGCATCGCCTTCGCCGGCGTGGCCAAGTTCCCCGCGCGCGTGAAGTGCGCCCTGCTCTCCTGGATGGCGTGGAAGGACGCCACCGTCCAGGCCCGCGGCTGACCGACCGACCTTCGGAGGAATCAACATGAACGACAACACCGAGACCGCCACCGCGGTCGACAACAGCGACCTCCCCGAGGTGCCCACCGCACCGGCCGGCGGCGGCACGTCCGTCGAGGACGTCACCGAGGCCATGAAGGACGTCGTCGACCCCGAGCTCGGGATCAACGTCGTCGACCTCGGACTCGTCTACGGCGTGCACCTCGACGAGTCCACGAACGCCGTCATCGACATGACGCTGACGTCCGCGGCCTGCCCGCTGACCGACGTGATCACCGACCAGACCGAGAGCGCGCTCGAGGGCCTGGTCAACGACGTCGCGATCAACTGGGTCTGGATGCCGCCGTGGGGACCCGACAAGATCACCGAGGACGGGCGCGAGCAGCTGCGCGCCCTCGGCTTCAACGTCTGACCCGGCACAGGTGGATCCGGCACAGGTGGACCCCGAGGAGCGGACCGACCCGGACATCGTCGCCTTCTGGGAGGTGGCCAAGCGGCGCGCGAAGCTCGCGGCGCTGCCGGGCTACTTCGGCCCGGGCGCGCTGGAGTCCCTGATGCCGCCCGCCTGGGCCTTCGGCGGTACGCCGGAGCAGGCCGACGCGCTGCTCGGCCTGGTCCTGGACGGGACCAAGACCGCCACCGCCTCGGCCCTCTGGGACTACCAGGCCGACGACGATCCGTTGCCCGAGGAGGGCGGTCTGTCCATCGTGCTCGACGGCGCGGGCCACCCGCGTGCGCTGATCGCGACGACCGGCGTGCAGGTGGTGCCGTTCGACGAGGTCGACGAGGCCCACGCCCGCGCCGAGGGCGAGGGCGACCTCAGCCTGGAGCACTGGCGCGCCGCGCACCGCGAGTTCTTCACGCGGTTCGCCGGCCACGACCGCGGCTTCACCAGCGACATGCCGGTCGTGCTGGAGACCTTCGCGGTGCTCTACACCGACGAGTGAGTCGCCGACCCGCCGTCCGGGTGAATGGCCGGGACGAGTGGCCGGGGTGAGGCGACGCCCGCGGTCGCGCGGACGCACCGCTACGGTCCTGGGGTGAGCGAGGAAGCGGTCCGCACCGTCCGGGTTCCGACGTCGCGGTGGGAGCGCTGGGTCGCCGGCTTCGCCGAGCGGCACGGCAGCATCGATCTCGGCGTCGAGGACGGCGTGCTCGTCGGGCACGGCGGCGACGGCTCCTGGTTCCGCGCTGCCCTCCCCTTCGCCCGCCGGTACGACGCCGGGCCGGTGGCGAGCGGCCTGGTCGACGCCGCACAGCCGCCCGCCGGCTGGGGCGTGCTGCTGGTCCGCAAGGGCGGGTTCGCCGTCGCCCGGCTGGAGGGCGGGACGATGGTCGACTCGAAGGTCGGCCAGCGACACGTGCAGGGACGCACCAAGGCCGGTGGCCAGTCGCAGCAGCGCTTCGCGCGACGCCGGGAGAACCAGGCGCGCGGCGCCTACCAGGCGGCCGCCGACCACGCCGCCCGGATCCTCGCCGCCGACCCGCACGCGATGCCCGAGGTGGTGATCACCGGTGGCGACGGTGTCGCGCTCCGCGAGGTGCTGGCCGATCCACGGCTGGCCGGACTGGAGGTGGCCGACCTGGGCGTGGCGGTGGTCGATCCGCGACGCCGGGTGCTCGAGCAGGCGGTGGTGGACGCCTGCGCCCTCAGTGTGACGGTGCAGAACCGGACGTCGTCGGCGCCGTGACGGCCCCGCCGTCCGGAGCGCCGGCGAGATCGAGGGTGAGGAAGACGCTGGCCGGGTCCTCGGTGTAGTCGGCGAACGGTGTCGTCGGCACGAAGCCGTGCCGCAGGTAGAGCGAGCGGGCGGGGGCGAAGAAGTCCTGGCTGCCGGTCTCCAGGCTGATCCGCCGGTAACCACGCGCGCGTCCGACCTCGAGGACGTGGCCGAGCAGCGCCGTACCGACCCCGCGGCCGCGCGACGCCGCAGTGGTCCGCATCGACTTGAGCTCGCCGTGCTGCGGGTCCAGCTCCTTCAGCGCGACGCAACCGAGCACCGAGCCGTCCTCGGCGCGCCAGGTCCAGAAGGCCATCCCGGGACCGGCGAGGGCGTCGGCGTCCAGCGCGTGCACGCTCTCCGCGGGCGAGGTCGCGTACATGTCGGCGAGGTGCTCGGAGAGCAGATCGAGCACCTCGGCGCGCCGAGGATCGTCCTCGCTGATGGGGGCGCTGGTGGGCATAGGGTCGATGCTATGAGTGCCGACGTGGTGGTCGAGATCGAGGGGCTGGTCAAGCGGTTCGGGTCGTTCCGGGCACTCGACGAGCTCTCCCTGACGGTGACCCGCGGCGAGGTGCACGGCTTCCTCGGGCCGAACGGCGCCGGCAAGTCGACGACGATCCGGGTCCTGCTCGGACTGCTGCGCAAGGACGCCGGATCCGTGCGGCTCTTCGGCGGCGACCCGTGGGCCGGAGCGGCGGGACTGCACCGGCGGCTGGCCTACGTGCCCGGCGACGTCAATCTCTGGGCCAACCTCACCGGTGGTGAGGCCATCGACCTGCTCGGTCGCCTCCGCGGCGGACTGGACCCGACGCGGCGCGGGGAGCTGATCGACCTCTTCGAGCTCGACCCCACCAAGCGCTGCCGGGCCTACTCCAAGGGCAACCGGCAGAAGGTGGCGCTGGTCGCCGCGCTGGCTGCCGATGTCGAGCTGCTGCTCCTCGACGAGCCCACGTCGGGCCTGGACCCGCTCAAGGAGGAGGTGTTCACCGAGTGCGTGCGCAGCTTCCGCGAGTCCGGGGGCACCGTGCTGCTCTCCAGCCACATCCTCGCGGAGGTGGAGAAGCTGGGGGACCGGGTCAGCATCATCCGCAACGGCAGGATCGTGGAGTCCGGGACGCTGGCCGATCTCCGGCACCTGACCCGGACCAGCGTGGACGCGGTGCTCGCGTCCGCACCGACCGGCCTGGACGCGGTGTCCGCCGTGCACGACCTCGACCAGGAGGAGACCCGGGTCCGGTTCCAGGTGGAGACCGACGCCCTCGACGAGGTGGTCGGACTGCTCCACGCGCACGGGATCCGGACGTTGACCTGCCAACCGCCCACGCTGGAGGAGCTGTTCCTGCGGCATTACGGTGACGCGGTTGAGCCGGGCCAGCCTGACCCGGGCCCGGCCGTCCCGGGCGCGGGCGGATCGACACGGTGACCGCGGTGCGGGACGCCCCGGCGCACCGGGAGACGGCGGCTCGCGGCGGCGACCTGACCGGCGTCGGGATCCTGCTCCGCAGCCATCTGCGCCGTGACCGGTGGATGATCCTCGCCTGGTCGCTCGGGGGCGCGCTGCTGTACTGGTCGCAGGGGGTCGGCCTGGCCGGCGTCTACCGCACCCAGGACGAGCTCGACCGGGCGGCGGCCAGCCTGGAGAGCAACGCCGCCTTCATCGCGATGCTGGGTCCGGCCCGGGCCCTGGACACGGTGGGCGGGCAGATCTTCTGGCAGAGCAGTGCGTTCGGCGCCGTCGTCGCCGGTCTGATGAGCATGTTCCTGGTCGGGCGGCACACCCGGGCCGAGGAGGAGTCGGGTCGCGACGAGCTGGTCCGCAGCGGCGCGGTGGGACGTCACGCCCCCCTGGTGGCCGCGGCCCTCCTCGCCGGTCTGGCCAACGTCGTGCTCGGCGCGACGACGACGGTGCTGCTGCTGACGATCCGCGACACCGGACCGCTGGCCGGACTGCCGCTGGCGGCGGCCGACGACGTCGCGACCGGGGTCGGCCTCGCGGCCTGTGGATGGGTCTTCACCGGTGTCGCGCTCGCGGCCGCCCAGCTCACCCGCAGCACCCGCGCGATGTACGGCATCGCGGGCATCGGCATCGGTGCCGCCTACCTGCTCCGCGCCGCGGGGGACCTGGGGGAGAACGCCCTCACCTGGCTCTCGCCGATCGGCTGGTACCAGGCGATGTACCCGTACTCCGGGCTTCGCTGGTGGCCGTTGGGGATTATGGTCGTCGCTGGCCTGGTCAACCTGGTGATCGCCTCGCTGCTCTTCGAGCGACGCGACGTCGGCAGCGGGCTCCTCGCCGACCGTGCGGGACCGGCCGGGGCCGGCGCCGGACTGCGCAGCTCGATCGGGCTCGCCTGGCGGCTGCAGCGCGGCGCGGTGATCGGGTGGACGGCGGCGCTGGCCTTCACCGGCCTCGCCTACGGCGCGATGGGGGACAGCGTCGAGGATCTTCTCGGCGACAGCGAGTTCGCCGTCGACGCGATGGCCGGCGGCGCGACCTCGGACCTGGTCGACGGCTTCTACTCGACCGCCGCGGTCATCCTGGCGCTGATCGGCGCCGGTTTCGCCATCTCGTCCGCGATCCGCCCACGGGCCGAGGAGAGCGCCCAGCACCTGGAGGCGCTGCTGGCCACCGGCCTGGATCGCTCCCGCTGGTTGGCCGGACACGTGGCGGTCACCGTGCTCGGGACCGTCGCGGTGCTGACGGGCGGCGGCCTCGGGATGGGCGCCGGCTATGCGGTGACCACCGGGGACGGCGCCGCCGTGCTCCGCTACACCGGCCCGACACTGCTGCAGGTCGCACCGGTGCTGGTGCTGTCCGGTCTCGCCCGCCTCCTGTACGGCCTGCGGCCCCGCCTGGTGACCGCGGCCTGGGCGGGTCTCGCCTTCGCCGTGGTCGTGCTGATGTTCGGTGAGGTGCTGCAGTTCCCCGAGTGGCTGCAGGACGTGTCTCCGTTCCACCACCTCCCGCTGGTGCCTGCCGAGGATGCCGACCCGCTCCCGGTGCTGGTGGTGGGACTGGTCGCCGCCGGGCTCTCCGCGGCGGGGCAAATGGCGTTCCGCCGGCGCGACATCGGCTAGTTTCAGGCGGTATGTGGCAGCCGGAGCCCCACTGGGTGGCCCTCCCGGGTGGTTCCGGCACGTCCACGGTCGGTGTCTGGCGCACCGCCGTCGGCGGCGAACCGCTGGTGGTGAAGCGGCTGGCCGCACCCACCGACGGCGACCCCGGCGAGCTCTCCGACCCGGCGCACGGCGGCTACTGGCGGCGGGAGGCGGACGTCCTGCTGACCGGTGTGGTCTCGGCGACGGTCGGGCTGCGCGCGGCGCCGGCCGAGATCGAGGAGGACGCCGACGGGATCACCATCACCCGCGCCTGGATCGAGGACGACGCCACCAGTGGGCTGTTCCTCGCGCTCGCGCTCGGGCGCTTCGCCGGCGCCGACCTGCCACGACCTCGGTTCCTGGCGCGACACCTGCTGGGCGACCGGATGGCCCGGGTGGAGCGCCACGGTGGGTGGCCCACGCTGGCCCGCACCACCGTGGCCGACGTCGCGGACCACCTGTGGCGGCGTCGTACCGGGTTCCTGGAGGGGCTCGACGCCCTGCCGCAGGTGCCGCAGCACGGGGATCCCACCGCGTCCAACCTGCCCGGTCGAGCCGGGGACGACGCGGTGGCGATCGACTGGGGCACGCTGGGCCTGGGCCCGGTCGGGGGCGACCTGGGCTTCCTCTCGCTCTCCGCGCGGGAGGAGTTCGAACCCCTGCTGGACGCCTACCTGCTCGGGCTCGGGCGGGGTGTCGCCGACCGCGACCAGGTGATCGCCGGGGCGCGGGTGGTCGCGGTGCTGACGGCGCTCAACCGCGCCGAGTGGGCGCTGGCCAGGGTGGCTGGTGGCGAGGGCGCACTGGCCTCGAAGTACCGCCACCCCGCGGTGGCGCCGCACCTGCG
Source organism: Nocardioides sambongensis (assembly GCF_006494815.1). NCBI lineage: Bacteria > Bacillati > Actinomycetota > Actinomycetes > Propionibacteriales > Nocardioidaceae > Nocardioides > Nocardioides sambongensis. The sequence continues at coordinate 1,048,102 of NZ_CP041091.1, forward strand.
CACGCTGCAGCGCACGTTCCCGCTGATCGAGGCGCTGCTCGACGCCTGATCCTCAGACCCGGGGCACGTCGAAGGTGTCGCAGGACTCGGGCGAGCCGGTGCGATAGCCCTCCTGGAACCAACGGGCCCGTTGCTCCGAGGACCCGTGCGTCCAGGACTCCTCGGTGACCTGACCCTGCGTCCGGCGCTGGATCGCGTCGTCCCCGACCGCCGCGGCGGCGTCCTGGGCCAGCTGGACCTCCTCGGCGGAGACCGGTTCGGCGAAGAGCGGCTCGCCGGCGGCGTCGGTGGAGCCGTCGGCGTTGGCCGTCCACGCTCCCGCGAAACAGTCCGCCTGCAGCTCCAACCGGACGCCGAGACTCTGCGGGCCGGTCTGCTGGTCCCTCACCCGTGCCATGTCGCCGATCAGGTTGGAGATGTGGTGGCCGTACTCGTGGGCGAGCACGTACCACTCGACGAAGTCACCGTCGGGACCCCCGAGCTCGCGTTCCAGGACCTCGTCGAAGAAGGTCGTGTCGAGGTAGATCGACTCGTCGGCCGGGCAGTAGAACGGGCCGACGGCCGAGGTGGCGGTGCCGCACGCGGTGGCGACCTGTCCGGTGAAGGTGACCAGCGCGTCGATGGGCCGGAAGGAGGCGCCGAGCGCATCGGCCCAGTAGTCGGTGAGCGAGTTCTCCACCGCGACCCGTGCGCAGTCGTGACTCTCGTTGGCGTCCGCACCCGTCTCGCACCCGGCGTACCGGTCGGTGCCCTGCTGGGCGTCGCTGACCCGGGTGGCCGACAGCGGGCCGCTGTCGGTGTCCCCGTCGCCGCCGATCGCCTGCAGCACCACGTAGAGCAGCACGGCGACCACGACCGCACCGACGCCGCCGACGGCGACGCCGCCCGGCACCGGGCGCCGTGCACCCGAGCCGGCCGAGCGGCCCGCACCGGCCGAGCCACCGCGGCGTCCGACGTCGCGGATGCGCGAGGTGTCCAGCCGGGCTTTCGGGTTGAAGCGGACCACGGTGCAGAGCCTAGGTCAGCCGCCGTCCGGCAGCGTCCGGCGGAACGCCGCGAATGCGGGTCGCCGGCCCGGTGCATGGGAGAATCGGCAGGTCATGATCACGGTGCACCAGGTCGAGGTTCGGGTCGGTGCGCGGCTCCTCATGGAGAACGTCAGCTTCCGGGTGGGTCCCGGTGACAAGGTCGGTCTGGTCGGGCGCAACGGCGCCGGCAAGACCACCCTCACCAAGGTGCTCGCCGGCGACGTACTACCCGCGTCCGGCACAGTCAGCAACAACGGGGAGATCGGCTACCTGCCGCAGGACCCCCGCGTGGGCGACCCCGAGATCCTGGTCCGCGACCGGATCCTCTCCGCTCGCGGCCTCGACGACGCGGTACGACGGATGCGGGCCGCCGAGATCGCGATGGGCTCGGAGAACCCGAACGAGCGCGACAAGGCGTTCCGTCGGTTCCAGCGTGCGCAGGACGAGCTCGACGCCGGTGGCGGCTACGCGGCCGAGACCGAGGCGCTGCAGATCGCCCAGAGCCTGGGCATCCCCGACCGCCTGATGGATCAGCCGCTCGGCACGCTCTCCGGTGGTCAGCGGCGGCGCGTGGAGCTGGCCCGGATCCTGTTCTCGAGCGCCGAGGTGCTGATCCTCGACGAGCCGACCAACCACCTCGATGCGGACTCGATCAACTGGCTGCGGGACTGGATGAAGTCCTACAAGGGCGGGTTCATCGTGATCTCGCACGACAACGACCTGCTCGAGGAGACCGTCAACAAGGTCTTCCACCTCGATGCCAACCGGGCCGTCATCGACGTCTACAACATGGGCTGGAAGAACTACCTCTCCCAGCGGGAGACGGACGAGGCCCGCCGCAAACGTGAGCTGATGAACGCCCAGAACAAGGCGAAGACGCTCACCGACCAGGCCAACAAGATGCGTGCCAAGGCCACCAAGGCCAGCGCCGCCCAGCAGATGCTCAAGCGGGCCGAGCGGCTGCTCGAGGGCGTCGAGGGGGAGCGCCAGGCGGACAAGGTCGCGGCGATCAAGTTCCCCACGCCGGCCTCGTGCGGCAAGACGCCGCTCACCGCCCGTGACCTGTCGAAGTCCTACGGCGCGCTCGAGGTGTTCACCGCGGTCGACCTCGCGATCGACAAGGGTTCCCGGGTGGTGATCCTCGGGCTCAACGGTGCCGGGAAGACCACCCTGCTGCGGATCCTCGCCGGTGTGGACGCGCCGGACACCGGGATGGTCGTGCCCGGTCACGGGCTGAAGACCGGCTACTACGCCCAGGAGCACGAGACCCTCGACGTCGGCCGGACGGTGCTGGAGAACATGCAGTCCTCCGCGCCGTCGCTCACCGACACCGAGGCACGATCGGTGCTCGGCTCCTTCCTCTTCTCCGGCGACGACGTGCACAAGCCGGCCGGCGTGCTCTCCGGTGGCGAGAAGACCCGGCTGGCGCTCGCCTCGCTGGTGGTCTCCGCAGCCAACGTGCTGCTGCTCGACGAGCCGACCAACAACCTCGATCCCGCCTCGCGGGAGGAGGTGCTCAACGCGATCCGGCGCTACGAGGGCGCGATCATCATGGTCACCCACGACGAGGGAGCCGTGCACGCGCTGGAGCCGGACCGGGTGCTGATCCTCCCCGACGGGGTCGAGGACCACTGGAACGAGGAGTACGCCGACCTCGTGGCGCTGGCCTGAGCCGAGAATCGGTGAATCCAGGCTGAGCGGGAGCGCGGGCTGTCGTCAGCCCGCGCTCGACGCGACCAGCGCCACGCTCGCGGCTACTCGGTGGAGATCGCCTCCAAGACGTTGAGCCGGGAGGCCCGGATCGCCGGGATCACCGCGGCCAGCACGCCCACGATCACGGCGATCACCAGGAAGACCACCAGCTGCGTCAGCGGCAGGCCGAGGCTGGTCAGGTCCTCCTTCAGCGACTCGCGCAGCAGCACGCCGATCACCAGGCCGAGCGCCATCCCGAGGACCGCGCCGAGCACCGCGATCGCCACCGACTCCAGGGTGATCATCCGGCGGACCTTGGGCCGGTTCATGCCGATCGCACGCAGCAGCCCGATCTCGCGGGTCCGTTCGATCACGCTGAGCCCCAGCGTGTTGATGATGCCGATCACGGCGATCACGATGGCGAGCGCCAGCAGGCCGTAGATCATGAACAGGAGCTGGTTGACCTGGTCGCGGATCGAGTCGGCGAACTCCTCCTTGTCGTAGACCGCCACGGTCGGCGTTGCCGCGGCGGCCTCGTCCAGCTGCTCACCGACCGCGCCCAGGTCGGCGCCGTCCGCGGCCAGGATGCTGATCGAGTTGTCCTGACGCTGGATCCCCGCCTCGACCAGCGCGTCGAGGGAGACGTTGACCGCCGAGACCGCCTCGCTCGGCTCGATGATGCCGCCGACCCGCAGCTCGAGGGTCTTCCCGCCGGGCAGCGCCAGGGAGAGCGGTGAGCCGACCTCGAGGTCGTGCTCGGTGGCGAAGTCGTCGCTCACCACCGCGTCGTCCCCGCTGACCACGGCGGACCCGTCCACCTCGTCGAGGTCGTAGATCCGGTCGAACTCGTCGTCGAGGCCGGAGACGAAGAGCGCGTCGCCGTCGTACTGGGTGCCGACCCACTGCTGTCGGCTGACCACGTCCACGCCGTCGACGGCGGCGAGGTCGTCGCCGACCTCGGTGGTGAAGGGGGTGAAGGTGGTGTTCTGCACCAGGAAGTCCGCGGTGAACTCCTCGTCGACGACGTCGTCCAGGGAGGTGTTCAGCGACGCCGCCAGGACGCCGATGGTGGAGACCAGCGCCATCCCGATCATCAGCGCGGACGCGGTCGCACCGGTACGACGAGGGTCGCGCAGCGCGTTCTCGCCGGCCAGCCGCCCGGTGGTGCCGAAGAGGCGACCGAAGACGGCACGGCAGGCCACCAGCACCGGGTGTCCGACCACGGAGGCGATCACGGCGACGGTGAGGATCCAGATGACGGCTCCCACGCCGATCCAGGCGGCGTCGGAGCCGGGCGCGCCGATCACCCCGGCCGCGGCGACGGCCGCGCCGATCACCAGCAGCACCGTGGCGATCAGGACCCGGCGCCGCAGCGACCCGCGCTCCGGCGTGATGTCGGCGCGCATCGCGGCCACCGGCGGCACCTGCCCGGCCCGGCGCGCCGGCAGGTAGGCCGCGACCATGGTCACCAGGATGCCGACCACATAGCTGGTGACGACCGCGCCGACGTCGAGGGTCAGCGCCTCGCCGGCGATGTCGAGGCCGACGCTGCGGAAGACGGCGGCGAGGCCGCGGGCCAGCAGCAGGCCGAGCGCGATCCCGACGGTCGAGGCGATCACCGAGAGCACGAACGCCTCGAGCAGGACCGAGCGGACCACCTGGCGGCGGGAGGCGCCGAGCGCGCGGAGCAGGGCGAGCTCGCGACTGCGTTGGGCGACCAGGATGCTGAAGGTGTTGACGATGATGAAGCCGCCGACGATGACCGCGATGATCGCGAAGACCAGCAGGAAGGTGGAGATCACGTCGAGGAACTGGCCGATCGCGTCCTGGGACTCCTCGGCCACCGCGTCCCCGGTCACCGCCTCGAACCCGTCGGGTGCGACCGCCGCGGCCGCGTCGGCGAGCTCGGTCTGGCTGACGCCGGGGGCAGCGGTCAGGGTGACCTGGTTGAACACGTCCTCGCCGCCGAGGAAGATCTGCTGCGCACCCTCGGTGTCGAAGATCAGCAGGGTGGCGCCGGCGGTCCCGCCCCCGTTGAACTCCGCGATGCCGGTCAGGGTGGCGGTGCGCTCGGGCTCGCCGAACGGCACCAGCAGGCCGACCTCGTCGCCGATCTGGTAGCCGCCGTTGTCCGCGGCGGCCTCGTCCATCACGATCTGGTCCGGTGCGGTGGGCCAGTCGCCGTCGAGCAGCTGCAGGATCGTGTCGCCCTCCATGTTCGGGGCGTCGTGGTAGTTGAAGGCGAGGGTGGGTGCGCCGGTGCCGCCCACCACGGTGCCGTCCTCGGCGAGCAGGCTCATGCCGAAACCCACGACGTCACCGTCGGCCCGCTCGACCTCCGGGAGCGCGGCCAGGTCCGCGATCTGGTCCGGGGTGACCACCGCGTCGGTGGCCGCCGGGGCCGCGTCGAAGGACCCGGAGTCTTCGGCGCGCACGACGCCGTCGGGCGTCGAGCCGTAGATGATGCCGTCGAAGGTGGAGGAGAGGCCGTTGCTGAAGACCAGCACCCCGGAGAGGAAGGCGACACCGAGCACGATCGCCAGGCCGCTCATCAGCAGCCGGATCTTGCGCGCGAACAGGTTGCGCAGGGTGAGCTTGATCATCGCCGGCCTCAGGCCTCGCCGTTGCCCGTGCCGCCACCGGTGCCCGCGTCGGTGGCGGGTGCGGCTCCGGCGGCGGCAAGGGTCTGCAGGGCGGTCATGTGCTCGAGGATCTGGTCCCGGTCGGGGTTGCGGAACTCGTCCACCACGCGGCCGTCGGCGAGGAACACCACCCGGTCGCAGTACGACGCGGCGACGGCGTCGTGGGTGACCATCACGATGGTCTGCCCGAACTCGTCCACGCTGCGCCGCAGGAAGGAGAGCACCTCGGCCCCCGAGGTGCTGTCCAGGTTGCCGGTGGGCTCGTCGGCGAAGACGATCGACGGCTGGCTCACCAACGCCCGGGCACAGGCCACCCGCTGCTGCTGGCCGCCGGACATCTGGTTGGGACGGTGACCCAGCCGGTCGCGCAGACCCACGGTGTCCACCACCGTGTCGAACCATGCCTGGTCGGGCTTCTTCCCGGCCAGGTTGAGCGGGAGCAGGATGTTCTCCTGGGCGGTCAGGGTCGGGATCAGGTTGAACGCCTGGAAGACGAACCCGATCCGCTCCCGGCGCAGCTGCGTGAGCGCCTTGTCCTTGAGCTGGCTCAGCGCCGTACCGTCGACCTCCACCTCGCCCGCGGTGGGGGTGTCCAGCGCCGCCAGGCAGTGCATCAGCGTGGACTTGCCGGACCCCGAGGGACCCATGATCGCGGTGAACTGTCCGGCCTCGAGATCGAGCGTGACTCCGTCCAGAGCGTGCACGGTGGCGCCCCCGGTCCCGTACGTCTTGCGGAGGTCGACCGCCCGGGCGGCGACGGCGGGCGGGCTGGCGGGTGCGCTCGTCATGGCACCAGCCTGCCCGAGCGCGCCGACACCCGCCATCAGGGGCACCCCTGATCCCACCCCGACGGCCTCATCCCGGCCCCAGCGCGGGGAGGAAGAGCGCGGCGTCGCCGAACTCGTGCCACAGGTAGCCCGAGGCCCGCGCCGCCGCGTAGGCCCGGTCGGTCAGCTCGTCGCCGGCCACCGCGCGCACCAGCTGCAGGTGGGAGGCGCCGGCGTCGTGCCACCCGGTGACCAGTCCGGTGACGACCTGGGGCGGCTCGGCCGGCGTCACCACCCGGTCGGTCCAGCCCGCGCTGGGGTGCACCGTCGGGGAGCCGTCGCGGTGGCGGACGGCGGACTCCAGCGCGCGGGTCACCGTGGTGCCCACCGCCACCACCCGGCCGCCCGAGCGACGGGTTGCGTTCACCACCGCCGCGGTGACCTCGGGTACGGCGAACCGCTCCGGCTGCGGACCCTCGCCGGCCTCCTGGGAGGAGACCCCGGTGTGCAGGGTGATCGTCGCGGTGACGATGCCGGAGGCGACGAGGTCCGCCACCACCGCCGGGGTGAACGGGCGGCCCGCCGACGGCATCTCGGCGCTGCCGGGACGCCGGGAGAACAGGGTCTGGTAGTCGTGCATCTCGAACGGGCGCTCCAGGTAGCCGTAGGAGATCGGGCGTCCGACCCGCAGCAGGGTGTCCGCCAGGTCGCCGGTGGCCTCGGCGCGCCAGAGCCGGTTGCCACGTCCGGTCGGGGAGGAGGCGCCGTCGGGGTAGGGGGCGAGCAACCGGACCCGGAGATCGCTGCCGGGGACGGTGAGCAGGTCGCCGGGCCGGGCGTCCAGCACGGCGCGGGCGGCATCGGGGGCGCGTCGTACCTCCACGACGCGGTGGCCGTCGTCGAGCCGGGTGGCCAGGTGGAGCACCACGGGGCCCTGGCGGTCGCTGTGGGCGTCGAGCTGGGCGGGCACGGTCGCGGAGTCGTTCACCACGACGACGTCCCCGGCGCGGAGCTCCGCGGCGAGCCCACGGAAGGTGCGGTGCCGGATCCGGTCGGTACCGGAGGTGCCATCCGCGACCAGGAGCCGGACGGCGTCCCGGGCGAGCCCGCGGCGCTCGGCGGGAGCGGGGGCGAAGGTCGGCTCGGTGGTGGGCTGCGCACTCATCTCAGGCCTCCTGGGCGCTCGGACGACGGGTGGTGGTGGCGGTGGGGAGGTCGGTCGCCCGGTAGCGACCCGACGGCGGCCGGCTCGCGAGCAGACCGATCAGGTGTGGCACGACCGCCTCGGGCAGCGGCCGGTCGGAGATGTCCTGGTCGGGGAACCACTGCTGGTGGAGCGCGGTGCGCATGTCGCCGGGGTCGACCGCGTAGGCGGTGATCTCCGGGTTCTCGGCGGCGAAGGTGGCGGTCAGGTGGTCGAGGCCGGCTTTCGAGGCGCTGTAGAGGCCCCACCCCGGGTAGTGCTCGACGGCGGCGTCGGAGGAGAGGGAGAGCAGCGTGCCGTGCCCGGCGACCAGGTGGCCGAGCAGGAGGGAGGTGAGCACCAGTGGTGCGCCCACGTTGTGCCGCCAGACGTGCTGCAGGTCGGCGGGTGTCACCTGGTCGAGGCGGCGGTAGCGGTGCTCGCCGCTGGCCGGGCCGAGCACGCTGGCGTTGTTCACCAGCAGGTCGAGCCGGCCGTGGTCCTCGACCGCGGCGCGCAGTGCCGCCCGGTGCTCGGAGTCGGTGACGTCCCCGGGCAGCGCGGTGATCCGTGCGCCGGGGAGCCCGGCGCGGATCGCGTCTGCCGCCGCCCGGAGCCGGTCCGCGTCCCGACCGTCGGTGATCACCTGCCAGCCGTCGGCGGCGAGGGCCGCGACGAGAGCGCGGCCGAGGCCGGCGCTGCCACCGGTGACCACCGCGATCGGGCGGTTCGCGAGGTCGGAGTGAGGAGACGGGGTCGTGTCGTGGTGGGTCATGGGACAAGGCTTCAACTTCAAGTGAAGTTGAAGTCAAGGGCTACACGCGGTCGATCTGCTGGGGCGGTGAGACGTCCGACAGATTCGCCGCTCCGCGTCGGACCGGTGTGCGACAGTGGCCGCATGGCTGGACAGCGGCGCTACGTGGGAGCGATCGACCAGGGGACCACCAGCACTCGGTTCATGGTCTTCGACCACGCGGGCGCGGTGGTGGCGCGGCACCAGCTCGAGCACCAGCAGATCCTGCCGCGGGCCGGCTGGGTCGAGCACAACCCGGTGGAGATCTGGGAGCGCACCTCCGCGGTGGTGCAGACCGCCCTCGGCCGGGCCGGCCTCGAGGCCGACGACCTGGCCGCGGTCGGCATCACCAACCAGCGGGAGACCACGATCGTCTGGGACCGTGCCACCGGTCGACCCCTGCACAACGCGATCGTGTGGCAGGACACCCGCACCGACGCGATCGCCGCCCGGCTCGAGCGGGACGGCCACGGCGACCTGATCCGCGAGCGGGCCGGGCTGCCACCGGCGCCCTACTTCTCGGGCGGCAAGCTGCGCTGGCTGCTGGACAACGTGGACGGCCTGCGCGACCGGGCCGACTCCGGCGAGGTGCTGTTCGGCACCCCCGACACCTGGGTGCTGTGGAACCTCACCGGCGGAGTCGACGGCGGGGTGCACGTCACCGACGTCACCAACGCCAGCAGGACCATGCTGATGGACCTGGAGACCCTCGACTGGGACGACGAGCTGCTGGCGGTCTTCGACGTCCCGCGCGCGATGCTGCCGACGATCCGGGAGTCGTCGGCGGCGGTGCCCTACGGCACCACTCGTCGTACCGGGCCGTTCGGGGGCGAGGTGCCGATCACCGGGATCCTCGGTGACCAGCAGGCGGCCACCGTCGGCCAGGTCTGCTTCGCCCCCGGCGAGGCGAAGAACACCTACGGCACCGGCAACTTCATGCTGCTCAACACCGGCACCGAGATCGTCCGCTCCCGTGCCGGCCTGCTCACCACGCCCGCCTACAAGTTCGGCGACGAGCCGTGTGTCTACGCGCTGGAGGGATCGATCGCGGTCACCGGATCGGCGGTCCAGTGGTTGCGCGACCAGCTCGGCATCATCAGCGGCGCGGCCGAGTCGGAGGCCCTGGCCCGTCAGGTCGCGGAGAACGGCGGGGTCTACTTCGTGCCGGCCTTCTCCGGACTCTTCGCGCCCTACTGGCGCTCGGACGCCCGGGGCGCGATCGTCGGACTCTCCCGGTTCAACACCAACGCGCACCTCGCCCGAGCCACCCTCGAGGCGATCTGCTACCAGTCCCGCGACGTGGTGGAGGCGATGTCCGCCGACTCCGGGGTGCGGCTGGAGACGCTCAAGGTGGACGGCGGCGTCACCCTCAACGACCTCTGCATGCAGATCCAGGCCGACGTGCTCGGCGTCGATGTGAGCCGCCCCGAGGTCCCCGAGACGACCGCGCTCGGCGCCGCCTACGCCGCCGGACTCGCGGTGGGCTACTGGGCCGGCACCGACGAGCTGCGACAGAACTGGCGTGAGGACGCCCGCTGGTCCCCGGCATGGAGCAGCGAACAGCGCGACGAGGGCTACCGCCAGTGGAAGAAGGCCGTCCAGCGCACCCTGGACTGGGTGGACGTCTGAGCAGCACCCGTGCCCGGGCGACAGCGCCGTCGCCGTACCGCTCCCGACCATCAGGGGGACCGATGGAACCCGCCGCACTCTCGCCCCGCGCCCGCAGCGCCGCACTGCGCCGGATGGCCAACCAACGACTCGACGTGCTGGTGATCGGGGGAGGCGTGGTCGGCGCCGGCGCCGCCCTCGACGCGGCCACCCGGGGGCTCGCGGTCGGCCTCGTCGAGGCCCGCGACTTCGCCTCCGGCACCTCCAGCCGCAGCTCCAAGCTGATCCACGGCGGCCTGCGCTACCTGGAGATGCTGGACTTCCGGCTGGTCGCCGAGGCGCTGAAGGAGCGCGGGCTGCTGTTGCAGCGCCTCGCCCCGCACCTGGTCAAGCCGGTGCCGTTCCTCTACCCGCTGACCGGCCGCGGGTGGGAGCGGTGGTACGCCGGGAGCGGCGTCGCGCTCTACGACGCCATGTCCCGGGCCAGCGGCTACGGCGACACCACCCCGTTGCACCGCCACCTCACCCGGCGCGGCGCCCGCAAGCTGTTCCCCTCGCTGCGCAAGGACGCCCTGGTCGGGGCGATCCGCTACTACGACGCCCAGGTCGACGACGCCCGCCACACGATGTTCCTGGCCCGGACCGCCGCCACCTACGGAGCCGCGGTGGCCTCCCGGACCAGGGTCACCGGGCTGATCAAGGAGAGCGAGCGGGTGGTCGGCGCCGAGGTGATCGACCTGGAGACCGGGCACACCTTCGCGATCCGCGCCTCCCAGGTGATCAACGCCACCGGCGTGTGGACCGACGAGACCCAGTCGATGGCCCGCGAGCGCGGCCAGTTCAAGGTGCGCGCCAGCAAGGGCATCCACCTGGTGGTGCCGCGGGACCGGATCCGTGGCGACGCCGGCCTGATCCTGCGCACCGAGAAGTCGGTGCTGTTCGTCATCCCGTGGAAGCGGCACTGGATCATCGGCACCACCGACACCGACTGGGCGCTGTCCAAGGACCACCCGGCGGCGAGCTCCCGCGACATCGACTACCTGCTGGAGCGGGTGAACCAGGTGCTCGAGGTGCCGCTCAACCGCGACGACGTCGAGGGCGTCTATGCCGGGCTCCGGCCGCTCCTCGCCGGCGAGAGCGACGCCACCTCCAAGCTCTCCCGGGAGCACGCCGTGGCGCACAGCGTGCCCGGGTTGGTGGTGGTCGCCGGAGGCAAGTACACGACCTACCGGGTGATGGCCGCGGACGCGGTCGACGAGGCCGTGCACGGTCTGGAGGCGGTGCAGGGGCGCACCGTCGGCAGCTGCGTCACCGAGAACATCCCGCTGGTCGGCGCGGACGGCTACCAAGCGCTGTGGAACCAGCGACGCCAGCTGGCGGCCAACTCGGGGCTGGCCGTCAACCGGATCGAGCACCTGCTCGACCGGTACGGCTCCCTGGTGCTGGAGGTGCTCGACATCGTCGCCGCCGAGCCCGACCTGGCCGAGCCGCTGCCCGGTGCCGAGGACTACCTGCAGGCCGAGGTGCTCTACGCGGTGACGCACGAGGGGGCGCGGCACCTCGACGACATCCTGACCCGGCGGCTCCGGGTCTCCTTCGAGACCTTCGACCGCGGCGTCGCAGCGGCGCCGTACGTGGCCGACCTGGTGCGTGGACACCTCGGCTGGGACGCGGACCAGAAGGAGCGCGAGATCGAGCACTACCTCAAACGCGTGGAGGCCGAGCGGGAGAGCCAGCGGCAGCCGGACGACCACACCGCGGACGCGGCGCGCAAGGGTGCGCCGGACGTGGTGCCGGTGACCCAGGTCGGAGGCTCCCGGGTCGGGGACGCCGCGGTCGACGGCTAGCGTTGCCGACATGGATCTCCAGCTGCGCGACCGCGTCTACATCGTCACCGGAGGCACCCGCGGCCTCGGCCGGGCCACCGCGGCCGAGCTCGTCGCCGACGGCGCCCGGGTGCTGCTCACCGGCCGCACCGAGGACGGCGTGGCCGCGGCCGTCGCCGACCTCGCACCGGTGGCCGACCAGGGCGGTGGCGCCGTGCGCGGTACGGCGGCCGACAACGGGGATCCGCAGACGCCGGCCCGTCTCGTCGCGGAGGCCGAGGCGGCCTGGGGTCGCCTGGACGGGGCGCTGATCAGCGTCGGCGGACCGCCGGCCGGCCCGGCGACCGCGATGACCGACGAGCAGTGGAGCGGCGCGTTCGAGACCGTGTTCCTGGGCGGCGTGCGCCTCGCCCGTGAGATCGGCACCCGCCTGGGGCGCGGCGGAGCGTTGGCGATGGTGCTGTCCAGCAGCGTGCGCCAGCCGGTGGCCGGGCTCGCGATCTCCAACGGCCTGCGGCCGGGACTGGCGATGGTGGCCAAGACCCTGGCCGACGAGCTCGGTCCCGCCGGCATCCGGGTGAACACGCTGCTGCCCGGACGTATCGGCACCGACCGGGTCGCCGAGCTCGACGCCGCCACCGGCGACGCCGACGCCGCTCGGGCGGCCGCGATCGGCCAGATCCCGCTCGGACGCTACGGCGAGCCGGAGGAGTTCGGACGGGCCGCGGCGTTCCTGCTCTCGCCGGCTGCATCGTTCCTCTCCGGGGTGGCGCTGCCCGTCGACGGCGGGATGACCCGCTCGCTCTGAGCCGACGCCCGGCCACGGCCGAACGGACCGCTGCCCCGCACGGGACGGCGTTCGCCACGACGTCCGTGGCGCCGCTCGTCCCAGGCCAGGTAGCCGAAGCCGACCGCGGCGAGGACCCCGAAGAACCACCACTGCAGGCCGTAGAAGAAGTGCGGACCCTCGTCGAGCTCGGGCAGCTCGGCACGGGTCAGCGGCTCGGCAGGCTCGGGGTCCTCCGACCGCAGGTCCACGAAGCCCCCGTAGACCTCCCGATCGAGGGCCTCGCCGATCGCGACACTCGAGATGGCGCGGGTGGACTGGTCGGTCACCTGCGTGCTGCTGCCGGTGCCGTCGGCGCGGACCCATCCGGTGACGGTGACCTCGCCCTCGGGCGGCCCCGGTACGTCGGCGCCGGAGGTGCCCGGGTCGTCGGTCCCGTACCAGCCACGGTCGACCAGGAGCGCCGTACCGTCGGCGGTGACGAGGGGCACCACCGCGTCCACCCCGGGCACCCCGTTCTCATCGGTGCGGTAGCGCACGATCACGGTGTCGTCGGCGTCGTAGGTCCCGGTGGCCGTGACCACCCGCCACTCCTCGCCGGCGTCGACGGGCTGGTCCGGGGCGAGGACCTCCTCGACGGGCGCAGGGTCCTTGGTCTCGTTGGCGCGGACGATCGCGTTGCGGTCCTTGCGGTCCTCCAGCCGGCCGAACTGCCACTCGCCGAGCCACCACGTCGCATACCCGATCAGGATCACGGCCAGGAAGAAAAGGACCCAGCGGCGGCTCAGCAGGAACCGCCACGAGCCGAGCAACCCGTCGTTCTTCACGGGGCAACGGTAGATCGCGTGCCTATGCTGGTCGTATGCAGGTGCAAGGTCTGGTCGACCGATACGACCGCGTGGCCACCGATCTCCGGGTTTCGCTGACCGATCGCTGCAATCTGCGCTGTTCCTACTGCATGCCGGCCGAGGGCCTGGACTGGATGCCGACCGACGACCAGCTCACCGACGACGAGGTGGTGCGCCTGATCGGGGTCGCCGTCGGACAGCTCGGTGTCACCGAGGTCCGGTTCACCGGCGGAGAGCCGTTGGTACGACGCGGCCTGGTCGACATCGTGGCCCGCACCCGTGCGCTGGCCGACGAGCTCGGGCTCCCGGTGGAGCAGTCCCTGACCACGAACGCCCTCGGTCTGGCCCGCACCGCCGGCACCCTCGCCGCGGCCGGCCTGGACCGGGTCAACGTCTCGCTGGACACGGTGCGCCCGGAGACCTTCGCCACCATCACCCGACGCGACCGGCTCACCGACGTGGTGGCGGGCCTGGAGGCCGCGGCCGCTGCCGGCCTGGGTCCGGTGAAGGTCAACGCGGTGCTGCTGCGCGGGGTGAACGACGACCAGGCGGCGGAGATGCTCGCCTGGTGCCTGGAACGCGACTACCAGTTGCGCTTCATCGAGCAGATGCCGCTGGACGCCCAGCACGGCTGGTCGCGCGAGCAGATGATCACCGCGGACGAGATCATCGAGCGCCTGGAGGCGCGATTCACCCTGACCCCGGCTCGGGAGCCGCGGGGGAGCGCGCCCGCCGAGCTGTTCCGCGTCGACGGCGGTCCCGCCACGGTGGGGGTGATCGGCTCGGTCACCCGCCCGTTCTGTGGCGACTGCGACCGGGTGCGGCTCACCGCCGACGGCCAGGTGCGCAACTGCCTCTTCGCCCGCACCGAGTCCGACCTGCGCGGCCCGCTCCGCGCCGGCGCCACCGACGCCGAGCTCGCCGACCGCTGGCGCGCCGCCGTCCGCCCCAAGGCCGCCGGTCACGGGATCGACGACCCCACCTTCCTCCAGCCCGACCGCCCCATGTCCGCCATCGGTGGTTGAGTTGGGGTTTGCGCCCTCTTGAGTTGGGTCTTCGCGCCCTCGAAAGCGCGCTTCGGGCTCCTCGGCGGAGGAGCGACGGCCATCACAGCCGCCGTCACCAGCGCCGGGTCCCGTACGTCGGCTGCAGCGCCTGACGCACCTCCCGGACCCAGCGGTCGAGCCGGGGCCCGGTGAAGTCACCGCGGCGCACCACGATGACCGTCCAGCCGAGTGCGGCGAGGTGGGTACGACGCTCCAGGTCGCGCCGCCTCTGCGCGGGATCGAGGTGGTGCTCGCCGTCGTACTCGACACAGACCCGGGCATGCGGGTACGCCAGATCCAGCCGGTACCTCGCAACGCCCTCGACCTCGACCCAGAGCTGGGCCACCGGAGCGGGCAGTCCGGCGGAGCGCAGCTCGAACAGCACCCACGCCTCGCGGGCCGACTCCGTCCGCGGCTCCGTCCAAGGTGCCAGTTGTCGGCACTGGACCACGCCCCGCCGACGACGGAAGCGCGGCAGCTCCCGGAGCAGGTCGCCGGCCTCGAAGCCGCCCTTCCCGGCCAGGGCGCACATGGCGGCGAAAGCATCGCGCTGCCGCAGGTGGCAGCCCAGGTCGAGCGCGGTCCGCAGGGGCGTGGTCACTCGTAGCCCGCCGAGGCGCATCAGATCCTCGGCCGCCAGGTCGCGGGTGCGCCCGTCCGCCTGCTCGCGCCTCGTCGGGTTGCGGCCGCGCAGGACGCACGTCTCGATCGGCGGGAGCAGGTCGTGCTCGTCCATGGCGTAGGCGTCGACGCCGTGCAGCCACGCGGCCGTGCGATCGGTGATGACGTGGTGCTGCGACGTCGCCAGTTCCACCACCGCGGTGCGGAGCTCGATGGTGTCCGGCAGCCCGGGGACGGCGTAGACGCCACGGGCGTAGCGGATCAGGAGACCGCGCTCGGCCACCTTGGCGACCTGGCGTCGGCTGACGCCGAGTGCCTCCGCTTCGGGCAGGGTGAACGGGCGGCGGGGGAGGGCTGAGAGATCCATGCCGCTGCACGATGCGCCGCGCGCCGACCGTTCGGGGGCGGTGACGCATGGCACGGTGGATCGCCGTTCGTCCTCAGCGCGAGGCCGTTAGAGCTACGCCGGCACGGGACGCCTGGGGTTGGTGTGGCGTCGAGTCGACGGGGCCGAGCCCCCGACTCGACGGGGCCGAAACCCCAACTCGACGATCAGGCGGGGGTGTGCGGGACCGTCTCCTTGAGGAACTGCCGGGCGCCGAGGAAGGACTCCAGCGAAGCGCGGTGCTCGTCGCAGGCCAGCCAGATCTTGCGTCGGTCGGGCGTGTGCAGCTTGGGGTTGTTCCACTGCAGCTGCCAGGTCGCGGGTGCGCGGCACCCCTTGGCGGAGCAGACGTCAGGTTCCACGGGACCCCAGTTGGCGTTGGGCGTCACCGGCTCCGGTCAGCGGGAGGGTGGTGTCGCGGCTGTCGTTGGCGTTGGCCATCACCACCGCCACGTAGGGGAGCACCACGGCGCCCACGATCAGCAACGGCCACAGCCAGTGGATGCCGGCCACGCCGGCCGCTGCGGCACCGATGAAGCAGATCGTGCGCAGGCCCATCCAGAAGAGATAGCGCTGCTGACGGCGTGCGAGGTCCGCCTGCGGGCTGGTGCCCGCGGTGGTGATCCGGATCGGTCCGGCGTCTGCTCCCGCCACCTGATCAGCGTACTAGGCTCCGTTGCATGACGAACCGCACCTACCGTGTCACCGAGATCGTCGGCACCTCTCCCGAGGGGATCGACCAGGCCGTCCGCAACGGCATCTCCCGAGCGAGCCAGACCCTGCGCCACGTCGACTGGTTCGAGATCACCCAGGTCCGTGGCCAGGTCAAGGACGGCGAGGTCGAGCACTTCCAGGTGGGGATCAAGGTCGGCTTCCGCCTCGAGGACGACGAGTGACCTCTCGGCCGTGACCGGGTGACCTCTCGGCCGTGACCGGGTGACCTCTCGGCCGTGACCGGGCGACCTCTCGGCGGTGACCGGGCGACCTCTCGGCACGAGCGCGGGTGGCTGAGGCCGACGCCACCCGCGCTTGTAGGGATCCCACAAAGAAGGTCCGGCATCTTCGGGCCCACGGGCAGCGAGACCGCACCGCCCGCGCCACTAGCGTCGGAGCCGTGAACGAGCCCCGATCCGTCCTGATCACCGGCGGCAACCGCGGCATCGGCCGCGCCATCGCCGAGGCCTTCGTCGCCCAGGGCGACAAGGTCGCCGTCACCACCCGCAGCGGGGGCGCTCCGGACGGAGCGCTGGAGATCAAGGCCGACGTCACCGACGCCGCCTCGGTCGACGCGGCGTTCAAGGAGGCCGAGGCGGCCCACGGCCCGGTCGAGGTGCTGGTCGCCAACGCCGGGATCACCGCCGACACCCTGCTGCTGCGCATGTCGGAGTCCGACTGGAGTTCGGTGATCGACACCAACCTCACCGGCTCGTTCCACCTGGCCAAGCGGGCGGCGAAGGGCATGCTCCGCCTCAAGCGCGGCCGGATCATCTTCATCTCCAGCGTCGTCGGGCTGCTCGGCTCGCCGGGCCAGGTCAACTACGCCGCCTCGAAGGCGGGCCTGGTCGGGATGGCACGGTCGATGGCGCGCGAGCTGGGCTCGCGCAACATCACCGCCAACGTGGTGGCGCCGGGCTACGTCGACACCGACATGACCGCCGTGCTCAGCGACGAGCAGAAGTCGGCGATCCGCGGACAGGTGCCGCTCGGTCGGTACGCCGACCCGACGGAGGTCGCGGGCGCGGTCACCTGGTTGGCCGGAGATGGAGCGGCATACGTCACCGGGGCCGTCATCCCGGTCGACGGCGGACTCGGAATGGGGCACTGAACGGATGAGCGGCATGAAGATCCTCGACGGCAAGACCATCCTGGTCGCGGGTGTCACCCTCGACACCTCGATCGGCTTCGCGGTGGCGAAGTTCGCGCAGGAGCAGGGCGCGACGGTGCTGATCTCCAACTTCGGCCAAGCGCTGCGGATCACCCGTCGCATCGCCAAGCGGCTCCCCGAGATGCCGCCGGTGCTGGAGCTCGACGTCACCGACGAGGAGCACCTCGAGGGCCTGGCCGCGCAGGTGCGCGAGCACCTCGGACCCGACGCCCGCCTGGACGGCGTGGTCCACTCGATCGCCTACGGCAACCCCGAGACCCTGCTCGGCGGCAAGTTCCTCACCGGGCCCTGGAAGGACGTCGCGCAGGCGGTCCAGGTCTCGGCGTACTCCCTGCAGTCGCTGGCCAACGCGACCCGTCCGCTGATGTCGGAGGGCGGGTCGATCGTCGGCCTGACCTTCGACGCCTCCGTCGCCTGGCCGGTCTACGACTGGATGGGGGTCGCCAAGGCCGCGCTGGAGTCGACGTCGCGCTACCTCGCCCGCGATCTCGGTGCCGACGGGATCCGGGTCAACCTGGTCTCGGCCGGCCCGCTCAAGACGCTGGCCGCCAAGGCGATCCCCGGCTTCGAGGAGCTGGACTCGTTGTGGGAGTCGAAGGCTCCGCTCGGCTGGGACAACGGCGACCAGGAGCCGACCGCGCGCGCCGTGTGCGCGCTGCTGTCGGACCTGTTCCCCGCGACCACCGGCGAGATCGTGCACGTCGACGGCGGCTTCCACGCGATGGGCGCCTGAGACCGCCGGAGCACGCCCCGCAGATCACGACGCCGCAGCACGCCGCTCGGCCGGCCGGTGCAGGACGGCGGTCATCGCCGCCCACACCGCCGCGACGATCGCGATCTCGAGGGCCACGTAGAGCGGCCACGGCCCGAGCAGGTCCAGCAGTGACCCGGACGACGGTTTGGCGCGCAGATAGCCGTAGTTGGTGTCGGCCACCACGTTGAACACGTAGACCGCCCCGGCCCAGGTCAGGGTGATCGCGAGGGTGGCTCGGTACTCGGGCCACCCGGGGCGCAGCGACGGGTCCATCACCAGGTGCACCGCTGCCCACACGATCAGGATGTGCAGCGCCCAGAAGGCGAAGTAGCGCCCTTCGGGGAAGTCCTCGCCCAGCGACGGCGTGACCAGGCCCTGCACGGTCAGCACCAGGCCCCAGTAGAAGGTCAGTGCGACGGCGATCCGGTGGTGGGTCCACAACGCGACCGCTGCGGCCACCCACGCCAGGTCGCAGAGGTGCAGGGGGAGCGAGACGCCGAGCTCGAAGTCGGTCGCAGCGTCGTAGAGCTGGAAGGGCACCGTGCAGGCGACGATCGCCACTGCCCAGCACCGTTCGACCACACGGAGTCGCCGGCTCCGGCGAGGCCGACGGCCGAGCAGGACCACCACCAGCAGGCCGACCGCGAAGACGGCCAGTGGCACCAGGTGGCTGACCCCGTACGGCGTCACGGCCGCAGTCTCCCATGCCGTCGGCGACCGTGGGCGGTGCCGGCGCCGGGGTCGCTAAGGTGAGCAGATGCGCAGTGTCGTGCTGGTCCGGCACGCGAAGGCCGAGTCCTTCGCGGCCAGCGACCACGACCGTCGGCTGACCGAACGCGGCCGGCAGGACGCCGCCGAGCTGGGCCGGCGACTGCGAGCCCTCGGGGTGTCCCCGGACCTGGTGTACGTCTCCAGCGCCCGGCGTGCGCAGCAGACCTGGGACGGGGTGCGCGCGGCCGCCGGCTGGGACGTCTCCGCGCACACCGACCGGGGACTGTACGGAGCCGACGAGGAGTCGGTCCTGGAGCTGCTGCGGGTCACCGAGGACGTCGTCGGCACGGTCGCGGTGGTCGGCCACAACCCGACCATGGGCATGCTCGCCCACGGTCTCGACGACGGCCACGGCCCGGCCTCCTCCGAGCTGGCCGGCGGATTCCCGACCGCGACCGCCGCGGTCCTCGAGCACGACGGCGGTTGGGCGGACCTCGGTCCGGCGAGCAGCAGGCTGCGGCTGTTCGAGGTCGGCCGGGCCTGAGCTTGGATTCACCGATTCTCGGCTACTGCGCGCCCCCATCGGTGAATCCAAGCTGAGCCCGGACCCCGGGGCGGCTCATATCGGGGGAGCGGGCGTGACGATGCCGGCTTCGGCGTCGGCCGCCTCGATCTCCTCGCGGGTGATCCCGAGCAGATACATGATCGTGTCCAGGTAGGGCACGTTGAGCGAGGTGTCGGCGGCGTCCCGGACCACCGCGCGGGCGTTGTAGGCGATGCCGAGACCGGCCGCGGCCAGCATGTCGAGGTCGTTGGCGCCGTCACCGATCGCGATGGTGGCCGCCTCCGGCACCCCGAGGTCGGCGGCGAACTCCCGCAGCGCCCGGGCCTTGGCCGCCCGGTCGACCACCTCGCCGACGACCCGTCCGGTGAGACGTCCGTCGACGATCTCCAGGGTGTTGGCGCGGGCGCGGTGGATCCCGAGGTCGGCGGCGAGCCGGTCGGTGATCTGGCTGAACCCTCCGGAGACGATCGCGAACCGGTAGCCCAGCCGGCGCAGCGTCCGGACCAGGGTGCGCGCTCCCGGGTTGACCACGATGGACCCGTAGACCTCGTCCAGCACCGACGCGTCCAGGCCCCTCAGCAGGGCCACCCGCGCCCGCAGCGACTCCTCGAAGTCGAGCTCGCCCCGCATCGCCCGTTCGGTGACCTCCGCGACCTCGTCGCCGTGACCGGCGTGGCGCGCCAGCATCTCGATCACCTCGCCCTGGATCAGGGTCGAGTCGACGTCCATCACGATCAGCCGGACGCCGTGCCGCAGGATGCTGACCGGCTGGACCGCGATGTCGATGCCGCTGGCCGTCGCCTCGGCCGCGAGCAGGCTCCGGAGCCGGTCGGGCAGCGCGCCGGAGACGTGCAGCTCGATCGCGGTGACCGGATAGCGGGCCATCCGCTCGATCCGGTCGATGTTGCCGCCGGCGTCGGCGATCCTGCCGGCGACCGCCGCCATCGCGGCGGCGCGGAGCGGGGCGCCGATCACCGTGACGTGGGTGCGCCCCTCGCGCCGCGATCGGTTGTCGCCCGAGCCCTTCTCGATCTCCACCGCCATGCCGAGCTCGGTGATGGTGTGCTCGATCGCGCTGCGCAGCCTCCGGGTGTCCCGGGGCGCGGTGACCAGGACCCCGAGCACCAGCCGGCGGCGGACCACGATCTGCTCGAGGTCGACGACGCTGACACCGGCCTGCGCGAGGGTCGCGAACACCGCTGAGGTCACACCGGGCCGGTCCTTCCCGGTGACGGTGATCAGCAGCGTGTCCTTGGCGTCGTGCGCAGCGCTCATCGCGGAGGAGGCTATCGCGCCACGGGCGGCCAGCCGTCAGGGGAACAGCAGGCGGTCAGTGCCCGCCGTACGGCCGCGCCCAGCGGTTCGAGCAGGTCACGTCGCCGGGCGGCCTCGGTGACCCCGAGCGCGCCGCCGTCGTCCCTCAGCGCGAGGTCGACCACGTCGCGCAGGTGGAGCGCCCGGGCCAGCAGCACGCGGCTCCGCTCGGGGACCCAGGACACCCCCGGTACGACGCTCCCGGCGCGCAGGTCGATCAGGTCGTCGGCGACCTCGGGGCTCCAGGACGCGACGTCCAGCGCGGCCAGGCCGTCGGCGGCGGCGAGCAGCGCTCCGCGCAGGGTGCGGTCGGCCTCGCCCAGGTCCGGGGGGAGCGGGCGGTGGGCGTCGTACTCGTGCCACTCGACGACGGGTCCGACCTGGACCGGCACCAGGCCCTTGCCGAGCGCCGGCAGCACCACCGCCTGACCGGCCTCGATCGCCGCGGCGGTCAGCGTCCGCGGGCCGCGAAGGCCGACGGGGTCCCCGGCGCCGGGGAACGCGGCGGCGACGCTCTCGCCGCCGGCCGCCCGCTCCGCCTCCAGGAAGGTGGTCAGGCTGCCGACCGACGGGTCGTCGTTGGGCGCGCCGACGACCAGGTGGCGCACCTCGGCGCCGGCCACGGCGGCGGCCAGCACGCCCTCGGAGACCTCTGCGCGTAGCCAGCCGGTGCCCCACCAGGACAGGCGGACGGCGGCCGGGAGGTCGGCGGTCTCAGGGCTCACGAGGCGGTGACGATACCCGCAGGAGCGGCGGCTAGGGTGGCCCGCATGCCCGCTGTGCTGGAACTCGCAGAGGTGACCGTCCGGCGAGGACGGGCGACGCTGCTCGACCGTGTGACCTGGGTGGTCAAGGACGGTGAGCGCTGGGTGGTGCTCGGGCCCAACGGCGCCGGCAAGACCACCCTGCTGCAGGTCGCGGGCGCCCAGATCCACCCGACGGGCGGTGCGGTGGGCGTGCTCGGCGAGCTGATCGGCACGGTCGACGTCTTCGAGCTGCGCCCGCGGATCGGGGTGACCAGCGCCGCCCTCGGCGAGCGCATCCCGCGGGAGGAGAAGGTCCGCGACGTGATCATCTCCGCCTCGCACGCCGTGGTCGGCCGCTGGCGTGAGCAGTACGACGACGTCGACATCAAGCGCGCGGAGTCACTGATGCAGGAGGTCGGTGTCACCCGCCTGGCCGACCGGACCTACGGCACCCTCTCCGAGGGCGAGCGCAAGCGGGTCCTGGTCGCGCGTGCGTTGATGACGGACCCGGAGATGCTGCTCCTCGACGAGCCCGCTGCCGGCCTCGACCTGGGTGGTCGCGAGGACCTGGTCTCCACGCTGTCGGTGCTCGCCTACGACCCCGACTCGCCGGCGACGGTGCTGGTGTCCCACCACGTCGAGGAGATCCCGCCGGGCTTCACCCACGTGCTGATGCTGCGCGACGGCGCCGTCGTGGACGCCGGGCCGATCGAGTCGACGCTGACGGCGGCGGGGCTCTCGGCGACCTTCGGGATGCCTCTCGAGCTCGAGCACCACGACGGCAGGTGGGCGGCTCGCCGGCGACGCCGTCGGGGCTGACCGGACGTGACCGACGTCTCGCGACCGGTGGCCGGATAGGGTCGGGACATGGACTGGCTCCGCGATCACCTGTGGGAGGCCTGGCTGGGTGCGGCCATCCTGCTGGGCGTGGCCGAGATGTTCTCGCTCGACCTGATCCTGGCGATGCTCGCCGCCGGCGCCCTCGCCGGCATGGGCACGGCGCTGGTCACCGACTCGGTCGGGGTGCAGGTGCTGGTCGCCTCGGTGGTCTCGGTGGCGATGCTCGCCGTGGTGCGACCCTCGCTGGCCCGGCGCTTCCACGGCGGGCCTGACCTGGTCCTGGGCAATGCCCGGGTGGTCGGCCTGGAGGCCGTGGTCACCGAGCCGATCAGCTCGGTGCGGCCGGGGCGGGTCAAGCTCGACGGTGAGATCTGGACGGCCAGCGCCGACACGGACCTGCGGATCGGCGAGCGCGTCGAGGTGCTCGAGATCCGCGGCGCGACGGCCGTCGTACGGCCTCGAGCGCTGCCGGAACCGCCCTCCTCGGAGGGCTTCGAGGACCTCGGCAACACCGACGACAAGGAGACCCCGTGATCCTGCTGATCCTGCTCGCCCTGCTCTTCATCTTCGTGGTGGTGGTGCTGGCGAAGACCGTCCGGGTGGTGCCGCAGGCACGAGCCGGCATCGTCGAGCGCTTCGGGAAGTACAAGCAGACGCTGTCGGCCGGGTTGAACTTCGTCGTCCCGTTCGTCGACACGGTGCGTTACCAGATCGACCTGCGCGAGCAGGTGGTCAGCTTCCCGCCGCAGTCGGTGATCACCGAGGACAACCTCTCCGTCGACATCGACACGGTGATCTACTTCCGGATCACCGACCCGATCGCGGCGACGTACGAGATCGCCAACTACATCTCCGCGATCGAGCAGCTCACGATGACCACGCTGCGCAACATCATCGGCGGTATGGACCTGGAGCAGACGCTCACCAGCCGCGACCAGATCAACTCCGGCCTGCGCGGTGTCCTGGACGAGGCCACCGGCAAGTGGGGGATCCGGGTCAACCGGGTGGAGATCAAGGGGATCGACCCGCCGGTCTCGATCAAGGACGCGATGGAGAAGCAGATGCGCGCCGACCGCGACAAGCGTGCGCTCATCCTCTCCGCGGAGGGTCAGCGGCAGTCCGCCATCCTCACCGCCGAGGGCAACAAGCAGTCGGCCATCCTCAACGCCGAGGGCCAGCGGGAGTCCGCGATCCTCAGCGCCCAGGCGGACCGCGAGGCGGCGATCCTGCGTGCCCAGGGTGAGGGTCAGGCGATCCAGACGGTGTTCCAGGCGATCCACGACGGGCGTCCTGACCAGTCCCTGCTGGCCTACCAGTACCTGCAGATGATGCCGAGGATCGCCGACGGCGACGCCAACAAGCTGTGGATCATCCCCAGCGAGATCGGCGAGGCCCTGAAGGGGCTCGGGTCGACGATCGCCGACCTTCCCGGGATCCCCACCGAGACCTCCGGACCTCGCACCAGGGTCGACATGGGGCCGAGCGAGCCGATCACCGAGCGCCGCTCCGACGACGAGGTGAGCGCGGTCGAGGCCGCCGTGCAGCAGGCGATCGCCGAGGCGGAGAGCGCGGCCCACCCGGGCCGCGGCACGTCCTCGACCGGCGAGACCACGCTCGACACCGGAGTCGACCCCTCCGACGCCGACCCGGAGGCTCCTGGTCGGTGAGCTTGATCGAGGCGGTCGCGATCCTGCTCGCAGGGGTCGCGGCCGGGACCATCAATGCCGTCGTGGGGTCCGGCACGCTGATCACCTTCCCCACCCTGGTGGCCGTCGGCGTGCCCCCGCTGACGGCGAACATCTCCAACAGCCTGGGCCTGGTCCCGGGCTCGGTCGCCGGGGCGGTGGGCTACCGCCGCGAGCTCGTCGGCCAGCGCCGCCGCGTGCAGCGCCTCCTGGTCTGCTCGGTCAGCGGCGCGATCGTGGGCGCGATCCTGCTGCTGGTGCTCCCTGCGGGGGCGTTCGAGGCGGTCGTCCCGGTGCTGATCGCGCTCGGCCTGGTCCTGGTGGTGGTGCAGCCGCGGCTCTCGGCACGGGTGGCGCGCCGTCAGGCCGAGCAGGGCCAGGACGGCGACGGCGCGTGGTGGGTGGCGCCCGCGGTGTTCGGCACCGGCATCTACGGCGGCTACTTCGGCGCCGCGCAGGGCGTGATCCTGATGGCGGTGCTCGGCATCGGCATCGCCGAGGGCCTGCAGCGCCTCAACGCGGTCAAGAACGTGCTGGTGGCGGCCGCGAACGGGGTGGCGGGGGTGCTCTTCGTGATCGTCGCCGAGCTGAACCTCTTCGGCACCGACGCCGAGGTCGACTGGCTGCTGGTGCTGCTGATCGGGGTCGGTGCGGTGATCGGCGGGTTCCTCGGCGCCGCGGTCGGCCGCAAGCTGCCGCCGACCGCGTTGCGCGCGGCGATCGTGGTGGTCGGCCTGGTCGCCCTGGTGACCCTGCTGACCTGAGCCCGGTACGGCCGATCCCGGGCTGAGTCTCAGGCGGTCGCGGTACGACGACGGCGGGCCAGCGACACCACGCCGGCCCCGACCGCGCCCAGGGCCGCGCCCAGCAGTACACCGCTGGCCGGCTTGGGCACCCGCTGTCCGGTGAGTCCGAGACCGGCGGAGACCGCGTCGGCCGCGTCCACCGCGATGCCGACGATGGTCAGGTTGCGGCGCAGCGGTCCGCGGGCGACGAGGGTGATCGCGCCGAGGGCCACCTCGCGGGCGCCGAACATCCGGGTGAAGTAGTCCATGTGCGGGTTCTCCGCGGGGGAGAGTCCGCTCGCCCTGGCTGCCTGCTCGGGCGAGGCGAGAGCCGCGGCGCCGATGACGATGCGGCCGATCGAGAGTCCGGTGACGGGGTCCATGGGCAGGACCCTATTCTGCGGCGGTGGCCGAGGGCCCCGCCGCGCTACGGCGTGGCGTCGACCGCGTTGTCGACGTAGGCGCCCAACCAGCGGTCGAGCTCGGCATAGACCTTGGCACGCACGGGCTCCCGGGAGAGGACCACGTCGTGCACCGCGCCGGGCACCGCCACGTAGGTGGTGCAGCTGCTGATCGCGGTCGACCAGCGCCGGATCTGGCGGACGTCGAGCACGATGTCGGTGCGGAAGACGTCCTCGGTCATCTCCTTGGGGTGGCTGGACCGGTCCGAGGAGACGACCAGCACCGGCGCCGGTACGTCCAGGCCCCGCTGCAGCCGGGCGTGACCGGCCCGGATCGCGCGGAGCCACCCGAACCGGACCGGGAAGGAGTCGACCGGCTTCCAGGTGAGGTCGAAGTCCCACTCGCCATCGTGGTCGCGGTGCAGACCGCGGGCGTAGAAGCCGCTCACGTCGCGACCCAGCTCGGACATCGGTCGCCTCCGGCCGAGCACGTCGACGGCGAGGTTGGCGGCTCGGGTGCGCAGCACCGGGGGCCCTGCAGGTCGAGCCACGGCGAGTTGAGGAACATCCCCGCCAGCGCCCGGGGCTGGCGTGAGTCGGCCCACAGCGCGACGACCAGGCCGCCGGTGGAGTGCGCCGAGATCACCACCTCGCGGTGCCCGTCGCGCTCGGTGATCCGCTGCCAGGCGGCGTCCAGCTCCTCGAAGTAGGTGTCCAGGTCGGCGACGTAGGTCGCCGACTGGTGCGGGCGCAGGGACCGGCCGTACTTGCGCAGGTCCAGGGCGTACATGTCGTGACCGCGATCCAGCCACCACTGGCCGAAGTCGGCCTGGAAGAAGTAGTCGGAGAAGCCGTGCACGTGCAGCACGGCGCGTTCGCTCCCGCCCACCGAGGGAGCGTGGACCAGGGTCGCCACCACCTGCCCCTCCTCGTCGGGGGCCAACGTGATCGTCTCTGCGGTCCACGGCTCGCCGAGCACGTCGGTGACCGGGGTGGAGGGCTCGTTCGTCACGGATCCCAGTGTGCCGCAACCGGCGGCGCTGCCGGAGCCACGGTGACGAAACATTTCGCGGCTAGGGTCGGCCGCGTGAAGTACCGCCAGGCCCTCCACGGGCACACGTACGAGTTCTCCGGCCTGGTCGACGTGCTGGCCAAGGCCACCCCGTTGCGCTCGGGCGACGTCCTCGCAGGCTGCGCGGCAGCGTCCGACGCGGAGCGGGCGGCGGCCCGGTTCGTCCTCGCCGACCTCCCGCTGGCCACCTTCCTCCACGAGCACGTGGTGCCGCCCGAGCACGACGACGTCACCCGGCTGATCCTCGAGGACCACGATGCCGAGGCGTTCTCCGCCGTCGCCCACCTGACGGTCGGGGGGCTGAGGGAGTGGCTGCTCGAGGCGGCCGTCGGCGCCGACGCCGGTGGGGTCCTGGCCGGGGTGGCGCCGGGGCTGACCCCGGAGATGGTCGCGGCGGTCTCGAAGATCATGCGCAACCAGGACCTGATCACGGTAGCGGCCGCGACCCGGGTGCACAGCGCGTTCCGGACCACGCTCGGCCTGCCCGGACGCCTCGCCACCCGGCTGCAGCCCAACCACCCCACGGACGACCCCACCGGGGTGGCGGCGGCGATGCTGGACGGGCTGCTGCTCGGCTGCGGGGACGCGGTGATCGGCGTCAACCCGGCCTCCGACGACCCGCGGACCGTGGCGCGCCTGCTGCACCTCATCGACGACGTCCGCGAGCGCTACGCGATCCCGACCCAGTCGTGCGTGCTCACCCACGTGACCACCACCACCGACCTGATCGCCGCCGGCCACCCGGTGGACCTGGTCTTCCAGTCCATCGCCGGCACCCAGGGCGGCAACGCCGGCTTCGGCGTCGAGCTCGCGATGCTGGCCGAGGCGGACGAGGCGGCCCGCTCGCTGCGGCGGGGCACGGTCGGGCAGAACGTGATGTACTTCGAGACCGGTCAGGGCTCCGCGCTCTCCGCGGACGCGCACCGGGGCACCGACGGCGCTCCGGTGGACCAGCAGACCCTGGAGACCCGTGCGTACGGCGTGGCCAGGAGGTTCGATCCGCTGCTGGTCAACACCGTGGTCGGCTTCATCGGTCCCGAGTACCTCTACGACGGCAAGCAGATCCTCCGGGCCGGCCTGGAGGACCACTTCTGCGGCAAGCTGCTCGGACTGCCGATGGGGGTCGACGTCTGCTACACCAACCACGCCGAGGCCGACCAGGACGACATGGACACGCTGCTGACCCTGCTGGGGGTGGCGGGGTGCACGTTCGTGATCGCCGTGCCGGGCGCGGACGACGTGATGCTCGGCTACCAGTCGACCTCCTTCCACGACGCGCTGACCACGCGACAGGTGCTCGGGCTGCGCGCGGCACCGGAGTTCGAGGCCTGGCTGGACGGTCTCGGCATGCTCGACGGCGACGGCGGCGTGCGCGCCGTGGATCCTGCGACGAGCCCGTTGCGAGCGCTGGCATGAGCGACTTCTGGTCCCCGCTGCGCGCCACCACCCCCGCCCGGATCGGTCTCGGGCGCCGCGGCAACGCGACCAGCACCGAGGCGCTCCTCGCCGCCGGCGCCGCGCACGCGGTGGCCCGCGACGCGGTGCACCGTGCCCTGGACGTCGACCGGCTCACCGGCGACCTGGCCGCGCTCGGGCTCGGCCGCGCCACGGTGCTGCGGTCGGCGGCACCCGACCGGACGACGTACCTGACCCGGCCGGACCTGGGGCGGGTGCCGGAGGCGGGTGCGCTCGACGCGCTGCCGGAGCCCGGCGAGACCCGGCCGGACCTCGTGGTGGTCGTCGCGGACGGCCTCTCCTCCGCCGCCGTGGAGGCGCATGCCGTCCCGTTGCTCGGGGAGCTGGTGCCCCGCCTGGACGCCGCCACGGTCGTGGCGCCGCCGGTGGTGGCCACCCAGGCGCGGGTGGCGCTCGGCGACCACGTGGGTGCGGCGCTGGGGGCCCGGATGTGCCTGGTGCTGATCGGGGAGCGGCCCGGTCTCTCGGCCAGCGACAGCCTCGGCGCCTACCTCACCTGGCACCCGCGTCCCGGGATCCAGGACTCGGCGCGCAACTGCGTGTCCAACATCCGTCCGCCGAACGGCCTCGGCCATGCCGAGGCCGCGCGCACCATCGCCGCGCTCATCGTCGGTGCGCGCACCCTGGGCGCGACCGGGGTGCGACTCAAGGCCGGCTCCCACGAGCTGGACTGAGCCGGTCCGGCCTGAGCCGGCTCGCTTCTCGTGATCGGCACGTGGGTTCAACACGGCCGAAACACCGCGACTGTTTCATAGGAGTTGGCAGAGTCAACTCTCAGAGAACGGTTGGACCATGGACAGCACGACGACCACGCAGGCTCCGTTCCACGTCGTCCCGGGAGCGTGGCAGGACCTCCCGAAGATGCCGGACGCCGACTACCCCGGCACCGAGGGGTTCATCGGCGACGTCTTCGAGAACCCCGCGGGCAGCGTGATGTGCAGCGGCTACTTCGAGCTCAAGCACACCGACGCCCCGCTGCGCTACCACTACGAGTACGACGAGATGAAGGTCGTGCTCGAGGGTGAGTTCCTGCTGGAGAACCGGGAGACCGGTCAGGTCATGACGGCCCGGGCCAAGGACGCGATCTTCTTCCCGAAGGGCTCCACGATCTACTTCAGCACCCCCTCCTACGCGCTGGCCTTCTACGCCGGTCACCGCGACGCCACCCTGCTCTGATGCCCGCGCTGGAGCACACCAGCGTCCCCGGCTGGGCGGTCCCGGACCAGACCGGCCCCGGGGATGCTGCGGCCGCGCTCGACGGGTCGGGTGCGTCGTACCTGGTGGTCGCTGTCGGGCCTCCAGACGGCCCGGCGGCGGGCCGGGCCCGGGCCTGGGTCGCGCAGGCGGCACCCCGGCCGGCCCGGCTGATCACCGCTGCGGACGCCGCCAGCGCCTCCGCGAGCCTCGCCGAGGCGCTGGGTCGTGCCTCGGTGGGGGTGCGGGTGGCGCTCACCGGGCCCGTCGGGGACTGCCTGACGCTGCGGGGCACCGCCCTGGGCGCCGGGATCGAGGACGACGAGCTGCAGGTCGCTCCGGTCTTCGGCGGCGTCATCGACGTGCACTGCTGCCACTGCGGTGCTCTGACCCGCGTCGCGGCCGCCATCGACGACGTGGTGCCGTGCATGGGCTGCGACCGATCGCTGCTCGTCTACCACCACGTGTCCCGCCGGACCGGTCGCTTCCTGGGCTTCCAGGTCGACGCCGAGGAGGTCGCTCGATGATCGCCACGCTCAAGCTGGTGGTGACCGCGGTCGAGGACGCCGCCCGGGACATCCGCACGGTCACCCTCGCGACCCCCGACGGTGGCGAGCTCCCGTCCTTCGTGCCGGGCAGCCACCTGGTCGTGGAGTGCGAGGGGCCGGCCAACGCCTACAGCCTGGTCAGTGACGGAGTGCTGCCCGAGCACTACCGGATCTCGGTGCTGCGGGTCCCCGACGGTGCCGGCGGCTCCCGATGGATCCACGACCTCGGCGTGGGTGACACCGTCAGTGCGCTGCCGCCGCGCAGCGCGTTCGCGCCGGTCGCCACGGCGACCAAGCACCTGCTGATCGCGGGCGGCATCGGCGTCACGCCGATGCTCTCCCACCTCCACGCCGCCCGGCGGTGGGGCCGCCGGGTGCAGCTGCTCTACGCGTTCCGGGACGGGTACGGCGCCCACGTGGCCGACGTCGAGGAGCTGGTGGCCGCCCTGCCCGGCGGCTGCGTCGAGCTGCTCTCCGACCGGGCCGCCCTGCTGGGCCGGCTCGGCGAGGTGCTCGGCACCCAGCCGCTCGGCACCCATCTCTACGTGTGCGGGCCGGGCGCGATGATCGACGCCGTGCTCGCGGCGGCCCAGGCGGGTGGCTGGCCGGCTTCCCGGCTCCACGCCGAGAGGTTCGGCGTCGACGCGCTCGACCCGGGTGAGCCGTTCTCGGTGACGCTGACCGGCTCCGGCAGCACCGTCGACGTCCCCAGCGGGGTCAGCCTGCTCGACGCCCTGGACGGCGCGGGTGTCGCGGTGCCCCGGCTGTGCCGGCAGGGCGTCTGCGGCGAGTGCCGGATCCCGGTCACCGCCGGCACCCCGCTGCACCGCGACCTGTTCCTGACCGACGAGGAGAGACGGGCCGGCGACGCCGTGATGGCCTGCGTCTCGCGCTCCCTCGGCCCGACCCTGGAGGTACCCCTGTGACGACCGCACCGGCCACTCCGACCAGCACGCGGACCAGCACGCCGACCAGCGCAGCATCCGCCGAGGCCGCGCTGACGCCGCACCAGGACGCGCTGATCGCCGGCTTCCCGTTCCCCTTCGTCGCGGACCGCTACCGCTACAGCACCAACGTCGAGCCGGCCGGGACGAGTGTGCCCACCCCAGCCGGACAGTGGGGAGCCGCTGTCGTCGAGGTCGACGTCGAGTACCGCGCCGAGCTGGCCGAACGCGCCGCCATCCTGCGTCGCGACCCCGGCCGACACGCGGTGCTGCCGCACATGCACGCCGCGGCGTGGGACACGCTGCTCACCCTGCTGCGCGAGCTGGCCGCCGCCCACCCGGACCGGATGCGGCTCACCCGGGACCCGGCCGGCACCGGCGCCCGGGACGGGTGGCGCTGGGAGAACGACCTGCTCGGCGTGGTGCAGGAGTTCACCTACGGCGACGACACGACGCTGCCCACCGAGCCGCTGGCCTGGATCGCCGGCCAGGTCCAGGAGGACATCGTCCTGCTGGACCAGCGCAACGACTCGTTGTGGGGCGATGCCGGCGTGGTCACCTTCGCCGCCGACTGGAGCTTCGGCTTCGACGTCGGGATGAGCTTCCTGGAGATCCACGGCCCGGTCCCACGGCTGCGCGAGATGGGGGTGATCACCCGCGCCCACGAGTTCCTCAAGCGCCTGCAGCCGCACCAGCCCTACCGGAGGACCAACTGGACGCTCACCATCGGCCGCCGCCTGGATGTCTCCACCGAGCTCTATCCGGAGTGGGGCCCGGACCGGGCGATGATCGCCGACGTCGACGACGCGACGTTCGGCCGGCTGGTCCACCTCCGCGTCGAGGTCCAGCACCTGATCCGCCTACCCGAGTCCGCAGCGATCTGCTTCCTGATCCGCACCTACCTGCTGCCGCTGGAGCAGTTGGCGACGGTCGACGCGTGGCGCTTGCGGACCGCGGCGGTCCTCGAGGACCTGCCCGAGGACATGGCCGACTACAAGGGCATCATCAAGTACCGCGACCGGGCCGCCGCCTGGCTGCGCGCGGCGGGACCCGGTCGATGAGCGGCTCCGCTCCGCACGGGCGGGTCGCGGAGTGGCCCGACCCGGCGGCCGGCTCGTTCCTGATCGTCTCCGTCGGCGCCGACCCGGTCACCGCGGCGCGCACCGCCGGGCGCACCGCCGACGCCGAGGCGATCGGCAGCACCCGGCTGGTGGTGCTGGACGACGTCGACCACCCCGCCGACGCCGCCGCGCTCGCCGATGCGCTGGCCGCGGCCCGCACCGGCGTCCGGATCCTCCTGCTCGGCGGCCGCTACGACGTCCTGCAGGCGGCCGCACGAGCCCGGGAGGCTGGTGCGATCCCGGCGGAGATCACTCTCGAGACCACCCACGCCGTCGACCTCCCAGTCTACTGCGCGCACTGCCGCGGCACCCATCGGGTCGCCGCCGACCCCGGCGAACGGGTGCTGTGCCCCGGGTGCGCCCGGCTGCTCGAGATCCACGACCACCTCGCCGGCACGCTCGGCGCCTTCCTGGCCTCCGACACCGGCGAGGCGCCGGTCCGCGCCGGGGACCGGGGCGGACCGGGGCTGGGCGGAGCGGAGCTGGACGGAGCGGGGCACGGCGACCGGGCGTTCGTCGGATGAGCGCCGCGAGCGTGGGCCGGGCGCCGGCCACGGACCCGTCGCTGCACCGCCACCCGGCCTACGTCACCCGCCGCCGCCCCCTGCGGGTGGTCGCGATGACGCCGTTGACCCCCGACATCACCCACTTCCGCCTCGCGGATCCGTACGACGCCCGCCTGGCGTCGTACCAGCCCGGGAGCCATCTGGTGGTGAGCGCCGGCGACCGGCGCAACGCCTACTCCCTGGTCGACGACGGGATGGAGCCCGACAGCTACGGGATCTCCGTGCTGCGCCGCGGTGACGGCGGTGGCTCGGACTGGCTGCACGACACCCTGGCCGCCGGGGACCTCGTCGACGTGGAGGGGCCGAGGTCGATGTTCGCGCCGGTCCTCGACCAGCGGCACGCGCTGCTCGTGGCCGGGGGGATCGGGGTGACGCCGGTGCTCTCCCACGCCCGAGCGCTCGCCGATCGCGGTGGCAGCGCCACCGTCGTCTACTCCTACCGGCCCGGCCACGCGGCACACCTGGCGGACCTGCGCGCGCTGGCCGCCTCGCGGCCCCGGATCGAGCTGCTCGAGGCGGTCACGGTCGAGGAGACGCTGGCGGTGCTGCGCGCCGCCTTCGCCGACCAGCCCCTCGGCACCCATGCCTACGCCTGCGGCCCGGTGCCGATGCTGGACAGCTATCTCGCGCTGGGCGCCGGTGCCGGGTGGCCTCCCGGCCGGCTGCACCTGGAGCGGTTCACCGCGCCCGAGCAGGACCCGGGCAGCCCGTTCCGCGTGCTGCTCGCCTCCTCCCGGACCGTCCTCGACGTCGCGCCCGGCGTGTCCGTGCTCCAGGTGCTCGCCGATGCCGGGGTCGAGGTACCCAGCATGTGCCGCCAGGGCGTGTGTGGCGAGTGCCGGCTCCCGGTCCGGGCCGGCGTCATCGAGCACCGCGACCTGGTGCTCACCGAGGACGAGAGGCAGTCGGGCGAGGTGATGCTCTGCTGCGTCTCCCGCGCACCGGCGACGACGACCATCGAGGTGGACCTGTGAGCGTCACGACCAGCACCGACAGCACCGACCGCACCGGCAGCACCGGCGACCTCGGCGGGCGACCGCTGACCCCGGCCGCAGCGGCGTTCCTCGCTGCGCCGGTGGATCATTGCGCGAGGCTGCCCTGGCCGTTCCCGGACGACACCTCGTCGTTCCGCTACAGCGTCAACGTGGATCCCGCGATGGTGCCGCGGACGACTGCCGCGGGCGAGTGGGGGCGCACCGTGTGCGACCTCGGTGGGGCCGACTACCCGGTGATCATGGCCGCGCGCCGGCGCATCCTGGATGCCGACCCGCACCGGGTGAAGATGCGACCCGGCATGGAGCCCGCGGCCTGGGACCTGCTGCTCTACTACCTGCGCGACCTCGCAGGCGCGCATCCCGACGTGCTGCGCCTCGACGAGCACGTCGGCGGCGACCGGCGACGCTTCCACTGGCGCAACGACCTGCTCGGCACCGACCAGGGGTTCACGCTGGGGAGTGGGACTCGATCCCCGGCGGCCCGCTCGACTTCCTGGCCCGCGAGGTGCCGGACGACCTGCTGCTGGTCACCGAGCGCGACGGCCGGCTCTACTTCGACGCGGGCGCGGTCACCTTCGCCGCCGCCTGGTCGGTCTCCTTCGACGTCGGCATGGACATGTACGAGATCCACGCCCCGGTGCCGCGGTTGACCCGCGAGGGCATCACCGCCCGCGCCGAGCAGTTCCTGCTGCGACTCCCGGCGGACAAGGTCTATCGCCGGGTCAACTGGACCCTGTCCGCCTCCGGGTCCCGCAAGCTCGACGTGAGCCTCGAGGAGCTGCCGTCCTGGGCCGACGACATCCCGCAGCTGATCCGCGAGGAACGGTGGGGCGATCTGCAGCTGCGGATCGAGGTCGAGCACTTCATCCGGCTGCCGATGACCGGCACGGTCACCTTCAACATCCGCACCCACATGGCCTCGCTGGCCGACATCAAGCAGGTGCCCGGATGGCCCGAGCAGCTCGCGGCGGTGATCGAGGAGCTGCCCGAGGACCTCGCGTCGTACAAGGGCTTCCTGGGGCACCGCGACCCGGTGGTCGCCTACCTGCGCGCCTGAGTCCGCGCCTGAGTCCGCGCCTGAGTCCGCGCCTGAGCCGAGGACGACCGAGAACCTCATCGCCGTGTAACCGGAGCGCAACATCCGTCGTGTCTACTACGGGTGTACGATGATTCCAGGTAAGAAACGGAGACGATCGTGGAGACACTGCGAGACCTGACGGAGCAGCACGGGACCAGGTTCATCCTGGCGCTCTTCGTCGACCTGCGCGGCAAACCGTGCGCCAAGCTCGTCCCGGTGGAGGCGGTGGACGAGCTCGCCGAGGACGGCGTCGGCTTCGCCGGCTACGCCGTCGGCGCCTTCGGGCAGGAACCGAAGGACCCCGACGTGGTGGCCATCCCCGACGTCAGCTCGTTCACCCCGCTCGACTTCGTCAAGCCGGGTCTGGCGCTGGTCCACTGCGACCCCCACGTGCTCGGCAAGCCCTGGCCCTTCGCCCCGCGCAACATCCTGCGCGCGGTCATCGCGCAGGCCGGGGCGATGGGCTTCGAGCCCTGGGTGGGTGCCGAGGTCGAGTACTTCCTGGTCCGCAAGGACGCCGACGGCTCGCTCGTCACGGCCGACCCCGACGACGTCGCCGACCAGCCGTGCTACGACGCGCGTGGCGTCTATCGGATGTATGACCACCTGACTTCGATCTCGAGCGCGATGAACCAGCTCGGCTGGGGCAACTACGCCAACGACCACGAGGACGGCAACGGGCAGTTCGAGCAGAACTTCCACTACGCCGAGGCGCTCACCACGGCCGACCGCGTGGTCACCCTGCGCTACCTGCTCTCCGTGCTCGCTGCGGAGCGCGGGATGATCGCGACCTTCATGCCCAAGCCGTTCGCCGACCGGACCGGCAGCGGCCTGCACCTGCACCTCTCGCTGACCGCCGCCGGGACGCCCGCCTTCCCGGCCGCCGAGGGGGACGACGAGCTCGGACTCTCCGCGACCGCCTACGGCTTCGTCGCCGGCATCCTGGACCACGCCCAGGCGCTGCAGGGGCTGATCGCACCCACGGTGAACTCCTACAAGCGCACCGGCGCGGTGTCCACCAACTCCGGAGCCTCGTGGGCTCCGCGCCGCCCCACCTACGGCGGCAACGACCGCACCCACTACGTGCGGGTGCCGGACGCACAGCGGATCGAGCTGCGCGGGGGAGACGCCTCGGCGAACCCCTACCTCGCGATCGCGGGAGCGCTGGGAGCCGGCCTGGACGGCGTGGCGCGCGGTGCGCACCCGGGGCCGGTCGGCAGCGGCCCGCAGGGCGAGCTGCCGAACACCCTGATCGACGCGGTCGACCTGCTGGCGGCCGACCCGGTCGTCAGCGGGGTCCTGGACAGCGCTGGTCCCGGGGTCGCCGACTACTTCACCGCCCTCAAGCGTCGCGAGTTCATCGACTACCACGCCCAGGTCAGCGCGTGGGAGGTCGAGAAGTACCTGACCGCCTTCTGACCGCCCGCCGGTCGGCGACCGGCGCCACCCACCTGACCTGATCCACCTGACTGAGAGGAACCCCCATGTGCGGGATCGTCGGGCTGCACCTGCGCAACCCAGAACTCCATCCGCGGCTCGGCGAGCTGCTGGCCGGCATGCTGTGCGAGATGGAGGACCGCGGCGCGGACTCCGCCGGGGTCGCCGTCTACGGAGACCCCGACTGGACCCCGCCCGGGCAGGGCGCGGTCTCCCTGCTCGACGCTGCCGACGGGGCCGACGAGCTGGTGGCGCGGGTGAGCGACGCCCTCGGCTGCCCGGTCGGCGCCCGAGTGCTCGAGAAGACCCTGTTGCTGACCGCTCCGGTGGACAGCGAGAGCCTGCTCGCGACGGTCCGGTCCTGTGCCCCCGACGCGCTGGTGGCCGGTTTCGGTGCCGACCTCGCGGTGCTCAAGGGCGTCGGGCGCCCCCAGGACCTCGCCGCGGCGTGGGACCTGCGCGGCGCGCGCGGCTGGCAGGGCGTTGGCCACACCCGGATGGCGACCGAATCCGCCGTGGTCGCCGCCGGTGCCCATCCCTACGCGGTCGGCCCGGAGCAGTGCCTCGTGCACAACGGGTCGTTCTCCAACCATGCCACCATCCGTCGCGAGCTGCGGGCCGCCGGAGTGAGGTTCGACAGCGAGAACGACACCGAGGTCGGTGCCCGGTTCGTCGCCCACCAGCTCGCGCAGGGCAAGGACGTCGAGGTGGCCCTCAAGGAGCTCTGCGCCACCTTCGACGGCTTCTACACGCTGTTGGTCTCCAACCGCGACTCCTTCGCCGTGGTCCGCGACGCCATCGCCTGCAAGCCGGCCGTGATCGCCGAGACCGAGGACTGGGTCGCCATGGCCAGCGAGTACCGGGCGCTGGCCCACCTGCCGGGCGTCGCCGAGGCACGGATCTGGGAGCCGGAGCCCGAAGTCATCTACGCCTGGACCCGTGAGGGCGGCGCCGTACAGGGAGCAGACGCATGACGACCCCCGATGTCACCTTCGACCTGTCCACCACCCCGCTGCGCGCGGTCAACGAGGCCCTGCACGCCCCCGGGCTGACCGGGGAGTTCGCCATCGAGCACCCGGCCGGCGGGCACAGCGTCGCCGTCGGCCTCGACGCCCCGATCAAGGTGGACGTCCACGGACACGTCGGCTACTACGCGGCCGGCATGAATCAGCAGGCCGAGGTCGAGATCCACGGCAACGCTGGCACCGGTGTCGCCGAGAACATGATGAGCGGCACGGTCGTCGTCCACGGCAATGCGTCGCAGTCCGCGGGCGCGACCGCGCACGGCGGCCTGCTGGTGGTCGAGGGGGACGCCGCCGCCCGGTGCGGGATCTCGATGAAGGGCGCCGACATCGTGGTCGGTGGCGACGTGGGGCACTCCAGCGCGTTCATGGCCCAGGCCGGGCGGCTGGTCGTGCGCGGGGACGCCGGCGAGGGGTTGGGGGACTCGATCTACGAGACCCGTATCTACGTGCGCGGCCGCGTCGCCTCGCTGGGGGCCGACTGCGTCGCCAAGGAGATGCGCGCCGAGCACCGGGAGGAGCTCGCCGGACTGCTGAAGGCGGCCGGTTACACCGACGACGACCTGGACTCCTACACGCGCTACGGCTCGGCACGTTCGCTCTACCACTTCACCGCCGAGAACAAGTACTGAGAAGGACGCACCACCATGAGCAACGAGACCGCGCCCGACGCGACCGTGTCCGCCGCGAGCTGGGGCCTGCGCGAGTCGGCCACCTTCGACCGCCCGACCATCGCCGCCATCCAGAAGGCGGCCGACACCGGGATCTACGACATCCGCGGATGGGGTGCCAAGCGGCCGCTCCCGCACTTCGACGACCTGTTGTTCCTCGGTGCGTCGATGTCGCGCTACCCGCTCGAGGGATACCGGGAACGGTGCGGCACCGACGTCGTGCTCGGCGACCGGTTCGCGAAGTACCCCCTGCACCTGGCGACACCGGTGACCATCGCGGGCATGTCCTTCGGCGCCCTCAGCGGCCGCGCCAAGGAGGCCCTCGGCCGTGGCGCCTCCGAGGTCGGTACGTCGACCACCACCGGCGACGGCGGCATGACGCCCGAGGAGCGAGGGCAGTCCAAGCACCTCGTCTACCAGTACCTGCCGAGCCGCTACGGGATGAACCCCGACGACCTGCGCAAGGCGGATGCGATCGAGATCGTCCTCGGCCAGGGCGCCAAGCCGGGCGGCGGAGGCATGCTTCTCGGGCAGAAGATCTCCGAGCGCGTCGCCGGCATGCGCACGCTGCCGCAGGGCATCGACCAGCGGTCGGCGTCACGACACCCGGACTGGACCGGCCCCGACGACCTGGCGATCAAGATCGCCGAGTTGCGCGAGATCACCGACTGGGAGAAGCCGGTCTACGTCAAGGTCGGCGCGACCCGCACCTACTACGACGTCAAGCTCGCCTGCCACTCCGGCGCCGACGTGGTGGTGGTCGACGGGATGCAGGGCGGCACCGCCGCCACCCAGGACGTCTTCATCGAGCACGTGGGCATCCCGACGCTGGCGGCCATCCCGCAGGCCGTGCAGGCCCTCCAGGAGCTCGGGCTGCACCGGAAGGTGCAGCTGATCGTCTCCGGCGGCATCCGCAACGGGGCCGACGTGGCCAAGGCGATGGCGCTGGGGGCCGACGCCGTCGCGATCGGGTCCGCCGCGCTGATCGCGCTCGGCGACAACGACCCCCGCTATGCCGCGGAGTACGAGGCGATCGGCTCGGCCGCGGGCTTCTACGACGACTTCCAGGACGGCCGCGACCCCGCCGGCATCACCACCCAGGACCCCGAGCTCGCCCAGCGGTTCGACCCCGTGGAGGGTGGTCGCCGCCTGGCCAACTTCCTGCGGGTGATGACGATGGAGGCACAGACCATCGCCCGGGCCTGCGGCAAGGCCCACCTGCAGCACCTCGAGCCCGAGGACCTGGTCGCGATCTCCATCGAGGCGTCCGCGATGGCCCGCGTCCCGCTGGCCGGCACCGACTGGATCCCGGGCCGGACCGGAGGCCTGTGATGGAGCACTCCCCGGCCGGCCGGGTCGTCATCGTCGGTGGAGGACTGATCGGGCTGTCGATCGCCCGCGCCCTCGCCGAACGCGGTGTCACCGACGTGCTGGTGCTGGAGCGGCACAGCCTCGCCAGTGGCGGCACCGGCAAGTCCAGCGGCATCGTCCGGGCGCACTACGGCGTGCCGTCGATCGCGGCGATGGCCTGGCGCAGTCTGCCGCTGATCGAGAAGCTCGGTGACACGGTCGGCTTCCGCCAGGTCGGCTACTCGGTGATCGTCGGGGAGCAGAACGAGGCTCCGCTGCGCGCCAACATCGCCACCCACCAGGCCCTGGGCATCGAGGCCGAGATCATCGACGTCGACCGGCTGAGCGCGATGTGGCCGATGATGAACGTGGAGGACGTCACCTGCGTCGGCTACGAGCCGCGCGGCGGCTACGCCGACGCCTCCCAGCTCGCGCTCTACTTCGGCCAGGTGGCGCGGGACAAGGGCGCCCGGGTCCGTCAGCACACGCCGGTCGCCCGGATCGTCACCGCCGGGGACACCGTCACCGGCGTGCAGCTCGACTCCGGCGACGTGATCGACGCCGACACGGTCATCGTGGCCTCCGGTTGGTGGTCGGCGCGACTGCTCGCCGACCTCGGCATCGACCTGCCGATCGAGGGCTACCGCTCGGAGCTGCTGATCGTCGACGCCGGCGTCCCGCTCGTGGATCTCCCGGTCGTCTCGGACCTGGTCAGCCTGCAGTACTGCCGGATCGAGGGCTCGGGCCAGTTCCTGGTGGGCAACAGCGACCACGACGAGCCCGAGAACAGGTTCGTCGACCCCGACGACTACTCCAACATCGCCGGGGAGGCGAGCATCGAGAAGTACGCCGAGAAGGTGATGCACCGGTTCCCGGGCTTCCCCGATCCCTCGGTGACCCACACCTACGCCGGCGTGTACGACGTACCGCCGGACTGGAACCCGGTGATCGCACCGGTCGGCCCGCGCGGGCTGGTGCTCGCAGCGGGGTTCGCCGGTCACGGCTTCAAGATCAGCCCCGCGGTCGGTGACCTGGTGGCCGACCTGGTGCTGGAGGGGGACTCGAGGGACCCGGACGTGCCCGCCTCCGACTTCCGGTTCGAGCGCTTCGCCGAGGGTGCCCCGCTGCGCAGCCCGCACCCGTACCTGGGGGCGGGGGAGATGCGGTGAGCGAGCTCGCCGACACCGCCACCGGCACCGCCTCGACCGACAGCGTCGTCGGCCTGCTGGCCGAGATCGCCGACATCGGCCGCGACCCGAAGCGCGGCGGCTACTCGCGCCCGGTGCTCTCCACCGCCGAGCTCGATCTCCGCGGATGGTTCCAGGCGCACGCCTCCAAGCGCGGGCTGGAGGTCGAGACCGACCGCAACGGCGTGCTCTGGGCGTGGCACGCTCCGCACGGGTCGCGGGACGGCGCGATCGTCACCGGTTCCCACCTCGACTCGGTCCCCGGCGGTGGGGCCTTCGACGGCCCGCTGGGGGTCGCCTCAGCACTGGTCGCCTTCGACCTTCTCGCCGCGCGGGGCGTGGGCGGACCGGCCCGCGCGATCGCGGTCTTCCCGGAGGAGGAGGGCTCCCGCTTCGGTGTCGCCTGCCTGGGCTCACGGTTGATGGCCGGTGCGATCGACCCCGCCCGGGCGCTGCGCCTCACCGACGCCGACGGCACGACGTACGCCGAAGCCCTCGCCGCGGCCGGTGCCCGACCCGACCTCGTGGGCCCCGACCCGGAGACGCTCGGGCGGATCGGCGCGTTCGTCGAGCTGCACGTCGAGCAGGGGCGGGGTCTGGTCGACCTCGGTCAGCC
The DNA here is from genome assembly GCF_006494815.1 of Nocardioides sambongensis. NCBI lineage: Bacteria > Bacillati > Actinomycetota > Actinomycetes > Propionibacteriales > Nocardioidaceae > Nocardioides > Nocardioides sambongensis. The sequence continues at coordinate 1,088,291 of NZ_CP041091.1, forward strand.
GGTCGCGGTCGGCTCCTCGATCCTCGGCCACGGACGCTGGCGGATCACCGTGACCGGGGCCGGGAACCACGCCGGCACGACGCTGATGGCCGACCGCGCCGACCCGATGGTGGCCGCGGCGCGCGTGGTCGTCGCCGTCCAGCAGGCGGCTCGGGCGATCCCGGACGCGCGGGCCACGGTCGGGCGGATCCAGCCCACGCCCGGCGGCACCAACGTCATCGCCTCCCGGGTGGACCTGTGGCTGGATGCGCGTCATCGCGACGACACGATCACCGCGACCCTGGTGGAGCAGATCCGGGTGGCGGCCGAGATCGCCGCGGCGGGTGAGGGCTGCACGGTGCGGTTGACCGAGGAGTCGCTGAGCCCGACGGTGGACTTCGATCCGGCGCTGCGCGACAGGCTCTGCGCCGTCCTGCCGCAGGCGCCCGTGCTGGCCACCGGCGCAGGCCACGACGCCGGAGTGCTGAAGGAGCACGTGCCGACCGGGATGCTGTTCGTGCGCAACCCGACCGGCATCTCGCACGCGCCCGAGGAGCACGCCGAGGACGTCGACGTCGAGGCCGGGGCCGCGGCGCTGGCCGCCGCGCTGGCGGACCTGCACGCCGCGCCCGTGGTCAGGCCCTAGGCTCGACGCCGTGTCCCCACGCTCCTCGCAGCCCGACGACCTGATCCGCAACGTCGCCGGCATCGCCCGTGACCGGGCGAAGGGGGCGGAGGCGGACGACCTCGAGCTCGAGGCGGCCATCGCGCAGAACGTCCGTGCCCTCCGCACGCGCTACGACCTCTCGGTGACCGAGCTCGCGGAGCGGATCGGCATCTCGAAGGCGATGCTGTCGAAGATCGAGAACGCGCAGACCTCGTGCAGCCTGAGCACCCTCTCCCGGCTGGCGCGCGGACTCGACGTACCGGTCTCCTCGCTCATCCGGGGTGCGGACAGCGAGCGCGAGGCGGCCCACACCAAGGCCGGCGCCGGCGCCTCGATCACGCGCAGCGGCACCAAGCAGGGGCACTCCTATGAGCTCCTGGGCGCACTGCGCGGAGAGCACAAGCGCCTGGAGTGCCTGATGGTCACCCTGAGCGAGGACAGTGAGGTCTACCCGCTGTTCCAGCACCCCGGCACCGAGTTCCTGCACATGGTCGAGGGCGCGATGGACTACGGCCACGGCCGGTCGGTCTACCGGATGGAACCGGGGGACTCCCTCACCCTGGACGGCGAGGCGCCGCACGGGCCGGTCCGGCTGATCGACCTGCCGATCCGGTTCCTGTCCGTGGTCGCGTTCCCCGACGGCGTCTGAGGCACGGGCTCCCGGCAGAGCTGGGCCTGGGTCCTCGCAGTGAACGCCGTTCAATGAGAGTGTTCATCCACTCGTAACACCTCGGTGACCCCCGACGTCGCTCGCCTCCCTAGCGTCAGGGCCGACCGGCCAACGCCGCCCGGTGCCCGAACCCCTGACTCCATGGAGGTCACTCGTGACACCGGAGGAAACTCTCGCCTCGATGAACGCGGTCATCACCGACCTGTTCTATTGGGTCTCGATCGCCCTGATGATCTGCATCCACGCCGGCTTCCTCGCCTACGAGGTCGGCGCCTCACGTTCGAAGAACGTGCTCGCCTCCGCGATGAAGAACCTGCTGACGTTCTCGGTGGTCATCTCCACCTTCTTCTTCTTCGGATGGTGGTTCTACTACGCCTTCCCGCAGTTCCCGGTCGACGCCCTCGACACCGTCGGTGCCGAGCTCGCGCTGCCCTGGTCCGACGACTCGGGCCCGAACGTCGCCTCGGTGAACGGCATCTTCTGGGGTGCCTTCGCGCTCTTCGCCGCCACCACCGGGTCGATCATGTCCGGCGCGGTGCTCGAGCGGATCCGCACCAGCGCGTTCCTGATCCTCACCACGGTGCTCGGCTCGGTGGTCTGGATCATCGGCGCCGCCTGGGCCTGGCACGGCAACGGCTGGATGCTCACCGAGTGGGGGTGGCACGACTTCGGCGCCGCGGGCTGCGTCCACCTGATCGCCGGGACCTTCACCCTGGGCGTGCTGATCAACCTCGGCCCGCGGATCGGTCGCTTCGTCGACGGCAAGGCGGTCACGATCCCGCCGCACAACCTGCCGCTCACCATGCTCGGCCTGATGCTGATCTTCGTCGGCTTCTTCGGCTTCCTGATGGGCTGCGTCGTCTACACCAACGAGGGCTACTTCTCGATCTTCGGCAACCCGACCAACCTGTCGGCGATCGCCTTCAGCACCCTGATGGGGCTGTCCGGCGGCATCATGGGCGCCTACATCGCATCCAAGGGTGAGCCCTTCTGGACCATCTCCGGTGGCCTCGCCGGGGTCATCTCGGTCGCGCCCGGGATGGACCTCTACCACCCGGCACTCGCGTTCATCATCGCCGTCGTCGGCGGCGCCCTGATCCCGTTCATCGGCAAGTTCATCGAGAAGTTCGGGATCGACGACGTGGTCGGTGCGGTCACCGTCCACGGTGGCTGCGCCTTCTACGGGCTGGTGGTCTCCGGCTTCGTGCTCTGGGGCTACCCGAACGTCGGCGACCTGCCGTCGATCAACCCCGCCGGCCAGATCGGCGGCGCGGTGGTGCTGGCGCTGCTCGGCTTCGTGCCCGGCTACCTGATCTCGCTGGCGCTGAAGTCCGCGGGCCTGCTGCGCATCCCGCTCGAGGTCGAGGTCGCCGGCCTGGACCTCTCCGAGGTGCCGGCGACGCCGTATCCGGAAGGTATCCCGGTCACCGTCCTGCGGGAGACCGTCGTCATCGAGGAGGTCAACCGATGAGCCCCATCGACAGCTGGGACGGCGTGGACGTCGTCTTCACCGGAGCCGGCACGGCCCTGCCGGTGATCTTCGTGATCATCGCGCTGGCGATGTTCATCGGGTTCCTGGTGCGGATGGTGCTGCACGAGAACCATGCCTACGCCCAGATCGTCGCTCACCAGCCGGTCGAGAAGGGACCGGCCGCCGAAGGAGAGCCGTCCGCCTTCTGACGGACGTCGGATCGATCCGGCTCGGGCACCGGTGACCACGACCCGTCCCTCCGCTCACGGGGGACGGGTCGTGGCGTCACCCCGGGTCCTGCGACACCATCGGATCGGATGGAGCGGCGATGGCCGGCTGAGCGGGAATACCCCGCGGGTCGGCACCGTTCCGTCATTAGTTGCCGTTTCAACTAATCGGAACGGCGTCGCAGGAAGGGAACCCCATGCAGATCGGCATCTTCACCGTCGGCGACGTCACCACGGACCCGACCACCGGCCGGACCCCGACCGAGTACGAGCGGATCAAGGCCACCGTCGCGATCGCGCAGAAGGCCGAGGACATCGGCCTGGACGTCTTCGCCACCGGCGAGCACCACAACCCGCCCTTCGTCGCCTCCAACCCGACCGCGACCCTGGCCTACATCGGCGCCAGGACCGACCGGATCGTCCTCTCCACGGCGACCACCCTGATCACCACCACCGATCCGGTGCTGATCGCCGAGGACTACGCCAAGATCCAGCACCTGACCGACGGACGGGTCGACCTGATGATGGGCCGTGGGAACACCGGCCCCGTCTACCCGTGGTTCGGCAAGGACATCCGCGAGGGGATCAACCTCGCGATCGAGAACTACGCGCTCCTGCGCCGGCTGTGGACCGAGGACGTGGTGGACTGGACGGGTCGGTTCCGCACTCCGCTGCAGGGCTACACCTCGACCCCGCGGCCGCTCGACGGCGTCGCGCCGTTCGTGTGGCACGGGTCCATCCGCAGCCCCGAGATCGCCGAGCAGGCGGCCTACTACGGTGACGGGTTCTTCCACAACCACATCTTCTGGCCCGCCTCGCACACCGCGCAGATGGTGCAACTCTACCGCCAGCGCTTCGAGCACTACGGACACGGGCCGGCGGACACCGCGATCGTCGGCCTCGGCGGCCAGTTCTTCATGCGCCGCAACAGCCAGGACGCCTGGGACGAGTTCCGGCCGTACTTCGACAACGCGCCGGTCTACGGCCACGGCCCCTCCCTGGAGGACTTCACCACGCAGACCCCGCTCACCGTCGGCTCGCCGCAACAGGTCCTCGAGCGCACGCTCTCCTTCCGCGACTACGCCGGCCACTACCAGCGCCAGCTCTTCCTGGTCGACCATGCGGGCCTGCCGCTGAAGACGGTGCTCGAGCAGCTCGACCTGCTCGGCGAGATCCTGCCCGAGCTGCGCAAGGGCTTCGCCGAGGGACGCCCCGCGCACGTGCCGGACGCGCCCACCCACGCCAGCCTGGTCGCCGCGGCGGGAGGCACCAGGGACACCACGGTGCACGCCGAGGACACCGCGACCGGCACCACCGACCGCGAGGCGGCCGAGCTGCGATGACCGCCCTCCCGTACGACGCCGGCGACCGCACGAGCCGACGCATCGTCGTCGTCTCCGCCGGCCTCTCCACGCCGTCCTCCACCCGGTTGCTCGCCGACCGGCTGGGGGCGGCGGCCGCCGAGGCGCTCGGCGCCCGGGGCGCCGAGGTCGTGGTCCAGCACGTCGAGCTGCGTCCGCTGGCCCACGCGCTCGCCGACCACCTGCTGACCGGCTTCCCCGACGCCACGCTGGGTGCCGCGCTGGACCAGGTGCGGGGCGCGGACGGCCTCGTGGTCGTGACACCGGTCTTCGCCGCGTCCTACTCCGGACTGTTCAAGACGTTCTTCGACGTCTTGGAGAACGGCGCCCTCGACGAGAAGCCGGTGCTGATCGCGGCGACCGCCGGGTCGGCGCGTCACCAGCTGGCACTGGACCACGCACTGCGTCCGCTCTTCGCCTACCTGCACGCGGTCGTCGTACCGACCGGGGTGTTCGCGGCCAGCGAGGACTTCGGCTCCGCCGAGCTGGAGAAGCGGATCGGGCGGGCCGCCGGTGAGCTGGCGGCGCTGGTCGACCCCGCGCACCTGCCGCGCACGCGTCAGTCGGGCGAGGGTGGCGCCCGGGAGGGGGACCGTCGGGTGGCGGCGGACCGATTCGCCGACCCGACCCCGTTCGAAGAGCTGTTGCGGCGGGCCAGCGGCTCCTAGGGCCGAGGTTCAACCGGTGCGGGGTCAGGACGGCTCGGTCGCCGGCAGGTAGAGCACCGGCGTCGAGGCGATGCAGCCCGGCAGCGCCTGCGGCAGTGAGGCCTCCGGGTCATAGCTGACCACGAGCACCCAGCCGTCGCCGACCAGGGCGCCGGGGTCGGTGGACGGCGCCTCGGAGGCCAACCGGTCCCGGCCGGTCCGGGCGTCGGCCAGTGCGGCGCCCTCGAACCAGCGCTGGCCCGAACCCTGCACGTGCTGGTGCCGGAACCGGTCGCGTGCCATCGCGGCCCGACCACGGTCGGGCTGCGGCGCGCAGTCGACGGCGGGGGGACCGGACACGTCCACCGACTCCCCTTCGTCGGCCTGCTCCAGGAGCATCCGGGCGCCCACCACGCCCGCGCCCACCACGAGCGCGGTGGCGATCACCAGGACCGCGACTCGCAGCAGGCGCCTCATCGGATCTCCTCCGGTCCGGGCTCAGTGCTGGTAGGTGCCGTGCAGCACGGCGCGTCCGGCGGTCTTGAAGGCCAGGTTGAACGACACCACGGCGGGGGAGGCGTCGGCATCGACGCCGAGGGACTCCTCCTTCACCGCGTGCACCACGAAGTAGTAGCGGTGGACCTGGTCGCCCTCCGGCGGCGCGGCCCCCATGAACGCGTGCTGACCTCCGTCGTTGCGGCACATGAACGCCGTCCCGGGCAGCGCCGCGCCCTCGGCGCCCGCGCCCACCTCGAGGCCGGTGACGTCGGCGGGCAGGTCGACCAGCACCCAGTGCCAGAAGCCGCTGGGGTGGGTGCGTCCGGGTCGAAGCAGGTGACCGTGAAGGACTTGGTGCCGGCCGGAGCATCGGACCACGACAGCTGCGGCGAGGTGTTGCCGGCGGCAGCCACCTGGTCGTCCTTGAGCGGTGCGCCGTCGGTCACGTCGGCGCTGGTCACCGTGAAGGCCGGCACCGTGGGGAGGAGCTCGTAGGGGTCGGGGGCAACGGGTCGTTCGAGACTCATGGGTGCCAACGTAGTCCGCGGGGTGAGCCCGGACCACGGTGTCGTCCACGCGCCTTGGGAGGATGGTCGGCGTGAGCGACTTCCCGCCGTACCCCTCGGGCCTGCGACTGACCGGCCGTCACGTACTCGTCGTCGGCGGGGGCCATGTGGCCCAGCGCCGCATCCCCGGCCTGATCGCGGTCGGCGCCGACGTGCACGTTGTGTCCCCGGAGGTCACGCCCGCGATCGAGGGGCTGGTGGGCTCGGGCGAGATCCGGTGGCACCGGCGCGGCTACCTGCCCGAGGACCTCGAACCGGCCTGGTACGTGATCGCGGTGACCGACGACCGAGCGGTCAACGACGAGATCTCGGCCGCCTGCGACGAGCGGCGGATCTTCTGCGTGCGCTCCGACGACGCCACCCTCGGCACCGCATGGACACCGGCGGTGGGCCGGCACGCCGGGGTCACCGTGGCGGTCCTCGGCAACCGTGATCCGCGTCGCTCGGCCTCGGTGCGCGACGAGATCCTGGCCGGACTGCGCGACGGCAGCATCGCCGCGCGCCACCACCGGGACCGGACGCCGGGGGTCACGCTGGTCGGCGGAGGTCCCGGAGACCCCGAGCTGATCTCGGTCGCGGGGCGCAAGGCGCTGATGGAGGCCGACGTGGTGGTCGCAGACCGGCTGGCTCCGCGGGAGCTGCTCGGCGAGCTGCCCGCGGACGTCGAGCTGCTCGACGTCGCCAAGCTGCCGCGCGGGCGGTCGGCGCAGCAGGAGGAGATCAACCGAGCGATCGTCGAGCACGCGCTGGCCGGCAAGCGCGTGGTCCGGTTCAAGGGCGGCGACAACTTCGTCTTCGGCCGCGGCTACGAGGAGATCCTCGCCTGTCGCGAGGCCGGGGTGCCGGTGCGGGTCATCCCCGGGCTCACCTCACCGGTCGCGGTGCCGGCGATCGCCGGGATCCCGGTGACGCACCGAGGCGTGACCCACGAGTTCTCCGTGGTCTCCGGCCATCTTCCACCGGGACACCCCGAGGGACTTGTCGACTACGCGGCGCTGGCCCGGATGCAGGGCACGGTCGTGGTGATGATGGGGGTGCAGAACGCGCCGGCGATCGCCGATGCGCTGGTCGCCGGCGGACGGCCGAGCGGCACTCCGGTCGCGGTGATCTGCGACGGCACGATGCCCACCCAGCGAACGGTGCTGGCCACGCTCGGCACACTGGCCGAGCGGCTGGGCTCCGAGCAGGTGCGTCCTCCCGCCATCATCGTGATCGGCGAGGTCGTCCGGGTCGCGCACCCCGACGCCTTCGCGGACTGAGGCCGGGACGCCGTGGCAGAGCTGATCGAGATCACCGACCCGGCCGACCCGAGGCTCGGCGACTACCGCGACCTGCGCGACACGCAGCTGCGCAAGTCGCTCGAGGCGGAGCACGGCCTGTTCCTCGCCGAGGGGGAGAAGGTGGTCCGCCGCGCCGTCGAGGCCGGGTACGACGTCCGCTCGCTGCTGATGGCGCCCCGGTGGCTGGACGGCCTGGCCGACGTGCTGAGCCGGACCGAGGCGCCCTGCTACGTGCTGAGCGAGGCGCTGGCCGAGGAGGTCACCGGGTTCCACGTCCACCGCGGCGCGCTGGCCTCGCTGGAGCGTCGCCCGCTGCCCTCGGTGGCGTCGGTGCTGGACGGGGCCCGCTCGGTCGTGGTGCTCGAGGACATCGTCGACCACACCAACGTGGGCGCGATCCTCCGCTCGGCCGCGGGCCTGGGCTTCGACGCGGCCCTCCTGGCGCCGCGGTGCGCCGACCCGCTCTACCGGCGGGCGATCAAGGTCGCCATGGGCGCCGTCTTCGCGCTGCCCTGGACCCGCCTGCCCGACTGGTACGAGGCGCTGCCGGAGCTGTCTGCCGCGGGGTTCACCACCGTCGCGCTGACCCTGTCCGACGACGCCCGACCGCTCGAGGAGGCGGTCGCGGGCCTGGACAAGGTGGCGCTGGTGCTCGGCTCGGAGGGGCATGGCCTCTCCGCTCGCTGGGAGCAGTCCGCGGACCGGCGGGCGATCATCCCGATGGCCCGCACCGTGGCCGACGGCGTCGACTCCCTCAACGTCGCCGCCGCCTCCGCCGTGGCCTGCTACCTGACCGTGCGCCGCTGATCCGCCGAGAGGTCCCCCGCGCCCCGCCGAGGGGTCAGTGGGGTCCCGGCGAGAGGTCGCCTGGGGTCCGGCGAGAGGTCACTCGCGGCGGCGCGAGGGGTCACCAACGCCGGTTGGAGTAGCCCTCGCTCAGCGCGGCACGCACCTCGGACAACCAACGCGGGAGCCGATCGCCGGTGAAGTCGCCGTTGCGTACGACGATCACCGTCCAACCGCGCCTGCGCAGCCAGCCGCGCCGCTCCTCGTCCCGCCGGCGCTGACGGTCGGTGAGATCGTGGAACTCGGCGCCGTCGTACTCGATGCAGACGCGCTGGGCCGGGTAGGCGAAGTCGAGGCGGTAGTAGCGACCGTCCTCGGCCACGACGTACTGCAGTTCGGGCTTGGGCAACCCGGCAGCGAGGAGCTCCAGGAGGGTCCACGACTCCCGAGGCGATTCCGGGCGCGGATCCACGAGTGGCACCAGTGCGCGGAGCTGGACGACCCCGCGTCGACCGACATAGCGCGGGAGGTGGACGGCCAGGTCGGCCGCACCGAATCCGTGGGAGCCGGCGAGCCTGTTCATGGCGGCGTACGCGTCACGCTGGTGGAGCGCACACCCCAGGTCGAGGGCGGTGCGGACGGGATTGGTCGCGCGGACGCCCGCGATGCTCGTCAGGTCGCCGGCGGCAAGGTCGCGGGTGCGACCGCGCACGCCGGCCAGCCGGGCTCGGGTGTTGCCACGAAGTGCGCATGTCTCCAGCGGTGGGGAGAACGTGAGCTCTGCACGGGGGAACGTGTCGACGCCGTGCAACCACGCGGCCGTCCGGTCCACGACGATCTGATGCGCGGGGACGAGCAGGGCCAGCGCCGCCGCGCGCACCTCAGTGGTGTCCTCGACGTCGGAGCTCACGTACACACCCCGGAAGAGGCGGCGCAGACCGCCGTTCGTCGTCGCGCGTCGGATGACGCGATCCGGGATGCCGGCGGCTCTGGTCTCCGCGATGGTGAACGGCCGGTCGGCGAGGTGCGGCGGCAGGGGCAGAGCTGCGGTGCGGCCAGGGGCAGGTGAAGGAGGGTCATTCCGCGAGCCTTCGCCGGTTGCCTGGTCGGCGCGGGGCATCGTGCGCCACCTGTGGAGGAGGAGTACGACGCACACTGGCTCGCTGGCCTCCTGGTGCCGGTCGGGGCTGGCGTGGCGCCCGAGGTCGTCGACCTTCTCGCCGACCCTGACGCCCGATGAACCGGGTGCCGAGGACCATCACCGCGGCGAGTGGGCCGGCACTCTCGGTGGGGTACGGGGGACTTCTCGCTCGGCCACGGGCGACCTCTCGGCGGGGTGCGGGGGACCCCTCGGCCGGGCACACGGGACCTCTCACTCGGCCACGGGCGACCCTTCGGCGGGGTGCAGGGGACCCTTCGGCCGGGCACACGGGACCTCTCGGCGGGGTGCGGGGGACTCCTCGGCGGGGTGCGGGGGACTCCTCGGCGGGTCAGGCTCCCGCGGGCCAGTCGTCGGGGTACTCCTCGGCGGCGGCGTCGTGCTGCTTGCGGAGCTTCTTCATCGCCTTGGCTGCGATCCGGTCGCCGAAGACGATGCCGTTGGTGTGGTCGGTCTCGTGCTGCAGGCACTTGGCGAGGAGTCCGTCGCCGGAGAAGCTCACCGGCTGACCGTCCAGCCCGAGTCCGGTGACGGTGGCGAAGTCCGGGCGCGCGCAGCCGACGAAGGCGCCGGGGAACGAGAGGCAGCCCTCGTCGGAGTCGTCGAGCCGCCGCTCCTTGCCCTCGGGCAGCTCCAGCACCGGGTTGCAGACCACGCCGACCCAGCGCTGGCCGGCCTCGTCGGGACAGTCGAAGACGAACATCGCGACGTCCTCGCCGATCTGGCAGGCGGCGAGCCCGACGCCGTCCGCGGCCGCCATGGTGGCGACCATGTCGGCGGCCAGGGCGCGCAGCTCCTCGTCGAAGGCGGTGACCTGCTGCTGGGGGCGATGCATGACGTCGGTGCCCCAACGGGTGATCGGACGCACGGTCCCACCCTCGGGCAACGCCCCGTGGGGTGCCTGGACGGGAGGTTCGTCGGGGGTACCGGTGCCACGTGCCATGCCGGCGAGCATAAGTGGGCGGGTCCGCTGGCCGTGGGTGGGCCCGGCCGGAGTCAACGCCCGCCACCGCCCGCCACCGGTCTGCCACCGGTCTGCTCCGGGGCCGCACGCGCTCGGTGAACAGGTGTAGCGCTCGGTGTAACTCCGAGTTACAGTAACGCCATGTCCCTGATCAGCAACCTCAAGCCGGGTGGCAGGCACGGGGTACCGGCGAACGAGAGCCGGGACCCCATCGGCTACCTGGTCGCCGGCCTCAACCGCTTGGCCCAGACCGACCTCCTGGACCGGGTGGGCCTGCGCCGACCCACCGAGCAGGCGGTCTTCTCCGTCACCCGCTCGGGGTTCAAGACCCTCACCCACGCGTCGCGGACCTTCGCGCGCGCCGGAGAGCGCAGCCGCCCCGGCGTTCGCCCGGCGGCAGCACCGGCGTCCGGAACGTTCGACCTCACCCCCGGGGAGGACGAGCAGATGCTGGTCGACGTGGTGAGCGAGTTCGCCGCGGAGGTCGTCCGGCCCGCCGCGGCACGCGCCGATGCCGACTGTGCCGCCCCCAGCGAGCTGCTCGGAGCGGCCGGCGAGATCGGTCTGCCGATCCTGGGCCTGCCCGACGAGCTCGGCGGCGTCTCCGACGAGCGCTCGGCCACCGCCGGTGTGCTGGTCGCGGAAGCGCTGGCCCACGGCGACATGGGCCTCGCGGTCGCCGCGCTCGCCTCCGGCTCGGTGGCCACCGCCATCGGGCTGTGGGGCACCGACGCCCAGCAGCAGACGTTCCTGCCCGCTTTCACCGGCGAGGACGCGCCGGCAGCATCGCTGGCCCTCAACGAGCCGCGGGTCCTCTTCGACGTGCTGGCTCCCGCGACCACCGCGACGCGCTCCGGCGACGGCTACCTCCTCAGCGGCACCAAGAGCCTGGTCGCCCGGGGGCGGACGCCGAGCTCTTCATCGTCGGTGCGCTGCTCGAGGGCAGCCCTGCGTTGTTCCTGGTCGAGTCCTCGACCGACGGCCTGAGCGTCGAGGGCGACCCGGCGATGGGTGTCCGCGCCGCCTCGATGACCAGCCTGCACCTGAGCGACGTACGGATCCCCGGCGACGCGCTGCTCGGCGCGGCCGACGGGTCCACCTACACCGAGTGCGTCCGGCTCTCGCGTCTGGGCTGGTGTGCGCTGGCCCTCGGGACCGCACAGGCGGTGCTCGACTACGTCACGCCGTACGTCAAGGAGCGCGAAGCCTTCGGCGAGCCGATCGCACACCGCCAGTCGGTGGCGTTCATGGTCGCCGACATCGCGATCGAGCTGCAGGCCATGCGGCTGCTGACCTATCGGGCGGCCGCGCGCGCCGCCGCCGGTAAGGACTTCGCGCGCGAGGTGGCCCTGGCCCGGAAGGCCTGCGCGGACAAGGGCATGAAGATCGGCCTGGACGGGGTCCAGCTCCTCGGAGGCCACGGGTTCGTCAAGGAGCACCCGGTCGAGCGGTGGTACCGCGACCTGCGTGCGATCGGGATCATGGAAGGAACGGTGCTGGTCTGATGATCAACCTGGAAACCCCGAAGAAGCACCGGGTGCTGGTCGACCAGGCCCACCAGGTCGCGATGAACATGCTGCGACCCATCTCCCGCAAGTACGACGCCGCCGAGCACGAGTACCCCAAGGAGCTCGACATGCTCGCGGCGATGATCGACGGGCTCAGCGAGTCCGGCGCCAGCGAGGGCGCCGGCGCCGCCGGCGTACGACGTGGGGCCGATGCCGACGACACCGGCGTGCGCAACGGCGCCAACATGGCCTCGGTCAGCTCGGTCGCCGAGATGTGCTGGGGCGACACCGGTCTCCTGCTCTCCATGCCGCGCCAGGGCCTGGGCAACTCGGCGATCGCCTCGGTCGCCAGCGACGAGCAGCTCGAGCGGTTCAAGGGCAAGTGGGCCTCGATGGCGATCACCGAGCCGCACTTCGGTTCCGACTCCGCCGCGATCCACACCACCGCGGTCCTCGACGGCGACGAGTACGTGCTCAACGGCGAGAAGATCTTCGTGACCTCCGGCGAGCGGTCCGACTGCATCGTGGTCTGGGCGACGCTGGACAAGTCCCTGGGTCGCGCGGCGATCAAGTCGTTCGTGGTCGAGAAGGGCACGCCCGGCGTGCGCGTCGAAAGGCTCGAGGAGAAGCTGGGCATCCGTGCCTCCGACACCGCGGTGATCACCTTCACCGACGCTCGCGTGCCCAAGGAGAACCTGCTCGGCGACCCCGAGATCGACACCGCGAAGGGCTTCGCCGGGGCGATGGCCACCTTCGACAACACCCGGCCGCTGGTGGCCGCGATGGCGGTCGGATGTGCCCGGGCAGCGCTCGACCTGACCCGCGACCTGCTGGCCGGGGCCGGCGTCGAGATCGACTACGACCGTCCAGCCGCGCTGCAGTCCGCGGCGGCCGCGAAGTTCCTGCAGCTCGAGTCCGACTGGGAGGGCGGACGACTGCTGACGCTCCAGGCCGCCTGGATGGCCGACAACCGCAAGCCGAACTCGCTGGAGGCCTCGATGGCGAAGGCGAAGGCCGGCCGGGTCGGGTCCGACGTCACCCTGTCCTGCGTCGAGCTCTGCGCTTCGGTCGGCTACAGCGAGAACGAGCTGTTGGAGAAGTGGGCCCGCGACTCCAAGATCCTGGACATCTTCGAAGGCACCCAGCAGATCCAGCAGCTGATCGTCGCGCGTCGCGTGCTCGGCCTGACCAGCGCCCAGCTCAAGTGAGCCGGCGGGCTCCGGCCGACGGTCGCACCAGGTGATGCGCCGGCGCCCGCAGCCCCGCCTCGGCGAAGGCCGCGTCGACACCGTCACGTACGGCGTCGACGCGGCCTTCGTCGACCAGCGCGATCGTGGACCCGCCGAACCCGCCGCCGGTCATCCGGGCGCCGAGCGCGCCGTACCGCTCCGCGGTGGCCGCGGCCAGGTCGAGGGCGGGCACGGTGACCTCGAAGTCGTCGCGCAGGGACGCGTGCGACGCGGAGAGCACCCCGCCGAGGCCCTGCCAGTCGTCGTCCTGCACGAGGGCCGCAGCGCGCCGTACCCGGTCGTTCTCGGTGACCACGTGGCGGGCGCGGCGCAGCAGCACGTCGTCGTCGAGCCGGTCCAGGTCGGCGGCCGTGACCTCGTGCAGCGAGGCGACACCGAGCGCCTCGCTCGCCCGGCGGCACTCGGTCCTCCGGTCGCCGTACCCGGTGCCGTCGGCGAGGGCGTGGGTCACCCGGGTGTCGGTGACCAGCACGGCGAGGCCGGCGGCGGCCAGGGGCAGGGGCACCGGGGCGGCGGTGTGGGCGGCGAAGTCGATCAGCACGCCGTGCTCGGCGTCGGCGAGCATCACCGCGGTCTGGTCCAGGCCGCCGGTGGGTGCGCCGACGTACTCGGTCTCGGCGCGGCGACAGATCTCGGCCACCTCGCGGCGCTCGACCTCGGACTCTCCGGCGAGCCCGAGCAGAGCCAGGGCGACGGCGCACTCCAGGGAGGCGGAGCTGGACAGCCCGGCCCCGAGGGGCACGTCGCTGGTGATCTCCAGGTCGCAGCCGCCGACGCGGTGGCCGCTCTCCTCCAGGGCCCACACCACCCCCGCCAGGTACGACGCCCACCCCGTCACCGATCGCCCCCTGATGTCGTCGCCGGTGCCGACCCAGTCGCCGGCCTCCCGGCTCCTCGCACGGAACACCTCGGCGTCCCCGCGCCGTGCCGTCACGGTGGTGCCCATCGGCAGCGCGAAGGGCAGCGCGAGGCCGCCGTTGTAGTCGGTGTGCTCGCCGATCAGGTTGACCCGGCCGGGGGCGAACGCGGTGACCTCGGTTGCTGACACCCGTCCATCCTCGCCGATCGTCTAGATTCATCTGACGTGCGCTTCCTCGACGACCGCCAGCCGGTCCACGACCTGACCTACGACGACGTCTTCATGGTGCCGCGGCGGTCGGCCGTGGCCAGTCGCTACGACGTCGACCTCTCCACCGCGGACGGCACCGGTGCCACGCTGCCGCTGGTCGTGGCGAACATGACCGCGATCGCGGGCAAGCGGATGGCGGAGACGGTGGCCCGGCGCGGCGGGCTGGTGGTGATCCCGCAGGACATCCCGCTCACGGTGGTGACCGACGTGATCGCGACCGTGAAGCGTCGCCACCTGATCCTGGACACCCCGATCGTGCTGCGTCCGGACCAGACGGTCGCCGAGGCCATCTCGCTGATGCCGAAGCGGGCCCACCGTGCGGCCGTCGTGGTCGCCGACGGCAGGCCCCTGGGTGTGGTCACCGCCGAGGACTGCGCCGAGGTGGACCGGTTCTCCCAGGTTGGTGAGGTGATGAGCACGCCGCTGGTGACGGTGCCCTCCGACGTCGAGCCCCGCGCGGCCTTCGACGCACTCGACCGGGCCCGCGCGCCACTGGCCGTCGGCGTGGACCCCGACGGACTGCTGGTCGGGGTGCTGACCCGCGCCGGGGCACTGCGCGCCACCGTCTACCAGCCCGCCACCGACGCGGCCGGCGGTCTGCGCGTCGCCGCCGCGATCGGAGTCAACGGCGACGTCGGGGCGAAGGCGACCGCGTTGCTGGAGGCCGGCGTGGACTGTCTGGTGGTCGACACCGCGCACGGCCACCAGGACCGGATGATCGATGCGCTACGAGCCGTGCGGGCCCTCGACCCGCAGGTGCCGGTCGCCGCGGGCAACGTGGTCGACGCCGACGGCACCACGGCGCTGGTCGAGGCCGGTGCCGACATCGTCAAGGTCGGGGTCGGCCCGGGGCGATGTGCACCACCCGGATGATGACCGGCGTCGGCCGCCCCCAGTTCTCCGCGGTGCTCGACTGCTCGGCCCGCGCCCGCGAGCTGGGCGCCCACGTGTGGGCCGACGGTGGGGTGCGCCACCCTCGCGACGTCGCGCTGGCGCTCGCCGCCGGGGCGTCCTCGGTGATGATCGGCTCCTGGTTCGCCGGCACCCACGAGTCGCCGGGTGACCTCGAGCACGACTCCGACGGGCGCGCCTACAAGGTCTCCTTCGGGATGGCCTCGGCGCGCGCCGTGGCGAACCGTACCTCGACCGAGTCGGCGTTCGACCGGGCCCGCAAGGGACTCTACGAAGAGGGCATCTCCTCCTCGCGGATGTACCTGGACCCCGCTCGACCGGGGGTGGAGGACCTGATCGACCAGATCAGCGCCGGCGTCCGGTCCGCCTGCACCTACGCCGGGGCCCACACGCTGGCCGAGTTCCACGAGCGGGCCGTGGTCGGGCTGCAGTCGGCCGCGGGGTATCACGAGGGTCGCCCGTTGGCGACCAGCTGGTGACCGGGCCGTCGGCCGGACCGGCCACGCCGCGCGTGCTGGTCGTGGTCGCCACGGCCGCCGAGGCGGCGCACGTCCCGGCCGGCTACGACGTGCTGGTGACCGGGATGGGCAAGACCGCTGCGGCGTGCGCCGTGGCCGGCCGTCTCGGTGGTTGCGCCGCGTCCCCGAACAGCCTGGACGGACTCACCGTGGTGAACCTCGGCACCGCGGGTGCGCTGCACGCCCGCCACGTCGGCCTCTTCGAGCCGGGGGTGGTGCTCAACCACGACCTCAGCGCGGACGCGATCCGGGCGCTCGGTGACGATCCCCGCGAGCGGCTGGTGGTGGGGGAGTCGCCGATCACGCTGGCCACCGGCGACGTCTTCGTCACCGACCCGGTCGTCCGCGACCGCCTCGCCGCCCGAGCCGACCTGGTCGACATGGAGGGCTACGCCGTCGCCTACGTGGCCGCGGCGTTCGGCGTGCCGCTGCGGATCCTCAAGCACGTCTCGGACACCGCCGACGAGTCGGCCCTCGCCTGGAACGACGTCGTCGACCACAGCGCCCGCGCGCTCGCCGGCGCGCTGGTGGCCGCCTGCCCCCTGGACTGACCGCAGCAACGCCCGGGACCCGGCCCCGGGTCAGCGGCTGCTCCGGGCGCCACGCCCGCGCACCACACCGACGAAGTCCTGGTGCACGGGGCTGTCGGCGTCGCGGTGCCAGAGCAGCGCGACCCGGGTCGGCTCCAGCCCGCGCACCACCCGGTAGGTGGCGTCCTTGCGGTGGTGCAGCCGCGCCAGCGACATCGGCACGATGACCACGCCGGTGCCGCTGGCCGCCACCTCGACGGCGTCCTTGACGCTCATCGGTGGGAACGACAGCTGCTCGACCGCCGGAGTCCAGCCCGAGGGATGCGGCAGCACGAGCTGCTCGTCGCGCAGGTCCTCGAGGTCGATCTCGTCCTGCTCGTCCGAGGCCGCGACGAAGTGCTCCCGGCCGACCACGACGACCGGCAGCTCGTCGTACAGGAGCACGCGGTGCAGCGGTGAGGGGCGGTCCAGGTCGACCGGGAGGCGACCCAGCGTGAGGTCCGCCTCGCCGCGATCCAGCACGGCGCGCTGGTCGGGCTCCTCGACCGGGAGGAGCTGCAGCGGGATGTGCGGGTTGCGCTCGCGCCAGACCCGCTTCCACTTGTCCGGAGTGACACCGGGGACGAAGGCGACGCGCAGCTGCTCCACGTCGGGTGAGTATGCCGAACGGGCGGCCCGGCGGGCGAACGAGGCGAACATCGGTTCACACCGGCCGCAACATCGGGGAAACTCGGTGGACGTGCAACGCCGTCATGCTGACACTCGGCACGGAGCCGCGAGCTGCTGACGGCGTGAGGAGGTGGTCCCGGTGACCCACCACTCCGCCGTCGTGCTGCTCAACGCCAGCTACGAGCCGCACGACGTCGTCTCGTTCCCGCACGCGGTGCGGATGCTCTTCCGCGGTGTCGCCGTGGTGCACGAGGCCGACGCCGACCGCCGGATCGGCCCCCGCCCCTGGCCGAAGGTGCTCCGACTCGTCCGCTACGTCGTCGCCAACTGGATGTACCGTCCCGCCGGGTACGGCCGGGACGCCGTGCTGCGCCGCGACCGCCGCCGGTGCGCCTACTGCGGCCGACGCGCCGACACGATCGACCACGTCGTCCCACGCTCCCGCGGCGGACCGTGGACCTGGACGAACACCGTCGCGGCCTGCGGCGGCTGCAACGGCCGCAAGGGCAACCGCACCCCCGACGAGGCGGGGATGCGTCTGCGATTCGACCCCTGGGTGCCGACCCGGGCCGAGCTGGCGGGCTGGCACGGATGAGGGTCGCCCGGGGGCGGCCGCGATGGCCTCCCCGATGCGGTCTCCCGGGCGGGTCTTTGCTACTGTTCCACCGCACTCGTCCGGGTGGCGGAATTGGCAGACGCGCTAGCTTGAGGTGCTAGTGCCCGTATTAGGGCGTGGGGGTTCAAGTCCCCCCTCGGACACGATGAGGGCCTCTGACTCGTCTCGAACGGGTCGGGGGCCTTCGTGCTTCTTGCGCCCTCCGCGCGCCGAGTCCCTGAGCGCCGGCGCGGACATGTCGCGAGGGTATGACGCGAGAGCCAAGTGGTATTGGCCGCGCCGCGCGCAGGTGGGACATCTTTACCGGCATGAGTCGAAGTGAGCTCGGTCACACCGCCGAACCGTCCCCTGCAAGCAGCACCAGCACCGGACTCTCCGCCGCCGCGTTGAGTCGCCGGCGCATGGTCCAACTGGCTGCTGGTACCTCCCTGGTCGGAGCCACCGCCGGCCTCAGCCCCGCAGCCGCGGCCGGGGTCGGGCGCCGGCATCGCGACCCGGTCCGCGACACCATCCGTCGGACCGCCGTGTTCCTGGACGAGAAGCTCTCCTACCAGGGCGGCTACGTGTGGAATTACCTGCCCGACCTCTCGGCCAGCTGGGGCGAGATGGAGGCCCGGCGCACGATGTGCTGGGTGCAGCCTCCGGGCACGCCCAGCGTCGGTCACAGCCTGCTCGACGCCTACCACGCCACCGGCGACAAGCGCCTCTACCAGGCCGCGTTGCGCACCGGCTACGCCCTGGTCCGCGCCCAGCGGTCCGAGGGTGGCTGGAACTACATCCACGACTTCGCCGGCCAGTCCTCGCTCGAACACTGGTACGAGACGGTCGGCATCAACGGCTGGCGTCTGGAGGAGTTCCAGCACCTCTACGACAACTCGACCTTCGACGACGCCGCGACCAGCACCGCTGCCCAGCTGATCCTCCGTCTGCATCTCCACAACCGTCGGGACCACAAGCTCGCCGTGTCCCTGCACAAGGCGATCACCTTCGTCACGAAGTCCCAGTTCCGCGGCGGGGTCGGTGACGGCGGCTGGCCCCAGCGCTGGCCGCGGGACCCGAACGCACTCACCGAGATGCCCTGGCCGGAGACGACGCCGTCCTGGTTGCCTGCGGACGCCCGCCAGGGGATGGAGGACGGCGACTACACCCAGCACGTCACCTTCAACGACAACGTGCTCGGCGAGAACATCAAGTTCCTCCTCATGTGCGTGATCTCCCTGGGTCGCCGCGACCTCGTCGCTCCCGCCTATCGCGGGATGGCCTGCCTGAAGCGGATGCAGCTGGACGGTCCGCAGGCCGGTTGGGGTCTGCAGCACCTCAGGGTGGACAGCGGGGACCGGCCTGCCGGCGCGGTGGCCGGTGGACGCTCGTACGAGCCGCGCTCGCTCGCTACGCACACCACCCACACCAACATCGAGCAGCTGTTCAAGTACACCCAGCTCACCGGCGACCGTTCCTTCCTCGACGGCGTCCCGGCGGCGATCGAGTGGCTGGAGACCTGCCGGCTGACCGCCCAGCAGAAGGCGGAGAACCCGCTCATCGCGTCGCGGACCCACCCGACGTTCATCGAGGAGGGCACCAACAAGGGTCTCTTCGTGCACCGGTTCGGCTCCAACATCAACAACGGCGCCTACTACTTCGACTACGACCACACCAAGACGCTCAGCCACTACTCCGGCGGTCGGAGCGTCCCCATCGACGCGCTGCGCGCCGAGTACGAGCGGCTGATGGCGCTGAGCCGCGCCGACCTCGACGCGCTGCGAAGCCGCTCGCCGCTGGCCTGGGGCCGCCCCTACGAGTTGCCGCCCTTCTTCTCGCTGCGCGACCTCGACCTCCTCGACCTGCAGCGCGACGCCGAGATCCCGCTCACCGTGCCGTCCGAGGACGAGGTGTCGGCGATCGTGGCGGACGCCGCCGAGGAGGACTACTGGCTGTCCCCGGTCTCTGAGACGACCAACCCGTTCCGGGGGCACGGCCCCACCACCCCCTACGACGGCCAGGAGTACATGAGCAAGCACGTCGGCGACACGTTCGACACCTCGCCGTACCCGCCGGGCAACCCGCCCGCGGTGCCGCCGTACGAGCCGAAGCCGGCCCCGATGGTGATCAGCACCAGCACCTTCGTCTCCAACATGGGCAAGCTGATCTCGTACGTCGCCAAGTGACCCTCGGTCATCGCTGACGGGCCCCGGGTCATCGACCCCGGGGCCCGTCGGTACGTCCACTACGCTGCTGCCGCCGCACCCGAGAGCGGCCGAGACACGATGGAGGACGTTGCATGAACGAGCCGGTCAGCTACACCCTCGAGCCGAACGAGGCGCCGACCCACTGGTACAACATCGTGGCGGACCTGCCGACGCCCCCGCCCCGCCGCTGCACCCCGCCACCCACCAGCCGGTCGGGCCGGACGACCTGGCGCCGCTGTTCCCGCCGGAGCTGATCGCCCAGGAGGTCTCGGCCGAGCGGGAGATCGCCATCCCCGACCCGGTCCTCGACGTCTATGCCCAGTACCGGCCCTCGCCGCTCTACCGCGCGCGCCGGTGGGAGCAGAAGCTCGGCACCTCCGCGCGGATCTACGTCAAGTACGAGGGCGTCTCGCCGGCCGGCTCCCACAAGGTCAACACGTCGGTGCCGCAGGTCTACTACAACGCGATCAACGGCATCACGAAGCTCACCACGGAGACCGGTGCCGGCCAGTGGGGCACCGCCCTCTCCTACGCCAGCGCGCTGTTCGGCGTGGAGTGCGAGGTGTGGCAGGTCGGGGCGTCGTTCGACACGAAGCCGCAGCGGCGCACCCTGATCGAGGTCTTCGGCGGCAGGGTCTACCGCTCGCCGAGCCGGATGACCGAGGCCGGCAAGGCCTTCGAGGACGGACACCCGGGCTCCCTCGGCATCGCGATCTCGGAGGCCGTCGAGATGGCGGCCCAGGCCGACGACACCAAGTACGCGCTCGGCTCGGTGCTCAACCACGTGCTGCTGCACCAGACCGTGATCGGTCAGGAGGCGGTGCTGCAGCTCGCCAAGGCGGGGGAGAGCGGTGCGGACCTGGTGATCGGATGTGCCGGCGGCGGATCCAACTTCGCGGCCTGGCGTTTCCGTTCCTCGGGGAGAAGCTGGCCGGTCGTCAGGCCCCCGGATCCTGGCCGTCGAGCCGGCCTCGTGCCCGACCCTGACCCGCGGCGAATACCGCTACGACTTCGGTGACACCGCCGGACTCACCCCGCTGATGAAGATGCACACCCTCGGCCACGACTTCGTGCCGTCGCCGATCCACGCGGGCGGACTGCGCTACCACGGCATGGCGCCGCTGGTCTCGCACACCTACGCCGAGGGCCTGATCGAGGCCACCTCACTGCACCAGAGCGAGTGCTTCACCGCAGCCGTCGAGTTCGCCCGGACCCAGGGCATCGTGCCGGCGCCGGAGTCGTCGCACGCGCTGGCACAGGCGCGTCGCGAGGCACTGGCCGCGGCGGAGACCGGCGCGGAGCCGGTCATCGTGGTCGGGCTCTCGGGTCACGGGCTGCTCGAGCTCGGCGCCTACGACAGCTTCCTCGGTGGGCGGCTCGAGGACGACCCGCTCTCCGACGAGGACCTGGCGGCCGCACTCGCCGGAGTGCCGGTCGTCACGGGGTGAGGCCGCGGTCGACCAGCTCGGCGTAGGGATCGACCGGGTCGCCCCGGTGCACCTCGAGGTGCAGGTGCGGCCCGGTGGTGTTGCCGGTCAGCCCGATCGCGCCCACCGGGCGCCCGGCGGTGACCGAGGCACCCGCGTCGACGGTGGTGGCGCTGAGGTGGCAGTACCACCAGATCGAGCCGTCGTCGGCACGGACCACGACCTTCAGACCGAAGGCGCCGTCGTAGCCCACGGAGACCACGGTGCCGTCGACGACCGAGGACACGGCGGTGCCGTACGGCGCCGCGAAGTCCAGACCGGTGTGGGTCGAGCTCCAGTTGGCGCCGGCGGAGCCGAAGGTCCCGGTGAGGCGGTAGCCACGCACCGGCAGCACGGCGGTGACCGGAGCCAACGGGGTACGGCGTACCACCGTGCGCGTGGGTCGGCGGACCACGAGAGCGCCGGCCGCGCGGACGCCCGTCGCCGCCAGCACCATGGTGTCGTCGCCGGTGGTCGCGGTCGCCTCCGCGGCGCGCGCACCCGCGGAGGGCGCTGCACCGACGCAGCCGAGGGCCAGCCCGGCGGTGGCCGCGACGAACAGCGACCGGCGCAGGGTGGATCGGTGTGCGGACATGCTCAGATTCCTTCTGACGGGTACTTGACAGGTGCTAACTGCTGCAAGCACCGCGATCCAGTGAGACAGCCCGGGGGCGATCGACCCAACTCACCGCACCCGCGACTGTGACCCCGTTCATGGACCTGGATCACACCGCCGCCGGGCCGTGCACCGATCTGGGACCGACATCACACC
This sequence comes from Nocardioides sambongensis, assembly GCF_006494815.1. Taxonomy (NCBI): domain Bacteria; kingdom Bacillati; phylum Actinomycetota; class Actinomycetes; order Propionibacteriales; family Nocardioidaceae; genus Nocardioides; species Nocardioides sambongensis. The sequence continues at coordinate 1,110,122 of NZ_CP041091.1, forward strand.
CGGGGTTGCACGCTTCGCTCCGCGTGCCACGATGGCGTCATGGATGCGACGCGGATCGATGCTCGGGAAGTCGACCCTGCGGCCGAGGTCGTCGAACTCTGCCGTGACCTGATCCGCTGCGACACCTCCAACTACGGGGACGTCGAGGGTCCCGGTGAGCGCAAGGCCGCGGAGTACGTCGCGGAGCGGCTCGCCGAGGCCGGGCTCGAGCCGAAGGTCATCGAGACCTCACCCGGCCGCACCAACGTGGTCGCGCACTGGGGCGGCGCCGACCCGGCCCGGACCGACGGCCTGCTGGTGCACGGCCACCTCGACGTGGTCCCGGCGGCCGCCGAGGACTGGCAGGTGGACCCGTTCAGCGGCGAGGTGGTCGACGGGTACGTGTGGGGCCGCGGCGCGGTCGACATGAAGGACTTCGACGCGATGATGCTCTCCGTGGTGCGCGCCCGGCAGGCCGCCGGACGGGTCCCGGACCGCCCGATCGTGCTGTGCTTCACCGCCGACGAGGAGGCCGGCGGCCACCACGGCGCCGAGGTGCTGGTGCGCGACCACCCCGACCTCTTCGACGGGTGCACCGAGGCGATCGGCGAGGTCGGCGGTTTCTCCACCACCGTCCGGGCCGGCGCCTCTACCTGGTCGAGGCCGCCGAACGCGGCATGGCCTGGATGCGGCTGACCTCCCGCGGCCGCGCCGGACACGGATCGATGATCAACGACGACAACGCCGTCACCCGGCTCGCGTCGGCGGTGGCCCGGATCGGTGCCCACGAGTGGCCCGTGCGGCTCACCCCGACGATGCGGACCCTGCTCGCAGCCGTCGGCGACCTGGCCGGCGAGGAGGCGACGCCGGAGAACGCGGTGCGACTCATGCAGGAGTTCGGCCCGGCCACCCGGATGCTCGGGGCCGTGCTGAAGAACTCGGTGAACCCGACCATGCTCGAGGCGGGATACAAGGTCAACGTCATCCCCACCGAGGCCACCGCCCACCTCGACGGTCGCTTCCTCCCCGGCTACGAGGAGGAGTTCTTCGGGACGCTGCGCGAGCTGGTCGGGGACGACATCGCCATCGACTTCGTCTCCAAGCAACCTCCGTGGGAGATGCCCTACGAGGGTGCCGTGGTCGACGCGATGACGCGCAGCCTGCTCGCCGAGGACCCCGACGCGGTGGTCGCGCCCTACCTGATGAGCGCAGGCACCGACGCCAAGCACTTCTCCAAGCTGGGGATCCGCACCTACGGATTCGTCCCGTTGCGGCTGCCCGACGACCTCGACTTCACCGCGCTGTTCCACGGCGTCGACGAGCGGGTGCCGGTCGACGCACTGGAGTTCGGCGCGCGGGTGGTCGACCGGTTCCTCGACCAGGCCTGACCCGACCGGCCTGATGCGACCGGGTCCGACCGCGTCCGCGAGCGACGGTCAGGCGGTGCGCACCGCGCGGATGATCTTGCGGCGCAGCACCACGCGGCGCTTGCCGTCGGGGCCGATCTGCACCCGGTCCAGCTCCCAGCCGCCGTGCTCGGCCCGTTCGGTGAGCAGCTTGGTCACCACGTTGCGGGAGAACTCACGGTCGAACGTGACCCGCTCGAACTCCCACTCCACGCCACGACCGAGCCCGCGGAGCAGCACGTCGCGGGGCGCGCGGCTCATCCGTCGTACCCGGTGAACGGGTCGGAGACGTCGTCCAGCGCCGCCCGGATCTCCGGCGGCAGCGTCCGGCCCTCGGAGCCGAGCGCGACCTTGAGCTGGCTCGCCGTCCGCGCGCCCACGATCGGTGCGCAGACGCCGACCCGGTCGCGGACCCACACCAGGGCCACCTCCAGCGGCGTCCACCCCAGCCCGTCCGCGGCGCGGCAGACGGCCTCGACCACCTGGCGGCTGTGCTCGTCGAAGTAGGTCTCCACGAACGAGGAGAAGGCGCGCGATGCGCCACGGGAGTCCGATGGCGTACCGCCGCGGTACTTCCCGGTGAGCACCCCGCGTCCCAGCGGGGACCAGGGGAGCACTCCCAGACCGCACGCGGACGCGGCCGGCAGCACCTCGTGCTCGATGCGCCGGTTGACCAGCGAGTACTCCACCTGCGTGGACACCAGCGGTGCCCGGCCCGGCACCGCCCGTTGCCAGGTCGCGGCCTGGGCGGTCTGCCAGCCGGTGTAGTTGGAGACGCCCACGTACGCCACGCGCCCGCTGCTCACCGCGTGGTCGAGCGCGCCGAGCGTCTCCTCCCACGGCACGTCGTCGCTCCAGAGGTGGACCTGCCAGAGATCGATGTGGTCGGTGCCGAGGCGGCGCAGGGACGTGTCCAGGCCGCGCAGCAGCGCACCGCGTGAGGTGTCGCTGGTGCGCTCGCCGCCGCGGCGCCAGATCCCCGCCTTGGTGGCGAGCACCACCTCGTCGCGAGGCACCACGTCACCGACCAGCGAGCCGATGAGCGCCTCCGACCGACCATCGGTGTAGCCGGCCGCGGTGTCGATCAGCGTGCCGCCGGCATCCACGAACGCGACCAGCTGGTCGCGGGCCTCGTGCTCGTCGGTGTCCTTGCCCCAGGTCATCGTGCCGAGCCCCAGTCGCGAGACGCGGAGTCCGCTGGGACCGACGAACCGCTGCTGCATGGTGCACAAGGTAGCGCCGGGTGGGTGGGGCGTCGGACGGGGCACGCCGGAGGCGCCCTAGGATCGCCGCGTGGTCGAGTTCCTCCAGGCGGTGTTCCTCGGCGTCCTCCAGGGCCTGACCGAGTTCCTGCCGATCTCCAGCAGCGCCCATCTGCGGATCTTCCCCGAGCTGTTCGGTTGGGGCGATCCGGGTGCCCCGTTCACCGCGGTGATCCAGATCGGCACCGAGCTCGCCGTGCTGATCTACTTCCGCAAGGACATCTGGCGGATCGCCAATGCCTGGCTCCGCTCGTTGGCCAAGCCGGAGTACCGCGGCACGTTCGACGCCCGGATGGGGTGGTTCATCATCGTCGGCTCGCTGCCGATCGTGATCCTCGGCGTCGCCCTCAAGGACGTGATCGAGCAGGACTTCCGCAACCTGTGGATCATCGGCACCACGCTGATCGTGCTCGGCATCGTGCTCGGCATCGCGGACCGGTTCAGCCGCAACGACCGCGAGATCAAGCAGCTCACCCTGCGCCACGCGGTCTACATGGGGTTCGCCCAGGCCGCCGCGCTGATCCCCGGTGTCTCGCGGTCGGGGGCGACCATCTCGATGGGGCGCTTCCTCGGCTACGAGCGGGAGGCCGCCACCCGGTTCGCCTTCCTGCTGGCCATTCCCGCGGTGGTCGGGGCCGGCCTCTTCGAGCTCGGCGAGATCTCCCACGTGGGGGAGAGCGCCGCCGGCGAGGCGGGCTATGGGTGGGTCGCCACGATCACCGCCACGATCACCTCGTTCATCGTCGGGTACGCCGCCATCGCGTGGCTGCTGCGCTACGTCTCGACCAGGTCCTACGCGCCGTTCGTGATCTACCGCATCGTGCTCGGCACCAGCGTGCTGATCCTGCTCGGCGCCGGCGTGCTCACGCCCTGACCCGGCGCCTCAGAGCCACCCGGAGCGCTTGAACAGCCAGAACAGGCCGAGCGAGGCGCCGATCATCAGCACCATCGCGAACGGGTAGCCCCACGCCCAGTGCAGCTCGGGCATGTGGTCGAAGTTCATCCCGTAGACGCCGGCGATCAGGGTCGGCACCGCGGCCAGCCCGATCGCCGCGGAGATCTTGCGCATGTCGTCGTTCTGCTGCACCGCGATCCGCGCCATGTGCCCGTCGAACGCCGAGGAGAGCAGCGACTCCAGGGTGTCGACCTCCTCCGCGGCCCGGGCCAGGTGGTCGCTGACGTCCCGGAAGAACGGCGCGGCCTGCTCCGCGATGAGCGGGGCCGACCCGGCGGCGAAACGGCGCATCGGCTCGCGCAGGGGCAGCACCGCGCGTCGTACCTCGGCGAGCTCGCGCTTGAGCGTGTAGATCCGGACCGAGTCGTCGGTGCGGCGGTCGCTGAAGACCGACGTCTCCACCTCGTCGACGTCGGTCTCCAGCTCGGCGATCACGGCGGCGTAGGCGTCGACCACCACGTCGCAGACCGCGTAGACCACGGCGGACGGCCCGTGGTCGAGCACCGCCTGCCGCTCCTCCAGGCTGTGCCGGGCGTCGCTGAGCGGGGAGCCGGACCCGTGCCGCACGCTGACCACGAAGTCGGAGCCGATGAAGAGGTTGATCTCGCCGGTCTCCACAGCATCCTCGGCGTCGACGTACCAGAGGGTCTTGAGCACCAGGAACAGGGTGGCGTCGTACTGCTCGAGCTTGGGCCGCTGGTGCGCCTCCACGGCGTCCTCCACAGCGAGCGGGTGCAGCCCGAAGATCTCCGCCACCACGGCGAGCTCGTCGTGGCGCGGCTCGTGCAGCCCCACCCAGACGAAGTCACCGTCCTGGTCGGCCGCCTCCCGGAGCCGCCGGACGTCCCTGGAGGGCCCTGCCTCCGCGATCCGCTGCCCGCGCCGGTAGAGCGCACCGTCGACGATCACAGCCGCACGCTAGCCCGGCCCCGACGGGGTGCGGGCTAGGCTCACCGACCGTGGCCACCCTGATCCTGGTGCGGCACGGCCGCACCACTGCGAACGCGTCCGGCATCCTGGCCGGCCGGCTCCCCGGCGTACGGCTCGACGAGACGGGTCTCGCCCAGGCCGAGCGCGCGGCGCGGCGGATCGGCGTGGTCCCGGTGGCCGAAGTGGTCACCAGCCCGCAGGAGCGGTGCCGCCAGACCGCCCGCGCGGTGCTCGGCGCGCAGCGGGCCGCCGGCAACCCGCTGCGGGCGCGCACCGACAAGGCACTCGCCGAGTGCGACTACGGCGACTGGCAGGGGCGCCCGCTCAAGGAGCTCGCCGAGGAGCCGCTGTGGCGCACCGTCCAACGCCAGCCGTCGGCGGTGACGTTCCCCGGCGGGGAGTCCCTGGTGGTGATGCAGCACCGCGCCGTCGATGCGGTACGGCGCCGCGACGCCACGATCGAGGCCGAGCACGGCCCCGGGGCGGTGTGGGTGGCGGTCAGCCACGGCGACATCATCAAGTCCTTGCTGGCCGATGCGCTCGGCATGCACCTCGACCTCTTCCAGCGGCTGCACGTCGACCCGGCGTCAGTGTCGGTGATCCGCTACGGCGGTGACCGCCCGTTCGTGATGGCGACGAACACCCACGACGGGGACCTCTCCTGGCTCGTGGCGCCGGCGCGACAGGCCCCCGCCGCGGACGCGGCCGTGGGCGGTGGCGCCGGCCCGGGTGCCGTGTAGGTCCGGCACGGCGATCCCGCTAGGTTTGAAAGCATGGCGATCGTCCACGGATTCGACTCCCCGCAGCGCTTCGTCGCCGGCACCGTCGGTCGGCCCGGCGAGCGCACGTTCTTCCTGCAGGCCAGCGAGGGCGCCCGGGTGGTGTCGGTCGCGCTGGAGAAGGAGCAGGTGGCGGCGCTGGCGGAGCGGGTCGACGAGCTGCTCGACCAGGTGATGGCCGACTCCACCACGACGGCGGTGGTCCCGGCGATGGCGCCGCACGACCTGGTGGACGACGAGCCGTTGGAGCAGCCGATCGCGGAGGAGTTCCGCGCCGGCACGATGACCCTCTCCTGGGACCCGGAGGACGAGCGGGTGGTGATCGAGGTCTTCCCGGTGGGGGAGGAGCCCGACGAGGACGCCGAGCCGGCCGAGATGCTGGTGGTGCGGCTCGAGCCGGGTCAGGCCCGTGCGTTCGCGCAGCGAGCCGCGCGGGTGATCGAGGCCGGTCGACCCAGCTGCCCCTTCTGCGGCCAGCCGATCGACCCCGAGGGGCACCTGTGCGTGCGGGCCAACGGGTTCAAGCGCCGCGATCCGTGAGCCGGGCACCCCGACGGAGGCTGCGGTGACGCTCACCCTGAAGGGCCGGATCATGCCGGCCTCGAACGCCACCTTCCTCGCCGAGCTCGACGGCGTCGAGGTGGTCTACAAGCCGGTCGCGGGTGAACGCCCGCTGTGGGACTTCCCGGACGAGACCCTGGCCCGGCGCGAGGTCGCGGCGTACCTGGTCTCGGAGGAGACCGGGTGGGACGTGGTGCCGCGCACCTGGATCGGGGAGGGGCCGCACGGCCCCGGCATGGTCCAGGAGTGGCAGACGGTGGTCGAGGACGACGAGCCGGTCACTCTGGTCGCCGAGGGCGAGGTGCCGGCCGGCTGGTGCGCCGTCTTCGACGGCTACGACGCCCAGGACCGGCCGATCACGCTGATCCACGAGGACACCGCCCCGCTGCGGCGGATGGCGCTCTTCGACGTCGTGGTCAACAACGCCGACCGCAAGGGCGGGCACGTGCTGGCGATGCCGGCCGGCCACCGCTACGGCGTCGACCACGGGCTGACCTTCCACCACGAGCCGAAGCTCCGCACCGTGCTGTGGGGATGGGCCGCCGCGCCCCTCACCGTGCAGGAGCGAGACGTCCTCGAGCACCTGGCGGGCGCGGTGCGGGGCGATCTCGGCCGCCGTCTCGCCGACCACCTGGTGGAGGAGGAGATCGAGGCCGTGGAGCGACGGATCCGAGCGCTGCGCGGCGCGGGCGTGCTGCCGGCGCCGAGCGGCGGCTGGCCCGCCATCCCCTGGCCGCCGTTCTGACCGCACCGGGTCGGCCACTAGCATCGGGGCATGCGCGCTTGGTCCCCGGTCGAGATCCCCACGCTCCCGGTGAGCGGCCCCGAGGTGTCGCTCCACGACACCTCCACCGGCGGACGGCTGACGTCGGCTCCGGTCGACGCGGCACGGATGTACGTCTGCGGGATCACCCCCTACGACGCGACCCACATCGGTCACGCCAACACCTACCTGGCGTTCGACCTGCTCAACCGGGCCTGGCGCAGCGCCGGGCGGACGGTCCGTTTCGTCCAGAACGTCACCGACGTCGACGACCCGCTGCTGGAGCGCGCCGACAAGGTCGGGGTGGACTGGGTTGAGCTGGCCGAGCGGGAGACCGAGCTGTTCCGCCAGGACATGCAGGCGCTGCGGATCCTGCCCCCCGACGCCCTGGTCGGTGCGGTGGAGTCGATCCCGCTGGTGATCGACCTGATCCAGCGGCTGGACGCCGCCGGAGCGATCTACCGCGTCGAGGACGACCTCTACTACTCGGTCGCGGCCGACCCCGCCTTCGGTGCGGAGTCGCACTACGACCGCGACACCATGCTGCGGTTCTTCGGCGAGCGGGGCGGCGACCCGGAGCGCGACGGCAAGAAGGACCCGCTCGACCCGGTCGTGTGGCGCGGCGAGCGACCCGGTGAGCCGGCCTGGGACAGCCCCTTCGGGCGCGGACGGCCCGGCTGGCACATCGAGTGCGCCGCCATCGCCCTGGAGCACCTGGGCACGACGTTCGACGTCCAGGGCGGCGGCAGCGACCTGGTGTTCCCGCACCACGAGATGTGTGCCGGACACGCGCAGGTCGCCGCCGGAGAGCCCTTCGCCCGGATCTACTCCCACGCGGGGATGGTCGGCTACGGCGGGGAGAAGATGTCGAAGTCGCTGGGCAACCTGGTCTTCGTCTCGGCCCTGCGCAACAGCGACATCGACCCGATGGCGGTCCGGCTCACCCTGCTCCGTCACCACTACCGGACCGACTGGGAGTGGACCGACGAGCAGCTGTTCGCCGCGGTCGACGACCTGGCCACCTGGCGCCGGGCGTTCTCCCTGGGCGCCGGTGCCCCCGCGGCGCCGGTGGTCACCGAGGTGCTGGCCGCGCTCGGCGACGACCTCGACGCCCCGCGGGCCGTCGCCGCCATCGACGCCTGGGCGAAGGCGACCCTGGGCACCGACGGGCTGGCCGACACCAGCGACCCCGAGGCGGCGGCGACGCTGCTCCCGGTGCTCGACGCCGCTCTCGGCCTGGCCGTCTGAGACGCCGGCCGACGTGATGACGAACCCGGGCAACGAACACGTCCCCGCGGCCGAGGCACTCGGACAGAGTCCCTACCCGTTGCCCGAGATGCCGGCCGGCTGGGAGGCACGGGTCCCCGGCCTGCCGGACGTCCCCGCCCTGGTGGTGCTGCGCAGCCGGGACCAGGCCGCCGGCACCGGCTCGCGGCGGGTCGACGCCGACGGCATCGAGTCGGAGGTCGCCGGACCCGCCTCGTGGACCCGCCGTCAGGCGGTCGTCTCCGCACCGGACGGCACCATCCAGGGCTGGATCACGGTGCACGACCGCGCCGCCGGCCGGGCGCTGATCTGGGCGTGGTTCCACCGCGACGCCGCCGACATCGACGACGTTGCCGACCGCTGCTACCAGTGGGCCGAGGAGACGGCCGTGGCGATGGCCCGGTTCCGCGGCGTGGGCAGCACCCGGCTGGACGCCAGCCCGTTCGCCGACGACGAGCGGCAGCGGGAGTGGCTGTCCCGGGCGGGCTACGAGCATCGTCGTACCTGGCTGCACATGGAGCGACCGGTCCCGGCGGAGGAGGAGGTCCCCGAGCTGCGTCCCGGCGTGGTGATCCGGCCGGTCTCCCGACACGGGAACGGGATGCCGGTGGCCGCGGACCTGCAGATGGTGCACCAGATGCTGGAGGAGTCCTTCGAGGACCACTTCAACTCCTACCGGGAGAGCTTCCCCGAGTTCGTGCAGCGGCTGCGCGAGGACCCGGGCCACCGCTGGGACCACTGGTGGCTGGCGTTCGTCGAGCCCGAGGAGGGCGACGTGCTGCTGCCGGCCGGCGCCACCGTGTGCTCCGTGCTCGCGCGCGACGCCGACGGGTTCGAGGGCAGCTATGTGGAATACATCGGGGTCAACCGCAACGCCCGCGGACGCGGCGTGGCCAAGGGCCTGCTCAACACGGTCATCGCCGACGCGCGGGACCGCGGACGCGACCGGGTGGGCCTGGAGGTGGACGCGGACTCGCCGACCAGCGCCGACCAGCTCTACCGGTCGATGGGCTGGGAGACCGACTACGTCACCGAGTCGTGGTTCAAGGACCTCACCCTCTGACCCGGCTCAGCCCCTCGTCGGTACGACGCTCACCCGCCGTCGTCGCGCCGCTTGAGGTAGCGCTCGAACTCACGCGCGATCGCCTCACCGGTGGCCTCCGGGAGGTCCGCGGTGTCCCGTGACTCCTCCAACGACCGGACGTAGTCGGCCACGTCCTCGTCCTCCGCGGCGAGCTCGTCCACCCCGCGCTCCCAGGCGCGGGCCTCCTCGGGGAGGTCGCCGAGCGGGATGCTCACGCCCAGCAGCTCCTCCAGGTGGCCGAGCATCGCCAGCGTCGCCTTCGGGCAGGGCGGCTGCGCCACGTAGTGCGGGACCGCCGCCCAGTAGGAGACCACGGGGATGTCGAGCCGGACGCAGGCGTCCTGGAGCACGCCGACGATGCCGGTGGGACCCTCGTAGGTGGACTGGTCCAGGGAGAGCCGGTCGACCAGGTCGGCCTCGGTGGCGGTGCCGGTGACCGGGATCGGGCGGGTGTGCGGGGAGTCGGCCAGCAACGCGCCCAGCGTCACCACCAGGTCTCCGCCGAGGTCGTCGACCGCCGCCAGCAGCTCGGCGGTGAACGCGCGCCAGCGCATGTTCGGCTCGATGCCACGGATCAGGATCACGTCGCGGTCGAGGTCGGCGGGGGAGGCGACCGCGATGTGGGTGCTCGGCCAGGTGAGCTTGCGGAAGCCGTTCTCGTCCATCCCGACGCTGGGCCGGTTGACCTGGAAGTCGTAGTAGTCGTCCGGGTCGATCGCGGCCACGACGCGGGCGTTCCACACCGACATCAGGTGGTCCACCACCGCGCTGGCGGACTCCGCGGCGTCGTTCCAGCCCTCGAAGGCCGCGATCACCACCGGCCGCTCCAGATCCGGCACCGACTCGAGCTCCATCACACCGACGAGCCTAGGGCAGAGTGCCGTACCACGATGCGGATCCCCCGTCTCGACGGTCGTACGATGGGACCAGCCGAGAGGCGTTGCAACGGGAGGGCTGTGCCCGACCGCCACGCTCGGTCGAACGCACGGTTCCAAGGACGCCTTCCACACGGAAGGAGCAGGCATTGGCCGAGCCGACGAACGGCACGTCCGTCACCGGGAGCCCCGACGGAGCCGCGGGGTGGCGGCCCGATGCCACCGACGCGCTGACCGCACTGCTCGGTGAGCGGATCGCGGTCATCGACGGCGCCATGGGCACCGCCATCCAGCGCGACCGGCCCGACGAGGCCGGCTATCGCGGCGAGCGGTTCGCGGACTGGCACGTGGACCTCGTCGGCAACAACGACCTGCTGAGCCTGACCCAGCCCGACATCATCGCCGGCATCCACCGCGAGTACCTCGAGGCGGGCGCCGACATCATCGAGACGAACACGTTCAGCGCGAACGCGATCTCGCTCGGTGACTACGACATGGCCGACCTCGCCTACGAGTTCAACGTCGTCTCGGCAGGCCTGGCCCGCGCCGCCGCCGACGACGTCGCCGCGGCCACCGGACGGCCGCGGTACGTCGCCGGGGCGCTGGGGCCGACGACCCGCACCGCCTCGATCAGCCCGGACGTGAACGACCCCGGCGCCCGCAACGTCAGCTACGAACAGCTCGCGGACGCCTACCTGGTGGCCGCCCGCGGCCTCGTCGACGGCGGGGCCGACCTGCTGATCGTCGAGACGATCTTCGACACGCTCAACGCCAAGGCCGCGATCCACGCGATCCAGACCCTCTTCGACGAGACCGGCCGCCGGTGGCCGGTGATCATCTCCGGCACCATCACCGACGCCTCGGGACGCACCCTGTCCGGGCAGGTCACCGAGGCGTTCTGGAACTCCGTGCGGCACGCCCGCCCGATCGCGGTCGGCCTCAACTGCGCGCTCGGGGCGAAGGAGATGCGCCCCTACGTGGCCGAGCTCGCCCGGGTCGCCGACACCTTCGTCTCCGCCTATCCCAACGCCGGACTGCCCAACGCCTTCGGCGAGTACGACGAGGCCGCGGCCGACACCGCCGGCGTCGTCGGCGAGTTCGCCGAGGCCGGTCTGGTCAACCTCGTCGGTGGCTGCTGCGGCACCACCCCGGCCCACATCGCCGCCATCGCCGAGGCGGTCGCCGGCAAGGCGGCCCGCACCCCGAGCGCCGTGGCACCCGCGCTGCGGCTCTCCGGCCTGGAGCCGTTCACGGTCACCGAGGAGAGCCTCTTCGTCAACGTCGGCGAGCGGACCAACATCACCGGCTCGGCCCGGTTCCGCAACCTGATCAAGGACGGCGACTACGACACCGCGCTCTCCGTCGCCGCGCAGCAGGTGGAGAACGGCGCCCAGGTCATCGACGTCAACATGGACGAGGGCATGATCGACGGCGTCGCCGCGATGGACCGGTTCCTCAAGCTGATCGCCTCCGAGCCCGACATCAGCCGGGTGCCGCTGATGATCGACTCCTCCAAGTGGGAGGTCATCGAGGCGGGTCTGCGCTGCGTGCAGGGCAAGCCGATCGTGAACTCGATCTCCCTGAAGGAGGGCGAGCAGAAGTTCGTCGAGCAGGCCCGGCTCTGCAAGAAGTACGGCGCCGCCGCGGTGGTGATGGCCTTCGACGAGGACGGCCAGGCCGACGACCTCGCCCGTCGCAAGGAGATCTGCCGCCGCGCCTACCGGATCCTGGTCGAGGAGGTGGACTTCCCGGCCGAGGACATCATCTTCGACCCGAACGTCTTCGCCGTCGCCACCGGCATCGAGGAGCACGCCGGCTATGGGGTCGACTTCATCGAGGCCACCCGCTGGATCAAGGAGAACCTGCCGCACGCGCTGGTCTCCGGCGGCATCTCGAACGTCTCGTTCAGCTTCCGCGGCAACAACCCGGTCCGCGAGGCGATCCACGCGGTCTTCCTCTACCACGGGGTCCGAGCCGGACTCGACATGGGCATCGTGAACGCGGGAGCCCTGGTCAGCTATGACCAGATCGACACCGACCTGCGAGAGGCGATCGAGGACGTCGTACTGAACCGCACCGGGGATCCGCAGCAGGCCACCGAGCGGCTGCTGGAGCTCGCCGAGCAGCACCGCGGCAGCGGCAGGGTCGAGGAGGCCACCGCGCAGGAGTGGAGGAGCCTCCCGGTCGGTGAGCGGATCACGCACGCGCTGGTCAAGGGGATCGACGCGCACGTGGAGGCCGACACCGAGGAGCTGCGCGCCGAGATCGAGGCCCGCGGCGGCCGGCCGATCGAGGTGATCGAGGGTCCGCTGATGGACGGGATGAACGTCGTCGGCGACCTCTTCGGCGCCGGCAAGATGTTCCTCCCGCAGGTGGTCAAGTCGGCCCGGGTGATGAAGAAGGCCGTCGCCTACCTGATCCCGTTCATCGAGGAGGAGAAGGCGAAGGACCCCGCCCTGGCGACGCAGTCGGAGAGCAACGGCACGATCGTGCTGGCCACCGTCAAGGGCGACGTCCACGACATCGGCAAGAACATCGTCGGCGTGGTGCTGCAGTGCAACAACTACGACGTGATCGACCTGGGCGTGATGGTGCCGGCGCAGAGGATCCTGGACACCGCCGCGGAGGTCGGTGCCGACATCATCGGTCTCTCCGGGCTGATCACGCCCAGTCTCGATGAGATGGTCGGGTTCGCCGGCGAGATGCAGCGCCAGGGCCTGCAGATCCCGCTGCTGATCGGTGGCGCCACCACCTCCCGGGCCCACACCGCGGTCAAGATCGACCGGAAGTACGACGGCCCCGTGGTCTGGGTCAAGGACGCGTCGCGGTCGGTGCCCACCGCCGCGGCGCTGCTCTCCCAGGCCCGCCGTCCGGCGCTGATGGCCGACGTGCAGGCCGACTACGACGCGCTGCGGGCGCGACACGCGCAGAAGTCGGAGCGCCCGGTGCTGGCCTTCGCCGACGCGGTCGCCAACGCGACGCCGGTCGACTGGACGGACTACTCGCCGCCGCAGCCGAAGGCGCCCGGCGTGCACGTGCTCGCCGACTACGACCTCACCGAGCTGCGCGACTACATCGACTGGCAGCCGTTCTTCAACGCCTGGGAGATGAAGGGGAAGTTCCCCGACATCCTGAACAGCCCCACCCAGGGCGAGACCGCCCGCAAGCTGTACGACGACGCGCAGGCCATGCTCGACCGGCTGGTCGAGGAGCGGTGGCTGACCGCCAACGGCGTCTACGGCCTCTTCCCGGCGGCGAGCACCGGGGAGGACCTCGTGGTCTACACCGACGAGTCCCGCACCGAGGTGCGCGCCACGCTGCACCAGCTCCGCCAGCAGGGCCAGCACCGCGAGGGGGTGCCCAACCGCTCGCTGGCCGACTACGTCGCACCGGTCGGCAGCGCGGCCGCTGCTGCCGGCGACTGGGTCGGCGGGTTCGCGGTCACCGCGGGTCTGGGCACGACGGAACGGATCCTGGCGTTCAAGGAGGAGCTCGACGACTACTCGGCGATCCTCCTCGAAGCGCTGGCCGACCGGCTCGCCGAGGCGTTCGCCGAGCGGCTGCACCAGCGGGTCCGCACCGAGTTCTGGGCTCACGTGCCCGGCGAGCAGCTCAGCAACGAGGACCTGATCGCCGAGAAGTACACCGGCATCCGGCCCGCACCCGGCTATCCGGCCTGCCCCGACCACACCGAGAAGCAGACCATCTGGGAGCTGCTCGACGTCCGGACCAACACCGGCATCGAGCTCACCGAGTCGATGGCGATGTGGCCCGGCGCGTCCGTCTCCGGGCTGTACTACAGCCACCCGCAGGCGCAGTACTTCGTGGTCGGCCGGCTGGGCCGCGACCAGATCGAGGACTACGCCGGGCGCAAGGGCTGGACCGTCGCCGAGACGGAGAAGTGGCTCTCGCCCAACCTCGGGTACGACCCCGACGACTGAGCGGGACGCCAGGCGTGGGGAAGAGGCAGCGGTGGTTGGTCCGCGCGGAGGAGCGCTGGGACACGGCCCGGCTGCGCCGACGCGCCGGTCGGCCGCCGCAGCACTTCAGGATCGAGCCCTACCTCGCTCACGCCGGGTCCGGCGGCGTGGTCGTCCGCGGACGGGTGCTGGACAACCCGCCGCCCACGGACGCGATCGAGGGTGAGGGCCTCGGCGCCGCGCTGCTGCGCGGGGTCCGGCAGTTCCTCACCGTCGAGCTGCCGGGCGTCCCGCTGCGGATCCGGCTGGCCGGGACCACCAGCGAGGTGGTCACCGACAGTGAGGGCTACTTCCATGCCGTCCTGCGCGTCACCGGGCTCGAGGGGCCGTGGGCGTCGGGCACCGTCGAGGTGGTCGAGGGGCACCGAGGGCTGACCGCGTCGCACACCACCCCGTTCCGGGTCCGGGTGCCGTCGGCGGACGCGGCCTTCGGCGTGATCTCCGACGTCGACGACACGATCCTGGAGACCGGGGTCCAGGGGGCCGGCCAGATGGTCCGCGCCACCCTGACCGGCTCCGCGCTGACCCGCACCCCTTTCGCCGGCGCCGCCGAGCTCTACCGGGACCTCGCGACCCCGGACAACCCGGTCTTCTACGTCTCCTCGAGCCCGTGGAACCTGCACGCCTTCCTGGTCGCGTTCCTGGAGCACCGCAGGTTCCCGCTGGGACCGGTCCTGCTGCGCGACCTGATCGGCACCCGGGAGGGGCGCGAGACCAAGCACGCCCGGATCGCCGAGGTGCTGCGCACCCATCCGGATCTGTCGTTCGTGCTGCTCGGGGACTCCGGCGAGCACGACCCGCAGGTCTACGCCGACATCGTCCGCGCGCACCCCGGTCGGATCCGGGCCGTCTACATCCGCGAGGTGCGCCTGGACCCCGGTGACGGTCGCGTCGAGGCGGTGGCCGACGGGTGGCCGACGGGCGTCCCGTTCGTGCTCGCCGCCGACAGCGACGTCGTACGGCGTCACGCGGCGTCGATCGGGCTGTTGCCGTCCGACGATCCGGATGGCGGGGGAGCGGCCCCGCCGACCTAGAGTGGCTGCGCCCACCTGCCCCCGCCAATCCACGTACGGAGAAGTCCCCTGAGCACCGCCGCGCCCCGCGACCCGTCCCTGCACGACGACCTCACCGGACCTCCGGACCGGCGGGTCGCAGCCGTCCTGTGGGACATGGACGGCACCCTGGTCGACACCGAGCCGTACTGGATGGAGACCGAGGTCGCCATCGCGGAGGCGCACGGCGGCACCTGGACCCACCAGGACGCGATGGCGCTGGTCGGCAACGACCTTCTCGTCTCCGGCCGGGCGATCAAGCAGAAGCTCGGCCTCCCGCACACCGCCGAGCAGGTGGTCGAGATGCTGCTGGACGGCGTCGTCGCCCGGGTGACCGAGAGCGTGCCGTGGCGTCCCGGCGCCCGCGAGCTCCTCGACGCACTCGCCGCGCAGGACATCCCGTGCGCACTGGTCACGATGTCCTACCGGCGTTTCGTCGACCCGATCCTGGCCGCGCTGCCGCCCGGGACCTTCGACGTCGTGGTGACCGGCGACCAGGTGAGCGAGGGCAAGCCGCATCCGGAGGCCTACCTGACCGCGGCGCGCCACCTGGGCGTGCGCCCCGAGGACTGTGTGGCGCTGGAGGACTCACCGACCGGGGCCGCCTCCGCGCTCGCCGCGGGCGCCCGGACGATCGCCGTCCCGAACCACGTGCCGGTGCCCGAGCGTCCGGGGCTGGAGTTCCGGGCGAGCCTGACCGACGTCACGGTCGACGACCTCAAAACGTTGCCGGATCGAGACACGTCGCAGGCGGATCTCCGGTAGCACGCCCCGGAGCGCGGGAGTAAGTTCCGTTGCCATCTCTCCTCCGCTCCGGAGGAGCCCACTCGGGAAAGATGGTGAACACGTGATCCGCAAGTTGCCTGCCGTCCTCGGAGTCGGCGTGCTGGGACTCGGCCTCGCGGCCTGCAGCGACACCCCACCGCCGGCCAGCGACCGCGAGCCGATCGGCGTCGACTACTCCGAAGGCGAACCCGCTGCGGACAGCAGCGAGGAGTGGACCCTCGGCACCACCGACGCCATCACCTCGGTGGACCCGGCCGGCGCCTACGACATCGGCTCCTGGAACCTCCAGTACCAGATGTTCCAGCAGTTGATGACCGTGCCGGCGAACGGCTCCGAGCCCGAGCCCGACGCCGCCGAGTGCGCCTACGACGACCCGAAGACCATCACCTGCACGCTGCAGGACGGCCTGATGTTCGCCAACGGCAACGAGCTGACCTCCTCGGACGTGAAGTACTCACTCGAGCGCAACATCGCGATCAACGACCCGAACGGGTCTGCGATCCTGCTCGGCTCGATCATGGACGACCCGGCGTCGCCGAACCCGAAGCTCGCGCCCGGTGCCGTGGAGACCCCCAACGACACCACTGTCGTGTTCAACCTGAGCAAGCCGGACACCACCTTCCTCAAGGTGCTCAGCACGGCCACCGCCTCGATCGTCGACGAGCAGGTCTACCCGGCGAACAAGGAGCTGGCCGACACCGACGAGCACTCCGGCTCCGGCCCCTACATGCTGACCCAGTACAAGGAGGGTCAGCAGGCCGTCTTCGAGCTCAACGAGAGCTACGGCGGCCCGCACCCCGGCATCGCGCCGCGCGTGTTCGTCTCCTTCCACAAGGACGACACCTCGCTGACCTCCGCGGTCAAGACCGGTGAGGTCGACGTGGCCTGGCGTTCGATGAGCCCGACCCAGCAGAAGGCGCTGGCCGACGACGACATCGCCGTGCTCAAGGGCCAGGGTTCGGAGTTCCGCTACTGGGTCTGGGACATGAACAACGGCGCGGGCACCGACGACGCGGTCCGGCAGGCCGTCGCCCAGGTCATCGACCGCGACCAGATCGCGACCAACGCCTACGACGGCACCGTGGAGCCGGCGTACTCGATCGTGCCGCCGGGCTTCGGCGGCCAGAAGGACTCCTTCGCCGAGGAGTACGGCGACCCCGACGCCGACGCGGCCGAGAAGATCCTCTCCGACGCCGGCGTGGAGACCCCGGTGGCGCTCAAGCTGGGCTACCCGCAGGAGCACTACGGACCGAACGCGGTCGACGAGGCGACCGAGATCGCCGAGCAGCTCAACGCCACCGACCTCTTCGACGTCACTGCCGAGGCGGGGGAGTGGGAGCAGTACCAGACCGACTACAAGAAGAGCGCCTACGACCTCTTCATGCTCGGCTGGTACCCGGACTTCCTCGACGCGGACAACTACCTCAGCCCGTTCGTGGTCGACGGCGGCTTCTTCGCCAACGGCTACTCCAACCCCGAGGTCAACGAACTGGTCGACGCCGAGCTCGGTGAGACCGACGAGGGCACCCGGGACGAGACGATCGGACAGATCCAGGACATCGTGGCGCAGGACGTGCCGCTGATCCCGACCTGGAACGGCGCGAACGTCGCCGCCGTGGGCGACGGCGTCGGCGGCGTCCAGGACACCCTGGACCCGACGTACGTCTTCCGCTTCTGGATGATCACCAAGAGCTGACCTGAACGACCGCGAGGGCACCCGGGGATCCCGGGTGCCCTCTCCGGCCGTCGTCGGTTCACACGCCCAGGAGGCCCGTTGAGCTCCAGCCGGGGATCACTGCCCCGCTACATCGCCATCCGACTGCTCCTCATCATCCCGATGATGTGGGTGCTGCTGACTTTCGTCTTCTTCCTGCTGCGCATCGCACCGGGCGACCCGGTCACCGCTGCCGCCGGCGGCAAGCTGTCGGCCGAGGAGATCGCCCGCCGCCAGGCGGCGCTCGGCCTGGACCGTCCGCTGCTCACGCAGTACCTGGACTACCTCGGCGACGTGGTCCGGTTCCAGTTCGGTAACGCCCTCTCCGACGGCACCCCGGTCACCAGCCTGATCCGGGACCACGGAGGCGCGACGCTCACCCTGACCGTCGGGGCGTTCCTGTTCGCCGTCGCGGTCGGCGTCCCGCTGGGACGCTGGGCCGGGCGCCACCGGGACACCGCGATCGACGCGCCGATCCGGATCCTCGGCATCGTGGTCTACGCCGCGCCGATCTTCTGGGTCGGGATCCTGCTGATCATCGCGGTCGACAACGTGCTGCCGTCCTGGCCCACGTCGGGCATCGCCTCGCCGACGGCGATCTACGAGATACCCACCCGGACCCACATCCTGCTGGTGGACGCCGTGCTGAGCGGGGACTACGTGCTGGACGTGCTCCAGCACCACGTGCTGCCCTGCCTGGTCCTCGGCATGCTGCTCTCCGGGGTGATCATCCGGCTGGTCCGGATCAACGTCATCCAGTCGATGCAGGCCGACTACGTGGAGGCCGCGCGGGCCCGCGGCATCGCGGAGCGCAAGGTGGTTCGCGACCACGCCTTCCGCAACGCGCTGGTCCCGGTGGTCACCGTGATCGGGCTCCAGGTGGCCCTCACCCTCTCCGGTGCCGTGCTCACCGAGAACACCTTCAACTGGCCGGGGCTGGGCACCGACCTGGTCGACTACGTGCTCGCCCGCGACTATGTCGCGGTCCAGGGCCTGGTCACGTTCTTCGCCCTGGTCGTGGTGGTGGTCTCGGTCGTCGTCGACGTGATCAACGCCCTGATCGACCCGAGGGTGAGGTACTGACATGGGTGCGTTCATCGACATCGTCCAGTGGGCGCTGGTCGTCCTCGGCGTCGTCGGCACCACCGTGGTGCTGGTCCGGGTGTTCCCGCGGATCTGGCACACCCGCGGCATGGCCCGCTGGCTCTTCGTGATCGGGCTGGTGCTGACCGTCGTCTTCGTGGTGCTCGCGGTGTTCGCACCGCTGATCGCGCCCTACGGGTTCGCGGAGAGCCGGGTGGACGGCGTACGGCTGCCCGAGCTCGACCCGCCGAGCAGCTACTTCCTGCTCGGCACCAACGACATGGCCTTCGACATCTTCTCCCGCGTCGTGTGGGGAGCGCGCACCGCGATGCAGGTCATCGTGATCTCGGTGCTCTTCTCGGTGGCGCTCGGTGTCCCGCTCGGACTGCTCGCCGGATACGTCGGCGGCGCGCTGGACCGGGTGCTGGTCTTCCTGATGGACGCGCTCTACGCGTTCCCCTCGCTGCTGCTGGCGATCGTGATGGCCTTCCTGCTGAACCAGAAGCTCGGCAACGGCATCGTCGCGGCGGCACTGTCGCTGACCGTCATCTACATCCCGCAGTACTTCCGCGTGGTCCGCAACACCACGGTCTCGGTCCGGGAGTCCACCTACGTCGAGGCAGCCCGCGCCCTCGGCGCCAAGCCGTCCACGGTGATGCGCAAGTACCTCTTCGGCAATGTCATCCAGTCCGTCCCGGTGCTCGGCACGCTCAACGCTGCCGACGCGCTCTCGACGCTGGCCGCGCTCGGCTTCCTCGGACTCGGCATCCAGCCGATGGAGGCCTCGGAGTGGGGCTTCGACCTCAACCGGGCCCTCGACGACGCCCAGGCCGGCATCTGGTGGACGGGGCTCTGGCCGGGACTGGCCATCGTGCTCCTGATCACCGGGCTGACCCTGGTCGGAGAGGGCCTCAACGAGACCCTGAACCCCGCGCTGCGGCGACGGCGGCTGCTGCCGGTGCGGTTCCCCGAGAAGGAGGCGGCCGATGAGCACGTCTGAGCCGAGGAGGCCGGAGTCGACCGGCTCCGACGCGACCCTCGAGGTCCGTGACCTGCGGGTCTGGTACGGCGGCGAGCAGGGCTCGGTGCGTGCCGTCGACGGTGTCTCCTTCGACCTGCGCCCCGGCGAGATCCTCGGACTGGTCGGGGAGTCCGGCTGCGGCAAGTCGACACTCGGCCGCGGTCTCCTCGGCCTGCTGCCGCCGGGCGCCGCCCGCGACGGCGAGCTGCGCTTCCGCGGCGAGGACCTGCTCACCCTCCCCCGCAAGCGGCAGAACGCGCTGCGCGGTGGCGACCTCGGGATGATCTTCCAGGAGCCGCTCACCCGGCTGAACCCGCTGATGCGGATCTCCGAGCACTTCACCGAGGCGCTGCGCACCCATCAGCCGGGGATCCGCAAGGCCGAGATCGAGCGGCGCTCCCTGGAGATGCTGCGCACGATGGGCATCCCGCCGACCCGGTTCCGCGCCTACCCCCACGAGTTCTCCGGCGGGATGCGGCAACGACTGCTGATCGCGCTGACCCTGGTGCTGGAGCCGGCGTTCGTGGTGGCCGACGAGCCGACCACCGCGCTCGACGTGCTGGTCGAGGCGCAGATCATCCGGATCCTGCACGACCTCCGGGAGGCCGTGGACACCTCGATGCTGCTGATCACCCACAACCTGGGCATCATCGCCGAGGCCTGCGACCGGGTGGCGGTGATGTACGCCGGCCGGATCGTCGAGATCGGTGACGCCCGCGAGGTCTTCCGGGCGCCGCAGCACTCCTACACCCGCGAGCTGCTGCGATCGACCATCTCGCTGTCCACGACCGGCCTGGAGTTCATCGAGGGCGCTCCGCCCTCCCTGGTCGACCCGCCGGCGGGCTGCCGGTTCCACCCGCGCTGCCCGGACGCGATGGCGATCTGCGCGCGGCGCCTGCCGCCGCAGCGGCAGCGCCCGGGCTCCGCCGAGCACCGGTTCTCCTGCTGGGCCGCCGAGCAGCGGGACGGGACCGTCCACCTGGACGCCGAGGAGTCCGCACCGCTGGAACGAGAGGAGCTGGCCGTTGCCGACGAAGCCTGATCCGACGGGCTCCACTGCCGTCGAGCCCCCCGACCCCACCGCTCCCGGCGGGGACCACATCCTCGACGTGCGCGACCTCTCGGTGCACTTCGAGCTGCAGGGCAACGCCTTCAGCCGACTGTTCGGGCTGCGCCCGCGCACGGTGCGCGCCGTCGACGGGATCGACCTCCGTATCGGGCGCGGCGAGGTGGTCGGGCTGGTGGGGGAGTCGGGCAGCGGGAAGACCACGCTCGGCCGCGCCCTGCTCGGACTGGTCCCGGCCACCGACGGCTCGATCAGCTATCACGGCCAGCAGGGTGTCGCCGAGGTCACCGCGATGCGTGGTGCGGCACTGCGCCAGCTGCGCACCGACCTGCAGATGGTCTTCCAGGACCCCACGGCCGCACTCAACCCCTCGATGACCATCGCCCAGGCGGTCGAGCACCCGCTGGTGATCCACGGCTGGGGCACCAAGACGGAGCGAGCCACACGGGTGGCGGCCACCCTGGAGCGGGTCGGCCTCTCCCCGGTGGACGACTTCCTCGACAAGTACCCGGCCGACCTCTCCGGTGGGCAGAAGCAGCGCGCCGTGATCGCGCGGGCGATCATCCTCGAGCCCGAGGTGCTGATCGCGGACGAGCCGATCTCGATGCTGGACATGTCCGTGCGGGCGAAGATCCTGCAGCTGATGCTCGACCTCAAGCGCGACCTCGGCCTGACCTACGTCTACATCACCCACGACCTGGCCAGCGCCAAGTACTTCTGCGACCGGATCGCCATCATGTACTTGGGCCGGATCGTGGAGATCGGTCCCACCGAGGAGATCTTCGCCAACCCGCGGCACCCCTACACGCGGGCGTTGCTCGCCGCGATCCCCGACCCGGACCCCGATCGGTCGATCCCGCGGGACCTGCCCCGCGGCGAGATCCCGGACGCCGCGGAGCCGCCGTCCGGCTGCTCGTTCCACCCGCGCTGCCCGGTGGCCGTCGCGGAGTGCGGCTGGGAGGCACGCGACCTCAAGACCCTGGTGGAGAACCACTGGACCCGACGGACGCCGGAGGAGTACGCCGCCGAGTCGGCGGTCGTGGGCTCGCTGGACGACCTCTCCCGGCCCGAGGCGGAGCCGCGCCTGGGACGCACCGGAGCGGCGCCGGCACGCGAGCTCCTCGGCCGGATCCGGGAGGAGGATCCCGACGAGCCGTTGTGGCGCGGCGTGCAGGGCGTGGTCGACGACGGCGACGGCGTCCGGGTGGAGTTCCGGGACGGCAGCGACCCGCAGCTGCGGCCCGCCGGCGGCGTCCAGGTCGCCTGCCACCTCTATCCGGAGGAGACCGACTCCTCAACGGGCTGAACGTCCTCGACCGGGTGAGTGCTGCCGAGGACCGGCGGCACCTCCGGCAGTGGGGGCGGGGTGCCACCGAACTCGGGGCAGATCGCCTGGTGGTCGCACCAGTGGCACAGCGCGCTGCGGCGGGGCAGCCACTCGCCGGACTCCTGGGCGGCGGAGATGGCTCGCCAGATCGCCTCCACCTTGCGCTCCGTGGCCGCCAGGTCCTGCTCGTCGGGGTCGTAGGAGACGATCTGGCCGTCGCCGAGGTAGATCAGCTGCAGGCGGCGGGGCACCACGCCGCGGATCCGCCAGAGCAGGAGCCCGTAGAACTTCAGCTGGAAGAGGGCGCGGGCCTCCCCTCCCTCCCGCGGCGCGCGACCGGTCTTGTAGTCCACCACCCGGATCGAACCGTCCGGCGCCACGTCGACCCGATCGATGATCCCGCGCAGCACCAGCTTCGAGTCGGTCATCGACTCCACGTAGAGCTCCCGGTCGGCAGGCTCCAACCGACGCGGGTCCTCCAAGGTGAAGTAGCGCTCCAGCGCTGCCCGGCAGGAGCCCAGCCACGCGGCGAGTGCGGCGGGGTCGGGGATGCCGTCGGGCTCGAAGAGGGTGGCGAGCCCCGGCTCGACCTCGAGCAGGGCCTCCCAGCTCGGCTCGAGCATCGCGCCCGCCGAGGTCGGCGTGCGCTCGTCGGCCGGGCGGTCGAAGAGGTCCTCGAGCACCTTGTGCACCAGCGTCCCGCGGGCGGCGTCCACCGATGGTCGCTCCGGCAGCCGATCGACGGTGCGGAACCGGTAGAGCAGCGGACAGGTGAGGAAGTCTCCGGCCCTCGACGGCGACAGCGACCCCACGGCCTCCAGCGGCAGCGACCGGACCCCGGGCGGTGCAGCGGCCGGGGGGTCCTCCGGCGCCGGTGCGGCCAGCTCGGTGTCCATGCCCAGCAGGCTAGAAGAGGGCACCGACAGATCGACCTCGGCCCGCCGGATAGCCTCGAACACGTGTCTGACTCCGCGCCGTCCCCGCGCCCGCCGGTGCCGCGCGGCATGTTCCGCGTCGGGTCCATCGCGGGCAGCGACGTGCTCGTCTCGAGCACCTGGTTCCTGGTGGCCGGCCTGATCGCCGTGCTGATGGCGCCCCGGGTCGAGCAGATCGAGCCCGGCCTGGGCCCGATGAAGTACGTCGTCGGCGTGCTGTTCGCCGTGGTCCTCTACGGTGCGATCCTGCTGCACGAGGCCTCGCACGCCGTGGTCGCCCGCCGCTACGGCTTCCGGATCCGCTCCATCACCCTGCACTTCCTCGGCGGCGCCACCGAGATCGACGGCGAGGCGCGGCGTCCCGCCCAGGAGTTCTGGATCGCCGTGGTCGGCCCGATCACCTCACTGGCGGTGGGCGGCGCGGCGCTCGCGCTGTGGTTCGTCACCCCGAGGGGCTGTTGCTGCTGATGGTCGAGGGCCTGGCCGGCACCAACCTGCTGATCGGCGTGCTGAACCTGGTGCCCGGGCTGCCGCTGGACGGCGGCCGCGTGCTCAAGGCCGGGGTGTGGGCGGTCTCGGGGACCGCGCACACCGGGAGCCTGGTCGCCGGGTGGTCCGGCCGGGTGGTCGCGATCGGTGTCGCCGCCTGGTCGGTCGCGCTGGCCCAAGGGGTCGGGACGAGCGTCGGAGCGATCAGCCCGCTGCTCGGAGCGGTCGTCGCGATCTTCCTCTGGATGGGCGCCTCGCAGGCGCTGCGGGTCGCCAAGGTGAAGGAGCGCATCGGCCGGATCGTGGCCGGTGACCTGGCCCGGCGCACCCTCGCCGTACCGGAGGACCTGGCGCTGGCCGAGGCGCTGCGTCGTGCCGAGGAGGTGTCCGCGCGCAGCCTGGTCACCGTCACTCCCGAGGGACGCCCGGTCGGGGTGGTCGACGAGCGAGCCGCGCAGGCGGTGCCGCAGCACCGGGCGCCGTGGCTGCCGGTGTCCGGGGTGGCCCGGTCGCTGACGCCGGGCCTGACCCTCCCGATGACCAGCTCCGGTGAGGAGTTGATCGAGGCGTTGCGCACCCACCCCGCCTCGGAGTACGTGCTGGTCGACGCCGCGGGCGCCGTCGCCGGCGTGCTGTCGGCCGCGGACCTGGTCCGGGTGGTGCAGGCGCGCCGCTGAGCCCTGCCGGTGCCACCGGCCGGAATCGGCCGATCTCCGGGCGGCCCGATAGATTGCGCCGGTGACGAACGGCTCCGACGACCCCCAGCACCCCGAGTCCGGACACCCCGGCGGCGACGTCCCCGCGCAGGCCTGGTCCGGTGTCCACCGCGGCCCGCTCCGCGAGGGGGAGTGGGTGCGGCTGGTGGACGGCAAGGGCCGCAAGCACAACTTCGAGCTGGTCGCCGGCAAGCGGTTCTTCTCCAACAAGGGGCACCTGGACCACGACACGCTGATCGGGCGCGAGGAGGGCTTCACCGTCACTTCCTCGGCCGGTGGCGAGTACCTGGTCTTCCGCCCGCTCCTCTCGGAGTACGTGGTGTCCATGCCGCGCGGGGCCGCCGTGGTCTACCCCAAGGACGCCGCGCAGATCGTCGCGATGGCCGACATCTTCCCGGGTGCCCACGTGGTCGAGGCCGGGGTTGGCTCCGGTGCCCTGACCTGCTCGCTGCTGCGGGCCGTGGGCCCCTACGGCCGGGTCTCCTCCTTCGAGCGCCGCGAGGAGTTCGCCGACGTCGCCCGCCGCAACGTCTCCCAGTTCTTCGGCGCGCCCGAGGGCGAGACCCATCCGGCCTGGTCGCTCACCCTGGGCGACCTCGCCGAGCAGCTGCCGGTCTCCGGCGAGCGGTGCGACCGGATCATCCTGGACATGCTGGCGCCGTGGGAGTGCCTCGGCGCCGCCGCTGACGCGCTGCTGCCCGGCGGCATCCTGTGCGCCTACGTGGCGACGACCACCCAGCTCTCCCGGTTCGTCGAGACGGTCCGGGTGCACGGTGGCTTCACCGAGCCCCAGGCCTGGGAGTCGCTGGTCCGGGACTGGCACGTGGAGGGCCTGGCCGTCCGGCCCGGCCACAAGATGATCGGGCACACGGCCTTCCTGGTCACCGCTCGACGGATGGCCCCCGGCGAGCGGGCACCGCTGAAGAAGAGGCGTCCGGCCCCGGGCGCCTACGGACCCGACTACGCGGGTCCCCGGCCCGCCGGCGTACCGGAGATGCCTGCCGAGTGAGGCCGCGCGCGGGGTGACCACCCACGCAACGCAATCGTGACGCGCCGACCGCGAGATCGCGACCCACGGCAACACCCGGCCGAGTAGGGTCGGGATCGTCTGAGGAGGTGTTGGGCGATGTCGACCATGGGTGAAGGCAGCACAGCAGGCAGGCAGGGCCGGGACGCGATGTCCCGGGAGGAGCTCGCGGAGCAGATGGGCTTCCTGGAAGGCGAGGTCGACGAGCTGCGTCGGCGGCTCCAGGACGCCCCCGGACAGGGCGCCAGGTCGGTCGAGCTCCGGCTCGCCGAGACCCAGCGCTCGCTGGCCGCGGTCACCGCGCAGAACGAGCGGTTGGCCTCCACGCTGCGCGAGGCGCGCGACCAGATCATGAAGCTCAAGGAGGAGGTCGACCGGCTGGCGCAGCCGCCGGCCGGCTTCGGCACCTTCCTCGCTCGCAACGACGACGACACCGTCGACGTCTTCACCGGCGGGCGCAAGCTGCGGGTCACGGTGAGCCCCAACGTCGAGCTGGACGAGCTGAGCCGCGGGCAGGAGGTGATGCTCAACGAGGCGCTCAACGTCGTCGCGGCCTTCGACTACGAGACCGTCGGCGAGGTCGTGATGCTCAAGGAGGTGCTCGCCGACGCCGAGCGCGTCCTGGTCATCGCCGGCGCCGACGAGGAGAAGGTGGTCCGGCTGGCCGAGCCGCTGCTCGGCGAGACGCTGCGTGCGGGCGACTCGCTGCTGCTCGACTCCCGGGCCGGCTACGTCTACGAGCGGGTGCCGAAGTCCGAGGTCGAGGAGCTGGTCCTCGAGGAGGTCCCGGACATCGCCTACGCCTCGATCGGCGGTCTGGGCAACCAGATCGAGATGATCCAGGACGCCGTCGAGCTGCCCTACCTCTATCCCGAGCTCTTCGACGAGCACGAGCTGAAGCCGCCGAAGGGCATCCTGCTCTACGGACCGCCCGGATGCGGCAAGACGCTGATCGCCAAGGCGGTCGCCAACAGCCTCGCGAAGAAGGTCGCAGCCAGGACCGGGACCGAGGGGAAGTCCTACTTCCTCAACATCAAGGGCCCCGAGCTGCTCAACAAGTACGTCGGCGAGACCGAGCGGCACATCCGCCTGGTCTTCCAGCGGGCCCGGGAGAAGGCCAGCCTGGGCACGCCGGTGATCGTCTTCTTCGACGAGATGGACTCGCTGTTCCGCACCCGCGGTTCCGGGGTCTCCTCCGACGTGGAGAACACCATCGTCCCGCAGCTGCTCAGCGAGATCGACGGTGTGGAGACCCTGGAGAACGTGCTGGTCATCGGCGCCTCGAACCGCGAGGACATGATCGACCCGGCGATCCTGAGGCCGGGACGTTTGGACGTGAAGATCAAGATCGAGCGGCCCGACGCGGAGTCCGCACGCGACATCTTCAGCAAGTACCTGACCTCCCGGCTGCCGCTGCACCCCGAGGACCTCGCCGAGTTCTCCGGCGACCGGGATGCCTGCACGGCCGGGATGATCCGGGCGACCGTGGAGCGGATGTACGCGGAGACCGAGGAGAACCGGTTCCTGGAGGTGACCTACGCCAACGGGGACAAGGAGGTCCTGTACTTCAAGGACTTCAACTCCGGCGCGATGATCCAGAACATCGTCGACCGCGCGAAGAAGATGGCGATCAAGGACTTCATCGAGCACCGCCAGAAGGGCCTGCGCGTCTCGCACCTCCTGCAGGCCTGCGTCGACGAGTTCAAGGAGAACGAGGACCTCCCGAACACCACGAACCCGGACGACTGGGCCCGCATCTCGGGGAAGAAGGGTGAGCGCATCGTGTTCATCCGTACCCTGGTCACCGGGAAGCAGGGGACCGAGCCCGGTCGTTCGATCGACACCGTGTCGGACACCGGTCAGTACCTGTGACCTGATTGAATCGAGATGTCGCGGGCAACCCGTCCCGCAACCGACCACTGGAGGATTCCCCATGAAGAAGGTTCTGCTCATCGCGCTCGTTGCCGGCCTCGGCGCCCTGGCGTTCAAGGTCGCGAAGAACCGCTGAGCCTCACCTCAGCCAGCACGCGGGCGGCGCCGGTCGGGATCTCCGACCCGCCGCCCGCCGTCGTTCCCGGGCCGATGGGGCAGCGGGCTACGCTCGACCCATGACTGTTCGCCGGGTGATGGGCTCCGAGGTCGAGTACGGCATCACCGTGGCGGGCCAGCCCTCGGCGAACCCGATGGTCGCGTCGTCCCAGGTCGTCAACGCCTACGCCTCGGCGACCGTCCGCGCCCGGCGGGCGCGCTGGGACTTCGAGGAGGAGTCGCCGCTGCGCGACGCCCGCGGCTTCGACATGGCGCGGCAGGTCGCCGATCCGACGCAGCTCACCGACGAGGACCTCGGGCTGGCCAACGTCATCCTGACCAACGGCGCCCGCCTCTACGTGGACCACGCGCACCCGGAGTACTCCACGCCCGAGGTGGTCACCCCGCTGGACGTGGTGCGGTGGGAGAAGGCGGGGGAGCTGGTCATGCTGGACGCCGCCCGCCTGGCCGAGCAGCTGCCCGGCAACCCCCGGATCACGCTCTACAAGAACAACACCGACAACAAGGGCGCCTCCTACGGCGCCCACGAGAACTTCCTGATGCGGCGATCGACGCCCTTCGCCGACATCGTCAAACACCTCACCCCCTTCTTCGTCAGCCGCCAGGTGGTCACCGGCGCCGGTCGCGTGGGGACCGGGCAGGACGGCCGGGGCGTCGGGTTCCAGCTAAGCCAGCGCAGCGACTTCTTCGAGGTCGAGGTGGGCCTGGAGACCACGCTGAAGCGCCCGATCATCAACACCCGCGACGAGCCGCACGCCGACCCCGACAAGTACCGGCGCCTGCACGTGATCATCGGTGACGCCAACCTCTCCGAGATCTCCGGCTACCTCAAGATCGGCACCACGTCGCTGGTGCTGGCCATGATCGAGGACCGGTTCATCACCCGCGACCTCACCGTCGACGGCCCGGTGGCGGCCCTCCGCGCGGTCTCCCACGACCCCTCCCTGCAGCACCTGGTGACCCTCGCCGACGGACGGCGGCTCACCGCGGTGCAGCTCCAGATGGAGTACCTCGACCTGGCCAAGAAGTACGTCGAGGACCGCCTGGGCAGCGACGTCGACCCGCAGACGGCGGACGTGCTGGCCCGCTGGGAGGACGTCCTCGACCGCCTGGAGCGCGACCCGATGTCCCTGGCCGACCAGCTGGACTGGCTGGCCAAGCTGCGCCTGCTCGAGCAGTACCGGCAGCGCGACGGGCTGGCGTGGGACGACGCCAAGCTCCAGCTGATCGACCTCCAGTACAGCGACATCCGTCCGGAGAAGGGCCTCTACCACCGCCTGGTCGCCGGCGGCCGACTGCAGCGGCTGCTCACCGACGACGACGTCGCCGCCGCGGTGACCGAGCCCCCCAGCCAGACCCGCGCCTACTTCCGAGGACGCTGCCTGGCCAAGTACGCCGACCAGATCGCCGCCGCGTCGTGGGACTCGGTGATCTTCGACATCCCCGGCAAGGAGTCGCTGCAGCGCGTGCCGACCACCGACCCGTTGCGGGGCAGCAAGGCGCACGTGGGCGACCTGATCGACGCCAGCGCGTCGGCCGCCGACCTGGTACACACCCTCAGCCGCTCCTGAGTCGCTCCTGAGTCGCGGACAGTCGTCGATCCCGGCGACGTACACCGTCCGCTCAGCGCGTAACCACCCCACCGGCGACCGCAGTCTGGATAGGCTCTGTGACATGTCGCAGGAGCAGAAGCAGCCGCGCAAGGGCAACGAGGAGGAGACGACCGAGGAGGTCGCTCCGGAGACCGATGTCGCCGAGCGCAAGGAGGCCCTGGACGAGGACGTCGACGCGATCCTGGACGAGATCGACGACGTGCTGGAGTCCAACGCGGAGGACTTCGTGAAGTCGTTCATCCAGAAGGGCGGCGAGTAGTTGTCCGACGCCCGCATCCCGGCCGCGTACCTGCGCCCGGGCACTTCATCGTTCAACGACTTCGTCGCCGAGAACGCGCCCGACCTGCTGCCGTCGCGGCGTGAACTGCCCGCCGGCGACCACGACCACCTCGCCCCTCACGGCACCACCATCGTGGCGGTGACCTTCCCGGGCGGCCTGGTGATGGCCGGCGACCGGCGGGCGACGATGGGCAACGTGATCGCCCAGCGCGACATCGAGAAGGTGTTCCCGGCCGACGAGCACTCGGTGGTCGGCATCGCCGGCACCGCCGGCCTGGCGGTGGAGATGGTCCGCCTCTTCCAGGTCGAGCTCGAGCACTACGAGAAGATCGAGGGCACCGTCCTCTCCCTGGACGGCAAGGCCAACCGGCTCTCCGCGCTGATCCGCGGCAACCTCGGTATGGCGATGCAGGGGCTCGCCGTGGTGCCGATGTTCGCCGGATACGACACGGCACGCGGCATCGGACGGATCTTCGGCTACGACGTGACCGGAGGACGCCACGAGGAGGCGTCGTTCTTCACCGTCGGGTCGGGCTCGCTGTTCGCCCGCGGCGCCCTGAAGAAGCTCTACCGTCCCGACCTGACCCGCACCGAGGCCGTCAGCGTCTGCCTCCAGGCGCTCTACGACGCCGCCGACGACGACTCCGCCACCGGTGGGCCCGACCTGACCCGGCGGATCTTCCCGGTGGTCCGGGTCGTCACCGCCGCGGGCGGGGTCCGGGTCGACGAGGCCGAGATCGGGGCGCTGGCCGACCAGGTGGTCGGCGGCCGGATGGTCCGCCCCGACGGACCGCTGGCCCCGCTGGACGGACCCGATGCCGGCAACGCGGGGGAGGAGGCCTGAGATGAGCACCCCCTTCTACGTCTCGCCCGAGCAGCTGATGAAGGACCGGGCGGACTTCGCCCGGAAGGGCATCGCCCGCGGCCGCTCCCTGGCCGCCGTGCAGTACGCCGACGGCGTGCTGCTGGTGACCGAGAACCCCTCGCAGGCGCTGCACAAGGTCTCCGAGCTCTACGACCGGCTCGCCTTCGCGGCGGTCGGGCGCTACAACGAGTTCGAGAACCTGCGCATCGCCGGCGTGCGCCTCGCCGACATGCGCGGCTACGCCTACGACCGACGGGACGTGACCGGACGCGGCCTGGCCAACGCCTACGCGCAGACCCTCGGCACGATCTTCTCCAGTGGCGGCGAGAAGCCCTACGAGGTGGAGATCTTCGTCGCCGAGATCGGTGACACGGCCGAGGACGACCAGATCTACCGGCTCACCTACGAGGGGCGCGTGGCCGACGAGCACGGCTTCGCGGTGATGGGTGGCGACGCCGAGACCGTCGTCGCCTACCTGACCGAGCACTACGCCGCCGGCGCCACGCTCGACCAGGCGTTGCAGGTGGCGGTCGCCGCCCTGGGCCACTCCACCAGCGAGGACCGGGTGATCCCGGTGGAGGACCTGGAGGTGGCCGTGCTCGACCGCACCCGGGTCCAGCCTCGCAAGTTCGCCCGGATCCTGCCGGCGCGGGTCGCCGAGCTGCTGGGCGCCAGGGGCACCCCCCGACACGCCGCGGAGCCGGTCACCGCGGACGCGCCGCCGGCGCCCGAGGGCGGCGACGACGAACCACCGGTGGCCCCGCCGGTCTGAGCCCCGGTGTTTCCCCACCCGCGGCCACCGCCACGGGTCTAGGGTTGGTGCATGGACCGCCGGATCTTCGGGATCGAGAACGAGTACGGCGTCACCTGCACCTTCCAGGGGCAGCGACGTCTCTCACCCGACGAGGTGGCGCGCTACCTCTTCCGCAAGGTGGTCAGCTGGGGGCGCTCCAGCAACGTCTTCCTCCGCAACGGCGCCCGGCTCTACCTCGATGTCGGCAGCCACCCGGAGTACGCGACGCCGGAGTGCGACGACGTCGTCGACCTGGTCACCCACGACAAGGCGGGGGAGCGGGTCCTCGAGGGGCTGCTGATCGACGCGGAGCAACGACTGCGCGACGAGGGCATCACCGGCGACATCTACCTGTTCAAGAACAACACCGACTCCGCCGGCAACTCCTACGGTTGCCACGAGAACTACCTGGTCGGCCGCGCCGGGGAGTTCAGCCGACTGGCGGACGTGCTGATCCCGTTCCTGGTGACCCGACAGATCATCGTCGGGGCCGGCAAGGTGATCCAGACGCCGCGGGGCACGTCGTACTCGGTGAGCCAGCGGGCCGAGCACATCTGGGAGGGCGTCTCCAGCGCGACCACCCGGTCCCGCCCGATCATCAACACCCGCGACGAGCCGCACGCCGACGCCGAGAAGTACCGGCGGCTGCACGTGATCGTCGGCGACTCCAACATGAGCGAGACGACCACGCTGCTCAAGGTCGCCTCCTGCGACCTGGTGCTGCGGATGATCGAGGAGGGCGTGGTGATGCGCGACCTCACCCTGGAGAACCCGATCCGGGCCATCCGGGAGATCTCCCACGACGTGACCGGTCAGCGGAAGGTCCGGCTCGCCAACGGTCGTGAGGCCAGCGCGCTGGAGATCCAGGCCGAGTACCTCTCCAAGGCCCGCGACTTCGTCGATCGCCGTGGCATCTCCACGCCGACCATCGAGCGTGCGCTCGACCTGTGGGAGCGCGGGCTGAAGGCGGTGGAGTCCGACGACCTGGGTCTGGTCGACCGCGAGATCGACTGGGTGATCAAGTGGAAGCTGATCGATCGCTACCGGGCCAAGCACGGGCTGCCGCTGAGCCACCCGCGGGTGGCCCAGCTCGATCTGGCGTACCACGACATCCACCGCGGACGCGGCCTGTACTACCTGCTCGAGAAGCGCGGCGCGGTCGCGCGGGTCACCAACGACCTCAAGATCTTCGAGGCGAAGTCGGTCCCGCCGCAGAACACCCGGGCCCGGCTGCGCGGTGAGTTCATCCGCACCGCCCAGGAGCGCCGGCGCGACTTCACCGTCGACTGGGTCCATCTCAAGCTCAACGACCAGGCGCAGCGCACGGTCCTCTGCAAGGATCCGTTCCGCGCCCAGGACGAGCGGGTGCAGCGCCTGATCGACGGGATGTGACCGCATCCTGACCACCTACCGGGTCGGGTCCGGACGTTCGGGCCTGCTCGGTAAGGTTTCCGCGTGCTCGACCACCGCTCTCGCTTCCTGACCCGTCCGGCCGCTCTCGTGCTCGTGCCGACCCTCGCTCTGGGGCTCGCCGCCTGCGGTGACGAGCCTTCGGAGGGGGCTGAGGGATTCGACGCCGTGACCGTCTCCGGCGACTTCGGCACCACGCCCGAGTTCGACTTCTCCGACCGGCTGGTCTCGGGGGAGGCCGAGGAGGACGTGCTGATCGAGGGCGAGGGCGACGAGCTCGCCGACGGCGACCAGGCGCTGGTCAACCTGACCGTCGCGAACGGCTTCTCCGAGGACATCGCCCTGGATACCTACAGCGACACGCTGCCGGGCTTCACCCTGGACATCGGCGGCGAGGCGGCCGAGCCCCAGGCGGTCGGCGACCTCTTCGCCGACTACGTGGGCGACTTCGTCACCGAGGGCACCACCGTCGGCACCCGGATCGCGGTCACCGTCGGCGTCGACGAGGCCTTCCCCGACTACGCGACCGCGTTCACCGACTACGACATCGGCAACCAGGACGGCCTGGTGCTGGTCGCGGACGTGAACGGCGTGGTCGCCGACGGCCCCGACGGCAAGGCGAAGAAGGCGCCGTCCTGGGCGCCGGCCATTGTGGAGAAGAAGGGCGTGCCCAGCTCGCTGGACTTCACCGGCACCCCGGAGCCGAGCGGCAAGCTGCAGGTCGCCACCCTGATCCAGGGCGACGGGCCGGTCGTGGAGGCCGGGACCGCCGCGGTGGTCGACTACCTCGGGCAGGTCTACCAGGGCGACAAGCCCTTCGACGAGAGCTTCAGCTCCGATCGCACGCTGGGCGCGCTGGTCGGCAAGGACGTCGAGCAGTTCACCTCGACCGCCACCCCGGTCATCGACGGCTGGAGCCAGGGCCTGGAGGGCGTCGCCGTCGGCAGCCGGGTGCTGATCGAGATCCCGCCGAGCCTCGGCTACGGCAAGAAGGCCCAGGGTGAGGACATCCCCGGGAACTCGACCCTGTACTTCGTGGTCGACGTGCTCGGCGTGGCCTGAGCCGCACCCGGAAAGTCGGCAGCGCCGAGCGGCCCGGGTCGGGCAGAATCGGGTCATGCCCGCCGCGAAGAGCGAGCGTCTGCTCAATCTGCTCATCATGCTGCTCGTCCAGCGGCGACCGGTCCCCAAGGAGCGGATCCGGGAGCTGCTGTACCCGGACTCCGCCGACGAGGCGTTCGAGAAGATGTTCGAGCGCGACAAGGACGAGTTGCGCGGGCTCGGCGTACCCATCCAGGTCGCGCCGGTCGACCCCTACTTCGACGACGAGCTCGGCTATCGGATCCCGGCCGACGACTTCGCCCTGCCGGAGGTGACGCTGACCGCCGAGGAGGCCTCGGTGGTCGCCCTCGCCAGTCGGGTGTGGGAGCACGCCACGATGGCCCAGGCGACGACGGACGCGGTGCGCAAGCTCTCCGCCGCCGGCGTCGCCGTCGACCTGGCTCCGCTCGACATCACCCCACCCCGGATGGTGGCCGACGAGCCGGCGTTCGCGCCCTGCTGGCAGGCGGTGTGCGAGCGGACCGCCATCCGGTTCGACTACCGCCGTCCCGACGAGGCGCAGGCGCGCCGACGTCACGTGCAGCCCTGGGGCGTGGTGCGCAGCTCCGGGCGCTGGTACCTCGTCGGGTACGACGTCGACCGCGCCGCGGAGCGCGTCTTCCGGCTCGACCGGGTCAGCGGCACGGTACGGCGCTCCGGCCCCCCGCACGCGTACGACGTACCGCCGGACACCGACCTGCGCGAGACGATCCGCCGGCTGGCCCCCGAGCCCGGCGCGCAGCGCGCGGTCCTGCTGGCCCGGCCCGACACCGGGCACAGCTTCCGGCGGCGCGCGGTCGGGGTGAGGGCCGGCGTCGAGGGACCGGACGGGCGCCGCGACTGGGACCGGATCGAGCTCGACCGGCCGTCCCGTGGCCTGGTCGACGAGGTGCTCTACCACGGTCCCGACGTGGTCCTGGTCGAGCCCGAACGGCTGCGTGCGCAGATCGTCCGCAGGCTGAGCGCGGTGGTCGGATGACCACCCGTGCCGCTCCGGGCGCACGGGACCAGGTGGCACGGCTGCTCACCCTGGTGCCGTTGCTGCACCAGCGCTCCCGGGTCCGCCTCGGCGAGGCCGCCGACCTGCTCGGGACGACGCCGGAGCAGGTGCTCGGCGACCTCCGGGTGCTGTTCATGTGCGGCCTGCCCGGCGGGCTTCCCGACGACCTGATCGACGTCGACCTGGACGCGCTGGAGACGGCCGAGGGCGGCCCGCTGGCCGACGGGCTGATCCGGGTGGAGAACGCCGACTACCTCTCCCGCCCGCTGCGGCTCAGCCCGACCGAGGCGTCGGCGGTGATCGTGGCGCTGCACACGCTGCGCGCGGGCTCCGCGCCGGAGGTGGCCGCGCTGGTCGACCGGGTGCTGGCCAAGCTCGAGGTGGCGGTGGCGGCGGGCACCGAGGTCCGGCGGCTGAGCGTGGCGACGGCGCCCGGAGAGGCCGCCGTGGTGACGCTGGCGGCGCGGCTGCAGCGGGCCGCCGAGGAGGATCGTCAGGTCCGGCTCACCTACCACGTGCCCTCCCGCGACGAGCTCTCCGAGCGCGTGGTCGACCCGCACGGCGTGGTGACCAGCGGCCGGTTCAGCTATCTGGACGCCTGGTGCCACCTGGCCGACGCCGACCGCCTGTTCCGGTTGGACCGCATCACCGCGGCCACGGTGCTGGACAGCACCCGGACCACGCCACGGCGTGCCCCACGCGACGTCAGCGACGGGGCCTTCGCGGCTCGGGGGAGCGAGGGCGGGGTGCTGGCCACCCTCCGGCTCACCCCGGAGGCGAGCTGGGCCACCGACTACTACCCGGTGGAGGCGGTCCGCCCCGCGTCGGACGGCTCGGTCGAGGTGGACCTGCGGATCTCCGACCCGCAGTGGCTGGATCGGCTGCTGCTGCGGCTGGCGCCGGGGGCAGAGGTGCTGGCACCCCAGGAGTTCATCGAGACTTTCACGGCGAGTGCACGGCGGACGTTGGACCTCTACGCCCAGCGGGAGCGTACGATGGAGTCCTGACCGTGAGGTCTGCACAACGTCGTCGTCGATAACCGAGAGTTGGTCCCCATGTCGATCCCGAGCCCCGTCTCCCTCATCGGTATGCCCCAGGGCGCCGAGTGGCTGGTGATCCTGGCGATCGTGGTTCTGGTGTTCGGCGCCGCCAAGCTCCCCGACCTCGCTCGCGGCACCGGTCAGGCGCTGCGCATCTTCAAGGCGGAGACCAAGGGTCTGCGCGACGAGGACGACACCGAGCAGAACCCCGACCGCACCGCCGAGCTGGAGGGTGGCGAGGAGCCCGCCGAGGGCGAGATCGTCGAGCCGCGTCGGGACACGAACGCCGGCTGACCGGCGCTCAACCTGCCCGATCCACGCGGCCCAGCCTGAATGTCCCTGTCCGGAGTCGTCCAGCTCTTCGTCGGTCGTCCGGTCCACCCCGTCGGTGACGACGGGCGGATGGCCCTCTCCGACCATCTGCGCGAGTTGCGTGCGCGGATCCTGAAGAGCGCCCTCGCGCTCACCGTCGGCTTCGTCGTCGCCCTGATCTTCTTCGACCCGATCTTCGCGCTCGTCGAAGGTCCCTACACCTCGGCGCAGGACGCGTTGGGCGCGGACAACACCCAGGCCACGACCAACGGCGTCGGCGGGCCGCTGATGCTCTACCTGAAGCTCTGCGGTCTCACCTCGCTGATCGCCACCAGCCCGTTCTGGCTCTACCAGATCTGGGCGTTCATCCTGCCCGGGCTGCACGCCAACGAGCGCCGTTGGACCCGGATCTTCGTCTCGATCGCCGGTCCGCTGTTCCTGGCGGGCGTGCTGCTCGGCTACCTGACCCTGCCCAAGGGTCTGGAGATCCTGATCGGGTTCAACCGCGACGAGCTGCTGAACCTGGTCGACTTCAACGACTACCTCTCCTTCTTCAGTCGCACCCTGCTGGTGTTCGGCATCGCGTTCGAGATCCCGGTCTTCGTGGTGATGCTCAACCTGGCCGGTGTGGTGAAGGGCAGGACGCTGGCCGCCTACCGGCCGTGGATCATCGTCGGCACGTTCGTCTTCGCCGCTGCCGCGACACCCTCGGCCGACCCGTTCACGATGTGCTTCATGGCCGGCCCGATGATCCTGCTGTTCGTGATCTCGGAGGTGATCGCCCGTTACAACGACCGCCGGCGCGATCGGGGCCGGATCAACGCCGGGCTCTCGCCGGACGAGATGAGCCCCCTGTGACGGCGGCCGGGCCCTCCGCCCGGTGGGAGCCGGTCGACCCGTTCGACCTGCCGGAGTGGATCGGCACCGACGACATCACCTGGTCGGCCGGCTGCGCCTTCAGCGAGCCGCTGCTGGTGGGTGTGCTGCGCGACGACAACGACGGCACCGAGATCGCCTGCGACCTGCTCGCCGCAGACGTCGCCTGCCCGCGTCCGGTGGTCGACGAGCCGACCCGCCACGCGACCCATCAGGCCTGGCGGCTGGGCCAGGTGCACCTGCTCCGCGGCGGCGACCGCCTCACGCTCGCCATCCCCACGGTGCGGCACACCGCCGACGGTGTCCTGGAGGCGATCGGCCGGTTCGCGCAGGCGGTCGGCGCCCCGCGTGAGCGGTTCGTGATCCGGCTCCGCGCCGGTCACTGACCCGCCACTAGTGTGGAGCGCGTGGCTCCAGCGATCCGGGACGTCGTCGTCCTGACCAACCCGGTGGCGGGCAAGGGCCGCGCCCGCCGGATCCGCGACGACGCCGTCCCTCGGTTGCGCGGGGCCGGGTGGACGGTGCGATCGGTGGAGGGGCGTGACGCGGCCGAGGCCGCTCACCTCGCGCGCACCGCGGTGCAGGCAGGTGCGCAGGCGCTGGTCGTCTGCGGCGGTGACGGCCTGGTGAACCTGGCGCTGCAGGCGGTCGCGGGCACCGACGTGCCGTTGGGCCTGCTGCCGGCCGGGACCGGCAACGACGTCGCGCGCTACCTGGACCTTCCTCGCAGCGACGGCGCTGCGGCCGCACACCGCCTGCTCTGCGCCGAGCCACGCTCGCTCGACCTGGCACGGATCGGCGACCGCTGGTTCGTCACCGTGCTCGCGGCGGGTTTCGACGCGGTGGTCAACGAGCGTGCCAACGCGATGCGCTGGCCGCGGGGCCAGATGCGCTACAACCTGGCCACCCTCGCCGAGCTGCGCACCTTCTCCCCGCTTCCCTACGTGCTCGAGCTGGACGGCGTGCCACGACGACTCTCCGCGATGCTGGTCGCGGTCGGCAACGGCCCGTCGTTCGGCGGCGGCCTGCGGATCACCGACGGCGCGGACCTGCACGACGGGCTGCTGGACGTGGTGGTCATCCACCCGCTCAGCAAGATGGGTCTCGTGCGGACCTACCCGAAGCTGTTCACCGGCGGGCACGTCCACCACCCGGCGTACGAGCACCACCGGGTCCGCCGGGTGACGGTGGCGGCCCCGGGTGTGGTCGGCTATGCCGACGGGGAGCGGTTCGGGGCGCTCCCGTTGACCGTCGAATCCGTCCCCGATGCTGTGAGGGTGCTGGCATGACCGACCACGAGACCCCCGTCTCCACCGGCGAGGCCGGTGACGCCGCCTCCCGCTACGCCGCCGCGCGCCGGCGTGCCCGTCACCCGGTGTTCCACGACTTCGCCGACGGATACCGCTTCGGGCTCGACGACTTCCAGGTGCAGGCGTGCCAGGAGGTCGAGGACGGCAACGGGGTGCTGGTCGCCGCCCCCACCGGTGCCGGCAAGACGGTGGTCGGCGAGTTCGCCGTCCACCTGGCCCTGGCGACGGGGCGCAAGTGCTTCTACACCACCCCGATCAAGGCGCTGTCCAACCAGAAGTACGCCGACCTGGTCGAGCGTTACGGCGCCGACCGGGTCGGACTGCTCACCGGCGACACCACGGTCAACGGTGAGGCGCCGGTCGTGGTGATGACCACCGAGGTGCTGCGCAACATGCTCTACGCCCGCTCCCGGACACTGGTCGGGCTCGGCTTCGTGGTGATGGACGAGGTGCACTACCTCGCCGACCGTTCCCGTGGGGCGGTCTGGGAGGAGGTGATCATCCACCTCCCGGAGTCGGTGGCCGTGATCTCACTGTCCGCCACCGTCTCCAACGCCGAGGAGTTCGGCGAGTGGTTGGAGACGGTGCGCGGCTCCACCACCACGATCGTGGCCGAACGCCGGCCGGTGCCGCTCTACCAGCACGTGATGGTCGGCCGGCGCCTGCTGGACCTGTTCGCCTCCTCGGACGTGGACGCCGCCGCGGGCTTCGTCCGCGAAGGAGCACCGGTCAACGACGAGCTGATGCGGATCGCCCGCGACGACTGGGCCAGCAGCCGGCTGATGCGCGACCGCCGCTCCTCACGCAAGGGGCAGGGGCGTCCGGGCCCGTCGAGCACGAGGGGCGGCGGCGACCGGCGCTCGAACCCGCGCGCCGTCGGCAACGGCCGGCGAGTGTGGATCCCGTCCCGTCCCGACGTGATCGACCGGCTGGAGCGGCAACGGATGCTGCCCGCGATCGTGTTCATCTTCTCCCGCGCCGCCTGCGACGCGGCGGTCGAGCAGTGCGTCGCCGCGAACCTGCGACTGACCAGCCCCGAGGAGCGTGACGAGGCGATCGCCTACGTCGAGAACACCGTCGGCCGACTCCCCGGCGCCGATCTGGAGGTGCTCGGCTACCACGACTTCCTGGACGCGGTGAGCCGTGGCGTGGCCGCCCACCACGCCGGGATGCTGCCGGCGTTCAAGCAGTGCGTCGAGGCGCTGTACCTGCGCGGACTGGTGAAGGTCGTGTTCGCCACCGAGACCCTGGCGCTGGGCATCAACATGCCCGCGCGCACCGTGGTGCTGGAGAAGCTCACCAAGTGGAACGGCGAGACCCACGCCGACATCACCCCGGGGGAGTACACCCAGCTCACCGGCCGCGCGGGCCGTCGCGGGCTCGACATCGAGGGCCACGCGGTGGTGCTGTGGCAGCCGGGGATGAACCCCCGCGAGCTCGCCGGCCTCGCCTCCACCCGGACCTACCCGCTGCGGTCCTCCTTCCGCCCCTCCTACAACATGGCGGTCAACCTGGTGCACTCCTACGGGCGGCACCGGGCCCGGGAGCTGCTGGAACAGTCCTTCGCCCAGTTCCAGGCCGATCGGGCGGTGGTCGGGCTGGCGCGACAGCTCCGCAAGGCCGAGGACGCCCTCGAGGGATACGCCGACGCCGCCACCTGCGACCGGGGCGACTTCATGGAGTACGCCGGCCTGCGGCGCCAGGTCGGCGAGAAGGAGAAGGAGGCCAGCCGCAACCGTCGTACCGACCGGAGGACCGAGGCGCTGGCCTCGCTCGAGCGGCTGCAGCGCGGCGACGTGATCGTGGTGCCGGCCGGCAAGTTCGCCGGCCCCGCGGTGGTGCTCGACCCGGGTCTGTCCGAGCACGGGCACCGGCCCCTGGTGATCACCACCCAGAAGCAGGGGCGGCGACTGGCGGCCCCCGACTTCCCGGTGCCGGTGGAGCCGGTGGCGCGGATCAAGCTCCCCAAGAAGGTCGATCCGCGCAACCCGCACCAGCGCAAGGACCTGGCCCAGGCGGTCAAGGAGGCGGTCCGCTCACTGCCGCACTCGGTGACCCGCCCCCGGCTGGAGAAGGTGGCGCCGGACAGCGCCGCCGCCGAGGAGATCAAGGCGCTCCGCGACCGGATCCGCGCGCACCCGTGCCACGACTGCCCGGAGCGGGAGGACCATGCCCGCTGGGCCGAACGGTGGTTCAAGCTGGAAAGGGACACCGCGACCCTGGCGCGCCGCGTGGAACGGCGCACCAACACCGTGGCCCGCACCTTCGACCGGGTCTGCGACGTGCTCGAGGCGCTCGGCTACCTGGAGTCGGCCGGTCCGGACAGCACCGGCCAGGACGCCGTGACCGACCGCGGTCGCGGTCTGATGCGGATCTACTCCGAGCTCGACCTGGTCGCGGCCGAAGCGCTGCGCACCGGGATGCTGGACGACCTCACGCCACCGCAGTTCGCGGCCGTGGTCTCGAGCCTGGTCTACGAGGCCCGGCGTCCTGACGAGGCTCCGCCGCCGGTGCCCGGCGGCCAGGTGCAGGTGCGCATCGACGCACTGGTCCGGCTGTGGGCCCAGCTGGAGTCGCTCGAGCGCGACCACCGGCTCGACTTCCTGCGGCGACCCGACCCGGGCTTCGCGTGGACCGCCTACCGGTGGGCCGACGGTCAGCCACTGGACGAGGTGCTCACCCGGGCCGACCTGACCGCCGGCGACTTCGTCCGCCAGATGAAGCAGCTCGTCGACTTCACCGGGCAGCTCGCCGACGCCGCGGCCGGCACACCGGTGCGGGACGTGGCCCGCAAGTGCGTCGACGCGCTGCGGCGAGGGATCGTCGCCGGGGACTAGATCGTCGCCGGGGACTAGATCGTCGCGGGGGAGGCGGTTCGGGGCGACTAGTCTGCGGCGTTGGCGGCCAGCACGCCGGCCAGCCGTGACACCGGGGTGGCGAGTCCCCAGCGCTCGGCCAGCTCGTCGAGTCGCTCCGCGTCGACCGGGGCGGCGGGCAACGCGAGCGCACCACGGTCCAGGTCGATGTCACGGGCGACGGCGACCACGCGGGGCGCCACGTCGAGGTAGTCGGCGGCCTCGGCGAGGCGGCGTCGGACCGCGGGGCCGAGGCTGCTGGCGGGGTCGGCCCCGGCGGCGCGTACGCCGGCCAGGTCGTCGTACTGGGTGAGCAGGGAGGCCGCGGTCTTCTCGCCGACCCCCTTGACCCCCGGCAGGCCGTCGGAGGCGTCGCCGCGCAGGGTGGCGAAGTCGGCGTACTGCCCGGCGGTGACGCCGTACTTGGCGCTCACCCACTCCTCGTCGACCCGTTCGTGGCGTCCGACGCCCCGGCCGATGTAGAGGATCCGCACCCCCGCCGCGTCGTCGACCAGCTGGAAGAGGTCGCGGTCGCCGGTGACCACGTCGACCGGCATCCCGGCGCCGGTGGCCAGGGTCCCGATCACGTCGTCGGCCTCGTAGCCCTCGGCCCCGACGACGGCGATCCCGAAGGCCGACAGCACCTCGCGGATGATCGGGACCTGGACCTCCAGCGGGTCCGGGACCTCCTCGACGTCGGGCCCGCTCGCCACCACCTCGACCACCCGGTGCGCCTTGTAGCTGGGGATCAGGTCGACGCGCCACTGCGGACGCCAGTCGTCGTCCCAGCAGCAGACCAGGTGGCTGGGCCGGTACTGCTCGACCAGTCGGGAGATGTAGTCGAGCAGGCCGCGCACGGCGTTGACGTTGGTGCCGTCGGGCGCCGGGATCTCCGGAGCCCCGAAGAAGGCCCGGAAGTACATGCTCGCGGTGTCCAGCAGCATCAGTCGTGAGGTCACGCACGCCACCGTAGTGCCCGGGGCCGCCGTGTGGACGCCCCGTGCCCGAGGCGCTGGATGCCCTAGGGTGTGCCGGGTGAGCGAGCCCGTACCGGTCGAGTCGATCGATCGACAGATCCTCGCGCTGCTCGCCACCGACGGGCGGATGTCCTACACCGACCTGGGGCGGGCCACCGGGCTGTCCACCTCAGCGGTCCACCAGCGGGTCAAGCGCCTCGAGCGCCGCGGCCTGATCCTCGGCTACGGCGCCACCGTCAACCACGCGGAGATCGGCCTCCCCCTGACCGCCTTCATCTCGATCCGCCCGATCGACCCCTCCCAGCCGGACGACTGCCCGGAACGGCTCGAGGGATCAAGGAGATCGAGTCCTGCTGGTCGGTGGCCGGAGAGGAGTCCTACGTGCTGAAGGTGCGCGTCGGGAAGCCGGTCGAGCTGGAGGACCTGCTCGCCCGGATCCGCTCAGCCGCCAACGTCTCCACCCGTACCACCATCGTGCTCTCCACGTACTACGAGAACCGTCCGGTCACGCACTGACGCCTCCCCGGGGGGAGCGGATCCGCAGCAGCATCCCCGCGCTCGTGCAGCTGCGCGCACTGCCGCAGCACCGACGCGGCCTCGGCGAGCTCGACTCCGACCGAGGTGCCGGACGCGTGCCGCCGGGGGCCGGCCGCCGGGAGTGCCGGAGGCGTCCTCGGGGTCGGCCCCGGGAGCGGGCCTGCGGAGCGTCCGACGACCCGCGCAGGCGCGATCGACACCGTCGCGTCGATCCGTAGCAGCCGGATCCCGAGCAGCCTCCCCAACAGCTGGGCGGAGACGAGGACGCCGCCCGAGAGATCACTCGTCGCGTCGGGCCGCAGTCGTGGCGTGGTTCCACCAGCCGTCGACCCGCGTCGCCAGTGATCCGTCCTCGCCGTACGACTCCATTCGCCTCGCCACCGTCTGCGCCGCGGCGCGGATCTGCTCATAGCGTTCCCTCCCCGCTCGCGCGCCGATCACGTAGGCGATGCCGACCGCCCCGATGGTGGTGA
Source organism: Nocardioides sambongensis (assembly GCF_006494815.1). Lineage (NCBI taxonomy): Bacteria > Bacillati > Actinomycetota > Actinomycetes > Propionibacteriales > Nocardioidaceae > Nocardioides > Nocardioides sambongensis. Next base: position 1,152,668 of record NZ_CP041091.1, read on the forward strand.
GCCTCACGTCCGCTCCGCACGGCGACGCAGGGCGCTGGTCATGGCGCTGGCCGCCGAGACCGCCAGCACCGTCGTCGCGGCGGTGACCCCGGTGGCTGCCAGCTTGCGCAGCGGCAGGTCGGACCACGCCCGGACGGCCTTCTCGGGCACCGTCTCCTTGTGCAGGAGGCGACCGATCGCGCTCATGACGACGCCTTCCGGAGCTGGGCTCCGCGGCGGTTGATCGCGGTGACGAGCTCCTTCTTGTTCATCGACCCGCGCCCCACGACGCCCTCGGCCGCGGCCAGATCCAAGAGCTCCGCCTTGGTCATGTCGGCCAACCGACCCGGCGTCGTACGGTCGGACCTGCTGTGGGCGACCTCGGCGGCAGTGCGCGCCGTGGTGGTGCGCACCGCCTCCGCGCGGGCCACCGCGGCCTCGGCACTCTCGGCGTCCCGGTGCGCGTCCTGCGCGACCTGGTCGGCCTGGGCCCGCGCCAGGGCGGCGGCCTGGTCCGCGGCCTCGGCCGCCTCGTCGGCCCGCTGGCGCGCCTCGGCCAGTCGCTCGGACGCGGTTCGATAACGGTCCTCCGCTTCCTCCTGCGCCCGCGAGGCGGCCCGGCGGGCCTCCTCGACGCGCTCGGCAGCGGCGTGTTCCTCCTCCTCGAGCGCGGCATCCGCACGCTGCTGTGCGGCCGCTCGTTCACTCTCGACGCGCGCGTCAGCCTCGCTGCGCGCCTTCGCCACGCACTGCTCGACGGCGACGCGGCCGTCCTCCCTCACCCGTGCCAGGCGCGCCTTCTCGTCCTCCGCGAGGTTGTTCGCGGCCTCGGCCGCGTCACGCGCCTGCTGCGCGGACTCCAGTGCTTCGTGCTCTGCCGCCTGCGCCGCCTCGGCGGCTGCCTGCGCGCGCCTGAGTCGCGTCTCGACGGAGTCCTGTCCGTTGAGTGCGTCCTCCACCGATGCTCGCGCGCTCCGCACGCCGTCGAGCAAGCCCGCCGTGGGGGAGCCGTTGCTCGTCGGCGACCCGGGCGAGAAGGCCTTGCCGACCAGCCAGGACGCGTTCCGCGGCACCTCCTTCAGCCCGGTCGAGAGCGTCGTGATCAGTCCGTGGGACCGGTTCTCGCTCATGGGTGCTCCCTTCGCTGCGCCCGTCTCCGACAGGCGGTAGCGTGTGACTCACGCCACACTGCGCCGTACCCGATGTGGAAGCACCCATTCCCGGGCTACGCAGCGCAGGGAGCGCTACGACGTGGTCGCGACGTCGAAGCGCGTGGCACCCGTCCCCGGCGTCATGCCGGCGGCCTCGGGCAGCGACGGCCCGGCGTCGGCGTTGCGGGCCCACCACCACCGACCCGACTCGGGCAGGGTGTGGATCGGGTCGAAGTACTCGTAGGTCCGGGTCAGCGCGTCGGGGTCGTCGGCCTCGATCGAGGTCAGGTAGTTCTTGGTCCAGGTGCTGATCCCGCGCTCGGTGTCGTAGCCGGCGACCTGGTGTACCCACCGCTTCCCGACGAAGGGCACGTCGCACACGATCCGCGGAGTTGCGTAGCCGGGGAGGTACCCCATGATCTGGTGCTGCAGGTGCTGTGCCTTGCCGACCGAGACCCGCCAGTGCTCGGCGAACGGGATCATGTCGCACATGTAGAGGTAGTAGGGCATGATCCGGGCGCCGTCGAGCAGCGCGAAGGAGAGGTCCAGCAGCGCGTGCGGGTCGGCGTTGACACCCTCCAGGAGGACGCCCTGGTTGCGTACGTCGCGCAGGCCGGCGTCGAGCAGTCCACCGGCCGCGGCGGCGACCGCCGGAGTGATCGACGCGGCGTGGTTGGCGTGGGTGTGCACGGCGAGGGACACGCCCCGTGCGCGCGCTGTCGCGGCGACGCGTGCCACGCCCTCCACGACGTCGGGCTGGGACCAGTGCTGCGGGAGTCCGATCAGCGCCTTGGTGGCCAGGCGGATGTCGCGGATCGTGTCGACCTCCATCAGGCCGTCCAAGAACGCCTCGAGCCGGGGCCAGGGCATGTTGGCCACATCGCCACCGGAGACCACCACGTCCCGCACCGTCGGGGTCCGGCGCAGGTAGTCCAGCATGGCGGTGTGCCGGTCGACCGGCTTGCCGACGAACTTGAGCTTGGCGACCGCCGGGGTGGAGTTCCCGACCAGGTCCATCCGGGTGCAGTGCCCGCAGTACTGCGGGCAGGTCGGCAGGAGCTCGGCGAGCACCTTGGTGGGGTAGCGGTGGGTCAACCCCTCGGCGACCCACATGTCGTGCTCGTGCAACGAGTCCCGCGAGGCGTGCGGGTGCGAGGGCCAGTCGGTGCGTCGGTCGGAGAAGACCGGGAGCATGTAGTGCCGCACCGGGTCGGCGTAGAACGCCGCGGTGAGGGACCCGGCGCCGGCCGGCTCCTCGGCCGAAGCCATCGTGTTCAGCATCTGCGGGGGCAGCAGCATCGACATCGTGGCCCGCTCGGCCTGGTCCCGCTCCAGGTCGGCGAAGAAGGTCTCGTCGACCAGGTCGCCGAGCACCTCGCGCAGCTGGCGCACGTTCTTCACGCAGTGCGCGCGCTGCCACTGGACCGACGCCCACTCGGCGGCCGTCACCTCCCGCCAGCCGGGAAACCGGCGCCAGTCCGGCTCGACCAGTGGGCGCTGCTGGTAGCGGTAGGGCTGGTGGGCGGGACCCGCCGTCGTCGCGAACGGTTGTGACGTGAGGGACATGAGTGCCATGCTAGACGGACAATCTTGATCGTCAACGCCTGTTGGCCGGAGGATTTCCTGGTGTCTCTCGATTTCACAGAACTGTCAGGCGCGACCGCAACCGCGCCCGACCCGACCGGGCTGCACCGGGTGCTGGCTCCGCGGGGCGTGCTGCCCCAGGCCGCCGACGTGCTCGATGCGAGCGCCGCGATCGGCCCCGACGAGGTCCGCGTGGACGTGGAGCGGCTGAACCTCGACGCGGCCTCGTTCCGCCAGCTCCGCGAGGCCCATCGGACCGCTGCGGGAAGCACCGACGTCGAGGCGCTGCGTGCCGCTGTGCTGGACATCGTCGAGGCACGCGGGAAGATGCAGAACCCGGTCACCGGGTCGGGCGGCATGCTGATCGGCACGGTCGCCGAGGTGGGTCGGTCCTCGCCGCTCGGGCTGGAGGTGGGACAGCGGATCGCCACCCTGGTCTCGCTGACCCTCACACCGCTGCGGATCACCGACGGTCTGCACCGGTGGGACGGGCGCGGCGAGCAGGTGCCCGCCAGCGGACACGCCATCCTGTTCGGCCGCTCGATCGCCGCGCCGCTGCCCGACGACCTCCCCGAGGAGCTCTCCCTCGCGGTGCTCGACGTCTGCGGCGCTCCCGCACTGGTACGACGCGTGCTGGGCCAGAGCCCCGGCGGCTGCCTGGTCGTGATCGGCGGCGGAGGCAAGTCGGGCTCGCTCAGCCTCGCCGCGGGCCGCGACCTGGCCGATCGCCGGATCGGCGTCGTGCCGACGCAGGAGGAGGCCGACCGCCTGGCGCGCACCGGGCTGGCCGACGAGGTGGTGGTCGCCGACGCCCGGAATCCGGTGGCGCTGCGCGACGCGGTGACCGCGGCCGGCGGGCCCGGCGACGTGACCGTGGTCTGCGTCGACGTCCCGGGCTGCGAGCACGGCGCGGTGCTGTCGACCGCCGAGGGCGGCACGGTGATCTTCTTCTCGATGGCGACCGACTTCGCTGCCGCCGCCCTGGGCGCCGAGGGGCTCGCCGCCGACATCACCATGCTGATCGGCAACGGCTTCGTCCCCGGGCACGCGCAACTGGCCCTCGACCTCGTCCGCGCGGAGCCGGACCTGCGGACACTCATCGAGGCCCGATGAGCACCCCGACCCACGACAAGCTCCGGCTCGACCCGGCCACCGTGGCCCGGGCCCGTGACCTCGCCGCCCGGGCCGGACGCCCGATCGTGGATCTCGCCCGCTCCCACACCACCGTCTCGGTGGAGCGCGCCGTGCTGCGGCTCGCCGGGCTGACCGGCGCCGACCCCGACGGCACGCCGTGGGTGAACCGGCTGGCCGACGCGGTGCGTGCCGACCTGCCCGAGGCGCTGGCCGGCGGACTCGCCGTACCGGTGTGGGACGCGCTGGTCCGCGGGGAGGCGGAGGACCTGGTCACCTTGGCCCAGAAGGCCGCCGCCGGGTCCGTGCGCTTCCGGCACCCCACCGGAGCCGACCGGAGGCGCGCCGTCGCCGCGGCCCGGTCCCAGGTGGGCGGGGGACTGGCCGGGATCGAGCAGCAGCGGACCGAGCGCGAGCGGCTCCTCGAGCTCCACGGCGGGCCGCCGCGCACCCCGTGGATCTACCTGATCGTCGCCACCGGCGACATCTACGAGGACATCCCGCAGGCGCAGCAGGCCGCCCGCGAGGGGGCCGACGTGATCGCGGTGATCCGCAGCACCGGCCAGAGCCTGCTCGACTTCGTGCCCGAGGGGGCAACCCGGGAGGGGTTCGCCGGCACCTACGCCACCGCGGAGAACTTCCGGCTGATGCGCGCGGCCCTCGACGAGACCAGCGCGGAGCTCGGCCGCTACGTGCGGCTGACCAACTACGCCAGCGGCCTGTGCATGCCGGAGATCGCTGTGCTGGCCGGTCAGCAGCGGCTCGACATGATGCTGAACGACTCGATGTACGGGATCCTGTTCCGCGACATCAACCCGGTGCGCACCTTCGTCGACCAGCGGTTCAGCCGGCAGGTCCACGCGCACGCCGGGATCATCATCAACACCGGCGAGGACAACTACCTCACCACCGCCGACGCGGTGGAGGCGGCACACACGGTGACCACCAGCCAGCTGCTCAACGAGTACTTCGCCAAGGAGGCCGGGCTCGAGGACTGGCAGCTCGGCCTCGGACACGCCTTCGAGATCGATCCCGACCTGCCCGACAGCTTCCGCCTCGAGCTCGCGCACGCCCTGCTCGCCCGGGAGCTCTTCCCGGACGCCCCGCTGAAGTGGATGCCGCCGACCCGGCACATGACCGGCGACGTGTTCCGCGGGCACCTGCTCGACGGCTTCTTCAACCTGGCCGGGGCGCTGACCGGCCAGGGGATCCTCCTGGTCGGGATGATGACCGAGGCCGTGGTCACCCCGTGGCTCTCCGACCGCGACCTCGCCCTGCAGAACGTCCGGTACGTCCTGGACGCCGCCGGCGCGCTGGGGGAGGACTTCCACCCGGCCCCGGACGGCTTCATCGCCGAGCGCGCACGGCAGGTGCTCGCCGAGAGCATCGACCTGCTCGCCCGGATCGCCGACGACGGCCTGCTGGACGCCATCGCCGAGGGCACCTTCGGCCTGATGCGCCGGCCCGCCGACGGCGGGCGCGGGCTGGACGGGGTGACCCGCCGCAGCGACGACTACGTCAACCCCGCCATCGAGGCGCTCGACGCCCGCACGAGTCCAGCGGAGGTCTCCCGGTGACCGGACCGATCAGGCCCTACGGCGACACCACCGGTGACGGCATGGTGCAGGTCAGCTTCACGCTGCCGATCGCCCACTCACCTCGCGCGGAGGGCGCCGCCGCCCGGCTCGCCGGATCGATGGGGATCGACCCGGCGCTGGTCGTGCACGCCCGCCCGCTGGGTCCCGGGCACACCTTCTTCGTCGTCTACGGCCGCTGCAACCACCTGGTCGACCCGGCGGAGGTGGAGGTGGTCGAACGGGACTTCCCCCTGCTGACCCCGAAGGAGGCCAACGCCACGATCAAGGCGTCGCTGCAGCGGCGCCTGGTGGTGGTCGGCGCCTGCATCGGCACCGACGCGCACACCGTCGGGATCGACGCGATCCTCAACATCAAGGGCTTCGCGGGGGAGAAGGGGTTGGAGTACTACCGCGAGATCGACGTACACAACCTCGGTGCTCAGGTGTCGGTGCCCGACCTGGTCGAGGCCGCCGTGGCGCTCCACGCCGACGCGGTCCTGGTGTCGCAGGTGGTCACCCAGCGCGACGCCCACCTGCTCAACACCCGGGAGATGTCCGCGGCGTTCCGGGAGGCCTTCGCCGCCGAACGGCGCCCTCTGCTGGTCGTCGGCGGACCCCGGTTCGATCCGACCATGGCCGGTGCGCTCGGCGTCGACCGGATCTTCGGCCGCGGCACCACTCCGGGTGAGGTGGCCTCGTTCCTGGTCCATCGCGTCGGCGAACGCCTCGCCGCCTGATCCGTCGCCTCACCGCCCGCCCGATCGCCCTCGACCACGGAGCTCCCGATGCCCGATCCAACGCCTTCCCCTCCGCCACCCGGTGACGACCCACGGCTGGGCACCGTCGTCCGGCACCGCTGCTACGTCGCCCACGGCCACGCCCACTACGCCGGGGGCCTGGTCGACGGCGCATACGGGCTCGGGCTCTTCGGCGACGCCGCGACCGAGCTGTGCATCCTCACCGACGGCGACGAGGGCCTCTTCGCGTCCTACGACGACGTGCAGTTCCTCGCCCCGGTCCGTGCCGGCGACGTGGTCGAGGCGCGGGCGGAGCTGGTCGGCGCGGGCCGCCGCTCTCGCCGGATCCGCTTCGTCCTGGAGGTCGTCGCACGCGGTGATGTGCGTGCCGACCAGCCCGGACGCGCGGTCGCGATCTCACCGCCGTTGGTGGCCACGACCGCCCTCGGCACGGTCGTCGTGCCGTGAGCCGATCCGGCGTCGGCGCGTCGCATCACGACACGCCGGTCGGAGCCGGAAAAATCTCGGTATTCTCCGGTCGCACGTCACCGCTGTGACCTGCACAGACGGGCGTTTTCGCAGGTCATCGTTCGGTTGACAGGGCACCCTCGGTTGGACAGAGTGCAGAACCGATCGCTCAGGTAGGTCGTGGTCAGTGGGTCGCCGTCCGAGTGACCGCGGTCGGGGGAGTCGCGCCAACTCCACCCGCCCACGGTTCGCGGAGGTCGGCCCACCCCTCGAGAGCGACACGGAAGGATCCCGGTCTCCCTAGACAACGTCCCGCCCCGGCCACCAGTCGGATCTCGGGACGGACCGACGGCGCCCGGGATCCTTCCGTGCCTGCTGAGGCTCCGCGACCGGCGCGCTCTAGGCTGGAGCCGTGACACCGACCGCTCCCGCGCCGCACGGGTGGTCGGCACGTCCCCGCACGCTGGTCTCGCTGGTGGTCGCCGTCGTCGGCGGCCTGGCGCTCGCCGCGGCGTTCGAGCCGATCGCGTGGGCCTTCCTGTTGCCGCTCGGCGTCGCCTGCTTCGCCGTGGCGACCGACGGCCACCGGGTGCGGCGCGCCGGGCTGGTCGGCTGGGTCTTCGGGATCGCCTTCTACTTCACCCACATCAGCTGGATGCGCGACTCCATCGGCACCGATGCCTGGATCGCCCTCTCGACCATCGAGTCGCTCGGCTACGGTGCCGTCGGCCTCGCCATGCCGCTGCTGCGTCGCCTTCCGGCGTGGCCGGTGTGGGCGGCCGCGGTGTGGACCACGATGGAGGGCATCCGCAGCACTTGGCCGTTCTCCGGGATGCCCTGGGGCCGCCTCTCGTTCGCCGCCATCGACACACCGGTGGCACCCGCGGTCACCTACGTCGGGATGACCGGGCTCTCGTTCCTGCTGGCGCTGGCCGGGTTCCTGCTCGCCGCACTGCTCCACCCCGGCCGGATCCCCGGGCCCGCATCGTCCCCCGGGCTCCGCGCCGGCCGACGGTTGCCGCTGGTGGTCGCGCTCGCGGCCACCTCGGCCGTCCTGCTGCTGCCGGCGCTCCGGGCGTTCCCGGTCCAGGAGAGCGGCACCGCCACCGTCGCGGCGATCCAGGGCAACCTCCCGGGTCCGGCCAACAACATCCTGTACGACGCCCGCGGAGTCACCACCAACCACCTCCAAGCCACGCAGCAGCTGGCCGACGACGTCGCGGCCGGCCGGGAGCAGCAGCCCGACTTCGTGCTGTGGCCGGAGAACTCCACCGCCGTCGACCCCTTCGACGACAGCATCGTGAACGCCGAGATCGAGGACGCCGTCTCGGCCGTCGGCGTGCCGATCGTGGTGGGCGGCATCGTCGGCGAGGGCGAGGACCACGTGCTCAACCAGGGCATCGTCTGGGACCCGCAGACCGGCGCCGGCGACAGGTACACCAAGCAGAACCCGGTGCCCTACGGGGAGTACATCCCCTTCCGCGACCTCTGGGACCCGCAGTTCGGACAGCTGTCGCTGATCACCCGCGACATGAAGAGCGGCACCCGGACCGAGCCGCTCGACGTGGCCGGCATCCGCGTGGCGGACGCGATCTGCTTCGACATCGCCTACGACGACGTGATCACCGAGCAGGTCGACGCGGGCGCGGAGATGTTGGCCGTCCAGACCAGCAACGCGAGCTTCATCTTCACCGACCAGATTGAGCAGCAGTTCGCGATCACCCGGTTGCGAGCGCTCGAGGCGGGGCGCTGGCTCGTGGTCGCCTCGCCGAACGGTCGCAGCGGGGTGATCGCCCCGGACGGTTCGGTGGTCGCCACGGCGCCGCCGCGCACCCAGGCCGTCCTCAACGAGCAGGTCGGCCTGAGCACCACGCTGACCCCGGCGATGCGCCTCGGCCCGTGGCCCGGGCGGCTGTTCACGCTGCTGTCGCTCGGTGGACTCCTGCTGGGTTCGGTCGCGTATCGTCGGAGGCGGGAAGATGCACTGCCGCCGCACGCACCGGCGGCGTCGGCGGAGCACGACGCTCCCACCCCCATCCCGAGTCCCTGACGAGCGAGGTCCCCGTTGTCCGACCACCCGGCGGCCGACCACCCGGCGGCCGACGACGCGTTGGCGCAGAGCGCACCCGCCGAACACAGCACTCCGCACCCGCTCGGGCGGGTGGTGATGGTGATGCCGACCTTCAACGAGGCCGACAACCTGACGTGGATCGTCGAGCGTCTGCTGCACGCGCAACCCGCGGTCGAGGTCCTGGTCGTCGACGACAGCTCTCCGGACGGGACGGGTCGGATCGCCGATGACCTCGCGGAGCGCGACCCCCGGGTGCACGTGCTCCACCGGACCGCCAAGGGCGGGCTGGGCGCCGCCTACCTCGCCGGCTTCGCCTGGGCCCTCGAGGAGGGCTTCGACGTGATCGGGGAGATGGACGCGGACGGCTCCCATCAGCCCGAGCAGCTGCACAGGCTGCTGGCGGCCCTCGGCGAGGCCGACCTGGTCATCGGCTCCCGGTGGATCCCGGGCGGCTCCGTGGTCAACTGGCCGCTGCAGCGCGAGCTGCTCAGCCGGGGCGGCAACCTCTACGTCCGGCTGCTGCTCGGCATCGACGTCAAGGACGCGACCGCCGGGTTCCGGGTCTACCGGCGCACCACCCTGGAGAAGATCGGCCTCGAGGAGGTGCGCTCGACCGGCTACGTCTTCCAGACCGATCTCGTCTCCCGCACCCTGCACGCCGGCCTCACCGTGCGTGAGGTGCCGATCGAGTTCGTCGAGCGGGTGCGCGGCGCCTCCAAGATGAGCGGTCAGGTCGCTGTCGAGTCGCTCCAGCGGATCACCGCCTGGGGCCTGCGCGACCGGTGGCAGCAGTTGCGACGCCGCCGATGAACCGCACCAACGCCCGTCGGCGGGTGGCACTCGTGCTCTTCGTCGTCTTCATCGTCGTCCCGCTGACCGAGCTCTACGTCCTGATCCAGGTCGGCGGGCTGATCGGGATCTGGCCGACGATCGCCCTGCTCGTCCTGGACAGCGTGATCGGTGCCTGGCTGATGCGCCGCGAGGGCGCGCGGGCGTGGCGTGCCATGCGGGAGCGGCTGGACACCGGCCGGATGCCGGGCCGGGAGCTCGCGGGCGGCGTACTGGTCGTGATGGGGGGCGCGCTGATGCTCAGCCCGGGCTTCGTCACCGACGCCTTCGGCATCCTGCTCGTGCTGCCGGTCACCCGGCCGATCTTCCGGCGCCTGCTGATGGCCTACGCGGCCGGGCGGGTGATGGTGACCGTCAACGGCACCCCGTCCGGGCCCCGCGGTCGGGGTCCGGACGGCACTCACCCCGGAGCCGCAGGGGATGCGGTGGTCCGGGGTGAGGTCATCGACGACGGTCAGTGACCGCGTCGGTCGGTCCGCGGGGACCTTTCTGCTGATCAGGTGCGGGCGGGCTTGCGCTTCTTGCTCGGCCGGTGCAGGTGCGCCGGACCGATCTCGCCGCCCCGGAGCAGCTCCAGGCGTTCGGTGAGGATCTCCTCGAGCTCCTTCTCCGAACGGCGCTCGAGCAGCATGTCCCAGTGGGTCCGCTGAGGCTTGTCGGCCTTCTCCTCCCGCTGGATGCCGGAGGTGCTCTCGGCCTCGACTCCGCAGCGCGGGCACTCCCACACCGCCGGGACCTCGGCCTCGACCGACATCGTGATCTCGAACTCGTGTCCCTGTGCGCAGCGGTAACCGACCTGCTGGCGGGCCGCGAACTCGATACCGCGCTCGTCCTCGAAGGACTGGCCACCCAAGCGGGCGCCTCGCAACGTACGTTCGGCCATCTCTACCTCCAAGCCCCGACAATGAGAGCAGGGGACCCGTCGTCGGGGGATCTCCCCGATCGGCTGAGGACGAGTCTCCTCATCTGTACAACGCTACCCAGTGCTCAAAGGTTGCAATCGGGACGTAGGTCACGTAATCGGCGACCGGTCGCCGCGCTCACCCGCCCTGCGTGGTGTCGACGCCCGGCGCCGTGTCGCGAGCCGGCTTCACCAAGGTGACCAACAGGGTGAGGCCGAGCAGCACCACGGCGATGATGCCGAGGATGCCGAAGTACTCCGCGTCGTCGGTGTCGCTCACCCCGGTGACCTGCGCACCGATCCAGATCGCGCCCGCGAACGCCGCCGGCGCCATGAAGCTGACCGCCCGTCCGGTGGTGGCGTAGAGCCCGAAGACCTGGCCCTCCTTGCCGGGCGGGATCAGTCGCCACAGGTAGGACCGCGACGCGGACTGGGCGGGCCCGACGAAGATGCACAGCAGCAGGCCGAAGGCCCAGAAGACGCCGGTCCCGCCGTCGTGCAGGAAGAAGATGACCACACCGGCGACCACCATCGACACCAGGGAGATCACGATCACCCGCTTCGCGCCCAGTGCGTCGTCGAGGAAGCCGAACCCGATGGTGGCCAGGCCGGCCACCACGTTGGCCGCGATGCCGAAGATGATCACGCCACCGTCGGTGAAGCCGAAGACGTTGGCCGCGATCACCGCGCCGAAGGTGAAGACGCCGGCCAGACCGTCGCGGAAGACGGCAGAGGCGATCAGGAACCACACGGTGCTGCGGTCGGTACGCCACAGGTCGCCGATCGACGCGAACAGCAGCCGGTACGACGCCCCGACGCCCACCCGCGTCCGCTCACCCCGGGCGGGCCGGTCGCCGTCGCGCAGCGTGCGCAGGACCGGGATCGAGAAGACCAGGGTCCAGAGCGCACAGAGCAGCATGGTGACCCGGACGTCCATCGCGTCCTCGTCGGTGACGCCGAAGAGTCCGACGTCCGGCGAGATCAGGCCGAAGTAGACGATCAGCAGCAGCACGATGCCACCGAGGTAGCCGAGGCCCCACCCGAGACCGGACACCCGGCCGACGGTCGCCGGGGTGGAGACGTCGGTGAGCATCGCGTTGTAGTTCACCGAGGCGAACTCGAAGAACACGTTGCCGGCGGCCAGGAGCAGCAGCCCGAGCCAGAGGTAGGACTCCGAGGGCTGCACGAAGAACATGCCCGCCGAGGCCAGGATGACGAGGAAGGTGTTCACCCCCAGCCAGAAGCCACGCCGGCCCGAGCGGTCCGCCCGCTGGCCGGTCAGCGGCGCGAACAGGGCGACCAGCACGCCGGCGCCGGCCAGTGCCCAGCCCAGCTTGGAGGAGGCGCCGTCGCCGAAGTCGTCGGAGGTGATGTAGACGCTGAAGACGAACGTGGTGATCACCGCGTTGAACGCGGCCGACCCCCAGTCCCACAGACCCCACGCGTAGACCGGCCAGCCGAACCGCTCCCGCCGTGGTGGCGGGTCGCTCAACTCCGCGATCCCCGCCGGATCGTCCGGCGAATAGGCAGCCGCCCCACCGGTCCCGGTGGGCTGCTCGTCGTCGCTCATCTGTCCCCTCCCCGTGGCGACCACCATTGGCCGCGCGTCGTGAGCACATCCTTGAGCAGATCGGTGCGGTCGGTGAAGAGGCCATCCACGCCGAGATCGAGAAGCTCGTGCATCTGTGCCGGATCGTCGACCGTCCACACGTGCACCTGCACCCCGTTCGCGTGGGCGCGGCGGATCAGGCCGGCCGTCACCACCCGCAGCGGGCCGCGGCGGGCCGGCAGCTGGAGGGCGGCGCAGCGACGGCTGGTGAGCCGCCTGGCGATGCCGGCGGTGGGGGAGAGGCGATACGCCAGGATCTCCCACGGGTGCGCCGCGGTCGGGACCGCGGCCGCGGTCCGTCGGCGGAACTCACGGATCCGTCGGATCGAGAACGACCCGACCAGCACCCGGTCGGCCAGGTCGTGGGCGGCGACGTACCGGGCCAGTGCGTCGGCGGCCCGTTCGCTCTTGAGGTCGATGTTGAACCGGGCGTGCGGGAACGCCTCGACCAGCTCACCGAGCGTCGGGATCGGCTCGCGTCCGGCGATCCGCAGCCGGCGGATCTGTGCGAGCGTCAGGTCGCCCACGGCGCCGGTGCCGTCGGTGACCCGGTCCACCACGTCGTCGTGGAACGCCAGCAGCGCGCCGTCCCGGGTGACGTGGACGTCGGTCTCCAGGTAGTCGTAGCCGAGGTCCCAGGCGTGCTGGAACGCGGTCAGCGTGTTCTCCAGGCCGTCGATCTCGGGATGGGTGGCGCCGCCACGGTGGGCGAAGGCCAGCACCCGGCCCGCGGGCAGGTACATCCGGGGCGTCCGCGTGCTCAGATGTCGCGGAACGTCTCGATGTCGGCGCCCAACGAGCTCAGCCGGGCCGCGAGGTCCTCGTAGCCGCGGTGGATCACGTAGGTGCCGCGCAGCACGGAGGTCCCCTTGCTGGCCAGCATCGCCAGCAGCACCACGACCGCCGGCCGCAGGGCGGGCGGGCACATCAGCTCCGCACCCGTCCACGAGGTCGGCCCCTCGATCATCACCCGGTGCGGGTCGAGCAGGGTGACCCGGCCGCCGAGCTTGTTGAGCTCGGTCAGGTAGATCGCCCGGTTGTCGTAGACCCAGTCGTGCAGGTGCGTCGACCCGTCGGCCACCGCCGCGATCACGGCGAAGAACGGCAGGTTGTCGATGTTGAGCCCGGGGAACGGCATCGGATGGATCTTGTCGCGCGGCGCCACCATGTCCGAGGGGAGCGTGCGGAGGTCGACGAGCCGGGTCCGTCCGTTCGCCGCGAGGTACTCCTCGCTCAGCTCGTAGCGGAAGCCCATCTCCTCGAGCACCGCGAGCTCGATCTCGAGGAACTCGATGGGTGCGCGCCGGACGGTGATCTCGGAGCGGGTGACGATGGCCGCCGCGATCAGCGACATCGCCTCGATCGGGTCCTCGCTCGGGGCGTAGTCGACGTCGACGTCGATCTCATCGACACCGGTCACCCGCAGCGTGGTGGTGCCGATGCCCTCGACGTTCACGCCGAGCGCCTGCAGGTAGAAGCAGAGGTCCTGGACCATGTAGTTCGACGACGCGTTGCGGATCGTGGTGACACCGGGATGCAGCGCCGCTGCCATCAGCGCGTTCTCGGTGACCGTGTCACCGCGCTCGGTGAGCACGATCGCGCGCTCCGGCACGATCGCCCGGTTGACCTGGCCGTGGTACCACCCGTCGGTCGCCTTGACCTCGAGGCCGAACGGACGCAGCGCGGCCATGTGGGGCTCCACGGTGCGGGTGCCGAGGTTGCAGCCACCCGCGTAGGGGAGCTCGAACGAGTCGGCGCGGTGCAGCAGCGGTCCGAGGAACATCAGCACCGAACGGGTACGCCGCGCCGCCTCCTCATCGATGTCGGTGAGGTCGAGCTCGCGGGGCGGAACGATCTCGAGGTCGTTGTCGTCGTTCATCCAACGGGTCTGCACTCCGAGGCTGGAGAGCACCTCTAGCAGGCGGTTGACCTCCTCGATGCGGGCGACCTTGCGCAGCGTCGTACGTCCCCGGTTGAGCAGCGAGGCGCAGAGCAGCGCCACGCCGGCGTTCTTCGAGGTCTTGACGTCGATCTCGCCGCGCAACGTGGTCGGACCCTTCACCCGCAGGTGCGTGGGACCGGCGCCGAGCGCGACGATCTCGGAGTCGAGCGCCGAGCCGATCCGGGCCAGCATCTCCAGGGAGAGGTTCTGGTGCCCCTTCTCGATCCGGTTCACTGCGCTCTGACTGGTACTCAGCCGGTCGGCGAGCTGGGCCTGGGTGAGCCCGCGGTGCTTGCGTGCATCGCGGATCAGGTTGCCGATCCGGCCCTTGTAGTCCGGTGAACCCTCCGAGTACGCGTTCATGCGACGACGGTAACTCACATATGAGATACCGCAACATCGCGAGGGTCCGGCGTGTCGCAAGGTCGGGGACGACCCGGGCGCGGGGACCACCCCCAGCCTGCCAGGATGTGCCCATGCGCGCCACCACCATCCATGCAGCCGGCGACATCCGCGTCACCGACGTCCCGGACCCGGTCCTCAAACGGTCCACCGACGCGATCGTCCGGGTCACCGCCGGGTGCATCTGCGGATCCGACCTGTGGCCCTACCGCGGAGAGAATCCGATCAAGGCGGGCGCGACGATCGGTCACGAGTGCATCGGGGTGGTCGAGGAGGTCGGCACCGACGTCGCCACGGTCCGCCCGGGGGACTTCGTGGTCGTACCGTTCTGCCACTGCGACAACACCTGCGCCCACTGCCGTGCCGGGATGCAGTCGGCCTGCGACCACCTCGGGATGACCACCAGCGGCCAGGCGGAGCTCGCCAGGGTCAACCAGGCCGACGGGAGCCTGGTCGTGCTGCCGGAGGCGCCGTCGCCGGACCTGGTCGCCTCCGTGCTGACGCTCTCCGACGTGATGCCGACCGGCTGGCACGCGGCGGTCTCCTCGGGTCTGCGGGCCGGCGGCACCGCCGTCGTGGTCGGTGACGGCGCGGTGGGGCTCTGCGGCGTCCTGGCCGCTGTGACCATGGGCGCCGAGAAGGTGATCGCGATGTCGCGGCACGCCTCCCGCCAAGAGGTCGCCACGGCCTTCGGCGCCACCCACATCGTCGCCGAGCGTGGTGCGGACGGCGTCGCCGCGGTCCGCGAGATCACCGAGGGCGTCGGCGCCGACGCCGTGCTGGAGTGCGTCGGCACCCATGCTGCGATGGAGACCGCGATCGAGGTCGCCCGTCCCGGCGGCGGCGTGGGATTCGTCGGGGTGCCCCACGGCGTGGAGGTGCCCATCGGGACGCTGTTCTCCCGCAACGTAGGACTCCGCGGCGGGATGGCTCCGGTCCGCCGCTACCTGCCCGAGCTGCTCGAGCTGGTGCTGCAGCGCAGGATCGACCCCGGCAAGGTCTTCGACCTGACCCTCCCGCTCGACCAGGCGGCCGAGGGCTACCGCGCGATGGACGAGCGGCGCGCGATCAAGGTGTTGCTGCAGCCCTGAGCTGGAGCCCGAGCGTCCCGTCCGGGGTGGTGAGGGTCAGGGTGCCGTCGGAGACCGCGAAGACGGGGGAGGAGTCGATCACCTCGGTGATCTGCTGCTCGGTCGCCGCATCCGCCGGACGGCAGCCCTTGAGGGTCATCTGGACCGGACCGGTCTCCCAGGTGTCACCGACGACGCTCAGGCTCGCGGACCCGGTGTTGCAGCCGGTGTCGATCAGCACCTGACCGTCCTCGACCACCAGGGTGGCGGCATAGTCGCTGCTCCCGCTGCCCGACGCCACCCCGCCCCGCTCGGCGGTCAGTGACTCCAGCTGCCAGGTGCCGAGCATCTCCGCGGCGGCTCGGTCGGCCGTCTGGTCGGCCTGGACCTCGGGCAGCTCGAGGCGGTCGTCACCGGAGGTCAGCACCAGGACGTCCTCGTCCAGCTCGATCGCGGGCTCGGAGGCGAGGAACCCGCCGAGCCACTCCTCGAGCGCCATCAGGCCCTGTCCGCAGGCCATCTTCGTGCTGCTCAGCTGCGCGACGCGCAGCGCGCCGTCGATGATCTCGGCGGTGCCGCCGATCGCGTTGCACCCGCCGTCGACGGAGATCCGGTCACCCTCGACGGCGACCTGCACCGACGGCCGGTCCGTGCTGTCGAGCCGGGCGGACTCCACCGCCCCGTCGGCACCGTCCGCGGCGAACGTGCGGCCGTCCAGGTCGGACAGCTCGAGGTCGGCAGCTCCGGCCCCGTGGGGTCCTCAGCGCTCTCCGCACTCCCACAGGCGGCGAGTGGCAGCAGCGCGACCGTTGCGGCCAACGCGCCGAGGGAACGGGTGATGGTCTTGTTCATGGCGACACCTCCGCGGATCGGACGGAGCGGGCGCGTTCCGGGTTCCGGATCCGGACGAGGGGATTTCCCGCCCGCACTCCGCGAGCATCGTGGCGCACCCGGCCGGACCTCAGTGCGCCGGGCTGTGCTCCTGCCGCGCACGGGCCCGCTGGTCCGACCGTCCGGCCAGGTAGACCAGGGCGAAGAGGCCGCCGAACGCAGCCACCGCGGCGAGCACCAGCAGGACCATGACGAGCAACGTGATCTCCATGGGCGCAGACTCTGACATGATCTGCGTCACATTGCACCCATCTGTCCGCGCCGTCGTGTCGCGGGTGGCGTCGCGTGCGGGTAGGGCGTGCGGGTAGGGCGGGTGGTCTGGGCGGCGTGATCTGGGCGGCGTCACACCGGGCCGCCGCCGTACGTCATCGAGATGAGCGCCGCGACCCGACCATCGCGTCGGCGGTGCTCGCTAGCCTGAACCCCCTCACCGGACGGAGAACCGATGATCAGCAGCGGCGCCAGCCACACCGCGGACGAGCACGACCTGATCAGGGTCCGCGGCGCGCGGGAGAACAACCTCACCGGGATCGACCTGGACATCCCGAAGCGGCGCCTCACCGTCTTCACCGGCGTGTCCGGCTCCGGAAAGAGCTCGTTGGTCTTCGGCACTGTCGCCGCCGAGTCCCAGCGCCTGATCAACGAGACGTACTCGACGTTCGTGCAGGGCTTCATGCCGCAGCTCGCCCGTCCCGAGGTCGACCGCCTCGAGGGGATCACCACCGCCATCGTCGTCGACCAGGAGCGGATGACCGCCAATGCCCGGTCCACGGTGGGCACGGTCACCGATGCCAACGCGATGCTGCGCACCCTGTTCAGCCGGGTCGGCCAGCCCTACATCGGGCCGCCGACCGCCTTCTCGTTCAACGTGCCGACCCGCAAGGCAAGCGGCGTGATGCAGACCGAGAAGGCCGGCGGCAAGGTCGAGAAGAACGTGGTCCGCCAGGCCGTCTACCTCGGTGGCATGTGTGCGGAGTGCGAAGGGCGTGGCACCGTGTCCGACCTCGACCTCAGCCAGATCGTGGACGAGTCCCGGTCGCTGGTGGAGGGCGCGATCCTGGTCCCCGGCTACACCGCCGACGGATGGATGGTGGCTCCCTACAAGCAGGTCGTGCCGGCCGACATCCCCGTCGGGGAGTTCACGCCCGAGCAGCGCGAGGCCCTGCTGTACGCCGAGCCGCGGAAGGTGAAGGTGGAGAAGATCAACGTCACCTACGAGGGCCTGATCCCCAAGATCCGCAAGTCGATGTTCAGCAAGGACGTCGACTCGCTCCAGCCGCACATCCGTGCCTTCGTGGAGCGCGCCGCGGTGTTCGGCCCGTGCCCGGCGTGCGACGGCACCCGACTCAACGCGTCGGCGCTCTCCTCGACCGTGAACGGGAAGAACATCGCGGAGGTCTGCACGATGCAGATCACCGACCTGGTCGGGTGGCTGCGCCAGGTGGACCTGCCCGAGGTGAAGCCCCTGCTGGACAACCTGCTGCACCTCTTCGACGCCTTCGTCGAGATCGGTCTCGGCTACCTCTCGCTGGACCGCCCCTCGGGCACCCTCTCGGGCGGGGAGGCGCAGCGCACCAAGATGATCCGCCACCTCGGGTCGGCGCTCACCGACGTCACCTACGTCTTCGACGAGCCGACCGTCGGACTGCACCCGCACGACATCGAGCGGATGAACGACCTGCTGCGCGAGCTGCGCGACAAGGGCAACACCGTGCTCGTGGTCGAGCACAAGCCGGAGACGATCGCCATCGCCGACCACGTGGTCGACCTCGGCCCCGGTGCCGGCACCGACGGCGGAGCGGTCTGCTTCGAGGGCACCCTGGAGGGCCTGCGGGCCGCCGACACGTTGACGGGTCGCCATCTGGGTTACAAGGCGTCGCTGAAGGAGTCGACCCGTTCGTCGGACGGGGTGCTCGAGATCCGGGGAGCCGGCACCCACAACCTCCGCGACGTCGACGTCGACATCCCGCTCGGGGTGCTGACCGTGGTCACCGGCGTGGCGGGCTCCGGCAAGAGCTCGTTGATCCACGGTTCGGTCGCCGGGCGCGAGGGAGTCGTCCTGGTCGACCAAGGTGCGATCAAGGGCTCGCGGCGGTCCAACCCCGCGACCTACACCGGCCTGCTGGAGCCGATCCGCAAGGCGTTCGCGAAGGCCAACGGGGTCAAGCCGGCGCTGTTCAGCGCGAACTCCGCAGGCGCCTGCGAGACGTGCAACGGCAACGGCATGGTCTACACCGAGCTGGGGTTCATGGAGACGGTCGCCACCGTCTGCGAGGAGTGCGGCGGCAACCGGTTCCAGGCCTCGGTGCTGGAGCTCACCTACGCCGAGCGCAACATCGCCGAGGTGCTGGCGATGTCGGTGGCGCAGGCGGCCGCGTTCTTCGGTGACGGCGAGGCGAAGCTGCCCGCCGCCCACAAGATCCTGCAGCGCCTGGTGGACGTCGGCCTCGGCTACCTGAAGATCGGGCAGCCCCTGACCACCCTCTCCGGGGGCGAGCGTCAGCGCCTCAAGCTCGCGGTCCACATGGGGGAGAAGGGTGAGGTCTACGTGCTCGACGAGCCGACCACGGGCCTGCACCTGGCCGACGTCGACAACCTGCTGCGCCTGCTCGACCGGCTGGTCGACAGTGGCAAGTCGGTGATCGTGATCGAGCACCACCAGGCCGTGATGGCCCACGCCGACTGGATCATCGACATCGGCCCGGGCGCCGGTCACGACGGCGGCACGATCGTCTTCGAGGGCCCGCCGAGCGACCTGGTGGCCGGACGATCCACCGTCACCGGCGAGCACCTCGCCGACTACGTCGGCGGCTGACGAGCAGCCGTGGTCGGCGAGGTGCGCTGTGCCGCGTAGTGGCGGTAGAGGAAGTAGGCGGCCACAGCGTTGAGCAGGTGCCAGACAGCGTGACCCTGCAGCAGTGAGTCGGGGTCGCACATGCCGTGCTGGTCGGCCAGCCAGATCCCGAACGCCACCACCATCGTCACGGCCGCCGCGCCGGCCCACCGCGCACCCTGCCGGTCGCGGCGGGCCAGGACGACCTCACCGGCGATCGCCACCACCAGGAGCACGCCGAACGCCAGGTTGCCGGCGAACCGGACGACGGGGACCTCACCGGCCACGGCGCCGACCAGTTCGCAGGCGAGCACCAGGACCGCTGCCAGGGGCAGCAGCAGTCGCGGACGTCGCGCCAGACGAACCAGGGCCCAGGCGGCGGCGAAGGAGGCGATCAGATACATGCTGAGCAGGTCCAGGTGCCCACCGGCGACCGACTGGGTCGCATGCATCGCGGCACTTCCGGGCCCGAGCAGGGTCACGATCACCGCGTAGGACGTGGCCGCCCCCACGCCCAGCACCCAGCCCCGGACCGGTGTGCGGTGGGACACCGCGACACCGATCGCGACCCCGGCGATCACGAAACCCAGGTTGGAGAACGTGTTCGCCGGCTGCTTGACCGCCCCGGGCCGGGCCGCCTCGCAGAAGGTGGCACCGCGCCCGGCATCCGGGCCGAGCCAGCCGGCCGCCACGGCCGCGGCGAGCAGCAGGCACGACCCGAGTGCGACGGCGATCGTCACCACCTGCGGCGTCCTGGTCATCAGGGCAGCGTCCTCATCTGGGCAGTGTCGCGCACGGGCGCGGACGGGAACGGACGGGAACGGGTCCTCAGCGGCCGAGCACCACCAGCTCGCCGGTGGCGCGGGTCATCGCGACGTAGCGGTCGACCGCACCCTCGATGCCCTCACCGAACCGGTGCGGGTCGACCAGGACCACCAGGTCGAACTCGAGGCCCTTCACGTGTGCGGGGGAGAGCGACCGGATCCGCGGGGTGTCGGCGCGGCCGGGAACGCCGATCACGCAAGCGGTGCCGTCGTGCTGCTGCGTCCGCCAGCTCTCGAGCACCGCGTCGAGGTCCTCGGTCGCCCCGAACCGGACCGGCACCCCGTCCCGAACCGAGGTCGGCACGTTGGCGTCCGGCAGAGCCGCTCGGATCACCGGCTCGGCGACGTCCATCACCTGCCGCGGGGTGCGGTAGTTGACCGTCAGCGACGCCAGCTCGACCCGGTCCAGGCCGGCCGCGGCCAGCCGCTCCTGCCAGCTGCGCTCGAAACCGTGACGGGCCTGTGCGCGGTCGCCGACCACGGTGAAGCTCCGGCTCGGGCACCGCTGCAGCAGCATCTGCCACTCCGCGTCGGTGAGCTCCTGGGCCTCGTCGACCACCACGTGCGCGAACGGGCCCGCGAGCAGATCCGGATCGGTCCGCTCGTCGGCCGCGTGGTCGACCAGGGCGCCTTGCAGGTCCGCACCCCGCAGCATCGACATCAGCGCCATCTCCGAGTCGTCGGTCGCGATCAGGTGGTCCACGACCCGGTCCATCTCCTCACGCTCGGCTCGTCGGCGGGACTCGTCCCGCCGACGGCGGCGGACCTGATCGGGATCGCCGAGACGGAGGCGTGCCGCATCGAGCACCGGTAGGTCCGCACGGGTCCAGGCGTGCGGGTCGGGTCGCTGCAGTCGTCGTACCTCGTCGGGGGAGAGGGTGGGGGCGCAGCGGCGCAGGTAGGCGGGCACCGAGTAGAGATCGCCGACCAGATCGGTGGGCTCCAACAGCGGCCACGCCCCGCCGATCGCGTCCCGGAGGCCCTCGTCCTGCTCCAGCGCGCGCCGGACCAGGGCGGGGGAGACCTCCGGCCGCTCGACGGTCCCAGGGCCGGTGCCGAGCGCCGCGGCGTGCTTGTCGACCAGGATCTCCATCAGCGCCTCCCACACCTGCTGGCGGGCGGGGTTGTGCGCAGCATCCGGATCGGGTGCGTTGAACGCCTCCGCCCAGTCCTCGGCGCTGAGCCACAGCTCCGCCCAGGGCGTCTCCACCAGCATCCCGGTCCGCGGCGGCTCCTCGTAGAGGGCCACCGCCGGCTCGACCGCCTGCGCCAGCGTCGCCGAGGCCTTCAACCGGGCGACCTCGGCATCGATCTCCTCGGGTACGTCGGCTCCCTGCGGCACCAGGTCGCGCAGCGTGCAGGTCGCCACGCCCTCCTCGCCGAGGCTGGGCAGGACGTCGGCGACATAGGCCAGGTACGGCGCGTGCGGGCCGACGAACAGCACGCCGCCGCGGCCGGTCCCGAGGCGGGGGTCGTTGTAGAGCAGGTAGGCGGCCCGGTGGAGGGCCACCACGGTCTTGCCGGTGCCCGGCCCGCCGTCGACCACCAGCGTGCCGCGCGACGACGCGCGGATGATGGCGTCCTGGTCGGACTGGATGGTCCCCAGCACGTCGCGCATCCGGCTCGACCGGGACGCCGCGAGGCTGGCGATGAAGGCGGACTGGTCGTCGAGTGCCACCCCGGCGGCGAGGGCGGCGTCGGTGAAGGCCTCGTCCCAGTAGTCGGTGATCCTGCCCTTGGACCACCGGAACCGGCGACGGCTGGCCAGGCCCATCGGGTTGGCATGGGTGGCGCCGAAGAAGGGCTCCGCAGCGGGTGAGCGCCAGTCGACGAGCAGCCGGCGACCGTCCGGTGCCGCGAGCCCGAGGCGACCGATGTAGACCGGGGCGGCGTCCTCGTCGACCACCATCCGGCCCAGGCAGAGGTCACGCCCGTAGCGGCGCAGCATCCGCAGCCGCCCGGTCAGCCGGTGGATCTCCTGGTCGCGCTGGAGGGCCTGCTCCCCGCTCGTACCGGGGGAGCGCCGCAGGTCGTCGAGCTCGGCGAGGACGGCCTCGGTGGTGCTGGACAGCGTGGCTCCGATCTCGGCGAGGTGCCGGTCGTCCTCGTCGATCAGAGCGGAGGCGGACTTGGCGGAGAGGTGGTCGGGCAGGGCGAAGGCGCTGGCGGCGGTGGTCACGAGAGGCTCCGTGGCGACGAGGGGCGGACGGCGGTGGGCGACATCGGTGAGGGTCGGCGATACGGGTCGGAGCCGGGATTCTGCCTCCCTCCGGGGCCTTGCCGCAAGCCCCCGGACGGCTATAAGTTGGTAGTGGCGGGAGGTCGGAACCCGCCGTGACGGACGGGACGAGGTCGATGAGTCGGGACGTCCAGATCACCATCGACGCCGCGGATCCGCGGTCGTTGTCGATCTTCTGGTGCGCGGTGCTGGGCTACCTGCATCCGGCCCCTCCTGGCGTCGAGATCGATCCGGGCACCGATGCGCTCGAGGCCTGGGACCGGTTCCTGGTCGAGGCCGGCGTCCCGGAGCACCTGCGCAACAGCCGCTCCGCGATCGAGGACCCGGACGGTTCCGGCCCGCGGGTCTTCTTCCAGCAGGTGCCCGAGCAGAAGTCCGGCAAGAACCGGGTCCACCTCGACGTGCGGGCGGCGCCCGGGCTGCTCGGCAGCGAGCGGATGAGTGCGCTGGAGTCGGAGTGCGCCCGTCTGGTCGCGCTCGGCGCCTCTCGGGTCGAGCGGCACGATCCGGCCCCTCCGCTGCAGCCCGGTCACATCGTGATGCGCGATCCCGAGGGCAACGAGTTCTGCCTGGACTGACCGCGTGGGCCTCTACCGGGCCGTGGCTCCGGGGACAACCGGCCGTCCACCCTCCAAGCGGCATGGCGCGCCGGCGGGCGAGCGGCTAAGTTGCTTCGCCGTGGTTGATCTGTTCCGGCCGCACGCCACCGGCGTCCGGACAGGTGGGGGACCCACAGCGTCGCCGACGGCTGTCGGCACACCCGTCCGCGTCGATCTCGAGGAGACCACTCGTGCAGTGGGGCAGAAGCGCGCCGGCCGACCACCGGCCCCTGATCACGGCGGTGCTCTCCTTCACGAGCGCCCAGCTCTCGTTCGACGGCCGCATCGAGACGATCCGGACCGAGCAGCCCGCGCGCCTGCGCGAGCTGGTGATGGCTCGGGTCCACGAGCTGGCGGACGAGGCCGGGGTCCCGGTGCGACTGGCGCTGACCGACGCGCACGGGCAGGCCTCCCTCAGCATTGCTCCGGTCTCACCGTCGGCCGCTGCGCCTGCGGACTCCGCAGCCCCGGACTCCGCAGCCCCGGCCGACGGTCGGTCCGCACCGGGCGCGCGAGCCGATCGTCGACGCCGGTTGCTCCCCGTCCTGGTGACGGCCGGCTCGCTCAGCATCGTCGTGGCGGTGGTCGGAGTCGTTCTCGTCATCAGCCAGGACCAGGGGGATGCGGCGGCCACGGTCGACACCCCGGCTCCGCTGCCCGCGAGTCGTCGGCTTCCACCGGCGCAGAGCGACCTGGTCGAGCTGCGCGAGCTGGTGATACCGGTGCCGCGGACGGTCGCCCAGGTGAGCGCCACCGGCGGAGCGAACGTGCTCGACCTGGCGATCACGGCGGCCCGTCCCGCCACTCTGGAGGTGACCGTGGTCGGTCCCGGGGACGTGGTGCTGATGCAACGGAGGCTCCGGGTCGGACCGCAGGGGCGCACCGTGGCGCTCGCCGACCTCGGGGCGGGGGAGTACCGCTGGCGCGTCGTACCGGAGCGTGGGCCGGTGCGCGAGGGCACCGCGACCGTGACAGCACCGGAGCCCGTTCCGACGACAGAGCAAGTGCCGACCGCACCACCCGATCCCGTCGAGACCCCCGCCGAGATCCCCGATGCGCCCGCCGACGCAGGCGACGACGGCTCGGGCGGGACGGGCAAGCGTGACCACAGCGACGACGAGGGCTCGCTGATCGGCGGCACCGGACCGATCGACCCCGATGCGTGAGACCCCGATGCGTCAGACCCCGATGCGTCGGACGAGCCGGAGGACCACCGTGCGCCGACCGACCTGGACCGGCTGCGCGCTGGCCGTGCTCCTGGCGGCCCTCGCCCACCTGGTGGCGGTGCCGGCGGCGTCCGCCGCGGATCACCATCGCTGGCGCGGCTTCGCCATCACCGCGTTCGCGGGCACTGCCGCCGGCGGCTGGATCGGCGGCTACCGGGTCGATGGCGGTGTGCTGCACCGGATCGACCCGCAGCGCACGGCACCGACCGGCCGCCTCGGCGAGCTGACCTGGACCGATCGGGTCGGCAGCGGGACGCGGGCCGCCCATCGTGCGGCGTGGGTCCTGTCCAAGTACGGCGCCGCCCGCGACCCGGAGAGCCGCGACCGAACGAACGTCCAGGCCGCCGCGGTCGACGCGGCGGTCCTGCACCTGCTCCGGGGCAAGGGGTGGCGGATCGGCGGGACGAAGGGGCCAGACGGATCGCGCAGGCCGACTACTCATCCCTGGTACGTCGCTGGGCCAAGACCTTCGTCCGCCAGTCGGGTCGCCTGGCCGGTCCCTACCGGGTGGACGTGACCACCAACCGGCCGGTCGTCGGGGGAGACACGACCGTCGTGGTCGAGGTGCTCTCCGCGCGCGGGCGCCCGGTGGAGAATCTGCCGGTGGAGCTCAGCTACGAGGGAGCCGAGGCCGTCCACGCGCTGACCGGTGCCACCGGCCGGGTGCAGGCTGCCTGGGCCGCAGGTGCCGCCGGGGAACGGAAGGTGCGCGCGACGGTCCGGCGGCTTCCGACGACGTACCTCGGCGTCCGGGTCCCGGCGAGCGGGTCGCGGGTCGCGGTCGCCGGACGTCGTACCGTGCGCGAGGGCACCGCCCGCGTGATCGTCCGGGCGAGACCCCAGGTCACCGCGATCCCGGCCGCACAGACGCGCGCTGCCGGCCGACCGTTCAAGGTGTGGCTGACGACGTCGGGCACCGGGCACGCGACCAAGGCACTGGTGCGCGCCACCCTGTACGGCCCCTTCCCATCGGCGGCGGACTCGTCGTGCGCGGGGGAGAAGGTGGCACTGAGCCGCCGCGCGATGATCGTCGGCGACGACCGCGTCCGCGTGCGCAGGATCAGCCTGCGTGCCGGCGTCTACCGATGGAAGGTCATCCGCCCGGATGACGCCTGGAACACGGCGCGCACCACGTGCACGAGACCACTTCGGGTCGTCCGCCGCTGACGCGACGGCCGCGCAACGGTTCGGTGAGATCGCGCTGATCAGTCCCGGTACATGCTCGGCAGCGACCGCGAGGGCGGCTCCCGCCGCGCCGCCCGGAGACCCTCCTTGAGGTCGACGAGGTCGCCGCGCAGCAGGACCGTCCCGGTCTGGCGTTCGGCGAACGACCGTTCGGCACCGACCCGGTTGAAGGCAAGGCAGAGGATCGAGCGGACGAGTGCGCGCGCGGTCCCGACGGCGCGGCGGTCGAACTCATCGACCAGGCTGACCGAGAGCCAGTGCATACCGATGCTGCGGCCGCGGCCGGCCAGCACGCCACCGTTCAGTACCAGCACACCAACGCCCATCAGGACGCCGAGGACCACCAAGGTCGGCGCGGCCCAACCGGGCCAGCCGGTGGCGCCGAACCCGGTCGCGATCCCGGTCAGGAAGCCCGGGAGGAAGGCCACCACCATCAGCAGGTTGTCGGTGAGCACCACGCCGAACCGCTGCCACCCCGAAACCGTCGGACTCCCCACCTGTCCGAGACTAAACGCGTCGTCGGGGGACCACCACCGCTCGACCGAGTATGGTCCATCGTCGTGGCCGATCTGTCCGGGCAGGGCGACTTCGCCGTCCGGCTCGACTGGGGACCCACCGGAGCGAGAGCCACCGAGGCCGACGTCTCCGTCGTCGTCGACGTGCTCAGCTTCTCGACGTCGGTGACGGTCGCCGTCGAGCGCGGCATGCGGGTCCTCCCGTGCCCGTGGCGGTCGGCCCGAGCGCAGGAGTACGCCGACGAGCAGCGCGCGGTGCTGGCCAGGGGTCGCCTCGAAGCCGCCGTGGACGGCGCACAGCGGGTGCCGTCGCTCTCGCCGGCAAGTCTGCTCGCCTGCGAACCGTACCCGCGCCTCGTGCTGCCCTCGCCGAACGGCTCGGCCATCGCGGCCGCGCTGCTGGAGCGCGGGGCACGCGTCGCTGCCGGCTGTCTGCGCAACGCCCGCGCCGTCGCCGAATGGCTGGCTCAGGTGCTCGCAACCGGGAGGTCGGTGGCTGTGATCGCGGCCGGCGAGCGCTGGAGCCAGGACGACTCACTCCGCCCGGCGCTGGAGGACCATCTGGGCGCCGGCGCGATCCTGTCCGAGCTCGCCGCGCTGGCCGGTCACGCCGGCTTGAGCCCGGAGGCCCGTGCGGCAGCCGACCTGTTCGAGGTTGGTCGCGACGGACTTCACCAGCGCATGCGCGACTGCGTCGGCGGTCGCGAGCTGATCGGCAAGGGGTACGCGGACGACGTCGAGGTGGCAGCCGACCTCGACGCCTCGCCGGTGGTCCCGGTGCTCGTCGACGGCGCTTTCGAGCACCGGGCGACGACTCCGGTCGTCTCCTGATTCGCCGGGTCTGCCGGCAACGGGCTCGAGCGCAGACTGCGGCGGCCCGATCCCCCGCACCGACACCTCGACGCCTCGTCGCTGGACCGCCGTACCTTGCACACGTACGAGCCGTTCGACTACGCCGGGCACCGCTACGACATCCAGACGGTCGCCGCGGACCTCGAGTTCGTCGGATTGCGCCGGTCGGTCGAGGCTGCGAGGGCAGCCGGCCACACCCTGAGCGGCGTCGAGGGGATGTTCATGGGGGAGTTGCGGGACACCATCGTCAAACGGCCTCGCGGCATCCACCACAACACCAGGGCGGGGATGTCCGAGGCGGTCTGCGCCTGCGGACTGATCGTCCCCGCCGACGTACCTCTGGACCGGGCGACCGGCCACCTCGACGACCAACGGTGGGAGCCGGTGCGCACCCTGCTGATCAGCTTCTCCGACGACTGGTGGCACGAAGGTCTCCCGTGCCGCGCTTACTGCCAAGGCTGCGGCTGGCTGGGGGTGGACGCGCCGTACGCCGAAGCAGAGCTAGCACGGCTGGCGCACGCCTGTGAGGTGCCTGAGTGAGCGGAGGCCGTTGCCGCGGGGCTTTGCGATCGGTGGACAGGACAGCCACGATCACCAGGTGTCACCTGTGATCCTCCGACCTCGGCTTCCTGCTGACCTTCCAGCGCTGGCCCGGGTGCTGCGGGAACAGCAGCCGGCGACCCGGTATCCCTTCCGGGACCCGCTGCCCGTCTCCGTCGAGACGTTCCTGCATGCCGAGGATGCGTTGGCAGCGTGGACCGCCGAGGTCGACGGAAGGCCGGTCGGCCACGTTTGCAGGACGGGACCGCCCTCCGGTTTCACCGATGCGACGACGCTGAACGAGGCCTGCGCGCGTGCTCATGGTTGCGAGGTCGCAGAGCTCGGCTGGGTCAACACGCTGTTCGTCGGCAGTGACATGCGTGGGCGTGGGATCGGGCGCCTGCTGCTCGACACTGTGGTCGCTGACATCCAGGCCACCGGATTGCGCCCTTGCCTCGAGGTGCTGCCTGTCCATCCGGCCGCGCTGGCGCTCTACCGCGGGTCCGGCTGGTCGGAGGTGCTCAGCCTGCGGCCGGACTGGCTGCGACACGTGTCTGGCGACGACGGACCTGACGTCGTCGTGATGGCTTTGATTGATAGCCGATAAGTGACATTATGTCATGTCACCGACAGATCCACCGCACGGCAGCCGCTATCCCTTAGCCTCGATCCACCGATGAGCAGGGGCTGTTGAGCGCGTCGTGAAGTGAGAATGCCCTTACGTGGCGGGAGAATCTGAGTTCTTCAGGCAAAGATTCGACCGACGCGGAAGGGCATCTCGTAGGTGCGACTCTCTCACACTCTTGGTCGGACGTCGGTGGCGTTCGATGATCCGAATCTCGTGTCGTCGACCGGCCTTGTGCCGGTGTTGGCGTTGGCCGATCTGGCAGGGCTGCGGGAGCTAGCTGATGAGCACCTCACGGTCCCGACCGACAAGGGCGCGAACGCCGGGTTGAAGGTCGCCTCGCTGGTGGGCGGGATGGTCGCGGGCGCGGACTCGATCGAGGACATGGCCCTGCTGCGACACGGAGGAATGGGGCGAGTCTTCGCCCGCGCCTACGCCCCCTCGACGTTGGGATCGTTCCTCCGCTCATTCACCTTCGGCCACGTCCGCCAGCTCGACGCGATCGCCTCGCGGTTCCTGATCGCGCTCGCCGGACTCACCCGCCTCCTGGGACCGCCTGCCACGGTCGAGTTCGACCAGTCGGGATACGCGTTGCTCGATGTTGACGACACCATCATCGAGGTCCATGGCCACGCCAAGCAGGGCGCCGGGTTCGGCTACTCCGGGGTGCGTGGCATCAACGCGCTGCTCGCAACCCTGACAACCGTTGGCAGTGCGCCGGTGGTCGTGGCTCAACGACTCCGCAAGGGCTCGACCGGCTCGCCACGCGGTGCGAAGCGGCTGGTCGGCGACGCGGTGCGGACCGCGCGGCGACTGCTCAAGAGGGTCGGCAAGACCCAGCCGATCCTGGTGCGGATGGACTCCGCGTTCTACGGCCGGGGGCCAGTCCACGCTGCGCTGGCTGGCGGCGCCCAGGTGTCGGTCACCGTGCGGATGGACAAGGCAGTCAAGAAGGCGATCACCGCCATCGACGATGACGCGTGGAGGACCATCGAGTACACCGACGCCGTGTTCGACGAGGCCACCGGCCGGTGGGTCTCTCGTGCCGAGGTTGCCGAGATTCCGTTCACCGCGTTCGCCGCACAGAAGAAGACCGACCAGGTGCCGGGACGGCTCGTGGTGCGGCGGATTCCGGACTTCAACGCCGAGAAGAACAAGGCCGCCGGTCAGGACACCCTGTTCGACGTGTGGCGTTTCCACGCCTTCTTCACCACCGCCGACCCTCAAGTCCTGGACACCGTCGCGGTGGACAAGACCCATCGCGGGCACGCGGTCATCGAGCAGGTCCACGCCGACCTGAAGAACTCCGCCCTGGCCCACCTGCCCTCAGGGGTGTTCAACGCCAACGCCGCCTGGCTGGTGTTCGCGGTCATCGCGTTCAACCTCACCCGAGCCGCCGGCACCCTCGCCGCACCAGACCTCGCGAAGGCGACCACCGCGACGCTGCGCCACAAGCTGATCACCGTGCCCGCCCGTGTGGCGACCTCGGCCCGCCGGATCACTCTGCATCTCCCGACGGCCTGGCCCTGGGAGACCGCTTGGACGGCATTGTTCGACCGGGTCAGCGACCCGCCGTCCCTCCTCGCGGCCTGACCACCCAGCAGCCCAGCTGCGCGACCCGAAGACCACGTGGAACACCCCGGACAAACGAGGTCCGGCAGATCACAACGCCCCCACACCACTCATCAGCGGCCGAACACGATCACCCGACCGTCACCAGGTCCATCGGTGGATTGGGGCTTAGATCCCGCAGACCCCGCACAATGGCCGTGTGCCGTCACGTCCCTCGCGAGCAAGCGCCCTCATCGCCGCCGTCGCCCTGGCGGTACTCACCGCGGGCTGTGGTGCGGAGGGCGCCGAAGGCGGATCGGGACGCTCGGCGTTCGAGCAGCAGCTCATCGCGATGCCGGGTGTCGTCGACGCCAGCGTCGAGCGCGAGGCGTTCGACACCGACTACTGGGGTGAGACGATCGTCGTCGACATGGATCTCGACGCGACGGCGCCGGAGGTCACCGCCGTCCTCGACGCATTCATCGACCGAGCCCGCTCCCAGGACGGCGCCCCGCAGGACGCGCACGTGACGCTGGGCGCCGGCACCACGGACTCCGAGGGCGACGACTACGAACCTGAGGCACCGCCGATGGCCACCCCCGCCAATCGGAAGACCGGCAACCTCCGTGTGGCCCGGCAGCTCGTGGCGGCGACCGCCGCGTTCCCGGGCGCCAACGTCACGGTCACCGCCAGCGAATGGGCCGCGACCGCGCGTGCGGACGGTGACGACCCACGTCCGGTGATCGACCGCATGATCGCGGCCGTCCGTGGCGACGACCTGCTCTCCCGGACGACGACCTTCGCACTGACCGCCTACGCAGGCCCCGAGTTCGACGAACGCTCGGTCCAGCTCAGCCCTTTCGACGGCCTCACCCCCGCGATGGTGGACCACTGGCACGACCTCTCCCCTCACCTCGACGCGCCGGAGTTCCGCTCCCTCTGGCTCACCCCCGAGTGGATCGACCTGTACGTGCGTGCCGGTGCGGACGTCAGGCCGGCGACCCTGACCACCGCGGCGTACGGCGACGCCTTGTGGCCGATGCTGCACGCCGCGCTCGACACGCTCGCCGAGATGCCGGAGCCGACGACCTTCACCGCCACCAACGAGTGGGACTACGACGTGCCTGAGGTGGGCGCGGGCTACCGCGAGGACGAGTTCCTCCGGATCCGGCACCAGCGGCGCCCCGCTCCCGACCGCCACGGCCGCACCTGGAACGCGGAGGCCGGCGACTACCTGGCGTCCGCCACCCGCTGAGCCGGCGTCGTCACCGCTTCACAGGAAGTCGGCACGCGCCCGCAGGAACTCGGCGAGGTAAGGGATGGTGAACCGCAGGTAGCCACGCCTGCTCGGCTCCACGACGCCGGCGACGATCAGGCGCGAGCGGTAGCGCGAGACGTAGCCGTGATCGCGCCCCAGCCGCTGCTCGATGTCGGCGATCGCGGACTCGCCGCGATCGACCGCCATCGCCGCGATGAACTGCCGGTCGGTCTCGGACAGGTCGTTGACCGCCGGCTCGTGGAGGGCGAAGCCCGCCTCGCGGATGGCATCGCGCACCCCGCGCTCGACGTGGTCGGCGGTGATCGTGGGCGCCCCCGGCTCCTGGCGCCACGCCCGGTCGCCGATCACCTGCACCAGGTAGGGATACCCCTGCGTCGCCGCGGCCATCGTGCTCACCTCGGCGTCGTCGACGCCCCGACCGTGCTCGAGGATCGGCACCCGCAGCGCCTCCTCGGCCGCGACCGGACTGAGCGGCTCGAGCACGAAACGCCGTGCACGGCGCAGGAAGGTGGAGACATCGGCCGTCAGCAGGTCCTGCACCGCTGCGGGCAGACCCGCCGCTGCGAACGCGACCGGCCGCTCCTCCCGGAACGCATGCTGTACGACGGCCGCCAGTTGCGCCACGTCATCGCGTGCGCTGCGGGCGTGCACCTCGTCCAACGTGATCATGATCCCGGTCCCGTGCTCGTCGAGCGCGTCGGTGAGGGCGTTCAGCTGCCGTCGCAGGCCGCCGGGTCCGCGCTCCTCGGGCAGTTCGAGCTCCACTCCCCCCAGCCCCGCCGGCAGCGAGATGCCACTCACCCGCGGACGCGAGGCGGGCGCCTGGCGCAGCAGGTCGGCGAGCTCGGGAAGTCCGTCCGCCGTCATCCGGTCGAGCAGGCCGGTGGTGGCCGTCTCCGAGATCACCAGCCAGCTCCGCTCGCGGGCCAGCGCCTCGGCCTCGTTGAGCACGACGGTCTTGCCGATCCCCCGGTTTCCGGTGATCAGGGCTGCCCGCCCCGCGGAGCCGGGTGGGCCGTCGAGCGCGTCGGCGAGCTCGTCGAGCACGGCATCGCGGCCGACCACCAGGGGCGGGTTCGAGCCGAAGGACGGCCGGAAGGGGCTACGCGCGCTCACCCCTGCAATGCTTCATCATGTTTCATCAAAGAGCAAGAGCGTGTATCGACTTTCATCATTCGATCGCCGGCACACGGTTCGACGGCGCTCGACTCCTCAGGCGTCCTCGACCTCGGTGACACCTTCGTAGAGGCCCACGCTGTTGCCGTCGAGATCGGTGAAGATCGCCCACCAGCTGGTGTCGCTGATGGGCGACTTGTCCATCGCCACCGTGCCTCCGGCGGCGACCACCTTCGCCAGCGTCTCCTCGATCGAGTCGACCTCGACGTAGGACCGCGGCTGGGTGAAGCCCTCGGAGCGTGGCGCCAGTCCGCCGCCGCTGATCTTGTTCGGCGCCTGCCACATCGGGTAGTCCTCGAACCCCGGCGGCGCCGCGATCTCCCAGCCGAACAGATCGGCGTAGAAGCCCTTCGCCCGCTCCATGTCGGTGACCGGGATGTCGATGTGGGTGATGTCTCCGTGCGGCATGGACGCTCCCGAGGTGTGGACGGCAGGGCTTTCCATCCTCGGCCAGGGTCGCATCATGGGCAACCCCCAGCGCGGTCTCAGCCTCCGCCGGCCAGGGCGACCATCTCGTCGTTGGCAGCACGCCAGTGCTCGACCATGGTCATGCCGCCGTGCCCGTCCCCTCGACCACCACGAGCCGAGCCCCCGGCCACCGCCGCTGCAGCTCCCACGCGGTGACGACCGGCGACGAGACGTCGCGGCGTCCGTGGACCAGCACTGCGGGGATGTCGGCGAGCGTGGCCATCCCCTCCAGCAGCGGCGGGTCGCAGAAGCAGTCGTTACTCCAGTAGTGCGTGGCGAGTCGGACGAAGGCGTGCCGGAAGGCAGGGTCGTCCCAGCGGGGGTCGCGGTGCACACCGCCGGTCGCGATCGACACGTGGGTGTCCTCCCACCGTGCCCATTCCCAGGTGGCCCGGTCCCGTACTCCGGGGTCCGGGGACGCCATCATCCGGGCATAGGCAGCGACCAGGCTGTCCTCGCCCCGCCGAAAGCCGGGGTCGCACCGTTCGGCGTACCAGGCGAACCGGTCCCAGGCCTCGGGGAAGATCGCACCGATTCCCTCGGTGATCCAGTCGGTCTCGCGTCGACTCCCGGCCGTCACGGCGTAGACCACCACGCCGGTCACCCGGTCCGGGTGCGCCTGGGTGTAGGCGAGGGCCAGCGTCGATCCCCAGGAGACCCCGTTGACGATCCAGGCATCCACGCCGAGGTGCTCACGGAGACGCTCGATGTCCGCGACCAGGTGCGCCGTGGTGTTCACCGAGAGGTCCGTCGACGGGTCGGAGGCGTGCGGGGTGGAGCGCCCACAGCCGCGCTGCTCGAACCCGATCACCCGCGTCCGGGCGAGATCGAACCTGTGCCGGTAGGTGCTCGCGCCCAGGCCCCGCCAGGGCCTCCGTGCAGATAGACCGCGGGCACACCCGCGTCATCGCCCCACTCCTCCCAGTGGATCCGCTGCCCGTCCCCCACGTCCAGCCGCCCGTGCCGCCGCGGCCGCTCGCTGCTCGTCACCCGACCATCACACACCTCGTCCGCACGAACCTCCAACAGCGGCCTTGTGCACCGTGCCCAACCAGCCTTGCGCCCCAGGACTGTGACGGTGGACACGTCCGTGGCCCTAGCGTCCGGATCACGTGGCCGGTCCGCGGCCACCTGACGAAGGAGCATCACGTGCGACAACTGGCAATCCGACTCGGCGCGATTGCTGCGGCCCTGACCCTGCCCCTGGCAGGACTGGTCGCCAGTCCTGCTCAGGCCGACGGTTACGAACGCGGCCCCGATCCCACCCCCACCCGCCTACTCGGCAACGGCTCGTTCTCGGTGAGCACCACCTCGGTCTCCTCACTGGTGCTCGGCTTCGGTGGCGGCACGATCTACTACCCGACCAGCACCTCCGAGGGGACCTTCGGCGGCGTGGTCCTCTCCCCCGGCTTCACCGCCACCTCGGGGTCGTACGCCGGCGTGGCCCGACGTGTCGCCTCCCACGGCTTCGTGGTGTTGGTCATCGACACCAACACCATCTACGACCAGCCCGACAGCCGCGGTCGCCAGATCCTCGACGCCGTCGACTACCTGACCGAGGACGCGCCGAGCGCGGTGGCCAGCCGGCTCGACGAGAGCCGGATCGCCGTCTCGGGTCACTCCATGGGTGGGGGTGGCACGCTCTACGCCGCCGACAACCGCACCAGCGTGATCAAGACGGCGGTCGCCCTGCAGCCGTGGCACACCGACAAGACCTGGCCCGGCGTCGACATCCCGACGATGATCATCGGTGCCGAGAACGACGCGATCGCGCCGGTCTCCTCGCACTCGATCCCGTTCTACGCCAGCCTCTCCGGCGCTCCGGAGAAGGCGTACGGCGAGGTCAACAACGCCGGTCACCTGATCGCCAACACCAACGACGACTGGCAGGGACGGCTCTTCGTCTCGTGGCTCAAGCGATACCTGGACGAGGACCTGCGCTACGAGGCGTTCCTCTGCCCCGCGCCCTCCTCGATCTCGCTGTCGGACTACCGGGACACCTGCCCCGGCTGATCGTCGGCTGACCACACGGGCCGCCGGGAGTCTCGACCCCCGGCGGCCCGTCCGGTGAGTTGTCTCACCCGCGCCGCTCACGACGGCGCGTCCGGTTTGGGTCCGCGGCCCCGACTCGGCACGGTGGACGGATGCGGTTCGACATGATGGACGTCCTCACCACGGCTGCGGTCGCGCTCGGGGCGGCGGTCGCGGTGATCGTGGCGCTGCGGTTCGGGATGGCTCTGCTGGCGCGCCGCTGGCATCCTGCGGCCACCTTGGAGCGTCGTGCCCGAGTCCCGTTCACGGTGCTGGTGCTGATGGTGGCGCTCAACCCGGTGGTCGCCGAGCTGCGACCCGGTGACGACCTGCCCGGGTGGAGTGCCGCGGCACTGGCCGCCCGGATCCTCGCCATCGTGGCGACCGGCTGGGTGCTGACGGTGGTGACCGTCTTCCTGGTCGACCTCGCCTTGATGCGCAACTCCGACCAGATCGAGCGCGCCGACAACCGGGCGGCTCGCCGGTTGCGGACGCAGGTGCTGCTGCTGCGGCGGCTGGTCTGGGCGGTGGGCGTCGTACTCACGATCGGCGCCGTGCTGCTCAGCTTCCCCGGCGTCGAGTCCTTCGGGGCCAGTGTGCTGGCCTCGGCCGGTGTGATCAGCATCGTGGCCGGCCTCGCGGCCACCTCGGTCCTCGGCAACGTCTTCGCCGGCCTGCAGCTGGCGTTCAGCGACGCGATCCGGATGGGCGACGCGGTCATCGTCGAGGAGGAGTGGGGGCTGATCGAGGAGATCACCCTCACCTACGTCGTGGTCCACCTCTGGGACGAGCGTCGGCTGGTGCTGCCGTCCAGCTACTTCACCACCACCCCGTTCCAGAACTGGACGCGGGAGACCCCCGAGCTGATGGGTGCCGTGGAGCTCGACCTCGACTGGCGTGCCGACATCACCGCGATGCGGACCGAGCTGGACCGGGTGCTGGCCGAGACCGACCTGTGGGACGGCCGGGTCAAGGTCGTCCAGGTCACCGACGCCGTCGGCGGCTACGTGCGGGTCCGCGCCCTGGTCAGCGCCGCGGACGCCGGCAACCTCTTCGACCTGCGCTGCCTGGTGCGCGAGCACCTGGTCGCCTGGGTCCGCGAGAACGCCGACCGCGGCATGCCGCGCACCCGCACCGAGCTGGTCGAGGCGCCGCGCACGCCGATGGCCCGGACCACCGAGGGCTCCCGCGGGCTGTTCCACGGCGACGCCGCCGCCGAGGAGCGGGCCGCCCGGATGACCCAGGAGATCGACCTCGACGAGGTCGACGACCTGGCCGCGGAGGCCGAACCCGCACGGGAGCCCGCGTCCGTCCGGGGCTGAACCTACGATCGCCCCATGACAGCGCGCGCAGGCATCGTCGTCACCGGCACCGAGGTGCTCACCGGACGCGTCGCGGACGCGAACGGCCCCTGGCTCGTCGAGGAGCTGCGGACCAGGGGTGTCGATGTCGGCCAGCTGGTCGTCGTCGGCGACCGTCCGCCCGACCTCGCCGCCGCCCTGCGCTACCTGGCACCGCAGCACGACCTGGTGATCACCACCGGCGGCCTGGGGCCGACGGCCGATGACCTCACCGCGGCCGTGGTGGCGCAGGTGCAGCAGCGCCCGATGGCGCCGGACCCCGATCTCGAGGCGCGGATCCAGCAGTTCGTCGACCGGCTGTACGCCGTCCGCGGCTGGGACACGGACCGCGACGACGTACGCGCGGGCGTGCGCAAGCAGGCGCTGGTGCCGACCGGCGCCACCGCGCTAGAGCCGATCGGGACGGCTCCGGGCCTGGTGGTGCCGGCGCCCGCGGACGCCCCCGGTCCCCCGGTCCTGGTGCTGCCGGGGCCTCCGTCGGAGCTGCGGTCGATGTGGCCGGCCGCGATGAGCGACCCTCGGGTCGTCGCCGCGCTGAGCGGAGCGGAGCCGCTGCGCCAGTCCACGGTGCGGGTGTGGGGGCCGCCGGAGGCCGAGCTGGCCGCCGTCCTCCGCGGCCACGAGACCGAGCACGACACGTCCGGCCTCGAGATCACCACCTGCCTGCGCGACGGGGAGCTGGAGATCGTCACCCGTCACCCGGCCGACGGCGCCGCCGCCTACGCCGCGCTCGAGGCGACGCTGACGTCGGCGTTCGGCAACCGCGTCTTCAGCACCGACGGCCGCAGCGTCGACGAGATCGTCGCCGACCTGCTGGTGGTCTCCGAGGCCACCGTCTCGACCGCCGAGTCGTGCACGGCCGGCCTGGTCGCCGCCCGCCTGGCCGACCTTCCCGGCTCCTCCCGTTATCTGGCCGGCGGCTTCGTCACCTACGCCAACGAGGCGAAGACGGAGGCCGTGGGCGTCCCGCCGGCCCTGCTCGCCTCCGTGGGAGCGGTCAGCCGCGAGGTCGCCGTCGCCATGGCGGAGGGCGCCCGCCGGCGCACCGGTACGACGTACGGCCTGTCCACCACCGGTGTCGCAGGCCCCGACGGTGGGACGCCGGAGAAGCCGGTCGGTCTGGTGCACGTGGCGGTGGCCGGTCCCGATCGCACCTGGCACCGGGAGCTGCGGCTGGGTGGCGGCCGCGACCTGATCCGCTCGCGCAGCGTCACCTGCGTGCTGCACCTGCTGCGCGAGGTGCTGGCCACGACCTGAACCGGCGCGACACCGCTGCGGCATCACTCTGAGGTGTCACTCTGAGGTGTCACACTGAGGTGTCACTCCGGGGCGTCGCTCGGGGGCGTCAGCGTGCGGCGCGGGCCCGCTCCTCGCCGGCCTCGATCTCGGCCATCAGGTCCACCACGTAGCGCGCGAAGTCGATCTGGATCGTGTGCCGGGGCGTGGCGTAGTACTGCTCGAGGTGGGCGTCCTCGTCGGCCTTCGTGATCAGCTCCTGCTCGGCGACCTCCGGCAGCACGTAGTCGCCGACCAGCAGGCGGGCGAGCAGCTTGGACTGCTGCTCGGCCAGGTTCACGATGGTCGGGGAGGACTGCGCCAGGCCCAGGTAGAACAGGTGGTCCACCCCCGGCTTGATCATCCGCTTGAACAACGGGTAGCGGTGCTCGTCGTCCGGGTGCAGGTCGGCCTCGGTGTCGGCGAAGAACGGGAACGACATCTCGTAGCCGGTGGCGCAGATGATCACGTCGGCCTCGACCGTGGCGCCGTCGGCCAGGTGGACGGTGTGACCGTCGAGGCGGGTGATCTCGGGCAGCATGTGGATGTCGCCGGATCCGGCGCGGGTGAGGAAGTCGGCACTCACCGAGGGGTGTGCGGCGAGCGGCTCGTGGTCCGGGTCGGGCAGACCGTAGTTGCTCATCTCCCCCACCAGCTCCCGGATCAGCTTGCGGGAGGCCTCCAGCGCCACGGCCTTCGGGATGTCCGGTGGCGCCATCACCTTGTCCGCGGCGACCCCGTTGCGATACTTCGGGAGCACCCAGACGCCGCGGCGGGCCGAGACGTAGAGCTTCTCGGCCATCCACCGGTTGGAGAGCTCGGAGGCGATGTCCATCGCGGAGTTGCCCATTCCGACCACGATCACGCGCTTGCCGCGGATCTCCACGGGATCGAACGGGTTGACGTAGGCGTGGCTGTGGATGAGGTCGCCCGCGAACTCCCCCGGGTAGTCCGGCAGCCGCGGCTTCCAGTGGTGTCCGTTGGCCACCACCAGGTCGGTGTAGTGGCGGGTCTCCCCCGTCGAGAGCGTGAGCTCCCAGCCGTCACCGCTGCGCGCCGCGCGGGTGACCTCGGTATTGAACTCGATCCGGTCACCGAGCCCGAACTCGTCCACGTAGGCACGGAAGTAGTCGTGGATCAGGGTGTGGTGCGGGAAGTCCGGGTAGTCCGCGGGCGCGGGGAAGTCCTCGAACT
Source organism: Nocardioides sambongensis (assembly GCF_006494815.1). Lineage (NCBI taxonomy): Bacteria > Bacillati > Actinomycetota > Actinomycetes > Propionibacteriales > Nocardioidaceae > Nocardioides > Nocardioides sambongensis. The sequence goes on from NZ_CP041091.1 coordinate 1,190,803, forward strand.
CCAGCCGCTTCGTCGAGGTGTCGATGTGCAGCGACTCGTAGACCGCGGAGCGCCCGTTGGGATTGCCGAAGTACCAGTTGCCGCCGATGTCGTCGCTCATCTCGAACTGGTCGTAGGCGATGCCGTAGTCGGCGAGCCGCTTGGCCGTGGTGATCCCGGAGCACCCGGCGCCGATGATCGCGACGTGCGGCGCGGGGACCGTGCCAGCAGCGGAGTTCGCGGCGGAGCTCGGTGCGGTGCTCACAGGGCCTCCAGGCAGGCGAGGGCGGTGCGGACGTAGCCGTCGGTGCGCGGCGAGGAGAGCATGTGCTCGGCGAGCTGGTTGGGCGCGTAGGCGATCGTGGCCCGCCGGTCGAGGTCGTTGACCACGATCGCTCCGCCGTACCCGGTCCACCAGCACACCCGGCCCTCGCCGACCGCGGGCGCCGACGGGGTCGGCAGTCCGTAGCCGATGCCGAAGGTCACCGGCAGCATCAGCAGCTGGTCCGGCCCCGACGCCTGGACCTCGAAGATCCGGTCCAGGGTCTGCGGCGAGAGGAGCCGCACCCCGTCCAGCTCACCGCCGTGGGAGACCACGGCCTGGGCCCGTGCGATGCCGCGCGCCGTGCCGTGGCCACCGGCCCCACCGACCTGCCCCCGGCGCCAGTCCGCCTCGTTGCACCTCTTGGGCGTGAGCAGCGGGTTGGCGATGGTGCGCAGCAGGAACGAGTCCGACGGCAGCTGGCTGTAGTCGACCGCCGACTGCGGCGGTGAGAGCAGGTCGGCGCACCGTGCGAGATCGGCCTCCGGCACCCCGAGCAGGAACTCGGCTCCGAGTGGGGCCAGCACCTCGGACTGGAGCACCTCCGCGACGCCCTGACCGGTTGCGCCGCGGACGATGCCGTCGACGAGATGACCGTGCGCCACGATCTGGTACGCCGACGCCGACCCGGGCTCGTACCACGGGGCCTCGGCGGCCAGGAGTGCCTCCGCGCCGACCAGGTCGAGGGCGTCCTCGACACCGACCTGCGGCGTCCACCCGGGCACCCCGCTGGTGTGACCGAGCACGTGCCGCACCAGCACGCCCTCCTTGCCCGCGGCCCCGAACTCCGGCCAGTACTTCGCGACCGGCGCGTCCAGGTCGATCTCGCCACGGTCGGCGAGGACCAGCGCGGTCAGCCCGACCATCGCCTTGGTCACCGACCAGACCTGGACCACGGTGTCGGCCTGCCACGGCACTCCGGGACGGGCCTCACCGCCCCAGAGGTCCGCCACGAGCTCGCCGTCGTGGACCACCGCGACCGAGGCACCCACATCCGCGCCGGAGTCGAGGTTGCGCGCGAGCTCCTCGCGCAGGGGCAGGAACGCTGGGCTGCAATCTCCGTCGACCACCCGGCGACCATAGAACGTGTTCTACGTCACCGGCTAGGGGTGGATCCGGGATTCAGACGGACGCGACGTACTCGTCGCGCAGCCTGCCCTTGACCATCTTCCCGGTCGGCGTGCGGGGCAGCTCGTCGCGGAAGATCACCTCGCGCGGGATCTTGAAGTGGGCGATCCGCTCCCGCGCGTAGGCGATGAGCTCGGCGGCGAGCGTCTCGTCCGCCGCGGTGCCCTCGGCGGGCTGCACGAAGGCGACCACCCGCTCCCCCATCTCCTCGTCGGGGACGCCGATCACGGCGATGTCGTGCACCGCGGGGTGCAGCGTCAGCAGGTCCTCGACCTCCTGCGGGTAGATGTTCACCCCGCCGCTGATGATCATGAACGCCTTGCGGTCGGTCAGGTAGAGGAACCCGTCCTCGTCGAGGTAGCCGAGGTCGCCGACCGTGGTCCAGTTCGGGTGCGCCGGGTGCTGGGTGCTCGCGGTCTTCTGCGGGTCCTTGTGATAGCTGAACGACGGCCCGTCGTGCTCGGCCCGCTCGAAGTAGATCGTGCCGACCTCTCCGGTGCCGACCTCGGTGCCGTCCTCGGCGCACACGTGCGGCACACCGAGCAGCGGCACCCCCACCGAGCCGGGGTGGGCGAGCCACTGCTCGGAGTCGATCATGGTCGCGCCGTTGGCCTCGGTGGAGGCGTAGTACTCGTAGATCACCGGTCCGAACCAGTCGATCATCCGCTGCTTGACCTGCACCGGGCACGGGGCGGCGGCGTGGATCACGTAGCGCAGGCTGGAGACGTCGTACCGCGCCCGGGTCGCGTCGGGGAGCTTGAGCATCCGGACGAACATCGTCGGGACGCACTGGGTGTGCGTGACGCCGAACCGCTCGACCGCGTCGAGGAACAGCTCCGCGTCGAACTTCTCCATCATCACCAGGGTGCCGCCCAGGGCGTGCACCACGCCGCCGTACCGCAGCGGCGCGGCGTGGTAGACGGGCGCCGGGGAGAGATAGACGGTCTCCTCGGTGAAGGCGTAGAGGCCACCGAAGATCGTCACGTAGGGATAGCCCGGCTCGTCCACCGCGTAGTCGGGCAGCGGCAGCTTGATCCCCTTCGGACGTCCAGTGGTGCCGGAGGAGTAGAGCAGGTCGTCGCCGTGGGGCTGCTCGGGCAGCGGTGTCGCGCCCGCCGTCGCCAGGGCGGCCTCGTAGTCGGCATGGCCCGGCACCGCTCCCCCGTAGGCCAGCCGATCGGCGACGTCGACCTCGAGGGCGGCGACCAGGTCGCGCTTCGCCGCGGAGACCACCAGCGCCTTCGCGTCGCAGTCGCCGATGATGTACGACGCCTCCGCCGCGCTCAGGTTGTGGTTGACCGCGGTGATGTAGAGACCCGAGCGCAACGCCGCCCAGTAGACCTCGTAGGTCTCCGGCGTGTTGTCGCTCAGCAGCGCCACCACGTCACCGCGCCGGAGACCGGCTGCGCGCAGGTGGTTGGCCAGCCGCAGACTGCGTTCGTCGAGCTCGGCGTAGGTCAGGCGACGTCCCGAACCGGCCATCACCAGCGCGACGCGATCGGGGTCCTCGGCTGCCCAGGTTCCGGGGTACATGGCACCACTGTGACACCACTCACAACGAAATCCCAACGTTTGTTCGGATCAGTGGTGGGAGTGCCGTCCTCAGAGCTCGCGGAGCCGGGGCAGCACCTCCTCGACGACGCGCCCGGTCCAGGCCTCCGGGTCGTCGCCGCGCGGCATCGCCACCGCCATCTCGACGCCGAGTCCGGCCAGCTCCTCCATCTCGCGCAGGAAAGCGTCGACGTCCCCGACCGGGTCGGACTGGGCCAGCACGGTCTTGCGGATCGCGGCGTAGTCACGGCCCACGTCGTCGCAGTGGGAGCGCAGCACCTCCAGCTTGCGACGTACCACCTCGGTGCCCTCGCCGAACAGGTTGCAGGCGCTGGCGTACTGCGCGACCAGGCGCAGGGTCTTCCGCTCCCCCGACCCGCCGATCATGATCGGGATCCGTGCCCGCACCGGCGGCGGGACGTTGACCGTCTCGGCCAGCTGGTAGTGCCGACCGGTGAAGGAGCCGTCGTCCGGTCCGGTCATCTGCCGGAAGATCCGCAGCGTCTCCTCGAGCCGTTCGAAGCGCTCCGCGGTCTCCGGGAAGGGCACTCCCAGCCCTTCGTGCTCCCGGTCGTACCACGCGGCGCCGATGCCGAGGAACGCCCGGCCCCGGACAGCACGTCGAGGGTGGTGACGATCTTCGCCAGCAGGCCGGGGTGGCGGTAGCTGACGCCGGTCACCAGCAGTCCGAGGTCGAGGCGCTCGGTGACGGCGGCGAGGTAGCCGAGGGTGGTGTAGCCCTCCAGCATCGGCTCCTCGGGCCCACCGAGCATCTCCATCTGGAAGTAGTGGTCCATCACGCTGAGCTGCCGGATCCCGCCGGCGTCGGCGAGGCGGGCGGTGCCGGTCAGCCGGTCGACCAGGCGGTCGCTCCAGTCGGGGTGGGAGAAGTTGGCGTAGTGGATACCGAGGTCCATGCCCCGACGCTACGCCGTCGTGGGATCGCTGCGTACCCTTCGGGACCATGCTCAAGCGCGCGCTCGCCGGCCTGCCGGCCCTCCTGCTCCTGGCCACCTTCTCCGCCTGCGGCGACGACTCCGGCGAGACCGAGACGGCCACCGACTCCGGGACCGACTCCGGGACCGACTCCGGGACCGACGCCGGGTCCGAGGCCGCGACCTGCACCTACGTCTCCGACGGCACCGGCGGCGACGTCGAGCTCCCGCCGGAGGAGCCGACCGTCGAGGGTGAGGTGGCCGTGGAGGTAACCTCCAGCGTCGGTGACTTCTCGATGAGCCTGGACGCGGACAGCGCGCCGTGCACGGTGAACTCGATGGTCTCCCTGATCGAGCAGGGCTTCTACGACGACACACCGTGCCACCGGCTGACCGTCGCGGAGGCCTTCAAGGTGCTCCAGTGCGGTGACCCGACGGGCACCGGCACCGGCGGTCCCGGCTACACCATCCCGGCCGAGTACGACGGCACCGAGACCTACCCGGCCGGCACCCTCGCGATGGCCCGGAGCCAGGACCCGGACTCCGGTGGCTCCCAGTTCTTCGTGGCCTACGGGAACACCTCGCTGCCGCCCGAGTACACCGTCTTCGGCACCATCGACCAGGACGGCATCGACGCGATCACCGAGGCCGCCGAGGCCGGTGTCGAGCCGCAGATGGGCCCTGAGGACGGCGCCCCGAAGACGCCGATCGACATCACCAGCATCACCCTGGGCTGAGCCGTCCCTCGACCTGGTCGGGGAAGTCGAGCCCGGTCAGGTCGACCGAGCGGCGCCACAGGGCGCGCGCGAGCACCGGGTCCTGGGCCCGGCGGGAACGCCGGGCCGGGCCGGGCCATCCCCACAGCTCGGTGATCCCGTGCGGTCCGGTGTAGCTGCCGCCGGGGACATCCGTCGTGGCGGCGTGGACGGTGTTGAGTGCACCGCGCCAGGCGGGCATGCCGACCAGGCGGTGGCCGAAACCGGCCACCGCGGTGATCCACGGGTGCCCGGTGCCGCGGGTGATCGCGCTGGCGGTGGCGCCGGGGTGCGCGCCGACCGCGCGCAGCGGGCTGCCCGCCGCGCGCAGACGCCGGTCGAGCTCGGCCAGGAACAGCAGGTCCGCGAGCTTGGAGTCCCCGTAGGCCTGGAACGCCCGGTAGGGGCGGCGCTGCCAACCGAGGTCGTCCAGATCGTCCAGGCGGCCGCCGCGGTGCTCGCGCGAACCGGTCACCACCACCCGGTCGGTGAGGTGCGGCAGCAGCAGGTTGGTCAGCACGTAGTGGCCGAGGTAGTTGGTGGCGAAGTGCATCTCCACGCCCTCGCGGGTCAGCCGGTGCGGTACGCCGAGCACGCCGGCGTTGTTGACCAGGACGTCGGCACCACCGACCTCGGCGACCAGCTCGCGGGCGAACCGGTGCACCGAGTCGAGGTCGGCGACGTCCAGCCGGCGCACCTGCACCCGTCCGAGGTCGTGCCCGGGCACGGTGCGCGCCGCGGCCTGGGCCTTCTCCACGCTGCGACAGGCCAGGACCAGGTGCGCGCCCCGGGACCCGAGGATCTGCGCGGCCGCGAGGCCCACGCCGCTGTTGGCTCCGGTGATCACGAACCGGCGGCCCGGTTGGGGCGGTACCGCGATCCGGGGACGGGTCCGCGAGCGCATGCGCGACAGCGTCGCACAGCGGCGGGCCGGTGGTGTGCCGAACGCCTCGGCGTGGCCAGCAGGTTTGTGTCGGGCGGGGCTGTTTGGATGGTTCGCATGGAGATCGTTCTGCTGCTCGTCGGCGTGCTGCTCGGCGCCGGGCTGGGCATCCTGCTCGGCCGTGTCACCCGCGCCGCCGACACCCGCGCCCACCAGGAGGCCCTGCGTGCCGCCGAGGCCGAGACCGAGCACCACCGCGTCGAGGTGGACCGGGTGCGCGCCGAGGCCGACCGGGAGCAGGAGCTCGCGGCCGTCCGTGCCGAGCACATCGCGACCGAGATCCGCGCCCAGGAGGCCGCCGCGCGAGCCGAGGTGGAGAGCCGGCTGGCCGCGGCGCTGGCATCGGTGGAGGAGATCCGCGGCTCCCTCGACGCCGCTCGCGCACAGCACCAGGAGTCGGTGCGCACCCAGCAGCACGCCCAGCAGCAGCGGGAGCGCACCGAGGGCGGCCACCAGCAGGTGCTCAAGACCCTGACCCCGGTGGTGGAGCAGCTGCGTGCCATGCAGCAGCGGGTGCACGACATGGAGGAGCAGCGGCACCGCCAGCACGGGGAGCTCGCCGAGCAGCTGCGCACCACCCAGCACACGGTGGCGGAGTCGAAGAAGGCGGCCGACACCCTCGCGCACGCCCTCAGCAACAACGCCGTGCGCGGCTTCTGGGGCGAGACCCAGCTGCGGACGCTGGTCGAGTCGGCAGGCCTGCTGGCCCGGGTCGACTTCGACACCCAGGCCTCGATCCAGGCGGACTCGGGGGCGCGTCGCCCGGACATGGTGATCAACCTGCCCGGCGGCAAGCAGATGGCGATCGATGCCAAGGCTCCCTACAACGCCTACATCGAGGCCTGCCGGTCCGACCTGCCCCCGGACCAGCGGCACCGCCACCTGGTGGAGCACGCCAAGAAGGTCCGCGGCCACGTGGACACGCTCGCCTCGAAGAGCTACTGGAGCGGACTGGCCGCGAGCCCGGAGTTCACCATCGCCTTCATCCCCAACGACCAGCTGCTCTCGGCCGCCCTCGAGGCCGACCCGTCACTGCTCGAGCACGCCTTCGGGAAGGGCATCGTGCTCGCCACGCCGGCCAACCTGTGGGCGATCCTGAAGACGGTGGCGTTCACCTGGCGCCAGGACGTGCTGACCGAGGACGCGCAGCGCCTCTTCGACCTCGGTCGCGAGCTCTACCGTCGGATCCAGACGATGGCGGAGCACGCGGAGAAGCTGCGCCGTTCGCTGGAGTCGACGATCAAGAGCTACAACGCGTTCGCCGGCTCCCTGGAGTCCCGCGTGCTGGTCACCGCGCGCAAGCTGGACCGGATGGACGAGTCCTCGGTGATCCCGGCACCGGCGACCATCGACGTGACGCCGCGGGCGCTGACCAGCGGTGACTTCGAGGCGATCGCCGACGCCGGGCGCCACGAGCTCTCCTTCGACCTGGGCCTCGACGAGCCGGTCGACGCCGAGATCGTGGACGACGAGCGCCGCACCGGCTGAGACCGTTCCGGCCGAGCCCGCACCGGTCACACGCCCGGAGGCGCCTGCACCGGGTTCTCGTCGCCACTGAGGTCGACCGTACGGCGCGAGTTCGCCACCGAGGTGACCGTCACCACCCCCAGCGGGCCGGTGCGGTCGAAGACCTCCGCGCTGCCGACGGCGACGCCATCCACCGCGACATGGTCGTTGGCGCGCAGCCCGATGCAGGTGCTGTCGGGACGACGTGCGAGCGCGAGGCTGATGTCGGTGTTGATGTACTCGATGCCGCCGCTCCCCCAGTTCGTCACCATGCTGGTGGCGTCGGCGGCCGACGCCACCGCCTGGAACGGGGTGATCTCCTCGCCGATCACGATCGGTACGGCGGTCTGCCAGGTGGCGTGGCGTCCGGCGTTCTGGTGGTCGCCGAAGTTCTGCGACCACGGGCGGTCGCTGCGGAAGAACGGCACGTGGTGGACGCCGGCAGGCGGCACCAGGTCGACGTCGGGCGGGGTCGCCCGGTCGTCGGTCGACCAGACCGCGCCGGCCGGGTTCGCCGACGCCCGCAGGAAGGTGCCGCTGGCACGGGCCACCACGCCATCGGCCTGCTCCACCACCGCGTCGACCAGCATCAGCCGTGGCCCCTCCCGCACCACGGTCGCCGACGCCGTCGTCGGCACCATCTTGGCCGGGCGGAACAGGTCGACCTGGTAGCGGGCGGGCACCAGGTCCGCGCGGCCCGCACCCTCGACCGTGCGTTCCAGTGCCCTGGCGAGCAGTCCGGAGACGGCCACCCCGTGCATCTGCTCGGTGCTCCAGAGACTCTGCGCCAGCGTCTCCGGGACGAAGGTGTCGCCCTCGACGACGAACCAGCCGAACTGCAACGTGTTCTCATCCACCCGCCCATGATGCCGGGTGGCCACCGGGAGAGGGACCGAGGGGTCGGTGCGTGGCCGGGCCGTCAGCTGTCGGTCACTCGGCGTAGGCGTCGGTCGGCGGGCAGGAGCAGACCAGGTTGCGGTCGCCGTAGGCCTGGTCGATCCGGGCCACCGGCGGCCAGTACTTGTCGGGGTCGAAGCCGGTCGGGAAGGCGCCGAGCTCGCGGGGGTAGGCGCGCTCCCAGGCGTCGGTGAGCACCGCACCGGTGTGCGGTGCGTGCCGCAGCGGCGACGCCTCCGGGCTCCACTCCCCTGCGGCGACCCGGTCGATCTCGCCCTTGATCGCGATCATCGCCTCGCAGAACCGGTCGAGTTCGGCGAGGTCCTCGGACTCGGTGGGCTCCACCATCAGCGTGCCCGCCACCGGGAAGGACATCGTCGGGGCGTGGAAGCCGTAGTCGATGAGCCGCTTCGCCACGTCGTCGACGCTGATCCCGGTGGCCTTGGTGATCGGGCGCAGGTCGAGGATGCACTCGTGCGCGACCAGGCCGGAGTCGCCGCGGTAGAGCACCGGGAAGTGCTCGCCGAGCCGTGCCGCGACGTAGTTCGCCGACAGCACGGCGACCGCCGTCGCCCGGGTCAGACCGGCCGCGCCCATCATCTTGATGTAGGCCCACGAGATCGGCAGGATCCCCGCCGACCCGTACGGCGCCGCGCTGATCGCGCCCACGCCGTCGCGGCGGTCGGTCTCCGGGTGCAGCACGTGCGTCGGCAGGTACGGCGCCAGGTGCTCGCGCACCGCGACCGGCCCCACGCCGGGGCCACCGCCGCCGTGCGGGATGCAGAAGGTCTTGTGCAGGTTCAGGTGGGAGACGTCCCCGCCGAACCGGCCGGGGCGGGCGTAGCCGAGCAGCGCGTTGAAGTTCGCGCCGTCGATGTAGACCTGCCCCCCGTGCTCGTGGACCACGTCGCACAGCTCGGTGATCGTCTCCTCGTACACCCCGTGGGTGGAGGGGTAGGTGACCATGATCGCGGCCAGGTCGTCGGCGTGGGCGGCGCACTGCGTGCGCAGGTCGTCGAGGTCGACCGTGCCGTCCTCGGCGGACTTCACCACGACCACGCGCATCCCCGCCATCACCGCGGAGGCCGGGTTGGTGCCGTGGGCCGAGGACGGGATCAGGCAGACGTCGCGCTGCCCTTCGCCCCGCGCCACGTGGTAGGCACGGATGGCGAGCATCCCGGCGTACTCGCCCTGCGCGCCCGCGTTGGGCTGGATCGACACCCGGTCATAGCCGGTCACCCGGGCCAACCACTCCTCCAGCTCGCTGATCAGCGTCTGGTAGCCCGCCGCGGCATCGGCCGGGACGAACGGGTGCAGGTCGGCGAAGCCGGTGAGCGAGATCGGCTCCATCTCGGTGGTCGCGTTCAGCTTCATCGTGCAGGAGCCGAGCGGGATCATGCCGCGGTCCAGTGCGTAGTCCCGGCGGGCCAACCGCTTGACGTAGCGCAGCATCGACGTCTCGTTGTGGTGCGTGGTGAAGACCGGGTGCTCGAGGTAGCCCGTGGTCCGCGCCAGCTCACGCGGCAGCCCGGCGAGTGGCTCGGCGGATGCCGGGGTGACGCCGAAAGCGTCGTGCAGGGCCCGCAGGGTCGGCGCCCCCGCGGTCTCACCGAACGAGATCCCCACCGTGTCCGCATCGACCAGCCGCAGGTGCAGACCGGCGCGGCGCGCGGACGCGACCACCTCCCGGGCCCCTCCGGGCACCCGCACGCCGAGCGTGTCGAAGAAGGTGTCGCCGATCAGCTCCAGGCCGGCCGCCCGGAGCGACGCGGCGGCGCGGCCGGCGAGGGTGTGCACCTGCTCGGCGATCCGGCGCAGACCGTCGGGGCCGTGGTAGACGGCGTACATCCCCGCGGTGACCGCGAGCAGCACCTGGGCGGTGCAGATGTTGGAGGTGGCCTTGTCCCGGCGGATGTGCTGCTCACGGGTCTGCAGGGCCAGCCGGTACGCCGACCGCCCCTCGGCGTCCACCGAGACGCCGACCAGCCGCCCGGGCAGCTGACGCTCCAGGCCGGAGCGGACGCTCATGAAGCCGGCGTGCGGCCCGCCGTAGAAGAGCGGCACTCCGAAGCGCTGCGCGGAGCCGACGACCACGTCGGCGCCCATCGTGCCCGGCGCCTCGAGCAGGGTGAGGGCGAGCAGGTCGGCCGCCACGACGGCCAGACCGCCGCGCTCGTGCACCGCAGCGATCAGCGGGCGCGGGTCGGTCACCCGGCCGGAGGCGCCCGGGTACTGGACCAGGACGCCCGCCACGTCGCCGTCGGGCAGGCCGGTCGTCAGGTCCGCGACCTGGACGTCGATGCCCAGGCCGGCCGCGCGGGTGCGGACGACGTCGATGGTCTGCGGCAGCGCGTCCGCGTCCACCACGAAGCGGCCGCGCGCCTTGCGGTCGGCGCGGTAGGCCAGGGCCACCGCCTCGGCGGCGGCGGTCCCCTCGTCCAGCAGCGAGGACCCGGTGGTGGGCAGACCGGTGAGGTCGGAGACCATCGTCTGGAAGTTCAGCAGCGCCTCGAGGCGGCCCTGGGAGATCTCGGGCTGGTAGGGCGTGTACGCGGTGTACCAGCTGGGGTCCTCGAGCACGTTGCGGCGGATCACCGCCGGCGTGACCGTGGCGTGGTAGCCGAGACCGATCATCGGCTCGCCGGTCTCGTTCTCGGCGGCGAGCGCGCGCAACTCGGCCGCTGCGGTCTCCTCGTCGACGCCGATGTCGGCCAGCCCCAGGTCGAGCGGCGCGTCGCTGCGGATCGACTTCGGCACCGCGGCGTCCATCAGGGCGTCCAGATCGGTGAAGCCGAGACGGTCGAGCATCACCGCGACCTGGTCGGCGTCCGGCCCGAGGTGACGGGGGACGAAGGGAGACAGCGAGTCGTGCTCAGAGGTCACGGAGAGCTCCTGGGATCGAGGTGATCGAGCCCTCCCCCTCTGTCACCGCGCCGGTGCGACTTCAGAGTTGCCTGCTCCGCACGGTCCTGGCGCCTGAGAGGTTCCGGGGAGGAATTGCCCCTTCGGCGTCCGAACTCCGCTGAGAACGAACTCTCCCGCGCGGCATCAACGGCACGTCGAGACTAGCAGCCCGACGCGCCGTTCTCCGACGCCGTTCCGATCGAACGGTCAGCCGGCGGTGCGGGCGGCACGCCGTGCCGCGAGCTCGTCGCCGGCCACCGAGGTCGCGCCCGCGGCGTCCGAGGCGCGCTCGCTGGGCAGCGAGGACAGCGTGCCCTCGATCTCGCGCCAGACGCCGCCGATCGCGATGCCGAAGACACCCTGGCCGCCCTGGAGGAGGTCGATCACCTCGTCGTTGGAGGTGCACTCGTAGACCGACGCGCCGTCACTCATCAGGGTGACCTGGGTCAGGTCATCGGTGCCCCGCTCACGCAGGTGGCTGACCGCGCTGCGGACCTGCTGCAACGAGATGCCGGCGTCGAGCAGCCGCTTGATGACCTTCAGGATCAGGATGTCGCGGAAGCTGTACAGCCGCTGCGACCCGGAGCCCTTCGCCCCGCGGACACTGGGCTCGATCAGGCCGGTGCGGGCCCAGTAGTCGAGTTGGCGATAGGTGATGCCGGCCGCGTTGCACGCCGTCGGACCGCGGTAACCGAGGTCGCTGGGCAGCGGCGAGACGTCGTCGGTGAAGAGGAGACCCTGCTCCTCGGCGGCGGCCGACGCCGCACGCTCCTGGGCCGTCTCCGGCTGCTGCTCGTTCACTCGGTCCTCCGATAGGTCGAGGTGGGACAAGACTTGACGGTACGGCGCTGGCCGAGAGCCGGTCAAAGACGTCGCGGGCGTGTCGCGAAAACTCTCACCCTCGACATGAGCGTTAGTGCATCAGGTGGACTCGAAGTCCTCCGGGGAGACGTGGTCGAGGAACTCGCGGAACCGCTCGACCTCGTCCTCCTCCTCGGCCGGGACCGAGAGCCCCGCCTCGTCGAGGACCGACTCCGCGCAGTAGATCGTGGTGCCGGTGCGCAGGGCCAGGGCGATCGAGTCGGACGGACGTGCGCTGACCTCGGCGCCCGAGGCGAAGATCAGCGTCGCGTAGAACACCCCGTCGTTGACGTCGGTGATCCGCACCTCGGTCAGCGGGTTGTCCGTGGCGGCCAGGATGTCCTTCATCAGGTCGTGGGTCAGCGGCCGCGGCGGCACCACGCCCTGTTGCGCGAAGGCGATCGCCGTCGCCTCCACGGCGCCGATCCAGATCGGCAGGTAGCGCTCTCCGGCGATCTCGCGCAGGAGCACGATCGGCTGGTTGGAGGGCATCTCCACCCGGACTCCCATGACGTCGACCTCGCGCATGCCCCCAGCCTACTCAGCACGACGCGGGTCGCCAGCGACTCGGGGCACCGGCCTGCCGGATGTCGCGCTCAGAGCCGTCGCAGGCCGGCCTTGACGAGCGTGGCGTGCAGCCGCACCGAGAGTGCGGCGATCTCGCTCGCGGCCTCGTCGGCGCGGGCGCGTGCGGCGCCGTCGTGGCCGCGGCGGATCGGGGCCACCATCTGGTCGACGAGGCCGACCTCGCGGTCCGCGGCCGCCTTGAACGCGCGCAGGTGACGCGGCTCGAGCCCGAACTCGGCGAGATCGCGGGCCGTGCGCACCACCGCGAGCGCGTCGGTGTCGAAGTGTCCCGTGGCGCTGCCGGCGACCAGTCCGAACGCCTCGAGCTCGGCGAGGAGCCCGTCGTCCACCTCGGCGATCTTGAGCAGCTCCTTGCGGGAGAGCCGGACGTCGTCGGTGCGCCGGAAGGACCCGGGGGCGGGCAGGCCGTCCTCGCTCATCGCGACCTTCGGCACCGTCGGCACGACCGGCTCGATCGGCGGCGGCTCCAGCCCGCGATCGATCGCGTCGAGGTGCTCACCGATGACCTTCAGCGGCAGGTAGTGGTCGCGCTGCATCCGCAGCACGTAGCGGAGGCGGTCGACGTCGTCGGCGGCGAACTTGCGGTAGCCCGACGGCGTGCGCTCGGGCTTGATCAGCCCCTGCTCCTCGAGGAACCGGATCTTGGAGATCGTGACCCGGGGGAAGTCCTCGCGCAGCCGTTCCAGGACCTGTCCGATGTTGAACAGCTCGCGCGGCCTGCTGGGCCGGTCGACCGGGTCCGGACGGGCCGGGACCATCGCGTCAGGCGCTCTCGTGCCCGGTGAAGAAGACCAGACGGTACTTGCCGATCTGGACCTCGTCGCCGTCGCTGAGGGAGACCTTCTCGATCCGGTCCCGGTTGACGTAGGTGCCGTTCAGGCTGCCCGCGTCCTCGACCGTGAAGTCGTTGCCGTCCCTCCGGAAGACCGCATGGCGGCGGGAGACGGTGACGTCGTCGAGGAAGATCGCGCTCTCCGGGTGCCGACCTGCGCTCACCTCGGACTGGTCCAGCAGGAACCGGCTTCCCGCGCCGGGCCCCTTCTGGACCACCATCAGCGCGTGGCCCTGCGGCAGCGCGTCGACGGCCGCGGCGTCGACCGCGCTGAGCTGGCGGTCGGAGGTCTCGACCTTGTCGCTGCCGCCGAACTGGATGGTGGCCGTGGTCTCGCCGAGCGGCGTGCCGGCCTCACCCCCGGGCGTGGGCTCCGCGGTCACCAGCCGGGTGCCGCACTGGGAGCAGAACCGGGCGTCGTCGGGGTTCTGCCGTCCACAGTTGGTGCAGAACGGCATCAGGTCTCCTCGGGCGGTTGGAGGTGGCGGGGTCGGGTCGGGCCGGGCTTCGGCGCAACCCTCACCCTGTCAGTGAGGTGAATGGTTCGAACCTACACCGGGTCAGGAGTCGAGCTGGGCCTGATACCCGACGGAGTCCAACAATTCGGCGACCGCGCCCGGATCGCTGGGGACGACCTCGAAGAGCCACCCCTCGCCGTACGGGTCGGTGTTGACCAGCTCGGGCGTCGCGTCCAGGGCGTCGTTGCTGGCGACGACCTCACCGGCGACCGGTGCGTAGATGTCGCTCACCGACTTCGTCGACTCCAGCTCACCGCAGGCCGCGCCGGCGGAGATGGTCGTGCCCACCTCGGGCAGCGAGACGTAGACGATGTCGCCCAGCGCGTCCTGGGCGAAGTCGGTGATGCCGACCCGCACCGAACCGGCGGCGGTGCCCGGCTCGCGCACCCACTCGTGGTCGGCGGTGTACTTCAGGTCCTCGGGATTCACCGATCGTTCTCCTTGCTGGGCTGGCGGGTCGGCTGGTGGTGGAGCGGCAGCGAGGCTACTCGCCCGGGGCGGGTTCGGCGAACCCTCCGCTGTTGGGCTCGCGGACGGTCTCGATGTCGAGGGAGGCGAGCTCGTCGACCTCGAGGGTCGCACCGTCCTCCTCGAGCTGCTTCTTGGGGCCCAGCGGGAACTCCAGGGCGCTGGAGAGACCGTCCGGGTCGCCGATCACGTCGATCACGTACGGCGGCTCGATCAGCTCGCCGTCGACCAGGAACCCGCCGGTGGTCTGGGCGAAGGAGGTCTGCGCGACGATGCGGACCACGCCGTTGATCTGCATCGCCTCGGCGCCGAAGGTGCGCAGCTCCTGGATCGTGTCGAGCAGCGAGGAGAGGCGCACGGTGCCCTCCTCCTCGGTGATCGTGATCCGGATGCCCGGTCCGGTGACCGGCACGGTCCCGGCCAGCACGGCGAGGTCGGCGGCCTCCTGGTTGGCCTCCTCCAGGGCGGTCCGGCGCCGGGTGGTGTCGTCCTGCAGGTCCTCGCGGACCCCCTCGAGCCGGTCGATGTCCTGCTCGGCCCGCTCCCGCGCGCCGGACAGCGCGCCGAGCACGTCGATCAGGTCCTGCTGGCGCAGTCCGCTGTAGTTGTCCTCCTGCCCGGCGACCCGCACCTGGGTCACGGCCGCGAAACCCAGCACCGCCAGCAGCACCGCGACCACGACCTGACGCCGGGACGGGCTGCGCAGGGCACGGCCGATCCGAGCGCTGGTGCTGCCCTCGGCGGGCTGCTGGGTGGGTTCGGACGGCTCGGTCGGCGGCTCGGTCGGCGGCTCGGCAGGTCCGCGACCTGCCTCCGACCCTGCAGCGGGAGGATCTCCGGGCGGGCGCGACGGGTGCTCAGGCATGGAACACGTGCCTCCGGATGGCGGCGACGTTGGTGAAGATCCGGATGCCGAGCACCACGATGACGCCGGTCGACAGCTGCCCGCCGACGCCGAGCCGGTCGCCCAGGTAGACGATGCCGGCCGCGATCACCACGTTGGAGAGGAAGGAGACCACGAAGACCTTGTCGTCGAAGATCCCGTCGAGGTAGGCGCGCAGCCCGCCGAAGACCGCGTCGAGGGCGGCCACCACGGCGATCGGCAGGTAGGGCTCGAGCCCGATCGGGACATCGGGTTGGAAGACGAGACCCAGCGCAATGCCGAGCACGAGTCCGAGCACCGCGATCATGATCCGCCTCCCCGGTCGGGTTCAACGATGGTTGCGTCCTCGGCGTACCGAAGGTTCAGAAGCCGGTCCGGTGCTGCAGGCAACCGCATTTCGGCCACGTTGTCGATCTCGTAGGTGTAGCCGTACTGCGCCACCAGGGTGAGGAAGTCCTGGCCCGGGTCCGACTCCACGAAGTCCGCCGCCATCCGGTCGACGTCGCCGATCGCCTGGACGTTGTACGGCGGGGCGATGCCGATGCTGTTGACCTCGATCGGGGTGCCGGAGTTGCGGATGCCCGACCGCGCCGTCAGGCGCTGGCCGTTGATCGACACCGCCTCGGCGCCGACCGCCCACAGCCCGTCGACGAGCATCGCGAGGTCGGAGTCGCGCAGCACGTTGTCCGGGTCGATGAACTCCGGGTTGTTGACCACCACCCGGATCCCCGGACCGGTGACCGGCGCGAAGCCGGTGTCGGCGGCCAGCCGGATCCGGCGACTCTCCGCGCTGGAGACCTCGCCGCCCAGCGCGATCAGCGCCTCGTCCGCCGTGGCGTTCTCCGAGCGGAGGTCCTCGACCCGGGCCTGCAGCTGCTGGACCCCGACGCGGCGCGACTCGATCCGGTCGATCAGCCGCGCCCGGCTGGCGTCCGCGTCGTCGGCGTTGCGGGTGGTCTGCACCGCCGCCACGGTCACCAGCAGCGCGAACGCACCGACCACCGCCACCACGGCCCAGCGGCTGCGCCGGCGGTCCGGCGGGTCGCCGGCGCGCTTGTCCGCCACGACCTGGTAGTCGCGATCGAGCGACTCCTGGGTGATCAGCGTCAGCAAGGGGGTGCGGGCCCGGTCGGTGACCTCAGCCATCGCGCCCCCGGTCCGCGGAGCGACGCGGGCCAGTGGTCACCATCAGGGTGCGCACCTGCCAGGCGTAGAGGATGCCGGCCCACCAGTACAGACCGATGCCCCAGGCGGCGAAGGCCCACCCGAAGACCAGCGCGAGCGTGGCCACCACGCCGTCACCGTCGCCGAGCAGCAGCAGGGGGAAGGCGTAGAGCAGGTTGAACGTGGCTGCCTTGCCGAGGAAGTGGACCGGGAGCGCGCTGTAGCCGCGGGTGCGCAGTAGCGGCACCAGGCCCCACATCAGCAGGTCGCGCAGCGGCAGGCACAGCGCCACCGCCCACGGGATCACCTCGCGCAGCGCCAGCCCGACCACCACCGCCAGGATGTAGAGGCGGTCGGCGACCGGGTCGAGGAGCTCGCCGAGCACCGTCTGCTGGTTGAACCGTCGCGCCAACCAGCCGTCCAGGTAGTCGGTGAAACCCGAGAAGGCGAGGACGGCCAGGGCCCACCCGTCCTCCTCGGGCCCGAGCACGAGCCACAGGAAGACCGGCACCAGGAGGAGCCGGAGGATGCTGAGCAGGTTCGGCAGCGTCCACACACGCCGGGACGCGGCGGGAGTGGGGTCGCTGCTCGCCGAGCTCGTCACGGTGGTCACCCTAGTCAGCCCCCGTCACGACCTGATCATCGGAATGAGCCGCGTCGCGGATCTCTCCGACCAGTTCCTCGATGACGTCCTCCAGCGCGGCCACCCCGACGGTGGTCCCGGTCGGGTCCACCACGCGGGCCATGTGCGCGCCGCGCCGTTGGAGGACCTCGAGGGCGTCGTGCAGGGCGCTGCCCGGGGACACGTTGGCGAACGGCCGGAACCAGCGATCGGCGACCGGCCGGAGCCGGCGTACCTCGTCGGGCTCGAGGACGTCCTTGATGTGCAGGTAGCCGAGGAGCTCGGCGCCGTCGGTGTCGTCGACGACCGGGAAGCGGCTGAACCCGGTGGCGGCGCACAGCGCCTCGACGTCGGCCGCGGACGAGCCGCGTCGCACGGTGGCCAGGCTGTCGACGGGCATCATCACCGAGGCCACCGTCTTCTCGGTGAAGCCGAGAGCGCCAGCCAGGCGGTCGTACTCGTGCTCCGCGATCATCCCCTCGCCCCGGGACTCCTCGACGAGCGCGGCGACCTCCTCTCGGGTGAAGCTGCTGCTGACCTCGTCCTTCGGCTCGACGCGCAGCAGCCGCAGGATCCCGTTGGCCATCGCGTTGATGGTCACGATCACGGGGCGCAGCACGGCGACCAGGCCCAGCAGGATCGGGCCGAGGATCAGCGCCGAGCGCTCGGGTCCGGCGAGGGCGATGTTCTTCGGGACCATCTCCCCCAGCACCACGTGCAGGGAGACCACGATCGTCAGCGCGATCGCGAAGGCGATCGGGTGCACGGCGCCCTCGGGGAGCCCCAGTGCCTCGATGCCGGGCTCGATCAGGTGCGCGACGGCGGGCTCGCCGACCGCACCCAGTCCGAGCGAGCAGATGGTGATGCCGAGCTGGGCGCCGGCCATCATCTCCGAGACGTTCTCCATCGCGCGCAGCGTGGTCCGGGCCAGGCGCGAGCCCTCCTGGGCACGCGGCTCGATCTGGCTGCGCCGGGCCGAGATCAGCGCGAACTCCGCGCCCACGAAGAAGGCGTTCAGGGCGAGCAGCACGACCGCCAGGCCCACCGCGAAGAGGTCGCTCATCGCTCCACCTCCGTCTGCTCCGGTGTCTCCACCCGCAGCGAGAGCCGGTCGATGCGCAGGCCGTCCATGTGGTCGACGGTGAGGTGGGCGCGGCGCAGCACCGGCTCCCCGTCCTCGTCGTGGTCGGTCAGCTCCACCTCGGCGACCTCGCCCGCGGTCGGGATCCGTCCGAGCACCTCGAGCACCAGACCCGCGACGGTGTCGTAGTTCTCCCCCTCGGGCAGGGCGATCTCGGTCAGGTCCTCGACCTCGTCCGGCCGGAGCAGTCCGGACAGCGACCAGGAGCCGTCGCGCCGCAGTCGGCCGCGCTGACCGAGGCGGTCGTGCTCGTCGGAGATGTCACCGACGATCTCCTCGATCACGTCCTCCAGCGTGACGATGCCGGCGTGGTCGCCGTACTCGTCGAGGACGATGGCCATCTGGAAGCCGTCGGCCCGCAGCAGCGCCAGGAGCGGGTCCAGCCGAAGGCTGTCGGGGACCACGATCGGCTTGGCCATCAGGTGCTTCACCTTGACCGTGGCCCGCTCGTGCAGCTGCAGTGCGACCGCGTTCTTGACGTGCACGGTGCCCACCACCGACTCGTCGTCGTCGAGGACCGGGAACCGGGAGTTGCCGCTCTCCCGGGCCAGTGCGATCACCGCGCTGGCCCGGTCCTGCTCGCTCAGGGTCCGGGTGCGCACCCGCGGCGTCATGATCTCCCCGGCGGTACGGGTGCCGAACTCGACCGAGCGCTCCATCAGCTCGGCGGTGTCGGCGTCGAGGGTGCCCACGTCCGCCGAGCGCTGGATCAGCGACGCCAGCTCGGCCGAGCTCCGTGCCGAGCGCAGCTCCTCCTGGGGCTCGACGCCGAGCCGCCGCACGATCGCGTTGGCGCTGCCGTTGAGCACCCGGATCGGGACGGCGCAGGCGGCCGTGAACAGGCGCATCGGGCGTTGGGTCGCTCGCGCCGTCGCCATCGGCAGCGCGATCGCGACGTTCTTCGGGACGAGCTCGCCGATCAGCATGGTGCCGATGGTGCTCAGCACCAGCCCGAGCGCGATCGCCACCGGGCTGACCGCACCCGGGGAGAGTCCGAGGTCGACCAGCAGCGGTCGGAGCAGTTCGGCGATCGCCGGCTCGGCCAGGAAGCCGATCCCGAGGTTCGTCACGGTGATGCCGACCTGGGCGCCCGAGAGCTGGGTGGAGAGCGAGCGCAGCGCGCGCTGCAGTCCGACCGCGGACCCGTCGCCGCCCGCCGCGGCCCGGTCGACCTGGCCGCGGTCGACGGTGACGAACGCGAACTCGGCGGCCACGAAGAGCCCGCAGGCGAGCACGAGGAGGATGGCGATTCCCAGCAGAAGCCAGGGTGTCATCGAGCGGTGGTCCTTCGACGGGCGAGTACGGCGGTCACACTGTACCGGCCGGACACGCACGAACAGGCGCGCCGGTGCCGAATCCGCGCCGAACCACGGATCCGCCCGCTACGCTGTGGCATCGCCGTCTCCACTGCTCCGCAGCGGGTGGTGACCAATCTCGGGACCGGGCAAGGAGGCGGGCGGATGCCGGACGTTCCGGATGACCGCTTCGGTGGTGGTGCCGGCTCCGCGGACCCCACGGCGGACACCCCCGCACAGCTGCGTGCCGTGATCGAGGCAACGCCGGACGCCCTCGTCGTCATCGACGGCGACGGCCGGGTCCGCCTGGTCAACCGCGAGGCGGAGCGTCTCTTCGGCCACCCGCGCGCCCGGCTGCTCACCATGTCGGCCAACGACCTGCTCCCCGAGCGGCTGCGCCTACCGGCCGGGCGGCGTTGGCGGGCGAACCCGACGCGACGCCGGCTCGGCGAGGCGGACGGCCTCGCCGCCCTGCGCAGCGACGGCGCCGAGGTGCCGATCGAGATCGCGGTGAGCGAGCTCGAGCTCGACGGCGACGCGGACGGCGGCGGCGAGCTGGTGCTGGCCGCGGTCCGGGACCTGACCTCACGGATCGCCGCGCGCACCCGTGCCGAGTCCGAGCTGCGGCGCTCGATGCTCGACTCGATCCCGTTCAGCGTGCTGGCCACCGATCGTGACGGCCTGATCGTCGCCGCCAACCCCGGAGCCGAGGCGCTGCTCGGGCGGGCCGCCGCCACTCTGGTGGGCCGGTCGATCACCGAGGTGCACGACCCAGCCGGCGCCGATGCGGCCGACGCCTCGGCGCTGCTCGCGGCCCGGGCCGGCTGCGAGCGGGAGACCGGCTACGTCCGCGCCGACGGAGCCGTGGTCCCGGTCAGCGAAGGGGTCAGCGAGCTGCGGAACCAGGACGGGTCGCTGCGCGGCTACCTGGCCGTCGCGCACGACATCACCGCCCGGCTGCAGGCGCAGGCCGCGGTGCACCGGATGACCACGCACGACCCGATGACCAACCTGCCGAACCGGACGCTGCTGGAGCAGTACCTCGCCCAGTCGGTCGCCGAGGCGGTGGCCAACGGCCGCACCGGCGTGGTGCTGCTGCTCGACCTCGACCACTTCAAGAACGTCAACGACTCGCTGGGCCACCACGTCGGCGACCTGGTCCTCGCCGAGGTCGCCGAGCGCCTTCGCCGCTGGGCCGACGACGAGGACCTGGTGGCCCGCTTCGGGGGCGACGAGTTCGTGATCGTGATCAACGACGCCCGCGTCATGCCGTCGGTCGAGAGCAACCTGTTCGACCAGCTCACGATGGCGATGACCGTGCACGGACACGACCTGGCCACCAGTGTCAGCATCGGCGGGGCGCTGTTCCCCCGGCACGGCACGGACGCCGCCGAGCTGATCCAGCACGCCGACACGGCGATGTACGCCGCGAAGAGCGCCGGCCGCAACCAGCTCCAGTGGTTCGAGCACGGCATGCGCGTCCAGACCAACGAGCGGATGTCGCTGGCCTCGGCGCTGCGCCAGGCGCTGCGCGAGGAGGAGCTCTCCGTCGCCTACCAACCGCAGGTCGAGCTGGACACCGGCGTGACCATCGGGTTCGAGGCACTGGCCCGCTGGGAGAGCCGGACCCTGGGCACGGTGGGGCCGGAGCGCTTCATCCCGGTCGCCGAGGACACCGGGATGATCGTCGACCTCGGTGCCTGGGTGCTGGAGCGCGCGTGCGAGGACATCGCACGGATCCAGGCCGAGCTCGGCCGTCCCCTCCGGCTCGGGGTGAACGTGTCGCCGCGGCAGTTCCGCTCGCGGGGATGGGTGGACACCGTGCTCTCCACCCTGGAGCGGACCGGCCTGCAGCCCTCGCAACTGGAGCTCGAGATCACCGAGGGGGTGCTGATGGACGAGCGGTGGCAGGTGATCGACACGCTCCGCGCGCTGCGCGACCGCGGGGTGAGCATCGCCATCGACGACTTCGGTCTCGGCTACTCCAGCCTCGCCTACCTGACCCGGTTCCCCATCGACAAGCTGAAGATCGACCGGGCGTTCGTCCGTGAGCTGGAACCGGACGAGGGCAGGGCTCCGATCATCGACGCGATCGTGGTGATGGCGCACGCACTCGGGATGCGGGTGGTGGCCGAGGGCGTGGAGAAGCCCGAGCAGGCGACGTACCTGCGCAACCGAGGGTGCGACGAGGCCCAGGGCTTCCTCTACAGCGCAGCGGTGGAGCCGCAGCACGCGCTGCGCGCCGCCGGCGGTGCCTGACCCGCCCCTCGGGATACGACCGGCGGGCTGTCCGTGACGCGGCCAGCCGGAAAGTGCTCAGCCGGAGAGCGCGGCCTGCGTCGCGGCACTCTCCTGCGCATCGCGGTCGAGGTCGGCGACACCGTGCAGGCGTCGTACGACGCGGGCGGGCACGCCGGCCACCACGCTGTCGTCCGGGATCTCGCCCCGCACGACGGCGCCCGCGCCGACGACGACCCGCCGCCCGACGCGGGCGCCCGGCAGGATGATCGCGCCGTGGCCGATCCAGCTGCCGTCGCCGATGCTGACCGCGCGGTGCTCGCCGAACTGGCGGCCGATCGGCACCGCGGGGTCCGAGACACCGTGGGAGGCGTCGGAGATGAAGACGTCCTTGCCGAACCAGACGTCGTCACCGATCTCGATGCTCTCGTGTGCCGTGATGCAGGCGCGGGCGCCGATCACGCACCGGTCGCCGATCACCAGCCCGCGAGCCGGCAGTCCGCGCTGGCCGGGGCCGTAGCCCACCGAGAGCGTGCAGTAGCGGCCGATCAGCGTCTCCTCCCCGACATGCATCGCCGAGGTGCCGAAGAGGCCCTCGACCGGGAAGCCGAGGCAGCTTCCCCGTCCGAAGGACGCGAAACCGTCGGCGACGTCCGTGCCCGGGGCGATGTCGCCGTAGTGCTCCATCCGGCGCCAGGCGCCGTGGATCGCGCGATTGAGAACACGTTTCAGTGACACCACGGCGTGAGGCTACCGGGTGCCTCGATAGGTTCGGAGGTGCCGGACCAGGAGGTGGGAGCTGTGGGGCGGGTGACCGATCGTCGCCGGGTGCTGCGCGTGCGCGGGACGCGCACGGGCCGGCTCAGCGACACGCTCGTGGTGGAGGAGCCGATGGAGCTCCGGGTGAACGGCGAGCCGCTGACCGTCACCATGCGCACCCCGGGCAGCGACTTCGACCTGGCCGCTGGGTTCCTGGTCGGGGAGGGCGTCGTCGGGCAGACCGGCGACATCACCGAGATCCGCTACTGCGACGGCGTCGACGCGGACGGACGCAACACCTACAACGTGGTCGACGTGACGCTCGCCGATCACATCCCCTCCCCCGCCGACCGCACCCGCCGGGTCACCACCACCTCCGCCTGCGGCGTGTGCGGACGGACCAGCCTCGACGCCGTCCACCTCGCGGTCCGCCACCCGGTCGCCGAGGACCCCGCGATCCTCGACCTGGACGTCCTGCGCTCCCTTCCCGACCGGCTGCGGACCCAGCAGAAGGTCTTCGACCGCACCGGCGGACTGCACGCGGCCGGACTCTTCACCCCGCACGGCGAGCCGATCACGGTCCAGGAGGACGTGGGGCGCCACAACGCCGTGGACAAGGTCGTCGGAGACGCCCTCCGTGACGGTCGACTGCCGCTGACCGGCACCGTGCTGACCGTCAGCGGCCGGGCGTCGTTCGAGCTGGTCCAGAAAGCGCTGCTGGCCGGCATCCCGGTGCTCGTCGCCGTCTCCGCGCCCTCCACCCTGGCCGTCGACCTGGCCGAGGCGCACGGACTCACACTGGCCGGCTTCGTGCGCGGCGACTCGCTCAACGTCTACACCCGGCCCGACCGGATCGCGGGCTTGGCGTGACCATCCGCGCTGACCACGGCAGGGCCTGCCGACGGCGTGGGAGGGTGAGCCGGTGATCTCCTGGTTGGGCCAACCCACGCACCGGAGCTGGCTGGACGCCGAGTTCCGTCGCCTGGTCGGGTTCGGCCGCGACGTGCTCCACCCGGTGGGCGGCGCGTGCCACCTCGACGATCACGGCCGGCCGTCGCCCGAGCGCGGGGTGCACACCTGGATCACCGCCCGGATGCTGCACGTGCACGGCCTCGCCGCCGCGGCCGGCCTGCCCGGCTCGGGCGGCCGGGCCCGGGCGCTGCTCGCCGGCCTCGAGGGGCCGCTGCGCGATGCGGCGCGCGGCGGGTGGCACCACCACCTCGGCGCCGACGGCATCCCCGACGTGGCTCCGCGGTCCTGCTACGACCACGCGTTCGTCCTGCTCGGGCTCTCCACCGCGGTGACGGCCGAGGTGGAGGGCGCGGACCGCCTGCTCGACGAGGCCACCGACGTCTTCGAGCGACGCTTCTGGGACGAGACCGCCGGTCGTTGCGTCGACGAGTGGAGCGCGGACTGGTCCGAGCCGGCGCCGTACCGCGGACTGAACGCGAACATGCACGCCGTCGAGGCGATGCTCGCGGTCTCCGACGTCACCGGCGAGCGGGTGTGGCTCGACCGGGCGAGTCGGATCTGCGAGCTGGTCGTCGGCCTGGGCCGTGACCACGGCGGACGGCTGCCCGAGCACTTCGACGAGCACTGGACGCCCGACCTGGAGTACAACCGGGAGCGGCCCGACGACCCGTTCAAGCCCTACGGTGCCACCGTCGGTCACGGGCTGGAGTGGGCACGGCTGCTGCTCCACGTCGAGGCCTCGGCCGGGGTGGAGCGTCCCGACCTGCTCACCACGGCGCAGACACTCTTCGACCGTGCCGTCCAGGACGGGTGGGCACCCGACGGCCGGCCCGGTTTCGCGTACACGACCGACTGGGAGGGTCGACCGGTGGTCACCGCCCGGATGCACTGGGTCGCGGCCGAGGCGGTCGCGGCCGCCGCGGCGCTCCACCGCCGCACCGGCGAGGAGCGCTACCTTACCGCCTACCGAACCTGGTGGGACCACATCGACGACTGCTTCATCGACCGCGCCGCCGGCTCCTGGTGGCACCAGCTCGACGAGGACCTGCGCCCCGCCACCGGCGTGTGGTCGGGGAAGCCGGACCTCTACCACGCGGTCCAGGCCACCCTGCTCCCCCGACTCGGGCCGGCACCGTCCCTGGCCCGCGCCGTGGCCGAAGGAGGACTGCGATGACCGGGACCACCGAGCCGGACGTGCTGGTCGTCGGCGAGGCGCTGATCGACGTCGTCGAGCGGCCGGGGCGGCCCACCGCGCGGATGCCGGGCGGCAGCCCCGCCAACGTGGCCCTGGCGCTGGGCCGTCTGGGGCGTCGTACCCGATTGGCGACGGTGCTCGGCCGGGACGACGACGCGGAGCTGCTGCGCGGATGGCTCGCGGAGAGCGACGTCGCCGTCGAGGCGACGCCCGCCTCCACCGGGAGGACCAGCACCGCCCGGGCGGTGCTGAACGACTCGGGGTCCGCGACCTACGACTTCGACCTCGCCTGGGAGCCGGTGCAGGTGCGGCCCGGTCCGATCGGCGTGCTCCACATCGGGTCCATCGCCAGTGTGCTCGCGCCGGGCGCGGACGCCGTCCGGGACCTGGTACGACGGGCGCGGGACGGCGCCCTGGTCAGCTTCGACCCCAACGCCCGGCCGTCGATCACCCCGGACCGCGACGCGGTCCTGAGCCGCGTCCTCGAGCTGGTCGCGCTCTCCGACGTGGTGAAGGTGAGCGAGGAGGACCTGGCCTGGTACGACCCCGCACGGGTCCGCGCGAGGTGGCCGCCGCGTGGGCTCGCCTCGGGCCGGCGCTCGTCGTGGTGACCCACGGCGCCGACGGGGCCACCCTGGCCCGCGCGGACGGCACCTCGCTGGCGGTCGCGGGTGCGCGGGTGGAGGTCGCCGACACCATCGCCGCCGGCGACACGTTCACCGCCGGGCTGCTGGACGCGTTGATCCAGCGCGGCGCACACGGAGCCTCGGCCCCTGCCGTGATCGCCGATCTGGCCGACGACGCGCTCGCCGCGGCCGCACGCCACGCAGTCACCGCGGCCGGCATCGCCGTCTCCCGGCCGGGGGCCGACCCGCCGTGGCGCCCGGAGCTGACCGAGGCGCTACTGCGCGCCGCCGGCGGCTAGCGGCCGCTCCAGAGCGTCGGCCACGGAGGCCCCGAGGGAGATCCGCCGCTGCAGCACCTCGGGCGTCGGCTCGCCCTCGCCGACGAGGACGACACGGTCACCGAGACAGGCGACCCAGCAGCCGGCGGCCGCGAGCGGCCCGGCGAGACCCGCGATCCAGCCCATCGTCGGAGGGTCGAGGTCGACACCCCAGGCGATCAGGCCCTCCCCGACGTGCCCGGTGCCCCAGAACTGCTCGGGCAGCAGCAGGCGGGGACGCCGGGTCGCGCTGAGCGGCGCCGCACAGAACCGTGGGGCCCCCGCCCCGGCCGCGAGCGGAACGGTGAGGTCGTGCACCCGCCAGGCGGTGCTGAACCCCGCGACATGCCGGACCCGACCGCGCCAGCTCGTCGCGGTGAACGCTCGCGGCACGTCCCCGGTCACCACGGTGTCGCAGGAGACCACGCGGCTCCCCCGCGCCTGGAGCTCCGGGTCCCGGACCCTCCCCTCGCACGCGCCATCGCCAGCAACCTCCCAGCCGTGGCCGCTCGCCCGGGCCACGAGGTCCTCGCGGATACCCGCGGCGGCCGCGTCGGTCAGGCCGACCAGCACGCCGGCACGCTTGAACGGCCGCGCCCGGCGTCGTACGACGAGCACCGCGACCACCGCCAGCAGCACGGCCACCAGCACCAGCTTCAGCACCAGGCTCATCCTCGGACCGACCCCCGCTCAGGCGTGCCGGCCGGTGAGGACATCGAGCACCAGTCGACACCAGCGAATGTTCTCCTCCTCGAAGGAGATGCCGCGCGCCAGCGCGAGGAAGGGACCGACCCGGTGCGCCGAGGCCAGGTAGGTCGCCTCGTCGGCGCCGCCCAACAGGTGTTGGCGGGAGCGGAGGTAGTGGGCCAGCTTGGCGGTCGACGAGGCCAGCTTGGCCTCCACCGACGAGCGCACCGCGTCCTCGTCCCCGAACTCGAGCACGTCGACCTGCACCAGCAGCTCGTCCCGGATCGCGGTCGGGCGCGGCTCCCGCGCGGTGAAGTCGCGGAGCTCGTCGCGCCCGGCCCCGGTCAGCGAGAAGATCCGCTTGTTGGGTCGCTTCTGCTGCTCGACCACCTCGGCGTGGACCAGGCCGGCGGCCTCCATCCGATCCAGCTCCCGGTAGAGCTGCTGGGGCGTTGCGCTCCAGAAGTTCGCCACCGTCACGTCGAAGGTCTTGGCCAGGTCGTAGCCCGATGAGGCGTCGGTGGCCAGTGCGGCCAGGATCGCGTGCTGCAACGCCATGGTCCGAGCCTAGTGACACCGGCCCGGCGGCGGTCTCTCGGCGGCGCCGGTTTGGAGCGGCGAGATAGGGCTGGAACATGACCGACCAGACGACCAGCACTCCCGCGTCCTCCCCTGCGTTGCACGTCGTCGACTCCGGCGGCCCCGGCCGGCCGGTGGTCCTGATCCACGGCTGGCCCCTCTCCCACGCGGCATGGTCGGAGCAGACCGAGGCCCTGCACGCCGCGGGCTACCGCGTGGTCAGCTACGACCGGCGCGGCTTCGGCGACTCCGCGACCGGCGACGCCTACGACTACGACGCGCTCGCCGCCGACCTGGACCGCGTGCTGACCGACCTGGACCTGCGCGACGTGACGCTGGTGGGCTTCTCGATGGGCGGCGGGGAGGTGGCCCGCTACGTGACCAACCACGGGGAGCAGCGGCTGCACAGCGTGGTCTTCGCGGGGGCGGTGCCGCCGTACCTGCTGCAGACCGGCGACAACCCGGACGGCCCGCTCGCTCCGGAGGCGGCGCACGCGATGCGCACCGGACTGGAGACGGACCGCGACGCCTTCTTCGACGACTTCACCCGCCAGTTCTTCTCCGCCGGCGACCGGCTGGCCGTCACCGAGGAGCAGCGTCTGGACGCGGTGGCGCTGTGTCGACGCTCCGACCAGGACGCCGCACTCGGCTGCATGGACGCCTTCGGCACCACCGACTTCCGCGCGGACCTGGAGCGGATCACGGTGCCCACCCTGGTGCTGCACGGCGACTCCGACGCGATCGTGCCGTTCGAGGGCTCCGGTGCGCGCACCCACGCCGCGATCGCGCACAGCGAGGCGGTCGTCGTCGAGGGCGGACCGCATGGCTTCAACGTCAGTCATCCCGAGGAGTTCAACCGCGCACTCGTGTCGTTCCTCGAGCACTGAGACCTGCGCGCTGGCACGTCCCCCCACACACAGGAGGCACCATGACCACCGTCACCCGCACCTTCACGGTGCGCCCGGACCCCGCCGCGGTCCTGGCCTACCTCGAGGACTTCAGCCACGCCGAGGAGTGGGACCCGGGCACGGTCTCCTGCACCCGGGAGGACTCGGGCCCGATCCGGGTCGGCTCCCGGTTCCACAACGTCTCCCGCATCGCGGGCATCTCCACCGAGCTGACCTACACCCTGGAGCGGCGGGACGAGACCACCGTGGAGTTCCAGGGCAGCAACGACAGCGCGACGACCTCGGACACCATCACCGTGGTCCCGGCACCCGACGGCACCGGCAGCGAGATCACCTACACCGCGGTGATCTCGATGAAGGGAGTCGCCAAGCTGGCGGACCCGGCGATGAAGCTGGTCTTCGAGAAGATCGGGAACGACACCGTGGAGTCGATGACCCGCGCCTTGGACGAGTTGGCCTGACCGCACCCGCCGACGCGGGGCGCGCGTTCTCATCGGGCGGAGGGGAACCGCGCCCACACCGCCGGCAGCGCCGCGGGGACGACCGCGAGGACAGGCAGAACGAGAGCGAGGAAGCTCAGGGTCAGGTAGGCCCGGAGGTCGACCGGCGGGACACCGAGTCCCAGCATGCCTGTGCTGACACCGACGACCGCGGGCAGGACCGCGAGTGTGCCGAGGAGCCAGGCGAGCCCACCGGTCACCAGCGACTCCAGGAGGACCATCCGCACCAGCTGGCGCCTGGTGGCACCGGTGAGCGCATAGAGGCGCAGTTCGGAGCGGCGTCTCAGCGTCACCATCACCAGGGTGTTCACGGCGGCGATCAGCACGAAAGCGAGCAGGGCGAGGAGGAGCAGGGTCGTGAGGGTGCGCTCAGCGCCACTGGCGGTCGAGGCCGCTTCGGCGTACGACGTCACGCTGGTGACGTCCAGCCCGAGCCCGGCGGCCGCGGTCCGGACGTCGTTCGCAGCGCCGGGCGTCGTACCGATGAGCAGGGTGTCGACCTGCGCCTCGTCCTGGTTGCCGTCCGCCCGCGGCCCGACCAGGTAGTCCCCGAAGCCGAGTCCGCGTTCGTAGATCGCGACCACTCTCGCGTGGGTCGTCGGAGCGTCGGGCCAGCGGATCGCGACCTCACCTCCGATGCCGAACCCGGCGACCAGGGCGGCATCGCGACTGAGCGCCACGGTGTCGGTGCCGGTGAGGTCGGCCAGGGAGCCGGCCCGGGTATCGGCGTCGATCAGCAGCCCGCTCGGTCCCGGCGCGATCGATTGCAGCGTGGTGGGTTCCCAAGCAAGAGCACCGACGAGCCGCTCCAGCTCGGGATCGGTGCTGACCTGCACCCGATGCGCGGTGAGTGTCGTGGTGGCGGTCACGCCGGGCAACTGCGTCGCCGCAGCGAGCTCGGCCGGGTCGGGCGAAGAGACGACGAGGTCCGCTTGCAGACCGTCACGCAACTGCGCCGCGGTGGCCTCGGTGACGGTTCGGTCGACGGTGGTCTGAGCCGTACCGGTGGTGATCGCGAGGGCCAGCGGTATGACGACCGCGGTGAGTCGATGGGAGAAGCCGCGCAGGTTGGCCGCGGCCAGCCGACCCGGCGCCCCGAGGCGACCCTCGACGACGGACGAGCGGGTGAACGACCACCGCACCAGGAGGGGTCCGGCCAGCCCGGCGGCGCCGATGAGGAGGAACGCGGAGATCGCGGCACTGGCACCCCCGAGAGCGCCGGGGAGAAGGAGGGGGCTGAAGGCAGTGGCGAAGCCGGCTCCCGCGACCACCACCGCGGCGACCTGCCTCGCTGTCCCCACTCGTGGCGACTCGATGGTGCTGGCTCGCACGGCTTGGCCGGGCGCCGAACGCAACGTCTGCCGCAGGGCGAGCCGTGCGGCCCACCACGCGACCGGCAGCACGAGGAGGATCGAGCAGAGCACGGGCGCGGGGCTGAGCGCCACCGCCGCATGCGGAGCGAGGAGGCCCGCATCGCGCAGCAGCGGGCCCAGCCGATGTGGGAGGTACAGCCCGGCAGCGGCGCCGACCGGGGTGGCGATCGCAGCCAGCAGCAGGACCTCGGATCCGACCTGGGTGCGCAGCTGGGACGGTGTCGCGCCGATCGTGCGGTACAGCGCGAACTCGCGCCTGCGGCCGCGCAGGGCGAGGGAGACCGTCACGGCCACGACCAGCACAGCGACGACGAGGACGATGCTGGCGTAGGAGCCGGCGAGCATCAACAGCGTCCCGCCGTCACTCGCTGCGCCGCGGAGCCCGGACTCGGCGAGGACGCCGGCCACCGCGAGTAGCAGCGCGGCCAGTCCGAGCACGAGCAGGGTGCCGATGAAACCTGAGCGGTGTGCCCAGACGCTGCGTCGTGCGAGAGATGCGGTGGTGCTCATCGGCCCGCTCCCAGCATCCGGGCAGCGACCTGCGCAGCGGTCGGCCGCTGGACGTGGTCGACCAGGCGTCCGTCGGCGAGGAACAGCACCACGTCGGAACCGGCGGCCACCGCGGCATCGTGAGTGACGAGGACCACTGTCTGGTCCAGTTCCCGGGCCACGCTGCGGAGCAGGCTGAGGACCTGCTCGGCGGTGCGTGAGTCGAGAGCGCCGGTCGGCTCGTCAGCGAGCACGATGTCCGGTCGGGTGAAGAGCGCACGCGCGATCGCGACCCGCTGCGCCTGACCACCCGAGAGCTCGCCGGGCAGGCGGCTCTCCAGTCCGTCGAGTCCCACGCGGCGAAGGAGCTCCTCGAGCCAGGCCGAGTCCGGCTGTCGACCAGCAAGAACGACGGGCAGCGTGACGTTCTCGATCACGGTCAGGTGATCCACGAGGTTGTACGCCTGGAAGACGAAGCCGACGTGGTCACGACGGAAGCGGGTCAGCGGGTCGGGTGCGAGTCGGCTGATGTCTCGCCCACCGATCACCACCTGGCCACGCGTCGGTGTCTCGAGACCGGCGGCGCAGGCGAGGAGCGTCGACTTGCCGGACCCGGACGGTCCCATCACCGCGGTGAAGGACCCGCGGGAAGGGCGAGGGATATGCCGCGCACGGCAGGCACCGAAGCCGGGCCGCTCGGGAAGGACTTGTGCAGGTCGATCAGCTGGACGGCAGGGCCGTCCATCGCATCGTTCTGGACGGCGCCGCGGGGGCGGGGGGATGCTGGATCGTCATACCCGAAACGCTAGGAATCCGGGGCACCCCGCCACCAGCCTCGCAGGGACGAGATGCGGGCTTCCACCTTTCGATGGAGAGCGGTCAGTCCGGCAGTTCGACGATGCGGTTCTGATAGGCCCAGACGGCGGCCTGGAGCCGAGAGCGGACGCCGAGCTTCGGCATCATCCGCGCCAGATGGGACTTCACGGTGGACACCTCGACGACGAGGTCGTCGGCAATCTGCTCGTTGGACATCCCCCGGGCGAGCAACAGCAGGATGTCCAGCTCGCGCGCGGTGAGGATGTCCGGGCGCCGAGTGGCGACCAGCGGCCGAGAGCCGCGGCGATCCACCATCTCGCGCACCACCCGCTTGGTCAACGACGTGTCGATGGTTCCGTTGCCGGCAGCGACCGACCGCACGGCAGCGATCAGATCGGCTGGCTCCGCATCCTTCAGCAGGAAGCCGGAGGCGCCGGCCTCGAGAGCTCCGAACAGGTAGTCATCGACGTCGAAGGTGGTCAGGACGAGGACCGGGATCGGGTCCTCCACACCCGGCCCGCACAGCTCTCGAGTGGCCGAGATCCCATCCATCCCGGGCATCCGGACATCGGTACACACGACGTCGGCACCGAGACGCCTGGCCGTGTCGACCGCCGCCCGGCCGTCCTCGACCGCCGCCAGGACCTCGATGTCCGGCGCCGCACCCAGCAGCGCGGTCAGACCGGCGCGCACCATCGCCTGATCGTCGGCCAGCACCACCCGGATCACTGCTGGTCCTCCCCCATATCGGCGCGAGGCGTCACCAGCCGCACCATCCAGCCGCCGTCGTCCAGCGGACCCGCGTCGAGGAGACTGCCGGTCAACTCAGCTCGCTCACGCATCCCCACGAGCCCAAGTCCACCACGCCCCCCTGGGTCGGGATCGCGACGGGCCGCGGTGTTGCGCACCGTCACCACCAGCGCGGCCGGGTCACGGTCGTCCACCTCGACCCCGCAACGCGCACCCGGAGCATGGCGGCCCGCGTTGGCGAGCGCCTCCTGGACCATCCGATACGCCCCCAGCTGGGCGAGCGGTCCGATCCCCGCCCCGCTCGGACGGCCATCGACCGGTTCCAGCACGGTGAGCTCCACATCCTGGCCGGCAGCACCGACGTCGCCGACCAGGCCCGCGATGCCGCCGAGCGTCTCGGTCCGCGCACCTTCGAGACTCACCGTCGCGTCGTGCTCGCGGAGCAGACCGACCAGACTGCGCAGGTCGCGAAGGACAGCCGTGCTCTGTCGTCGCATCTCCGCCACCGCGACCTTCGCCTCGGCCGGGGCGGTGTCGATCTGGATGGCCACGGCCGCACTCATCACCGCGATCCCGGTCAGGTGATGGGCAGCGATGTCATGCAGCTCGCGCGCCATCGCAGCCCGCTCCCGCGCCACCGCTGCTTCCACCAACGCGTCACGCTCGCGCTCCAGCGCCTGCACCCGCTCCTCCCGCGCCACCCGCGACTCACGCCGGGTGGTCACCACGGCCGCGACGGCGAGCGGCGCGCCCACCAGGATGCACCCTTGGAGTAGTCCACCGAACACCGCCGCCCCGACCGGTCCACCGCCCTGCAGACCGACGACCACATGGCCCACACAGACCAGCACCACCACGGACGTCAACAGCCACCCGGCGTCGGCGAGGGTCCGCCGCACCCCGATCGTGTAGACCGCGACGACGAGCGGCAGCGACAGCAACCCGATCCCGGCGTCTACCCCTGCGAGCGCCGCAGCGGGCACCGCGGCGGCCACCACCGAGGCCGACAGCGTCGGTCGCGCACCGCGCACCGACAGCGCGGCGCACTGCGCCGACACGAGCACGAACGTCCACCACCAGGCAGAACCACCCAGGCTCGGGACGTCCTCGACGGCGTCCGGATCGAGGCCCTCCAACGCTGGCAGCGCCAGCAACAGCACCACCGTGACCGCCCAGCACCCGGCCGCAACGGCGACGTCGGATGGACGGAATCGGCGGGCCCCAATCATGCCGCGAGGCTAGCCGTCACGGGCGGCCCCGTACTCATCCGACGGTCCCTCCAGGTTCTGCCGGATCTGGTGACCCATCGATTCGAGTCCGGCCCTCTCCATCGGGTCGAAGGGCTGGCTGGCGACGGTCGCACTCAGACGCTCCAACTCGTCCCGGACGACCGATCTCTGATCTGGTGCCACTCGGTGACTGAGGTCGAGCAGGACCTGAAAGATCCTCTGCAGGACCTGAGGGTCCGCAGCACCGTAGCGTCGCGGTTGCGAGAGACCCAGGTCGACGTAGCTGGCCAGGTCGGGACGTTGCATCACGACCCTGATCTCGTCGTCATCGTCCCGGAGAACCTCCGGTCCCAGGTCGTGGTCGCTCA
Organism: Nocardioides sambongensis; assembly: GCF_006494815.1. Taxonomy (NCBI): domain Bacteria; kingdom Bacillati; phylum Actinomycetota; class Actinomycetes; order Propionibacteriales; family Nocardioidaceae; genus Nocardioides; species Nocardioides sambongensis. The sequence continues at coordinate 1,223,901 of NZ_CP041091.1, forward strand.
ACGCGCAGAGGAAGGCCGAGGTGTGGCCGAGGGCGTGGATGGCCGTGGTGGGGTCGTTGATGCCGGGCGAGAGCGCTTTGTTGACCACATCGGTCAGTTGGCGCAGCCCGTAACCAACGTCCTGGGCCGAGGTCCGCTCGAAGCCGACGTGGATGCACCCGGCGACTCCGGTGGCGATCCGCTCGGCCACCTCATCGGAGAGGCGACCGGGCTCGGTGGACCACGCGCTTCCGAGCGGCGTGCCCTTGACCAGGAATGCGCCCGGGTGGACCTCGATCCTGAGCAGCGCCTGTTCTTCGACGGCGATGTCCAGCAGTCCCTTCTGGTCGATCCAGGTCAGGAATCCGTCGTGCTCGGCGAGCAGGGTCAGTGCCTCCGGCGGCGGGCTCGGCACAGGCGTCGGGTCGCCACCTGCGGGGTTGCGCTCGGCGAGGACCGTTTGCATCGTGGCCACGGCGTCGCGGTGCACGGTGCGCAACATCGTCTCGACCCGGATCTGCTCGGTCAGGTGGGCCAGGAACAGCACCAGCCCGAGCACGCTGGCCACCGCCAGGACGAACGCCAACGTGACGGCCACCTTGGGCACGAGCTCGACACCGCCTTCCTCCTCCGAACCGCGTACGGCCCGGAGCACGGTCAACGCGTAGGTGAAGGTCGCCAGGAACAGGGCCAACGTCAGCTGGACGAACAGGTCGCGGGTGAACGTCCGCAACAGCCGAGGAGAGAACTGGCTGCTGGCGAGCTGCAGAGTCACCACGGTCAAGGAGAACGTCAGCGCCGTCACCGTGATCATCGACGAGGCGATGGCCCCCAGCAACGACCGCGCGGCATCCGCGTCCCCGCCGAAGAGCCAGCCGCCCACCCGGCCTGGCAAGTCATCGTCGATCACCGAATCGAGCTCTGGGAGCGCCAACCCGAGAAGGAGCGCGAACACCACCGCGATCGTGGGCAGAGGCCACAATCGGGTCCGAAACGCGTCACGGACGTTGTCGAACCAGATGCTCATGACACAGAGCCTGCCACCACCGTCTCGGCGGACGGTCCAGCCGATCGGATGCCTCGATCCATCACGACGATCCAGGCACCGATCGACCGAGGGACCTGCCGAAACGCGAACTGGTCGGGCCCGCACATCCGGGCCCAACCAGTTTCGTCCAACTCTTCGGCAAGCTTCGCTCTCGTGCCGATCGGTCGGGCTGACAGGATTTGAACCTGCGACCCCTTGACCCCCAGTCAAGTGCGCTACCAAGCTGCGCCACAGCCCGATCACTCCCGAGGGAGCGCGCCGAACACTACCGCAGCCGCGGCGGGACGTCCGAATCGGGTGTCACGCCGGACGCTCATCGGACATGATGCGCCGACCGCCGCGGGCCTTCGCGTCGTAGAGCGCGCGGTCGGCGCGCTCCATCGCCTCGGCGACGCCCTCGGAACCACGCAGGCGGGCGACACCGAAGCTGACCGTCGCGGTCGCGTCGCGGTCCATCGCCAGGGCGAACTCCTCGTTCATGACGTCGGCCAGCGCGTGGGCGCGGTCGACGTCCATCAGCAGCAACGCGAACTCGTCACCGCCCATGCGTCCGGCCAGCTCCCGCGGGAGCAGGTGCTGGCTGCAGATGGTGCCGACCGAGGCCAGTGCGCGGTCTCCGGCGGCGTGCCCGTGCGCGTCGTTGAGCTGCTTGAATCGGTCCACGTCTGCGACCACGACCACGGACGGCGCTCCGATCTCGGCGCGGTCGGCGACGAGCTCGGCAAGGCGGAGGAACTCGTTGCGATTGAGCAGACCGGTCAACCCGTCGTGGGTCGCCCGGTGCCGGAGCTCGGCGGTGTACTGGGTGCGACTGAGCGCCGCCATGCTGAAGATGGCGACCACCATGAGCAGGATGACCAGCAGGGTGGTCGCCTCGCTGCCGAAGTAGGTCTGGAAGAAGTCGCTCTCACTGCCGGCGACCATCATCGCCACCATCCGGGCGAAGTAGAACACCGCGGTGATCGCGGTCATCCAGGTGATCGCGGAGAGACTGGCGAGGAACTGCGGATCATCGCTGCCGACCTCGTCGCCACGCACCACGCGGCGGTGGAACCGCGCCAGCTCGTACGCCGCGCCGCCGATCCCCACCGTCATCCCCAGCAGGAAGACCGGTCCGCCGGTCCAGACGTCGTTGGCGGGGTCGTCGAGGAACGCGGCGGCACCGACCACCACCGGGGCCCGGCGAACCACCACACCGGAAGACGGCGGCGGCTCAACGACCGGGCACTCGCCCAGACGCACATCGTGCCGAGCACTCCGCAGATGTTGCCGACCGGGTTCATCACCACCTGGGCGTCGGTGCCGTCGAACAAGTAGGACCCGGAGCTGGCGCCGAAGAGGACCAGCGCGATGCACCACCAGCCGCTGTAGTGCGCCCGGGTCGGCCGCCAGCAGGCCTGGTAGAAGAGCACGAACGCACAGACGGCGACGACGACGAACACGACGCGCAGAGAGGCCGTGTCCACCATTGCTTCAGATTATCCCGGCGCTCACCGGTAGTCCCGCGACTTGTGACTTTTCTGCAGCAAGGCAGCAGCGCCCGGGAGCACGGTGTCGAGGGACTCGATCCGATCGGCCACCAAGTTCGTGACTTCGTCCTGCCGTTCGAGGATCCCTCGGATCACCACCGCCACTCGGTTGCGTGCTGCGTGCCGGTGCACGCGCATCACTCCCTCCGAGCAGATCACGTTCAGCATGCCGGTCTCGTCCTCGAGATTGATGAAGGTGATCCCGCTCGCCGTCCCCGGGCGTTGACGGTGCGTGATCAGCCCGGCCACGTGCACCCGCCGTCCCGCCTCGGCCCGGGCCAGGTCGGCGACCGACCGGATCCCGACGACGCTCAGCCGCTCCCTCCAGTGCTCCACCGGGTGCTTCCTCGGTGAGATGCCGGTCGCCCACAGGTCCGCCAGCGTCAGGTCCGTCTCGGCCATCTCCGGCAGCTCCGGCGGCGACGGCGCGGGGGTGCTCGTCGGCAGGTGCTGACCGTCCTCGGCGTAGCCGGCCATCCACAGCGCCTCGCGACGCTCCAGCCCGAACCCCTCGAACGCCCCCGCGGTGGCCAGCGCCTCGAGCTGGGTCGCACTCAGCCCCGTGCGTCGGGAGATGTCGCGGATGTCGTCGAACGGAGCACGGGCTCGCTCGTCGACGATGCGGCGCGCGACCTCGAGCCCGATCCCCCGCACCTCGTCCAGCCCCAGCCGTACGGCGAAGCCCGCGTCGTACCGCTCCAGGTCGAACCACTCCCGCTCGTGGCGCGGCTCGCACGGCTCCAGGTCTGCCTGCGCACCGGAGAGGGCGATGTCGGGACGGCGCACCTCGACGCCGTGACGGCGGGCATCAGCGACCAACGACTGGGGCGAGTAGAAGCCCATCGGCTGGTTGCGCAGCAACCCGGCGAGGAAGGTCGCCGGGTAGTGCAGCTTGAACCAGGAGGACGCGTAGACCAGCAGCGCGAAGCTCAGCGCGTGGGACTCGGCGAAACCGAAGCCGGCGAAGGAGAGGATCTTGACGTAGATCGCATCGGCGGCGTCGCCGGTCAGTCCGCGGCGAGCCATCCCCGCGTAGAGGCGTTCCTTGATCCGCTCGATCCGCTCCACGCCGCGCTTGGATCCCATGGCCCGTCGGAGCAGGTCGGCGTCGTCGCGGGTGCAGTCCCCCAGCGTCACCGCCATCTGCATCAGCTGCTCCTGGAACAGCGGCACCCCGAGCGTCCGCTCGAGCACCGGCTTGAGCGAGGGGTGGTCATAGCTGACCGATTCCCTGCCGGTGGCGCGACGGATGTAGGGGTGCACCGCGCCACCCTGGACCGGCCCCGGCCGGATCAGGGCGATCTCGATGGCGAGGTCGTAGAAGCAGCGGGGTTTGAGCCGCGGCAGCGTCCCGATCTGGGCGCGCGACTCGACCTGGAAGACGCCGATCGAGTCGGCGGCGCACAGCATGTCGTAGACCGCCGGCTCCTCCTTCGGGATCGACTCGAGCGTCCAGCGCCGGCCGGTGTGGCCGTCGATCAGCCGCATCATGTGGTCGAGCGCACCGAGCATGCCGAGGCCGAGCAGGTCGAACTTGACCAGTCCCATCGACTCGCAGCCGTCCTTGTCCCACTGCAGGACCGTGCGCTTCTCCATCCTGGCGCGCTCGATCGGGCACACCTCCGCGATCGGACGCTCGGTCAGCACCATCCCCCCTGAGTGGATGCCGAGGTGCCGCGGAGCACCGAGCAGCTCGGTCGCCAGGGAGACCACCGGCGGCGGGATGCCGAGGTCCTCCCCGACGCTGCTCCCCCATCCGTCGACCTGCTTGGACCAGGCGTCCTGCTGCCCGGGCGAGTAGCCCAGCGCCTTGGCAGCGTCACGCACCGCCATCCGGGGCCGATAGCTCACGATGTTGGCCACCTGCGCGGCGTTGCGTCGCCCGTAGGTGTCGTAGACCCACTGGATGACCTCCTCGCGCCGGTCGGAGTCGAAGTCGACGTCGATGTCGGGCTCCTCCTCCCGGTGCTCGGAGATGAACCTCTCGAACGGCAGGTTGAACTGGACCGCGTCGACGGCGGTGATGCCGAGGGCGTAACAGACTGCCGAGCTGGCCGCCGACCCGCGGCCCTGGCAGAGGATCCCCTGGCTCCGCGCGAACGCGACGATGTCGTGGACGATCACGAAGTAGCCGGCGAAGTCCTTGCGCTCGATCACGTCGAGCTCGCGCGCGATCCGCTCCCGTGCGCGTCGCTCTACGTCGCGGCCGGCGTACCTCTCGGCGAACCCGCGCTCGGCGAGCACCCGGAGCCAGCTGCTGGGCGTGTGCCCGGCAGGAATGTTCTGCTTCGGGAGCCGCGGCGTCGCCTTGTGCAGGTCGAAGGCGAGCTCGGCGGCGACCTGAGCGGTGCGGGTGACGGCCTCGTGGTGGCGTGGGAAGCGTCGCAGCATCTCGTCCCCGCTGCGCAGGTGCGCCGAGACGGACAGGTCGAGCCACCCGTCGAGCTCGGCGATGCTGCGCCGTGCACGGACCGCCGCCATCGCCGCCGCCAGTCTCGCCTTGTCCGGTGTGGCGTGGTGGACGTTGCCCGTGGCCACCGCAGCCAGCCCCCGATCGGCCGCGAGGGCAGCGAGGAGGTCGTTGGTCTCGTCCGCGCCAGGGTGGTCGCGGGCGATCAGCTCGACGAGCACGTGCTCCGGACCGAAGCGGTCGACCAGGTCATCGACCGCCGCCGCGGCTGCCAGCGGCCCGTCACGGTGCAACGCCGACCTCACCGCTCCCTTGCGGCACCCGGTCAGCACCACCCAGTGGTCGCGCCCGAGGTCGGTCAGCTCGTCGAGGTCGTGCTCCGGGCGCCCCTTCTCGTCGCCACGCAGGTGCGCCTCGGTCAGTGCCGCGGAGAGCCGGTGGTAGCCCTGGACGCCGCGGGCCAGGACCAGCAGGTGGCTGCCCTCGGGGTCGGGCACCCCGTTCTGCGGACCGCTCAGTCCCAACGACAGCTCGGCGCCGTAGATCGTCGGCATGCCCTGCTCGGCGCCTGCCTCGGCGAACAGCGGCGCACCCGCCAGACCGTCGTGGTCGGTGAGCGCGAGACCTGTCAGACCGAGACGGGTGGCCTCAGCGACCAGGTCCGGCGGGCTGCTGGCCCCGTCCAGGAAGCTGAAGTGGCTGTGGCAGTGCAGTTCCGCGTACGGCGTCAGCGGCTCCTCGGGTCGCACCGGCGCCGGCTGCGTGGTGGGTCGTGCGTGCTTGCGTCGTGAGGTCGGTGCGTCCTCGGCACCCGGGCGTCGCCCGGAGAGCCGACGCTCGATCTCCCGCCACGGCACCGGCGGGTTGTTCCATCCCATGCTGCTTCAGTCCAGGTCGTGGGCGAGCTGGAGGTGGGCGGGGTGGGGGTAGAGCTCGCCGTGGATGGTGCCGTCGCGGGCGCGGATGAGTTCGACTCTGGTGGTGCCGTGGGGTGTGACGACGCGGGCCAGGCCATGCGGGGTGACCCAGCGGTGGGCGGCGAGTCCGAGTGGGTGGACCTGGTAGCCGCCGGTGTGGGTCTTGGTCCGGTGGTGCGCCCTGGTCAACGGGGTGGTGTTCAGATCACTCGTCTGGCCACTGGTCTGACCGGCCTGGCCGGGCGGCCCACTGCTGTCGTAGGGGGTGGCGTGGTCCAGGTCGACCCTGCTCGAGAGGCCGGTGGCGCTGGTGCTGTGCGGGAACCCGTCCCCGGCCGCGTGGCGTAGGAGCACCCGTTGCCGCATCACGGTCGGGTGCTCATAGGCGGTGACGGTCTCGATGGTGTTGAGATCGATCACCGGCTGGAGTCGGATCTCGCGGTGCCGGAGCAGGACGGTGAGCTGCTCGACCAGCAGCGGTCCGAGCCCTTCGACCCGCGCCACACCACCCACACCACCGCTATGTCCAGCGTCGAGGGCATGGAGGGCGAGGGCGGAGAGGTGCACGTGCAGCACCGCCGACCGACGCCGACCCCGCGGCTTGACCTCACCCGCGGGCTCATCACGGTCGGCGTGCTCGGCTGGATCGAGGCCGTCGAGGAACGCGACCGCGTCATGCGGCCGGGACAGCAACTCGAACGCTTGGGCACGCAACTCGCGGCGCGAGGGCTTCTCCTCGCCGTCGGTGGGCTCGGCGTGCTCGGCGAGTGCGTCGGCGAGGTCGTCGAGGACCGCGTCGATCTCGACCGCTGTCCCGATCGGGAGGCGGGCGTTGATCCGCCGCGTCCCCGGCTGGGCATCCAGCACGTCAACCGCGTCGCCGGCCTTGGTGCGCGAGAGCCAGACCCCGGTCTTGGCGTCCTCCGCAGCGATCCGGGCACGGTGGGCGTCGGGGTCGGCCTCGATCACCTTCGCCTCCGCGACCGTGAGCATCCGCTGTGGCCCCTCACCGACCGCAGCAGCGACCGCGTGGTCGACCAACCCGACCCGGTCACGGTCCAGTGGCCGGGACAGCTTGGCGGCCTTCAGCGCCGCCCAGGGCTCGCACTCCCCGCCGAGCACCCGCGCCCAGGTCAGCGGGAGGCGGTGGCGCAGGTCCAACACGTCGCCTGCGAGGTGACGGGTCGCGATCACACCCTTCTCCAGCGCGATCGCGAGCTCGCCGAAACAGAGCTCGGCGACCTCCGGCGTTCCCTCACCACCCACGACGATCAGCCGGTCCCCGCCGTGCTTGACCGGCACCGCCCCCGGCATCGCCTGGGGGTCCTCCCCGTGCCGGTCGCACCAGGCCAGCACCACCCGGAGCTGCTCGACCTCCATCGCCCGCTGCGCCCGCACCCCTGACTCCGCCGCAGCCAGCAGCTGCGTGGTCGAGAGATCGTCGGAGAGCGAGGTCATGCCTCCATTGTATCGAACACCAGTTCGAATCGGAAGGCTCTCTCCACCATCCCGCTGTGTCATGTCGCAGGACATCGGTGACAGTTCTGTATCAGGACATCGGTGACACTCTGGACGCCCCGCGTGGGGCGGTCACGACGTTCTGTGCCGAGCTCGGGATCTCCCGTAAGTCGTTCTACGAACTTCGCCGCCCTGGGTGTGGCGATCGCCGTGATCTCCTGCGGCGCCGGGCTCCTCGTCGACCTGCTCACCTCGGCGTCGTGACTCGCCGGGCCGGGTTCAGCGCTGCAGCGCCATCCGCACGCCGAGCCCGATCAGGACCACGCCGGTCAGCCCCTCGATCGCGCGTCGTACCCGCTCTCTCGCCATCAGACGCCCGAGGGCGCCGACGGCGAGCGAGAAGACCCGCCACCACAACACCGCCATCGCCAGGAACGCGACGGCGAGCACGCCCGTGGCGTAGGCCGGGTCCTCGGCGGTGACGAACTGCGGGATCAGCGTGAGGAAGATCAGCGCGATCTTGGGGTTCAGCAGGTTGCTCACCAGTCCCTGTCGGAAGGCCTCACGCCGCGACGTCATCGCCGCACCCGACCCGCCCGTGACTCCGATCTCAGGCTCGACGGCAGGCTCGCTGCCACCAGCCGACGCCGCCCACAACGCACGCGCGCCCAGGTAGACCAAGTACGCAGCGCCAGCCACCTTGATCACCGTGAAGGCGGCGTCGGAGGCGGCCAGCACCGCGGCCAGTCCGACGGCGGTGATCAGTGCATAGCCGGCGATGCCGGTGCAGCACCCCAGCCCCGTCCACCAGGCGGCCCGACTCCCGCCCCGCACCCCGTTGCGGAGCACCAGGGCCATGTCGGGCCCCGGCGTCAGCGTGAGCAGTCCCGCGACGCCGAGGAAGGCGAGGAAGTGATCGGGCACCGGGCAACGGTACCGGCGTCAGACGCCGTTCACGTGCGCCGCGATCTCCTCGAACACTCCCATGTCCGCTTCCCAGTCGGTGCCGGGGCGCGGCCAGTGCACCGCGATGTCGGTGATGCCGAGCTCGCCGTAACGTCCCGCGAGATCCTCGAAGGCGCCGACGGAGGCGAGCCACGGCTCATCGCCGAAGCCCGTCATCAGCATCCTGGCGAGGTCGCCGGCAGCCCGTCCCTCCGCCTCGCAGGCGCGCTCCAACGCCTCGAGCCGCGCCACGGTGTCGGCGTAGTGGTCCTCGCCCTGCGGATTCGCGATCCACCCCTGCCCCAACCGCGCCGCCAAACGCATGCCGCGCGGCCCGTTCCCCGCGATCCAGTACGGCGGCCGCCGCTGCACCATCCCCGCAGCGATGCTGACGTCGCGGGCCGTCCAGTGCTCACCCTCCAGCGACACCGGCGCGGTGGTCATCAGGGCGTCGAGCTGCTCCACCCACTCCGCGAACCGGTCGGCGCGCTCCCTCGGCGTCCAGTCCCGGTCGAGGACGTCGCCGTCGGAGGTGTGGCCGCTGCCGCCGGCGCCGATGCCGAGGGTCAGCCGTCCGCCGGAGATCCGGTCGATCGTCCGGGCCGCCGACGCCGTCGGGATGGGTGTGCGGAAGTTGGGCGAGGTGACCAGGGTGCCGAGACGGATCCGTTCGGTCAGCGCGGCGGCAGCCGCGAGCGACGCGTAGGCGTCGTCCCACGGGGTGTGGCCCCGCCAGGCCAGGTGGTCGTAGACCCAGGCACCGGCGAATCCGAGCTGCTCGGCCCGGCGCCAGGTCTCCCCCATCGCCGGCCATTCCTGGATCGGCCAGAGGATGACGTGCAGGTTCACACCGCTCGTGTCGCTCACTGCGCGAGTCTCTCAGAGCGGCTGTCAGGCCAGCCCCATCCGTGCCGCGGTCTCGTCCGTGCAGTCGGTGAAGAAGCCGCCGACCACGTCGACCATCTCCGCGAAGGAGTCGGCCGCGAAGAGCACCGGCTGGTAGTGGGTGATGTCGTAGTCGATGGTGGCCATCGCGGTGAAGTCGAGGGGCCGGATCTGCATCGAGCGGAACTCCTCGATCTCGCCGTAGGAGGAGAGGATCCCGGCGCCGTAGGCGCGCAGCTCGCCCTGCTCGTGCAGGACGCCGAACTCGATGGTGAACCAGAAGACGTCGGCCACCATCTGCAGCCCGGGCTTGGTCTGCATCCGCCGGGCGGCCTCGCCTGCGGCCCGCTTCACCGCAGCGACCTGCGGGTCCGCGAGCAGGTTGCCGTGGCCGACCACCTCGTGGATCAGGTCGGGCTCGGGGGTGTAGAGCGGCTGTCCGTGGTAGCGCAGGTACTGGGTGGAGTGGAAGACACCGTCGGCCAGCGAGCCGTAGAACTCCTCGAGCGGGACGATGCCGGCGGCCGGGACGTAGGAGAAGCCGGTCAGGCGCTGCAGGCCGGCCGTCACCTCGTCGAGCTGCGGGACGTGGTCGGTGGGCAGGTCGAGGGCGGCGACGGCATCGCGGTAGGCCCGGCACGCGTACTTCTCGTGCAGCGGTGCGATCTCGCGGCACACGGTGCGCCAGACCTCGTGCTCGGTCTCGGTGTAGTCGATCCGCGGCAACGGCTGACCGGGGCTCCACCCCAGTGCGACGGTGGCGATCTCGTTGCGGCGTGCCCGGTAGTCCCGGTCGTTGACGCCGGGGTGATCCTCACCCAGGTGGACGGTGACGGCACCGTCCTCCCCGGTGGTCACCGGTGAGTAGAGCTGGCCTTCCTCGAACATGTAGCGCCTCCGGATCACGGTGGTCGATGGGCCGAGACGCCCGCGTGTGACGTAGGTCTCGTTCCCTCCACGCTAGGTCGCGCGAATATCTGCGGCAAGTCGGGGCGCAGGCAGGACACGTTCGCCTCTCGCGAGAGCCCCGGAGCACCCCGGTCGAAGCACGAACATCACGGCTAGTCGTAGCCGGCCTCCACCTCCCAGCCGCTCTCCCGCCACCGCAGCAGCCAGGCCCGCCCGTCCGCGCCGACCACCTGGAAGCGCGCCGACCGCCCGCTCCCGCCCTCCGCGTTCCACCACCCCTCGTCCACCGGCCAGGGCCCCGCCCACGCGACGATGACCCACCACCCGGCTCCGCCTCCGAGCCCCACCCGGCACCGGTACGGCGCACCGGTCACCACGCCGCGATCGGTGACCGCGACGCTTCGACCGTGCTCGTCGACGACCTCTGCCGGCAGGGGCGTGCCGAACACCCGCGTCGGCGCCGGGCCGGGTATCCGCCCCGGCCACGGCGGCTCGGTCGGCCGCAGGTCGGTCGGACGCTCGCCCCAGGTCACCCATGCCTGGCGGTCCGCCGCGCCACGCCCGCCCTGCAGCACCGGCACCCGGACGGCGTCGTACCCGACCATCGCCTGGACCCGTGCCACGCCGCGCACCACCTGTTCCTCCGCCCCGCCACCCCAGAGACCCTCGGCGTGGTCACCGGCCGCCTCGACGGTCTCGGGAAGGAAGCGCACCCGGGTGACGGGCGCGGTGACGGCGCCGGACTCCTTCCGGCTGCGCAGCCCACTGCCCGGCATCCCCGCCTGGAGCTGCCAGTGGACCCGGTCGACGAGGTCGCGGGAGGTGAAGCAGCGGGGATGGACCCAGGTGCGGGCACTCAGACCGCCGGACTCCTGCGACGAGTCGTCGAGCTCGGCCTCGATCCGCACCGCGGTCGCCACCAGCTGGCGGTCGGCGAGGCCGGCCACGAACCGCTCGGCGGTGGTCCGGACGCTGAAGGTGACCGCCTCGGCGGAGTCCAGCGGCGGCTCGAAGCCGATCTCGCAGGCCAGCTCCGGGGTGGCCTCCGCGGCCCGCTCAACCGGGTGGTGCCGCCCCGCAGCCGCCGCAGCAGGTCGACACCGTAGGAGCCGAACCTGTTGCTCACCTCGGCCGCACCGAAGCCGGCGAACTCCCCCAGGAGATCCAGCCCGAGCCGGTGCAGCAGGTCCGCCAGCTGGCGCCCCTCGGGCCCGTCGTCGGCCAGCACGCCGATCGGCAGTCCGGCCACGAACTCCGCGGAACCACCGGGCGGGACCACCACGCAGCCCTGGGAGTGAGCGGCCCGCGCGGCCCGCTCGGCGGCATAGAGATCGTCGGCGATCCCGAACCGGCAGTCCCAGACGCCACCCGCGACGAGCTCCTCGGCGAGCAGCGCCGCGGCCGCCTCCTCACCGCCGTGGTAGCGACCGGGAGCCGGCACGGCGAGCAGGCCCGGGCGGATCGGCGACACCCCCGGACGCACCTCCTCGACACTGGTCAGGACGTGCTCGAACCACCGCACGTCGCGCTCCGGGCCGGCCGCGAGCAGGAGCAGCTCGGGGCAGCGCGCCTGCGCGTCGCGGCGCCGCTGGCCGCGTCGTACCCCCTCGCGGCGGGCAGCGGCGTTGCAGACGACGACCCGGTTGGCCGAGAACACCGCCGCGGGGGCGCTGCGATCGGCCGGCTCCCCGGCATCGGCGCGGTCCATCAGGGCCGCCGTCACCGACCAGTCCGGGCACCACACCACGAGGATCCGGGCGCCCATCACTCACCCTGCGACGTAGGGAAGGAGGATCTCCCGGCTGTGCGGTCGACCGACGTCGCGCACCACGACCCGGGCACGCTGTCCGTGCAGGCGTCCACTGCCCTGCCCCAGCCCGTCCCAGGAGACCTCGTCGGCGCTGAACGACGCCTCGACGCGTGGCCAGACGCCAGGCCCCGGGGCGTGCACCAGGAGCACCGCGTCGCGGGACCGGAGACGAGCCTGGATCACCGAGGCCGACTTCGGATCGATCCGTCCCACCGGTCGCAGCACGACGACGCGCAGCACGTCGACGAGGGCGGCGACGACCTCCATCCAGTGCTCCCCCGGCGCCGGGACCAGCACCGTCCGCCCCAGCGCCACCCCCAACTGCGCGGCCGCCTCGACCCCGAAGTCGTCCCAGCCGACGAATCCCACCCAGTCGCCCGCGGCGGACGCCCCCGAGGCGAGCGTCATCGCCAGCGAGGCGGAGTCCACCGCGTAGACGCCCCCGGTCCGCAGCTGGAGCAGTCCGTCGAGCACCGGAGGCACCGGCACGCTCAGTCGCGCCGGACCGCCCTGCAGGGCGTCGATCCGGCCGCGCAGCTGCTCCACGACGGCGGCGCGGTCGTCGATCTCGAGGGACGGACACTCACTCACCCATGTTCGAACATTTGTTCGAACTGTGCAAGTGGGGGCCCGTCCCCATCGGTGCTCAGCGCTTACGCTTCTCCCGCGGCTGGACCTTGAGCTCGATCGGGGTGCCCACGAAACCGAACTCCTCCCGCAGCCGACGCTCGATGAACCGCTCGTACCCGGCGTCGAGCCTGCCGGAGGTGAACAGCTTGAACGTCGGGTGCGCGACCTGCACCTGGGTGCCGAAGAGCACCTTCGGCTGCTTGCCGCTGCGCACCGGGTGCGGGTGCTCGGCGACCAGACGGCCCAGGAAGGCATTGAGCGCACCGGTCGGCACCCGCGTCTCCCAGCCCTCGATCGCGCGGTCCAGCGCCGGCACCAGGCGGTCGATGTGCCAACCCGTGCGCGCGGTGATGTTGATCCGGGGCGCCCACTGCACCTGCACCAGGTCGCGCTCGATCTCGCGGTCCAGGTAGTGGCGCCGCTCCTCGTCGACCAGGTCCCACTTGTTGAACGCGATCACCAGCGCCTTGCCGGCCTCCCGGACCTCCTGCAGGATCCGCATGTCCTGCTCGGCGATCGACTGGCTGCCGTCGAGCACCAGCACACACACCTCGGCACGCTCGATCGCCGTCGTGGTGCGCAGCCAGGCGTAGTACTCGTGTCCGGAGGCCTCCTTGACCCGCTTGCGGATGCCGGCGGTGTCGATGAAGCGCCACTCGCGTCCACCGAGCTGCACCAGCTCGTCCACCGGGTCGACGGTGGTGCCGGCCACGTTGTCGACCACCACCCGCTCCTCACCGGCGAGCTTGTTGAGCAGCGAGGACTTGCCGACGTTGGGGCGCCCGACGATCGCGATCCGGCGCGGGCCGCCGATCTCGTCCTCGTACTCCGGAGCCTCCGGCAGCACCGCGAGGATCGCGTCCAGCAGGTCGCCCGATCCGCGCCCGTGCAGCGCCGAGACCGGGTGCGGCTCGCCCAGCCCGAGGTTCCACAGTCCGTAGGTCTGCGCCTCGACCCGCTCGTCGTCGACCTTGTTCGCGGTCAGCACGACCGGCTTCCCCGCCTTGCGCAGCACCCGGACCACTGCCTCGTCGGCGTCGGTGATCCCGACCGCCGCGTCGACCACGAAGAGCACCGCGTCGGCCAGCGACACCGCGATCTCGGCCTGCACCCGGATCCGCTCCGCCATCCCCTTCGCGTCCGGGTCCCAGCCGCCGGTGTCGACCAGCGTGAAGGCGCGACCGGCCCACTCGGCGTCGTAGGAGACCCGGTCACGGGTCACGCCGGGGATGTCCTCGACGACCGCCTCACGGCGGCCGAGGATCCGGTTGACCAGGGTGGACTTGCCCACGTTGGGCCGTCCGACCACGGCCAGCACGGGCAGGTTGGTGTCAGTCATCGTGTTCCTTCGCAGAGTGGACCGGGCCGTGGGTGGGCAGCGGGCCCGGCAGGGCCCGTCCGGTCTCGTCGATCGCGGCCGCGAGGTCCTCGCGCATCCGCTGGTGGAGCAACGCGTTCACGGCCCCCACCTGTTCCGCCGTGCGCGGCCAGGACATCGACCCCAACGCGACCGGGTGCCCGATCACGAGGTCGATCCTCGCACCTCGGGGCGGCAGTGAGCCACTGCTCCCGCCCGGCTCCCGGCTCCCCAGGAACGTCACCGGTACGACGGGGGCCCCGGTGACCAGCCCCAGGTAGGCCGCGCCCCGGCGGAACGAGCGCAGCTCGCCGTCGCCGCGGGTGCCCTCCGGGAAGACCCCGACCGCACCGCCCTCGCGCAGCACCCTCAGCGCCCGGCGCACCGATCCCGGGTCAGCCTGACCGCGGTCCAGCGGGATCTGCCCGGTCAGGTGCAGGAACCGGCCCAGCACTCCGCGGAACATCTCGATCTTGGTCAGGGCGTGCACCGGTCGCGGGGCGAAGATCGCCAGCAGCGGGCCGTCGATCACGCCGATGTGGTTGGCCGCCACCACCACCGGCCCCGTGGCCGGGAACCGCTCGGGGTGGTGCACGCGGACGTCGTACTGCCGGCGGATGAGCCAGCGGGAGGCGGGCCTGCCCCGGGTGAGCAGACCGCGGCGCGGGTGCTCGACGCGGTCGCTGCGGGGAGGCTCCCGATGCGCGCGCCCGTCGGAGCCAGCGGTCATGAGGCGCCGCTGCTGCTCCGGACCGCGTCCACCAGGTCGACGACGAGGCCGACGACCTCGTCCAGGGTGCGGTGGGTGGAGTCGATGTGGACGGCGCCGTCGACACGGGTCAGCGGCGCGGTCGCCCGGCTGGAGTCGATGGCGTCGCGGGCGAGCAGGGACTCCTGCGTCGCGGTGAGGTCGGCCCCGCCGTTCTCCGCGGCGCGGCGGGCGGCGCGCGCGGCCGGGTCGGCGGTCAGGTAGACCTTGACCTCCGCCTGCGGCCAGACCACGGACCCGATGTCGCGTCCTTCGACCACGATGCCGCCGGTGCCGATCAGGTCGCGCTGCAGCGCGACGAGACGCTCCCGCACCGCGGGCACGGCGCTGACCGGGGAGACCGCCGCGTTGACCGCGTCGCTGCGGATCTCGACGGAGACGTCGACGCCGTCGACCGCGATGGTCGGCTGCAACGGGTCGGTGCCGGAGACCAGGTCGGGGGCGCCGGCGCGGGCGGCGACCGCCCCTGCGTCGTGCACGTCGACGTCGTTGTCCAGCATCCACCAGGTCACCGCCCGGTACATGGCACCGGTGTCGAGGTAGCGCAGTCCGAGGCGATCCGCGACGGCCCGGCAGGTGCTCGACTTGCCGGACCCCGAGGTGCCGTCGACGGCCACCACCACGGGGGGCGTGGACGGGCGGTTCGGGTCGGTCGGCACGGAAGTCACGGGCGGGAATCCTACCGGTGGGTCACCCATCCCCTCGATTCGAGCACGCCGATCAGCTCGTCGCTGTGCTCGGCGGTGACGTCCAGCTCGACCAGACCGACGGGTCGGCCCGGGTCGTGGTCGATCCGGACGTCCTCGATGTTGACGCCGCTGTCGCCCGCGTCGGCGAAGAGCCGCGCCAGCTCGCCCGGGTGGTCCGGGACCGCGACCCGCACGGCGACGGTGGTCTGCAGCGGGCCGCCGTGCTTGCCGGGGATCGCCCGGGTGCCGGCCACCCCGTGGGCGAGCAGCGAGGAGAGTCCGACCTGGTCGCCGGCGGTGACCGCGTCGAGGGCGAGGTCCAGGCGTTCGCGGACCTCGGCCAGCAGGGCGGCGACGGCCGGGGCGTTCCCGCCGATGATCTGGCTGTACAGCTCCGGGTCGCCACCGGCCACCCGGGTGACGTCGCGGACCCCCTGCCCGGAGAGGGCCAGGTGGTCGGCCGAGGCACCGGCGAGGGTGCCGGCCACCAGCGAGGAGACCAGGTGCGGCACGTGCGAGGTACGGGCGACGGCGCGATCGTGCTCGAGCGGGGAGAGCCGGACCACGACGCCGCCGCAGAGCCCGATCAGCTGCTCGACGGCGCGGACCGCGACGGACTGCGCGCCCGGACCCGGGGTGACGGCCCACGGGCGGCCGTCGAAGAGCGACGCCGACGCCGCCAGCGGCCCGGAGCGTTCGCTGCCGGCCATCGGGTGGCTGCCGACGTAGCGGTTCCGTCCGGGGTGGTCGGCCACCGCACGTAGCGGTGCCTCCTTGACGCTGCCGACGTCGGTCACCCACGCCCGGGGATGCGCGTCGAGGGCCGCCCGGACGGCGGTGGCGAGGTGGGCCGGCGGGACGGCCACCACCACGAGCTGGGGACGGTCGTCGGGGCGCGCAGCGCGTCCCGCGCCGAGTCCTGTGGCCGTGCGCACGTTGTCGTCGGCCAGGTCCTCGAGCAGCACCTCCACCCCGGCGCGGCGCACGGCGAGCGCGAGCGAGGTGCCGATCAACCCGGCTCCCACCACCAGGACGGGACCGGTCAGGCGTTGGTCGTCGGTCTCCGCGGCGGGGTCGTGGGGCACGGTCGAAAGCGTACTCAGAGGCCGACCAGCTCCAGCAGCTGTCCCAGCTCGTCGGTGGTCAGCTCACGGACCGTGCCCGAGGCGAGGGTCCCGAGCTCGACCGGCCCGAACCGGGTGCGGCTCAGCCGCTTGACCGGATGTCCGACCTGGTCGAGGAGGCGGCGGACGATCCGGTTGCGGCCCTCGTGGATGACCAGCTCGATGATCGACTTGTCCGGCCGGGTCTCCAGCACGTGGGCACGACGTACCTGCACCGGTCCGTCCTCGAGCACGACGCCGTCGAGCAGGACGGTCACCGTGGTCTTGGTGATCTTGCCGACGACCTCGGCGACATAGGTCTTCTCGACCTCGAACGACGGGTGCGCCATCCGGTGCGCGAACTCGCCGTCGTTGGTGAGCAGGAGCAGGCCGGAGGTGTCGGTGTCCAGCCGTCCGACGTGGAAGAGACGCTCCGGACGGTCGGCGACGAGGTCGCTGAGGGTCCGGCGACCCTCCGGGTCCGACATCGTGCTCACCACGCCGCGCGGCTTGTTCAGGACCAGGTAGACGTGGGCGGAGACCGGCGGGAGCCGCTTTCCGGACACCTTGATCACGGCCGTGCGGGGGTCGACCTTCGTCCCCAGCCGGGTGATCACCTCCCCGTCCACCTCGACCTCGCCGTCGAGCATCAGCTCCTCGCACCGGCGGCGGGAGGCGACACCGGACTGGGCGAGCAGTTTCTGCAGCCGGATCAGGCCGTCCTCGTCGGTGACGATCTCGCGGTTCACGTGGTTTCCTCGGGTGCCTGGGTCGGGTCGGGTTCAGCGGCGGTCCCGCTCTCCGGCGGGGAGGCTCCGGCCACCTGCTCCAGCTCGCTCTCCAGCTCGTCGAGCTCGGGCAGGTGCGGCGCCAGGTCCGGCAGCTCCTCCAGGGAGAGGATGCCGATCCGCTCCAGGAAGTAGTTGGTGGTCCGGTACAGCATCGCACCGTGCTCGCCGTCCGGGCCGGCCTCCTCCACCAGCCCACGGTTCAGCAGGGTGCGCATCACACCGTCCACGTTCACGCCGCGGACCGCCGACACCCGGGCCCGGGAGACGGGCTGCTGGTAGGCGACCACGGCCAGCGTCTCGAGGGCCGCCTGGGTGAGCCGCGCCTGCTGGCCCTCGAGCACGAAGCCCTCGACGACCGGGGCGAACTCCTCGCGGGTGTAGAAACGCCATCCGCCGGCCACGTTGCGCAGGTCGAACCCGCGTCCCTGGGCGGTGTACTCCTCGCTCAGCTCGACCAGGCCGGCCGCGACCTGGTCGGCCGGGTGGCCGACGGCGCTGGCCAGGCGCATCTCGTCGAGTGGTTCGTCGGCGACCATCAGGACCGCTTCCAGCGCCGGCCTCAGCGCGGCGAGCGGCAGGTCCATCGGCTCGTCGGCCGCACCGTCCACGCCGGCCGCGCCGGCCGGGTCAGTCTGTTCGGTCATCACTTTCCTCCTGCACCGGCGGCGCGCCGTCGAACTCGTCGGTGATCTCGATGTCGTCCTCGGTCCCGGTCCACCGGATGGTGAGCTCGCCGAGCGGTGTCATCTGGTCGAAGGTGACCGCGCCCTCCCGGAACAGCTCGAGCAGCGAGAGGAACCGGGCGACGGTGGTCAGCGTGTCCGGGGCGTCACGGCACAGCGACCGGAAGGTGACGGTCTGGCTCCGGCGCAACCGCTCCATCACCAGGACGGACTGCTCGCGCACGCTGACGGTCGGCGCGTGGATGTGGTGCAGGTTCAGCTCGATCTCCGGCTTCGGGGCCAGCGCCTTGGCCGCCAGCGCCGCGAAGGCGTCGAGACCGATGCCGATCAGCACCTCGGGCAGCAACCCGGCGTACCGCTCCTCCAGCCCGACCGAGCGCGGGTGCCGCTTCGCCTCGACCTCGACCCGCTCGGCCAGCACCGCGGCGATCTGCTTGTAGGCGCGATACTGCAGGAGCCGTGCGAAGAGCAGGTCCCGCGCCTCGAGCAGGGCCAGGTCCTCCTCGTCCTCGACGTCGCCGGCGGGCAGCAGACGGGCCGCCTTCAGGTCGAGCAGGGTGGAGGCGACCAGGAGGAACGAGGTCGTCTCCTCCAGGTCGTTGCTCCCGAGCGCCTTGACGTGCGCGATGAACTCGTCGGTGACCTTCGACAGCGCTATCTCCGTGACGTCCAGCTTGTGCTTGGAGATCAGGTTGAGCAGCAGGTCGAACGGCCCCTCGAAGTTGTCGAGGCGGACCTCGAAGGGGTTACTCACGCAGGCGCCTGACGAGCGCGGAGTCCTCCCCCTGCGCATCGAAGTCGGCCAGCACCAGGCCGAGGGCCTCGCGCACCAGCCGCCCGCGGTCCACGGCGAGCCCGTGCTCCCCACGGAGGACGAGACGGGTCCGCTCCAGCTCCATCAGCTCGGCGGAGGTGACGTAGACCGTGATCTTCTCGTCGTGCCGCACCCGCCCGCTCGGCCGCTTCTCCGCGGCCTCGCCCTCGGCCTCCGGCGCGTCGGGGACGGCCCGGACCCGCGCGTTCTTGCCCTGGTTGCGGCGGTCGTTCTCGGCAGTACGACGGAACAGGTCGTCGGCCGCCGGCATGCTCACACGTCGAGGCACCGAACCGCCACCTCCTTGGCGAGCTGCCGATACGCGTCGGCGCCCGAGGATGACGAGGCATAGGAGGTGATCGGCTCGCCGGCGACCGTCGAGTCGGAGAACTTCACCGTCCGGCGGATCACGGTGTGGAAGACCTTGTCGCCCCAGGCCTGGACGAGGCGCTCGAGCACCTCGCGGCCGTGCAGCGTGCGCCCGTCGTACATCGTGCCGAGCACGCCGTCGACGGTGAGCTTCGGGTTGAGCCTCTCCTGGACCTTGTCGATGGTGGTCTTGAGCAGGGCGACGCCGCGCAGCGCGAAGTACTCGCACTCGAGCGGGACGACGACGCCGTCGGAGGCGGTGAGCGCGTTGACGGTCAACAGGCCCAGCGACGGCTGGCAGTCGATCAGGATGACGTCGTAGTCCTCGATCGCCGGCGCCAGCACCCGCTGCAGGGTCTGCTCGCGGGCGACCTCGTGGACCAGCTGGACCTCGGCCGCCGAGAGGTCGATGTTCGACGGCAGCAGGTCCATCCCGGGCACGCCGGAGGGCACGACGACCTCGTCGATGCGCACCTCCCGGTCCATCAGGAGGTTGTAGACGGTGAGCTCCATGTCGTGCGGGTTCAGACCCAGCCCGACCGAGAGCGAACCCTGGGGGTCGAAGTCGACCAGGAGCACCTTGCGCCCGAACTCGGCGAGGGCGGCCCCCAGGTTGATGGTGGTCGTGGTCTTGCCGACGCCACCCTTCTGGTTGCACATCGAGATCACCCGGGCCGGACCGTGCTCGGTCACCGGCCGGGGGTCGGGCAGGTACGGCATCGGGCGACCGGTCGGCCCGATCTCCGGCTCGGCCGTCGACGCCGTCGGAGCGGCAGCGGCAGGCTCGGGGCGTGCAAACGGCAGCGGCGGCGCCACCTCGCCGCCGACGGCGTCCTCGTCGCCGAGCGGGATCTGGGCGCGCTGGGGGATCTGGGCGCGCTGGGGGAGGTCCGCGCGTGGGAGGTTCGCGCGTGGCGGCATGTCGGGTGCACTGCTGGAGCCGACGTATCCACCGACCATGGTCGATCACCTCTTGTCTGACGAGCGGTCAGCGCCGCTGGGGACGTAGGCCCCTTCCCCAGGGCCCGGTACTCGTCCATCCAACAATGTCGACACGGAGACATTCGTGCGACGCGCCGGAGGAGCACGCCGGAATCCCGGGTCAGCCGCCGAGCGCGCGCATGGCGACGGTCCGCAGCACCGCCTCACCCGCCTCGTCGGAGGCGGCGAGGTCGACCTCGGCCTCGATCACCCAGTCGTGGTGCCCGGCCGGGTCGTGCAGGGTCTGCACCACCTCCCACCGGGTCGGCTCCTTCTCCACGCGCAGCAACGAAGGTCCGCGGGCGTCGGCGTCGAGCAGGACGCTGCGGTGCTCGGCGTAGTACTGCTCCAGCGCGTCGTCCCACTGCTGCCGGCCGAACGCGGGCTGCTCCTGCCCGTCGACCGACTCCAGGCCGTCCAGGTCGTCGCGGGCGACCAGCTCCACCCTGCGCCACATCGCGTTGCGGACCATCACCTCGAAGACCCGGCCCTGCTGGCTCAACGGCCGCGGCGGTGGGGGCGGCTCGTCCACGCCGACCGAGGACCGGACGTGCTCGGGGTCGTTGAGCGCCTCCCACTCGTCCAGCAGCGAGGAGTCGACCTGGCGGACCGTCTCCCCCAGCCACTCGATCAGCAGGTCCAGCTCGGGGGTCCGCAGACTCGGCGGCACCGTCTGGCGCAGCGCCCGGTAGGCGTCGGTGAGGTAGCGCAGCACCAGACCCTCGGAGCGCGCGATGGAGTACCGGCTGACCAGGGCGGTGAAGCCCATCCCCTCCTCCCACATCTGCCGCACCACCGACTTCGGAGCCAGCGCGTCGGGTGGGAGCCAGGGATGGGTCTCCCGGTAGGTCTCGAACAGCGGCTCGAGCAGGTCGGCCAGCGGCTCGGGCCAGCTGATCTCCTCGACCTGCGCCATCCGCTCCTCGTACTCCACCCCGTCGGCCTTGAGCGCGGCGATCGCCTCACCGCGCGCGGCGTGACGCTGCGCCATGAGCAGCGGGCGTGGCGCCTCGAGCACCGACTCGACCACCGACACCACGTCCATCGTGTACGACGCCGCCTCGGTGTCGAGCACCTCCAGGGCCGCGAGGGCGAAGTGCGCGAGCGGCTGGTTCAGCGCGAAGTCCTCCGGCAGCGCCTCGGTGAGCACGTAGCGCCGGCCGGATGCGTCCAGCTCCTCCAGCCGGGTGAGCACCCCAGAGCCGAGAAGGCTGCGGGAGAGCCGGACCGCGCGCTTGGCCAACCGGAGCTGCGAGCGGCGGTCCTCGTGGTTGTCGGTGAGCAGCCGCCGCATCACGCCGAACGCGTCCTCCTCGCGGGAGACCACGTTGATCAGCATCGCGTTGTCCACCTTCATCTGCGAGGTGAGCCGCTCGGGCTTGCCCTCGACGAGCTTGGTGAAGGTCGCCTCGGTCCAGACCACGGTGCCCTCGGGCGGTTTCCTCAGCTGCGCCTTCGACTTCCGCTTGGCCCGCTTGGCGTCGCTCATCGCGGCGTTCTTGGCGGCCGCCTTCGCCTTCGCCTTCTCGTTCTCGATGACGTGCTCGGGGGCCTGCACCACGACGTACCCGGCGGTGTCGAAGCCGGCCCGGCCGGCGCGGCCGGCGATCTGCGCGAACTCCCGGCTGCGCAGCACCCGCTGCCGGGTGCCGTCGAACTTCGCGAGACCGGTGAAGAGCACGGTGCGGATCGGCACGTTGATGCCCACGCCGAGGGTGTCGGTGCCACAGATGACGGTGAGCAGCCCGGCCTGGGCGAGCTGCTCGACCAGGCGCCGGTAGCGCGGCAGCATGCCGGCGTGGTGCACCCCGATGCCGTTGCGCAGCAGCTTGGAGAGCACCTTGCCGAAGCCGGCGGCGAAGCGGACCCCGGCCAGCCGCTCGGCGATCTCCTCGCGGGGCTTCCGCAGCCCGGAGGCGAGCAGGTTGGTGGCGTGCTCGACGGCGGCGGCCTGGGTGAAGTGCACGACGTACACCGGCCCCTGGCCGGTCTCCACCAGCTCGGTCAGGGTCTCCGACAACGGCTCCAGCGACCACCGGAAGGAGAGCGGCACGGGCCGCTCCGCCCGGTCGACCACCGCGGTGTCGCGGGTGTTGCGGCGGGTCAGGTCGGTCGCCAGGTCGGTGACGTCGCCCAGGGTCGCCGACATCAGCAGGAACTGGGCCTGGGGCAGCTCGATCAGCGGCACCTGCCACGCCCAGCCGCGGCCGGGCTCGCCGTAGAAGTGGAACTCGTCCATCACCACCATGCCGACGTCGGCGTCCGACCCCTCGCGCAACGCGATGTTGGCCAGGACCTCGGCGGTGCAGCAGATGATCGGCGCGTCGGTGTTGACCGCCACGTCCCCGGTCAGCATCCCGACGTCCTCGGCACCGAAGACCGCGCACAGCTCGAAGAACTTCTCGCTGACCAGTGCCTTGATCGGGGCGGTGTAGAAGGTCACCCGGTCCTGCGCCTGGGCCACCATCGCCGCGGCCACCGCCACCAGGGACTTGCCGGATCCGGTCGGGGTCGCGAGCACCACGTTGTTGCCGGCGAGAAGCTCCAGCACAGCCTCCTCCTGGTGCGGGTAGAGCTCCAGACCCCGCTCGGCGGCGTGGTCGAGGATCCGTTCGTAGGCGGCGTCGGTCGCGTTCGTGGTGGTGGCCATCGTCCTCTGTCGGTTGCTCAGCTGTCCCGGGCCCGCGGGTGGGCGGTCGCGAAGACCTCCCGCAGGTTGTCCACGGTGACCATGGTGTAGATCTGGGTGGTGGTGACCGACGCGTGGCCCAGGAGCTCCTGGACCACCCGCACGTCCGCCCCGCCGTCGAGCAGGTGGGTGGCGAACGAGTGCCGCAGGGTGTGCGGCGACACGTCCTGGGATAGCCCGGCACGCTCGGCGGCCTTGACCAGGACGGTCCAGGCGGACTGACGCGACAGCCTGCCGCCCCGGGCGTTGAGGAACAGGGCCGGCGTCGCCGTACCGGTGGCGGAGAGGGACGGCCTGGCCCGCACCAGGTAGGCGTCGAGCGCCTCGCGGGCGTAGGAGCCGACGGGCACCAGCCGCTCCTTGCCGCCCTTGCCGCGCAGCAGCAGGACCGACTCCTCGGGGTCGGCCTCGAGGAACCCGGTGGCGTCGTCGAGATCCAGCCCGACCACCTCCGAGATCCGGGCTCCGGTCCCGTAGAGCACCTCCAGCAGGGCCCGGTCCCGCAGGGCCAGCGGGGTGTCGGCGGCGCCGGCAGCGCGCAGCAGCGCCTCGATGTCGGCCAGCGGCAGCGCCTTGGGCAGCCGCTTGGCAGGTGTGGGC
The DNA here is from genome assembly GCF_006494815.1 of Nocardioides sambongensis. Lineage (NCBI taxonomy): Bacteria > Bacillati > Actinomycetota > Actinomycetes > Propionibacteriales > Nocardioidaceae > Nocardioides > Nocardioides sambongensis. The sequence continues at coordinate 1,247,266 of NZ_CP041091.1, forward strand.
GGCTTGACCCCTGCTGCCGGGTCCGCCTCGGCGAGCCCGTCGGCGACGGCGAACCGGTGGAAGCCGCGGACCGCGACCACCGTGCGGGCCGCGGAGGCGGCACCGAGGGGCGGATGGTCGGCATCGCCCTCCCGCAGCCGCATCAGGAACTCGGTGATCGTGGCGGGCGCGACGGCATCGAGCTCGGCGACCCCGACCGCGTCCAGGTACGCCCGGTAGCGACGCAGATCGCGCCGGTAGGAGGCGAGCGTGTTGGCGGCCAGGCCCTTCTCCACCGCGAGGTGGTCGAGATAGGTGCGGATCGCTCGATCCACCGCACCCGTCTCGCTCACCCGGTCAGGCTAGGGCATGGCCGCCGATGCGGCGCCGTCGCGCGGCAGGGTGGCGGTCTCAGGGTGGCGGTGTCAGGCCTGCTCCAACGCGTCGGCCACCGGCATCGCGTCGAACCCCAGGGCCTCCCCACCGGGCCGTTGGTCACCCGCCCGGCGTGCGTGTTCAGTCCCTTGGCCAACGACGGGTCCGACCGGCACGCCTCGCGCCATCCCTTGTCCGCGAGCGCGACCGTGAACGGCAGCGTGGCGTTGGTGAGGGCGTAGGTCGAGGTGATCGGCACCGCACCCGGCATGTTGGCCACGCAGTAGAAGGTCGACTGGTGGACCGGGAAGGTCGGGTCGTCGTGGGTGGTCGGTCGGGTGTCCTCGAAGCAACCGCCCTGGTCGACCGCGATGTCGACCAGCACCGAGCCCGGCTTCATCGTGGCCACCAGGTCGTTGCTGACCAGCTTCGGCGCGGCCGCGCCGGGGATCAGCACCGCCCCGATGACCAGGTCGGCCTGCTGCACCTGCTGGGCGATGGTCAGCTTCGAGGAGGCGAGCCCGTGGACCCGGTTGTCGTAGCGCCAGAACGACATCCGGAGCTTGTCCAGGTCGGTGTCGAGCAGGGTGACGTCGGCGCCCATCCCGAGCGCGATGTTGGCCGCGTTCTGTCCCGAGACCCCGGCGCCGATCACCACGACCTTCGCGTTCTGCACCCCGCCGACGCCGCCGAGCAGCACCCCGCGGCCGCCGTGCGCCTTCAACAGCGCGTGCGCCCCCACCTGCGGCGCCAGGCACCCCGCCACCTCCGACATCGGGTAGAGCAGCGGCAGCGCGCCCGAGGGCAGCTGCACCGTCTCGTAGGCGATCGCCGTGGTGCCGGCCTCGACCAGCCGCTCGGTGAGCGCCTTGTCCGCGGCCAGGTGCAGGTAGGTGAAGAGGACCAGGTCCTCCCGCAGCCGGTGGTACTCCTCGGCGACCGGCTCCTTCACCTTCAGGACGGTCTCCGCCTCACCCCAGGCGGCGTCGGCGTCCGGGACGATCCGGGCGCCCGCCGCGACGTAGTCCTCGTCGCTGATCGACGACCCGGCCCCGGCACCGGTCTCGACCAGCACCTCGTGCCCGTGCGACACCAGCTCGTGCACCCCGACCGGCGTGATCGCCACCCGGTACTCGCGGTTCTTGACTTCCCTCGGTACGCCGATCCGCATCCGCTGCCTCCTGTTGGCTGATGGCCGTGGGGGCGATTCTGCTGTCCCGGCGGTGAGTCCTCAAGGGGTACGACGCCGCGCCACCTCGTGGGCCAGCACCGCCTGGACCACCGGCCCGTCGGCCACGCGGCCCGCGAGCACCGCTGCGACCAGCTCGTCGAACGGGATCCAGAGGGTCTGCAGGTCCGCCTCCTCGTGGCGCAGCTCGAAGTCGCCGCGGTCGGCGTGGCTCAGGCCGCGCGCCAGGAAGTAGTGGATCCGCTCGCTGGAGTAGCCGGGCGAGCTGTAGGTGGAGAGGAGCGGTGTCCACTCCTCGGCCTGCAGCGCCGCCTCCTCCTGGAGCTCGCGTTGCGCGACCTGCAGCGGGTCCTCCCCGGGTGGTCGCAGACGCCGGCCGGCAGCTCGACCAACCGGTGCTGGGCCGGATGGCGGTACTGGGCCAGGCAGAGCACCCGGTCCTCCTCGTCGATGGCCAGCACCACGGCCGCTCCGGGGTGCTCGAGCACCAGCCTCCGGAACGGGGCCTCACCGTCCGCGTTCGGGCGCGTCATCAGGTCCGAGCGCAGTGCGACCACCCAGCTGTCCCGGTGCAGGTCCTCACTGCCCAGGACCGGCCAGCTCTCCGGGCGGTCCGCGAAGGTCTCCGATGCCGGATCGGCCATCCGGGGCTCAGTCCTCGTCGACCGGGTCGACGTGCAGGTTGGCGTCGTCGATCTCCAGGCGGGTCTCCCGCTGCCGGGTGATCGCGGCGCCGACCAGTCCGGCGAAGAGCGGGTGCGGGCGGGTGGGACGGGAGCGGAGCTCCGGGTGTGCCTGGGTGCCGATGTAGTACGGGTGGACGTCCCGCGGGAGCTCCACGAACTCGACCAGGTCGAGGTCGGGGTTGAGGCCGGAGAAGACCAGCCCCGCCTTCTCCAGGTCGGCGCGGTAGCGGTTGTTCACCTCGTAGCGGTGGCGGTGGCGCTCCTCGATCCGGTCGGCGTCGTACACCTCGCGGGCCAGGGTGCCCTTGCCGAGCTCGGCCGGGTAGAGCCCGAGGCGCATGGTGCCACCGAGGTCACCGGCGCCCTCGACGATCTCCTTCTGCTCCTCCATGGTGGCGATCACCGGCTCGTCGGTCTCCGGGTCGAACTCGGTGGAGCCCGCGTGGGTCAGTCCGAGCTCGGTGCGGGCGTACTCGATGACCATGCACTGCAGACCCAGGCAGAGGCCCAGCGTGGGGATCTGATGGGTGCGGGCGTAGCTCAGCGCACCGAGCTTGCCCTCGAGGCCTCGGATGCCGAAACCGCCGGGCACGCAGATCGCGTCGACGTCGGAGAGATGCTTCGCGGCACCCGCAGGGGTCTCGCAGTCGTCCGAGGCGACCCAGCGGATCTCGACCTTCGCCTCGTTGGCGAAGCCGCCGGCGCGCAGCGCCTCGCCCACCGACAGGTAGGCGTCGTGCAGGTCGACGTACTTGCCGACCAGCGCGACGACGACGTCCTCCTTGGGATGGTGCACGCGACGCAGCAGGTCGTCCCAGAGCGTCCAGTCGACATCGCGGAAGGGAAGGTTCAACCGGCGCACGACGTAGGCGTCGAGCCCCTCGCGGTGCAGCACCTTCGGGATGTCGTAGATCGACGGCGCGTCCGCGCAGGTCACCACGGCCTCGTTGTCGACGTCGCACATCAGCGAGATCTTCCGCTTGATGCTCTCGGGCAGCTCGCGGTCCGAGCGGCAGACCACCGCGTCGGGCTGGATGCCGACCTGGCGCAGGGCGGCGACCGAGTGCTGGGTGGGCTTCGTCTTGAGCTCCCCGGAGGGGCCGATGTAGGGCACCAGGGACACGTGCAGGAAGAAGCAGTTGTCGCGGCCGATCTCGTGGCGCACCTGACGGGCGGCCTCGAGGAACGGGAGCGACTCGATGTCGCCGACGGTGCCGCCGATCTCGGTGATCACGACGTCGACGGGCTCGGAACCGCCGTGCCCCATCGCCAGGATCCGGTCCTTGATCTCGTTGGTGATGTGCGGGATCACCTGGACCGTGTCGCCGAGGTACTCACCCTTGCGCTCCTTGGCGATCACCGAGGAGTAGACCTGCCCGGTGGTCACGTTGGCGATCTGGCCCAGGTCGGTGTCGAGGAACCGCTCGTAGTGGCCGATGTCCAGGTCGGTCTCGGCGCCGTCGTTGGTGACGAACACCTCGCCGTGCTGGAACGGGTTCATGGTGCCCGGATCAACGTTCAGATACGGATCCAGCTTCTGCATGGTGACCCGCAGCCCGCGGGACCGCAGCAGCCGTCCCAGGCTGGAGGCGGTCAGACCCTTCCCCAGTGAGGAGGCGACGCCTCCGGTCACGAAGAGGTGCTTTGCCTGTCGACTCGATCCGCTACCCGGCGCCATGTTCACGGGATTCCATGCTATCTGCTCGTGCCTCAACCCGCACGCTGGCGCGCGGGTTGGTTCTCGGCGGCGTCCTCCTGGGCGAGGTCCAGGAGCTCGCGCGCGTGGGCGATGGCGGTGTCGGAGCCGGCCAGGCCGGCCAGCATCCGGGAGAGCTCCTGCTCGCGGCCCTCGTCGTCGAGGGCGGTGAGTCCGGAGCTGGTGACGGTGCCGTCCGACGACTTCTCCACCACGACGTGCCGATCGGCGAACGCCGCCACCTGGGGCAGGTGGGTCACCACCAGGACTTGGGCGTCCCGGGCAAGGCGGGCGAGTCGTCGGCCGATCTCCACCGCGGCGGCGCCGCCGACTCCGGAGTCGACCTCGTCGAAGACGAAGGTGGGCACCGGGTTGGTGCCGGCCAGGCAGACCTCGACCGCCAGCATCACCCGGGACAGCTCGCCGCCGGAGGCTCCCTTGTGGAGCGGGCGCGGCTCGGCCCCGAGTTCGCCGCCAGCAGGAACTCGATCTCGTCGAGTCCGGAGCGACCGAAGCGCACCCAGTCGCCGTCGACAGCGAGCAGGTCCGGCGGCGGATCGGCGGGGTCCGCGGGCTCCTCCGCTGCGGGACGACGCACTGCGATGGTCACCTCGGCGTGCGGCATCGCGAGCAGCGTGAGCTCCTCGGAGATCGCGCGGCCCAGGCGCTCCGCCGCCGTGGTGCGGGCCCGGCTGAGCCGTTCCCCGGCCGCGGCCAGCTGCTCGCGCTGGGCGGTGCGCTGCGCGACGAGTGACGCGATGCTGTCGTCGGTGGAGTCGAGGTCGAGCAGGCGCGCCGAGGCCTCTTCGCACCAGGCGAGCACGTCGGCGGGGGTGTCGCCGTACTTGCGGGTGAGGGCGGTCAGCGCGGCACGGCGCTCGGAGACGGCGGCGAGCCGAGCCGGGTCGACCTCGACGCTCGAGGCGTAGGAGGCGACGTCGGTGGCGACGTCGGTCAGCAGATAGCTCAGCTCGGTGACCCGGTCCGCGAGCGCGGCGGCGGCCGGGTCGTGGTCGCGGACCCCGTCCAGCAGGCCGCGCGCGGCGCCGACGGCGGCCATCGCGTCCGGGACTCCCTGCTCGCTGGACAGCGCCTCCCGCGCCTGCTCCGCCGCGCCCTGCAGGGTGTCGGCGTGTCCGAGCCGGGACTCTTCCGCGGCGAGCTCGAGGTCCTCGCCCGGCTGCGGTGCGACCGCGGTGATCTCGTCCACGCCGAACCGGAGCACGTCGGCCTCGCGTGCCCGTTCCCGGGCCTGGCTGCGCAGCTCGGCCAGCTCCGCCTCGGTCGTCGTCAGGGCGGCGTGGGCCTGCCGGTAGTCGGCCAGCAGGTCGGCGTGGTCCCGAAGCGGTCGAGGGCGTCACGCTGGGTCGAGGTGCGCAGCAACCGGTGCTGGTCGGACTGCCCGTGCACCGCCACCAGCGGCTCGGTCAGGGCGCTCAGGGTCGAGACCGGCACGGCGGCGCCGCCCGCGTAGGCCCGGGAGCGTCCCTCCGCGCTGACGTTGCGGGCGAAGACGACGCGGCCGCTCTCGGCCTCGCCGCCGGCCTCGTCGACCGCGTCCTCGAGGCCGTCCACCGCCTCGGCCAGGACCAGGCCCTCGACCCGAGCCTGCTTCACCCCGGTGCGGACCGCTCCGCTGTCGGCGCGGCCCCCCAGCAGCAGGCCGAGGGCGCTGACGACCATGGTCTTGCCGGCGCCGGTCTCGCCGGTGATCACGGTGAGACCGGGCCCGAGCTCGAGGGTGGAGGACTCGATCACGCCGAGCCCGCTGATCCGGATCTCCTCGATCACCTGCTGTCCCCCTCCTCGGTGGTGCGCGCCGCGCGGCGCTGCTCGGCGGCCCCGCGCCATCCCTCGACGGTCAGTCCGAACTTGGCGACCAGCCGATCGGTGAACGGCGCCTCGTGCAGACGCACCAGCCGGACCGGTCGCTCGCCGCGCCGGATCTCGATCCGGGCCCCCGGTGGCAGGTCCACGCTGCGCCGCCCGTCGCACCACAGCACGCCGGCGCCCTGGTTGCCGGCGAGGACCTCGACGGCGATCACGGACGAGGGTGCCACCACCATCGGACGGGCGAACAGGGCGTGCGCACTGAGCGGCACGATGCACAGCGCCTCGACCTGGGGCCAGACGATCGGCCCGCCGGCGCTGAAGTTGTAGGCGGTGGAGCCGGTGGGGGTCGCCAGCACCACGCCGTCGCACCCCCAGCGGGAGAGCGGACGGTCGTCGACCTCGACCACCACCTCGAGCATCCGCTCGCGCGCGGCCTTCTCGACGCTGGCCTCGTTCACCGCGAAGGTCGAGTAGACCAGCCGTCCGTCGTGGTAGGCCCGCACGTCCAGGGTGAGCCGGTCCTCGGTCGAGTAGCGCTGCCGGACGATGGCCTCGATCGTGGCCGCGACGTCCTCGTGCTCGGCCTCCGCGAGGAAACCGACGTGACCCAGGTTGACGCCCAGCACGGGCGTCAGGCGGCTGTGGGTGACCTCGGCGGCGCGCAGGATGCTGCCGTCTCCGCCGATCACCACGGTCAGCTCGCATCCGCGGCTGGCGTCGGACTCCGAGTCGGTGAACTCCAGCGGGGGGTCGTAGTCGCCGGCGGCCACGCCGAGGTCGGCGGCTTCCTCGCGCATCAGCCGGACGACGATCCCGTTGCCCGAGAGCTCCTTGACGAAGGCGCGCGCCACGTCGCGTGCCTCGACCCGCCCGGTGTGCGCGAGCACCAGCACCCGACGGGTGACGGGATCGGTCCGGTCGCTCATGTGGCCACCCTCTCATCCGGGTCGGACGGATCGGGATCGGTCCCACGGCGCACCACGGCCGCGATCTCATCGCCCCCGACCTCCGCAGGACCGTGCCGCAGCCACACGAAGAACTCCACATTGCCCGACGGGCCGGGCAACGGACTGACGGTGACCGCGCGGGCTCCCCAGCCGCGCGCGGCGGCCGCGGCGGCGACCGTGTTCACCGCCTCCGCGCGGAGCTCGGGGTCGCGGACCACCCCTCCCTTGCCGACCCGCTCCTTGCCGACCTCGAACTGGGGCTTGACCATCAGCGCCAGGTCGCCGTCGGGCCGGGTCACGCCGAGCAGCGCGTCGAGGACCAGGGTCAGGGAGATGAAGGAGAGGTCGCCGACCACCACGTCGACGTGGCCACCGACTTGGTCGGCGGTGAGGGTGCGGACGTTGGTCCGGTCGTGCACCCGGACCCGGTCGTCGCTCTGCAGCGACCAGTCGAGCTGCCCGTAGCCCACGTCGACGGCGACCACCTCCGCTGCACCCGCTCGCAGCAGCACGTCGGTGAAGCCGCCCGTGCTCGCACCGGCGTCGAGGCATCGCCGCCCACGGACCTGGAGCCCCAGCGGCTCGAAGGCCCGGAGCGCACCCAGCAGCTTGTGGGCACCGCGCGAGACGTAGTCCGGGCCGTCCTCGGGCTCACGGACCACGATCGCCACGTCGGTGGTGACGCCCGTCGCCGCCTTCGAGGCGACGACGCCGGACACCTTCACCCGGCCTTCGGCGATCATGCGCGCGGCGCGCTCGCGGGAGGGGGCCAGCCCTCGACGGACCAGCTCGGCGTCGAGTCGGAGACGACGGGGCGGCATGGTCAGGCGTCGGGCGGCGGGTCGTCGAGGGTACGGCGCAGCGCGCCGTGGGCCTCCTCGAACGTGGCGGCGTGCTCGTCGACCGGCCTCTCCTCCAGCCCTGCGACTGCGGTGAGTGCGGCGTCGACGTCCTCGATGCCGGTGGTCGGCAGCTCGGGTTGCTCCGTCATGTCTGCAGGCTACCGCCCGGACGGTCCGCGACCCGGCAGGGTGACCCCCGCGATGTCGACCACGGCACCGGTGCGGTCCAGGTGCTCCCACGCGGCATCCGCCGCCACCCGCCAGGCGTCGACCGGGTCGGCCCGCCGCCCGGGGTCCGTCTCCTCGACCCGCAGTCGGCCTTCCTCGACCCAGGCCCGCCACCCGGGCGCGCACCACTGCACGTCATCCCGGTCCGGCGCCGGATGAGGGGTCGTCAGCCCGCCGAGGTCCGCCGCCAGGTACGACGGCCGCTCGCTCGGCTCGGCCGCGACCAGCTCGGCCAGACCGGTGACACCGGTGAGCACGAGCAAGGACGGCACTCCGGCCCGCCGGGCTCCTTCGATGTCGGTGTCGAGCCTGTCACCCACCATCAACGGTCGCCGGGCGGTCATCCGCCTGACCGTCTCGTCGAGCAGTGGTCGCTCGGGCTTCCCGGCGACGGTCGGCCGCACCCCGGTGAAGGTGCTCAGCGTCTGGACCAGGACGCCGTGTCCGGGCGCCACGCCCTCGGCGGTCGGGATCGTGTAGTCGGTGTTGCTGGCCACCCACGGCAGGCCCGTCGCGATCCGGACAGCGGCGGACATGATGTCACGCCAGCGGACCTCCGGTCCGTAGCCGGTGACCAGCGCGTCGGCGTCGTCCTGCACCCCGACGGGCTTCAGGTCGAGGGCCTGCAGAGCCTCGCGCAGCCCGTCACCGCCGAGGCAGACCACCCGGGCACCCGCACCGAAGCGGTCCACCACCACGCGGGCGGCGGCCTGGGCGGAGGTGACCACGTCACCCGGCGCGGCCTCGACACCGAGCCTGGTGAGATGGTCGGCCACCGTCTCCGGAGTGCGGGAGGCGTTGTTGGTGATGAACGCGACCGACATGCCCGTCGTCCTGACGGCGGAGATCGCGGCGGCGGCGCCGGGTACCGCGGCGTCCCCGATGTAGACCACCCCGTCGAGATCGAGCATCGCGAGGTCGTGGCAGCGGCTGAGCGGCACTGCAGAGCTGATCAACACACCACCAGCCTGCCAGCACCCCGCTGGGCGCCGTTCGTACGATGACCAGATGGACGCGACGACGCTGGTGACACCTCCCTACGTCGCCGGCCCACTCCGCCTGGAGCCGTTCAGCGCGATGATGCTGACGCCCTCCCGCGTCGGCGACCCCTCGACCGGCCGCGCCTTCGCCCGCCCCTACAAGGACGTGGCCGCACGCCTGGGCCGCTGGCAGGAGCGCGGCTTCGTGGATCGCGCGGCCCGGCCCGCCCTCTACCTGCACGAGTACACGTCCAACGGCATCACCATCCGCGGCCTGGTCGGTGCGCTGGACGTGTCTCGTCGGGCGATCCGGGCCGAGGACCGCGCCGTGCTGCCGCACGAGGGGATCCACCCGGCGCAGGCCGACGACCTCGCCGACCGGATGGCCGAGATGAGCCTGAACCCGGCGCCGATCCTGCTCGTGCACCAGGGCTCCGCCGCACTGCGCGAGCTCACCACCCAGGTGCGCTCCGCCGACCCCGAACGGGCCTTCGTCGACCGCAGTCAGCAGCAGCACCGGATCTGGGCGATCAGCGACCCCACGACCGTCGACCTCCTCGAGGCCGAGCTCGCCTCCTCGCGCGCGCTCATCGCGGACGGCCATCACCGGTACGCCGCCTACCTGCGCCTCCAGCAGCGTGGCCTGGGGGCGGCGTACGACCTGGGGCTGGCGATGTTGGTCGACCAGCAGGACACCCCACTGTTCCTCGGTCCGATCCACCGCACGCTGACCGGCACGACACTCGACGACCTCCGCCGTGCCGCTGACGCGTTGGGCTACCGCTACGAGGAGCGCGAGCAGCACCGTGCCGTCGCCGGCCTCGGTCCCAGCCGCCTGGCCGCCACCGACGGACAGACCTGGGCCACGGTCACGCTCAACGTGCCGCCGGACCGCGCCACGGTCGAGATCCTGCACCACCGGGTGCTGCCGGCGTTGCCCCACGGACCGAGCGCGGTGGGCTACCACCACACCGTCGAGTCCGCCCTCGACCAGGCCGCGCCCGAACATGGCATCGCGGTGCTCATGCCCGCGCCGTCGGTGGACCAGGCGATCAGGATCGCCGAAGCGGACCGACTGCTCCCGGAGAAGGCCACCTCGTTCCAGCCGAAACCGAGCCTGGGTGTCCTCATCCGGCCGCTCGGGGTGTGGGAAAAAGACTGATGGGCCATCACCTGGTGGTGATGGCCCATCGTCAATGTTTGTCCGGCGGCGTCCTACTCTCCCACAGCCTCTCGGTTGCAGTACCATCGGCGCTGGCAGGCTTAACTTCCGGGTTCGGTATGGGACCGGGTGTTTCCCTGCCGCTATGGCCGCCGTAACTCTGTTACCCCATCACTCCCCCTGCTTGTGCCCTTTGTGCCCGCCGGTGTGTGTGCCCGCGGGGTGTGGGGTTGGGGGGTGGGGTGGTCTGTTGATTCTCCACGATCTGATTCACCATGATCTGGTGATCTGGTGATCTGGCGATGTGGTGATCGTGTGGACGCGAGTGTTGTTGTCTTGCACGGTGTCCCATTTCATGTCCCAAACAAACAGTCTTTGTTTGTTGGGTGTGTTGGGGATTTGTTGTGGCAAGCTTTCGGCCTATTAGTACCGGTCGGCTGGGCATTACTGCTGTACACCTCCGGCCTATCAACCCAATCATCTTTTGGGGGCCTTATCCCCTCAAAGGGGGTAGGAAACCTCATCTTGAAACGTGCTTCCCGCTTAGATGCGTTCAGCGGTTATCACTTCCGAACGTAGCCAACCAGCCCTGCACCTGGCGGTACAACTGGCACACCAGAGGTTCGTCCATCCCGGTCCTCTCGTACTAGGGACAGCCTTTCTCAAGTTTCCAACGCGCGCGGCGGATAGGGACCGAACTGTCTCACGACGTTCTAAACCCAGCTCGCGTGCCGCTTTAATGGGCGAACAGCCCAACCCTTGGGACCTACTCCAGCCCCAGGATGCGACGAGCCGACATCGAGGTGCCAAACCATCCCGTCGATATGGACTCTTGGGGAAGATCAGCCTGTTATCCCCGGGGTACCTTTTATCCGTTGAGCGACCACCCTTCCACGAGGAGTGGCCGGATCACTAGTTCCGACTTTCGTCCCTGCTCGACATGTCTGTCTCACAGTCAAGCTCCCTTGTGCACTTACACTCAAAACCTGATTGCCAACCAGGCTGAGGGAACCTTTGAGCGCCTCCGTTACATTTTGGGAGGCAACCGCCCCAGTTAAACTACCCATCAGGCACTGTCCCTGAACCAGATCATGGCCCTAGGTTAGACATCTAGTACGACCAGAGTGGTATTTCAACGATGACTCCACCCATCCTGGCGGATGAGCTTCACAGTCTCCCACCTATCCTACACAAGCCGAACCAAACACCAATGCCAAACTATAGTAAAGGTCCCGGGGTCTTTCCGTCCTGCCGCGCGTAACGAGCATCTTTACTCGTAGTGCAATTTCGCCGAGTCCATGGTTGAGACAGCGCCCAAGTCGTTACTCCATTCGTGCAGGTCGGAACTTACCCGACAAGGAATTTCGCTACCTTAGGATGGTTATAGTTACCACCGCCGTTTACTGGGGCTTAAATTCTGAGCTTCGAACCCCGAAAGGCTCTAACCCGTCCTCTTAACCTTCCAGCACCGGGCAGGAGTCAGTCCGTATACATCGTCTTACAACTTCGCACGGACCTGTGTTTTTAGTAAACAGTCGCTTGGGCCTGGTCTCTGCGGCCCTTCACGCTCCCGGAGCAAGTCCGATCACGATCCGGGCCCCCCTTCTCCCGAAGTTACGGGGGCATTTTGCCGAGTTCCTTAACCATGGTTGTCTCGATCGCCTTGGTATTCTCTACCTGATCACCTGAGTCGGTTTGGGGTACGGGCGGCTCATGGCTCGCTAGAGGTTTTTCTCGACAGCATAGGATCACCCACTTCCCCCTACGGGGTCGGCATCACATCTCAAGCTCGGCATCAAAGCCAGGAATCCGGATTTGCCTAGATCCCGCCCTACATGCTTACCCACGCACAACCATCGGCGTGGTTGGGCTACCTTCCTGCGTCACCCCATCGCTTGACTACTACCGGATCGGGTCCCACGCTCCACACAACCGTCTCACCCCGAAGGGATCAATCAACTGCGCTTCGGGTGGTTAGCATCACCGGGCTCATCATGGGCGCCACTTCGCCGGTACGGGAATATCAACCCGTTGTCCATCGACTACGCCTGTCGGCCTCGCCTTAGGTCCGACTTACCCAGGGCAGATTAGCTTGACCCTGGAACCCTTGATCATTCGGCGCACGGGTTTCTCACCCGTGATTCGCTACTCATGCCTGCATTCTCACTCGTGCCACATCCACCACTAGATCACTCTGCAGCTTCACCCGTGGCACGACGCTCCCCTACCCATCCACACCCCTGGAAGACCAAAGATCTCCTGGGTTCAATGTAGATGCCATGGCTTCGGCGGACGGCTTGAGCCCCGCTACATTGTCGGCGCGGAATCACTTGACCAGTGAGCTATTACGCACTCTTTCAAGGGTGGCTGCTTCCAAGCCAACCTCCTGGTTGTCACTGCGACTCCACATCCTTTTCCACTTAGCCGCCCTTAGGGGCCTTAGCCGATGGTCTGGGCTGTTTCCCTCTCGACTACGAAGCTTATCCCCCGCAGTCTCACTGCCACGCTTACACTTACCGGCATTCGGAGTTTGGCTAACGTCAGTAACCTGGTCGGGCCCATCGGCTATCCAGTGCTCTACCTCCGGCAAGAAACACGCAACGCTGCACCTAAATGCATTTCGGGGAGAACCAGCTATCACGGAGTTTGATTGGCCTTTCACCCCTAACCACAGGTCATCCCCTCCATTTTCAACTGAAGTGGGTTCGGTCCTCCACGCCGTCTTACCGGCGCTTCAACCTGCCCATGGCTAGATCACTCCGCTTCGGGTCTTGATCGTGCGACTACTCCATCACTGGACACGCCCTATTCAGACTCG